>DRGL01000084.1 GCA_011050085.1 Pricia antarctica | reverse complement strand
GATGGATTAAGATATGATAGTAATCAGGGGTCATCTGACCAGTTCGAGATCAACGATGCAATATTCCTGATATTCTTCCTCATTATTATCTTCCTCTTCCTCCTCATAATCTTCGCCCTCATTGTACTGTCCCCCATCCTTATAGTTTTCGCCATTTTTGAACTCACCCTCATACTGCTCGTACACTTCATCCTCTTCACGTTCTTCATAGGCCGTATTTTTCGATTTATAAACCACGACAAACATTCTTCCTTGATACGATGCATCCCTCAAGTCATATTTTTCAATAATGCTGGGTTCAATTTCCTGAAACCGAAAGCTCGTACCCTCCATATCAACAAAGCAGTACTTGCCTTGAATATAGGAATCAAAACAGGCCTCTATCGAATAGGTTTCCTGTGCTTTTACAGTAAAGGAAATCAACATTATGACTAGTAATAATTTGAACAGTAGCTTCATTTTAGGGAAAATTTATGCTCAAAATTAGACTAGGTAAAATACTAATGATATGATATCGATCAGTTTTGTCAAAACATGACCGTTATCATAGTATTCCTCTTTAACTGCCCTTACTTTTATATGGTAATTTAAATTGACTCATAGTCTGAACGATTCAAACTTTATGATTTTTAGTTCATAAGAAATGAAGGTTTGATTTGAAATTCAATAAAACAGCAATTGATGGAAACAAAAGATAATGAAAACACCGCTGTACGGGACATGGAAATCTCCGAATGCCTACAACTGCTTGGCGAAAACTATATAGGCCGGTTAGCCTACATCTCTTGGGGAACGCCTTACATCAATCCGATTACGTATTATCATGATGCCGAGGAAAAATGCATTCTAAGCTATTCTTCACCTGGATTCAAAATTGAAGCAATGGGTAAACACGGATCAGTAGCCTTTCAGGTAGACGACATCCAATCCATTCAAAAATGGCGTTCGGTACTCGTTCAAGGTCGTTTCGAGCAGCTTGAAGGAAGTACCGCAAAATTGCAGCTACATCGTTTCACGGAAGGAGTAAAGCGTACCATAGCAAACAGGGATGCAGAAGCCCCGAAATTTATAAAGGATTTTTCAAGCCGTTTACAAGAACGGGAAATACCTATCGTGTATCGTATTCATATCACGGATATTGTGGGGAAATTTAGGGAGGATTAAAATAAAATTAGCGTTATGAGTTCGGTACATCCAATTGTCTGAAAGGGTTATGGGAATTGATAAATTTCCATTGGAAAGCAACGAGCGAAGAATGATAGTGCTGGTAAGGAATTGCTTGATAGTTGCCGTCAATCATGACATTCCAAATTGCTTGACACTAGTTCGACTACCGGTTTTGGCGATAGATAAGGAATACCCAAGCCCATACCACGGAGAATAAAAAGCACACCTAGGCATATAACAAAAACGGGAATTACTTTTTTTACTTTTTGTCGAAGGGGTCCTTTTAGCAATCCACTAAAATAGATAGCGGTCGTCATTAGAGGAATGGTGCCCAATCCGAAGAGCATCATATACAAGCTACCGTACCATACACTTCCCATGGCAATTCCCCCAAGTAAAGCCATATAGACAAGTCCACAGGGTAAAAATCCGTTGAGAAAACCTATCGTCAGAAAGGTGTCTGGTCTTTTCTTTTTTAGCTCGCTGCCCAAGCGGTTTTTGACTTTTGCTATTACTTTATAAACGGGTTTTGAAAGGTTGTATTTGGAAAAGATTCGATTGGGGACAAGTACCACGATAATCATTAGTACTCCGATAGCGATGGATAATTTTTGTTGCATTCCGAAAACGTAGAGCCCTTTTCCCAGTATGCCGAATATCAGGCCTATGATGCCATAGGCTAACAGTCGCCCGCTATGATAGATGAAGATTTGGCCGAATTTTTTAAAGTTGTTTGTTCTATCCACAGGAAGCATAAATGCAATGGGGCCACACATGCCGACGCAGTGAAGACTTCCCAATAATCCCAGTAAAACGGCTGATAAAAGCATTTTAATAGGTTATTTGTTCTTTGTGTAAATAGGCTTCGTTTTCAAATTCCCAAGAAATTTTAATGTTCCATCGACCATCCAACAAACGATGGTCAGGTATGAGCAGACGTGCATCGGATAGCATTATGGCCAGATCAAAATCCAACTTTTTATTGGATGGTCTGTAAAGGGATACGGTTCCTTCTATATTTTTATACTCCAAAGCTTTCGGAAATATGATGAGTAGACCTTCATCAATTTTTTTTACGGATAGTTGAAAGCCATTGTCCTTTGCGTTGTTTTCGCCATCGATTTCTCTTTGATAGCCCAACTCGGCTTTGTAATAGTCTTCTGTTACCAAATCGTGGTTTACCCGGTTATCGGTACTCATACGTATTACAAAGAATAGTATGAAGGTGATAAAGCCTACGAATGATAATACAATCGCTGTTCCCCAGTTGATTTTCATAGTTTTGGTTATTTATAACTCCGTGGAGCTAAAAATGTAGTGGTTGTTGTTTCTATCATTTCATCACTACTGTATACCCCTATTTTTAATTTTTCGGTATCTTTTTTAATGGTCGAATTAGGTATTTCAATAAAGAGAGTACCTTCGGATAGCTCTTGGGCAGGTACGCTAAAATCTTCGTGGCGTACCAGTTTTATGATACCTTGGTGGGACAATAATTTAAAATGTACGTTCTCTACATTTTTTGTCGTCTTATTGACCAATTTATACGTGTATACATTACTAATGATATTACCGTCTTTATGTTCGTACAGTTGCCCTGGCAATCTGAGGATATTGGCCTCCAAATCGCTGCGTAGAAAGAGCATACCCACCAATATGCCTGTCAAAATGGTTAGTACGGCGGTGTATCCTTTCAATCGGGGGTTGAACTTGAATTTCTTCTTTTTTACAATTTCATCCTCACTGGCATACCGAATCAATCCTTTAGGAAGATCTACTTTTTCCATTATCGTATCGCATTCATCGATACAGGCCGTACAATTGACACATTCCAGTTGGGTTCCGTTTCGGATGTCGATTCCCGTGGGACAGACATTGACGCATTGTAAGCAATCGATGCAATCTCCATGGCCCAAGGCGTTCCTATCTTCGCTTTTTCTAAATTTCTTACGTCCGTTTTCGGCCTCGCCCCTTTTATGATCATATGCGACCACAATTGATTTATTATCCAATAAGACGCTCTGCATGCGTCCGTATGGGCAAGCAATAATGCAGACCTGTTCACGGAACCAAGCAAAGACGAAATAAAAGACCGCCGTAAACAGTGTCAGGGAAACCAAGGTGCTCACGTGTTGTAAAGGGCCGTCTGTGATATAACGGATCAGTCGATCGCTACCGATAAGATAGGCGAGAAATACGTTTGCAATCAGAAATGATATAATGAAAAAGGCAATCCATTTTGTAATTCGTTTCCTGATTTTTTCCGCATTCCATTCTTGCCGTTCCAATTTTATTTGGGCACCTCTATCCCCATCGATCCAGAATTCGATCCTACGGAAAACCATTTCCATAAAAATGGTCTGGGGGCACATCCATCCACAAAAAATTCTTCCAAATGCGACGGTAAAAAGCGCTACGAACACCACCCCGATTATCATCAGAATTACGAACAAATAAAAGTCTTGTGGCCAAAATGGGAGACCGAAGATATTGAACCGCCTTTCAAGCACATTGAACATTAGAAACTGGTTGCCATTGATTTTGACGAAAGGGGCGCTTATCAAAAATATCAGTAGAACGTAACTTACATATTTACGATATCGGTACAGCCTGCCGCTCGGTTTCTTAGGGAATATCCATGCCCGCTTGCCCTCCTCGTCGATGGTGCCGATAGAATCCCTGAAATTTTCTTGGTCTTGACCCATGGTTTTAGCTGAAATTGATTTTGAATCCTCTTATTTTGATGGGGAGTCGGATACAGAAGTCGTGGAATCGACTTCCAGTTCCGGTATTTGCATTTCCGGTGCAGGTACATCTTGCATGTTAGGATTAATCCAAATATCACCTTCGGCAGCTTTAGGATTCGCCGGAGTGCTACCAACGATTTCATTAAGAATATAACTGGCAACTTGCGCTCTTTCGATCGGTTTTAGGGTCTGTTTCCAAGCTATCATCCCTTTTCCATCGCGACCTCCTTCCGAAATTGTATGGAAAACCTTTTTTATACCGCCTCCCAGAATCCAATATTCATCGGTCAGATTGGGTCCGATGCCACCCCCTCCATCGACCATGTGACAGGCAATGCAGTTGGTCTCGAAAACCGTTTTTCCGGAACTGAGGTCTGAGGCATCGATGAGAAGTTCTACTGTGTTTTCATCCACCAAGTCCTTTGCCGTTTTCTTATACGCTTCAATTTCCAATTGGGCCGCGGCTACTTCCCGTTCATATTCCAGCTCTTGGTCATAACCTCCGAATACGTGGAAACGCGCCAAATACACTACTGCAAAAACGATAGACGCATAAAACATATATACCCACCAAGGCGGCAGTTCATTGTCCAATTCACGTATGCCATCGTAGTTGTGATCGAGAATGATTTCACCTTCTTTCTCGATGGGTTTAGAACCCAAAAGTTTTAAATACGCTCTTTTGCCCCAAGTCCATTCCCATTTTTTATTCTTAACGGCCAGATAGCGTTCCTTGGCTTCGATGGAGAGGGTTTGGTACATCACATTTTCAATGGCCGCCACTATGAGTTCGATAGCGATCATCAATAGCAATATGAAAACCATAAAGGCCAGGGCTATGGGGTATACAAAGATTACCGGTTTGTTTCCGGAGTCCACGAAATATTCCATTAATCCCAATACGATAAAGAATCCAACAAGAATTCGGAGCCACCATGTCGAACTATTTTTCATAATTCGAAATTTTGTTGGTTATCGTCATTTTCTAGCGGCAGTGCTCCCATTTCCTCTACATGCTCTTTGGAGGCGGTAAATACCCACCACAAAAGCACGGTAAAAAACACGAAGAAGATGAGCAATGATATCATAGGATAGGTGGCAACGCCCTCTATACTTTCTAAATATCCTTTTACGAACTTTAGCATATTTATTATTTTTTCGAGGTTATTTCTTCGGTTTCCTTGACCTTAATATCAGTGCCCAACCGCTGCAGATAGGCAATTAGAGCAACGATTTCCCTATCTTTCATTTCTATAAATGCTACACCATTTTCCTGTGCATCCGTCTTATCCGCTTCATAACTTTTTGCAAAATCGGGGTCGGTGTAAAAATTCTTTTGTATTTGACTAGCCTGCGCTTCCATGGATTGTTCGGCATTCTCAATATCTTCATCTGTATACGGCACACCCAAGGAAACCATTGTTTCCATCTTATCCTGTACCCCACTTCTATCATGTTCGTTTTTAATTAACCATTGATAGGATGGCATTATGGAACCTGATGAAATACTTTGGGGGTCGTACATATGGTTCAAGTGCCAATTATCGGAATATTTGCCACCGATTCGTAGCAAATCAGGACCTGTACGCTTGCTTCCCCAAAGAAACGGATGGTCATAAACGAACTCCCCTGCCTTGGCATATTCACCATAGCGTTCAACTTCACTGCGAAAGGGGCGTATCATTTGGGAATGGCAACCGACGCAGCCCTCCCGGATATAGAGATCTCGGCCTTCAAGCTCTAAAGGCGTATATGGCTTTACGCTGGATATGGTCGGTATATTTGATTTTACTAAAATTGTAGGTACAATTTGTACGATACCCCCGATAAGAATGGCTACCGTTGCCAAAATGGTCAATTGGATCGGCTTTCTTTCCAACCACGAATGTAGGGTCTCTCCCGCTGTTCTACTTTTTGAAACCCTGGTCAGGGCGGGTGCTTCGGCCAATTCATCTTCTACTACGCTTCCACGTTTGATGGTCACAGCAACATTGTAGATCATGATACAGGCACCGATGATGTAAAGGCTTCCGCCAACGGCTCGCATCCAATACATCGGCATAATTTCGTTGACGGTTTCCAAGAAGTTGCCATAGACCAAAGTGCCATCCGGATTAAATTCCTTCCACATAAGGGCTTGGGTGAACCCGGCCACGTACATGGGTAGCGTGTAAAGAATGATACCTAGGGTCCCGATCCAGAAATGGAAATTGGCCAAACCTATCGAATAAAGTTTTGATTTTGTCATTTTAGGTACTAGCCAATAGACCATCCCGAAGGTCAAAAAGCCGTTCCAAGCCAATGCGCCGACATGTACATGGGCGATAATCCAGTCACTGAAATGGGCAATGGCATTTACATTTTTTAGGGAAAGCAAGGGCCCTTCAAATGTGGCCATACCATAGCCTGTAATCGCCACCACCATGAATTTTAAAACCGGGTCGGTGCGCACCTTGTCCCATGCACCACGTAGGGTCAAAAGTCCGTTGATCATTCCGCCCCAAGAGGGGGCGAGCAACATAATGGAAAAGGCGACCCCTAAATTCTGCGCCCAGTCGGGTAGGGTAGAGTAGAGCAAATGATGCGGGCCTGCCCAGATATAAATAAAAATCAAGGACCAAAAGTGGACGATGGACAAGCGATAGGAATAAATCGGTCTATTTGCGGCCTTGGGTACAAAATAATACATCAGTCCTAAAAACGGCGTAGTCAAAAAGAAGGCTACGGCATTATGACCGTACCACCATTGTACTAGCGCATCTTGCACACCCGCATAGACGGAATAACTTTTTAAGGCACTCACCGGAAGTGCCAGACTGTTGAAAATATGGAGTACGGCTACTGTTACGAAGGTCGCTACGTAGAACCAAATGGCCACGTAGAGATGCCGTTGCCTCCGTTTGATCATGGTGCCGATAAGGTTCACACCGAAGGCTACCCAAACCACAGCAATTGCAATATCGATAGGCCATTCCAGTTCAGCATATTCCTTGGAGCTGGTATAGCCTAAAGGTAGTGTTATGGCAGCCGCAACAATGATGGCTTGCCACCCCCAAAAATTGAACTTGCTCAGAAAGTCGCTGAACATCCGTGCCTTCAATAAACGCTGTGTGGAGTAATAGACTCCCGCAAATATGGCATTGCCTATAAAGGCAAAAATGACGGCATTAGTGTGCAAGGGTCGCAGACGGCCAAAACTCAACCACGAGATACCATCGGTGAGGTTAGGGAACATAAACATCAAAGCCAATAGAAGGCCTACCGACATGCCTATAATTCCCCAGAACATCGTGGCGTAAAGAAAATTCTTTACTACTTTGTTATCATAATAAAATTGCTGTACTTCCATAAATTTACCGGTTTCAGAGAAGGGAAAAAAGAATTGACCTTTAGAACGGGTAAAGGTGATGTTGTCAATCCGCCTTGCAGTAGCGGCGTTTGTACCCCCTAAATTTTAGGACCGTTGCTTTCCATTTTCTTCCTTTTTCTTTTTACTTGGTTGATTTGTAATGGTTCTTTTGTCTTTTTTGGCAGGGGCAAACTTTCTTTCTGAAGTGGGCTTTACCAGTTCGTTGTCGAATAACATGCGCACAGAGGGTGTGTACGAATCATCGTATTGTCCACTACTGACGGAAACGATAAATGCTATAAAAAAAAGGACCGCGATGGCGATACTGACAGCCAATAAAATGTAAATAGCGCCCACACCTGTGATTTATGCAAACCTAACTTATGCTTACCTCAGATTATATGATATTGGTCATGTCACTCACTTTATAATCATTTAAGCTTCCTTCCCATCAAATTAGTCATGACTGTGGCAAAGCTTACTACGCTAATTGAGCTTAAAGGCATTAGAATCGCCGCGATTATGGGCTGAAGTTGTCCTGTTACGGCGAAATAGAGTCCAAGTATATTATAGGATAGGGATAGGATAAAACTATATTTGATGATGGCCATTGCCTTTTTGGAAGCTAGGATATAGGAATACAACTGCTTGAAACTGGAGGCTTCCAAAATACCATCACATGCAGGGGAAAATACGTTTACATTTTCCGAAATTGCGATACCTACCTCCGCCTGCGCCAAGGCGCCGGCATCGTTAAGACCATCGCCTACCATCAGCACTTTTTTCCCCTGCTCTTGGAGCGTTTTGATGAACTCAAGTTTGCTTTCGGGTTTTTGGTCGAAAAAAAGCGGGGTTCGTTTGGGAAGCAGTTTCTGCAATCTCGATTTTTCACCCGCGTTGTCGCCCGATAAAATCGCAAGTTCGAGCGTTTCCGACATGGCACAAAACACTTCGGTAATACCCTCACGGTACTGGTTATGGAAAACATATTTGCCTTTGTAGCAGCCATTGCAACTAATATGTACAGCAGTGTTGAGTGTTTCCTCGTTTTGGTGGGTTCCTACAAAATCCGCTGATCCGATTTTTATGCAATTATTCTCTTTTTTGCCTTCGACGCCTTTTCCCAAATGTTCCTCGTATTCATCTAGAATAATGTGTTCATTACTGGTAAGCAGTTCGTACAAAGCACGACCGAGGGGATGGTTAGTGGCGCGTAATGTGTTTTTCAACAGCGAGTTTTCGGCTGCGGTCAAGGGCATTCCCTCGTAAGTGGCCGTGGATTTTTCAAAAGTGGTAATTGTTCCGGTCTTATCGAATATGGCGGTATCGATTTGCGCCAATTGCTCTATGGTTCGCACATCTTTCAGGTAAAATTTTTTCTTACCGAAAATCCGCAACATATTCCCCATGGTAAAAGGTGAGGCTAGGGAGATGGCACAAGGGCAGGCTATAATCAGAACCGCCGTAAAAACATTGAGCGCCTTGCTCGGATCAGCATATAGCCAGTAGGCGGTCGCTACGAGGGCAATCGATAAAACGCCAATGGTAAATCGCCTTGCAATACTATCGGTAAGAGACTGGAACTTGCTCAATTTGTCCCGTTTAAAAACGGAATTGCCCCAAAGCTGGGTCAAATAGCTTTGGGAAACGGATTTCAGGGCTTCCATTTCTATGGCTCCCTGCAATTGTTTTCCACCCGCGAATACCGTATCGCCCGATTGCTTACTGACAGGTTCCGATTCACCGGTTACAAAACTGTAGTCAATACGGGCGTTTCCGCTTATAAGTACGCCGTCAACGGGTATCAGTTCTTCGTTCCGAATCAATAGGCGGTCCCCGCTTTGTATAGCGTTGACTAGTAAGCTTTCCTCTTCTCTTTCGGAATTTATCCTAGTAATGGCAATGGGAAAAAACGATTTATAATCCCGTTCGAACGATAGGAAGGCATAGGTTTTCTGTTGGAAGAATTTACCCAAAAGCAGAAAAAAAACTAATCCGGTTAGGGAATCGAAAAAACCGTTGCCCCAGTCGAAAATGATTTCCAAGGTACTTCTGAGAAAAAGCACTAAAATGCCCAATGCAATAGGTACATCGATGTTCAATATCTTACTCCGTATTCCCTTGAAGACAGACCTAAAATAATCCCATCCCGCATAAAAAACTACGGGTAACGAAAATAGGAACATGAGCCATCGAAATACGTTTTCATAGCGATTGAGCCAAAATTCTCCACCAGAGGTATCGCTAGATGAAAGGTCAAAATAATCGGGAAAAGAGAGGAACATAATGTTGCCGAAAGCGAAGCCCGCCACCGCCAGTTTATAAAGCAAACTGCGATCGGTATCCTTTTTTTTACTATCGGAATCATTCATAGATAAATAGGGTTCGTAACCTATTCTAGCGAGGAGAACGACCAATTGCTTCAGTGAAATTTTAGAAGCCTTGTAAGTTATCCGAACCTTTTTTTTAGGAAAATCTACTTGTGAGCCGCTTATAGAAGGGTTCAGCGTTTTTAGGTTTTCCAATATCCAAATACAGGAGCTACAATGAATGTGAGGGATAGAAAGATTTATAATTTGGAAATCGCCGTCATTAAACTCGGTTAAAAGTTCAACAATGTCGGGGTTATCGAGAAAATCATATTTTCCCGCCGTTAGCTTGGGAGTCGCTCCTGCAGCGGACTGCAAATCATAATAATAGGAAAGATCATTGGAAGAAAATATCTCGTATACCGTCTTACAGCCAATGCAACAGAATTTTTTTTCATCACTTGCTATGGCCGAAGAGCTGCAATCCTCACCGCAGTGGTAACAGCTGATTGTATTCATACACGTCTACTTCATACCTGATGCAAATTTGAGGAATACGGCGGTTTTATAACATGATAAATATCATAGTTCCTTATGTACCTGCATAGAAATTTGTTTATAATTAACTATGCATTCATATAGGATATATCCCTAAATACTAAAGGGAAACCCGATTTTGGGTCGGACCTATACATTACTTAGGATACCTAAGGGAAAAGCTTATGTATTAGAGAGTAGAACTTTTTGACGATTCACGATTTCGAATTTTACAATTTTTAAAAAGGATTTAGGGTGGCAGAACCGTAGAACTTTATCCTCGTGTTGAACGGAATGGAGCAGAAAGCGATTTGCTAAGAAATTATTTGAATTGGCAATAAAAATATCTTGATACCGGCAGCATTACACAACTTACTTATAAAACGTATTATAAGAACATCTCCCTTATTGGTATTGATTTTTCAGAAATAGTAATCTGCTGAATTTTTGTATTGTGATGCATATGGATTCAAATCGAATGCTCAAATATTTGTAGGATACTATTTTAGGGAAGACTCAAGCTATCACCCAATTTTCTAGCAGAAGAATAACTGATCGATGGGAATTACAAAGTTGTTGGTCAAATCGTGTAGTAAGCCGCTTATCAAAGGCTATTTCAATTGAAAGATGACAAGTCTAATTGCTACACCTGTGTTATATATGAAAAATAAAAGCCTTCAATTTCTTGAAGGCCCTGTGTTTACAAGTAGCGTGAGAGGGACTTGAACCCTCGGCCTCCGGGTTATGAATTCTGGGACATTTGTATTGATATGGTCTAATATGATTAATAATCAGTTGTTTATGAATGTATTGCGAAATTATGAAAGTCTATAGAACCATGTAAAAACATGTAATGTTGTACCTATGTTGTACCTAAAATTTGTATATTTAGGAATTGAAAATAAGTGTTATGGCAACAATCCAGGTAGTTTTAAGGAAAAAACCAAATAGCGCTGGATTGCTTCCTCTTGCAATTCGGGTAACCAAAGATAGAAAATCTTCTTTTCTATATATCGGTCAATACATTGATGAAAAGTTTTGGGACAGTAAATATAATAGGATAAAGAAATCCCATCCTAATTCAAATCGTTTGAATAAACTATTGGCAAAGAAATTGTCAGAGGCTAACGACAAACTCATTGATAGCGATGCAGAAGGCATAGGCCAATCTGCCAAGAAGATTAAGAAGAAAATAGTTGGCAAGACTAAAATGAACTTTTTTGATGCTAGCGAAATCTTTCTTGAAAATCTTTTAAAAAGAAATAAATTCAATCAGCATTACAATCAAGAAAAAAGGCTAGACATATTTAAGGCATTTTTAAAACGCAAGGAGCTACTCTTTGCAGACTTGGATGTTACATTACTAAGAGGTTTCGAAGCATATCTTCTATACCAAAGAAAAGTAGCCGCTAGAACAGCTATAAACTACCTAATGCTCATTCGAACAATTTATAATTTCGCCAGAAAAGAATTTCATGTTGATGATAAGAACTACCCTTTTGGTAAAGGAAAAATCCAAATCAAGTTTCCTGAAACAGAAAAAATTGGATTGAACAGGGAAGAAGTGCAACTACTTGAAACTGCAACCGATTTGACTACCGCTCAAATGCATGCAGTAAATATTTGGTTGACCAGTTTCTATTTTGCGGGTATAAGGGTCGGCGATGTCTTAAAATTAAAATGCACGGATTTTAAGGACGATAGACTTTATTATCGAATGGGCAAAAACAAAAAACTTGTTTCTTTGGCGGTACCTGAAAAGGCAAATAAAATATTGTATCAGTACACGCCGCTCAAGAAACGGAAGAACGATGTGGTCTTCCCTTATTTAAAAGGTACCGATTTGAAAGACGAGAAAAGGGTCGCTACCCGTATAAAAACAATTACAAGAAATTTAAATCGACGGTTGCAAATTGTAGCCGAAAAACTGGGAATCGAAAAAAAACTCAGTATGCACATCGCACGGCACAGCTTCGGTAATATTTCAGGGGATAAAATACCCATCCAAATGCTGCAAAAATTATATCGTCACTCATCTATTACCACTACGGTGAGTTATCAATCTAATTTTATGCACAAAGAAACGGACGATGCTTTGGAGAAGGTTATTAACTTTTAAGGATTCGGAGTGCCGTTTATCTAATTGATTGACGGTTTGACCTATTTACTTGGCATCGAATTAATATTACAGGTATCTTTTGGGCACAAAAAATTAAGACCATATCTTGAACATCTAAGAGTATTCAATGGAAATCGTTTGTATACAAGAAGAAGCTTTCTACGCCCTATTTGATAAGGTTTTAGAACATGTCGAAGCTAAGATCGATAGTAAACCTGCCAAATGGATAGATGGAGAGGAAGCAATGGGTATCCTTAAAATTAAGTCAACGACCACCTTGCAGAAATTAAGGGACGAAGGTAAAATAAGATTCTCGCAACCTCAGAAGAAAATTATTATTTATGATCGAGATTCGATTAATGAATACATTGAAAAACATGCACGCGAAACTTTTTAAGAATGGAAGAAAATTTAAAAATTGATAATGACTACTTGACAGCGTTCAATCTAGGTTATGAACTAGCTAAGGACTTGAATTTAAAATCATCCTTATTCAAAGACGTTAATTCTAAAAACGAACGTATAAACGCAATGCAAGATGGTATGGAACAATACAGTAATGAAATAGCAGTACAAAAGAACAAAGGCAGTACTCTTGGTTTGAATATTGGTGCTAATATTTCGAACGAACACAAGGGTAGGGGAAAAGGTTTCGATTTTTCCATTTAACTTTTGCAATCCAGTTGCACAAAAATTCCGTTACCTTTGCAACTTCAATGAAAATACTTGTATCCATATCAATGTCATTTCTATTCCTTCTCCAAGGAGTGGCAATGGATGTAGATTTATGTGGACAAATCGAAAAAGTCTCAACTTTTATTTCCCACTATCAAGATCACAAAGCCTATGACGGGGATTCGTTTTTCGACTTTGTAGTCGAGGATTATTTCAACGGCGACGGTACTAAAGAAGGACATCATGATGGTCCTGAAAAAAATAACTTTCCCGACCATACGCATCAGCAATGTTGCCATCCAGTGGTCTTTGTGACCTCTACAAATGCAATAACTATCAAGTCGATAAAATTCCATAGAAATACGAAATTCAATTATCATACCTTCCATTTCCACTCCAGATTTCTGGAATCCCTTTTCCAGCCCCCTCGGGCATAATTCAGTTTTTATAGGATCGCTTATCCTGTTTCGATGCTTCCGTTCCGTATGGAAAGCATTGCCACTGTTTTCGCTTATGTGAAGGCATTACTACATTTTTTAACTGAATTAATGTTACATCCATGATCAACAGAATCATTGATTTTTCAATCAATAATAAACTTATTATTGGGCTGTATATCGATGCAAAGATTATGCATGGCAGCAAAAAAGCAAGGGTATTGCCAACTTCCGCAGTCATTATCGACCAAGGGATATCCTATTTCTTCAGAAAGACCGAAACGAACGGAAACGAAATCAATTTTGAAAAAGTACCTTTTGAGCCTGGAATGAAATCCATCGATTACGTTCAGGTTAAGAATTACGATAAAATACAGGACACCACTTCAATCGTTTTAAAAGGCGCCTATACGCTAAAAGCGGTACTGAACAAATCGGAAGGTGGGCACGGACATTAAAGACGCAAGACGGAAAATGACAGAAATAGAAAAAACATTGAAAAAAAATAGTGTGCGCCCCACGGCAATGCGTATCTTAATCTACAAGTATATGGCCAAAAAGAAAATCGCGGTCGTTCTTACCGATATTGAGAACGCTTTCGCGAAAGCCGAACGCACTACCCTATATCGTACCCTTAAAACTTTTGAGGAAAAGGGAATCGTACATCAGATAGAAGATGGTACAGGTATATCTAAATATGCATTGTGCGAACCGGGTTGCCATTGCGAACTTGACCGGGATTTGCACCTACATTTTCATTGTAGCAACTGTGACGAAACGGTCTGTTTGACCGAACATAAAATTCCCCATATCAATCTTCCGGAGGGGTATGTTGCCGAGGATGCGAACCTTGTACTGACCGGAATTTGTGAGAAGTGTAGTGGACAATAAAGTCGGCGAATGCAAAGAAATCCAAATGCGATATCCAAAAAAGGATTGAAGACCACGCTTATAGGAATTGTGGTAAGTGCACTCTTGGCCATAATCAAAGGGCTGGGCGGAGTTTTCGGCCATTCCTATGCGTTGATCGCAGATGCCATCGAATCGGCCTCGGACGTTCTGACATCGGCAATGCTCTGGGCAGGGCTAAAATGGTCGTCAAAACCGCCGGACGAAAACCACCCTTACGGACATGGTAAAATCGAGGCTTTGGTAGCGATTGGAATCGGTGTCGCCCTGACCATTGCAGCAGGTATCATCGTCCATGATAGTATTCTGCATATTATAGAACCGCACAAAAGTCCCGCGCCATTTACGTTAATTATTTTGGTCGTGGTCGTTCTCACCAAAGAGCTTCTATACAGGTATGTTCTCAAGACGGGGGACGAAATCAACAGTTCCGCGGTCAAAGCGGATGCCTTCCACCATAGAAGCGATGCCATTACTTCCATTGCAGCCTTCATAGGTATTTCCATTGCCCTGATCGGTGGCAAAGGCTTTGAAATTGCCGATGACTTTGCGGCACTTATTGCGGCAGGGTTCATTGTTTATAATGCCTATACCATAAGCCGTTCTGCGATCGGGGAACTGCTGGATGAAGCCGTGGAACCTGAACTGCGTGATGATGTTATCAAAGCGGTCGAACAAATGTCCGGCGTAATAAAGGTCGAACGTTGCCATTCCCGAAAAATGGGGACCGCGTTCCATATCGATATGCACCTATGGATCGATGGAAACAAAACCGTGACCGAAGGCCACAATATTGCCCATAACGTAAAGAAAAAATTATTTATAAAATTTCCACAGTTGATCGACGTACACATTCATATCGAGCCGGACGAGGGCGGATAAATGCACTTCTGTTGCATCGAGCGCATTGCTATGGTGGGCGAAACGAAATGGCAGGATTGGATGACCCAATTGATGAAAACCTTTACAGCTGCCGACATCAAATTTTTTGATTTAAAGGATAAGGAAAAAGCAAAAACTTGGATTCAGGAATAATATGAAAAAAAAGAAAGTAAACCTACGGGATATCGATACCCAAGAACATGCGGGAGAACATAGTCACGATGACGGCCATAACCACAGCGATCCCGAAAGCGTTTCTAAGTTCAAGACCTATCTGCCGGCCATTTTCAGTTTTGTAATGCTCATTGCCGGTATCGCAATAGACTATTTCGACGTCTTTCCCTTTTTTAAAGGTTGGTTACGGATAGGCTGGTATATAGTGGCCTATATCCCTGTAGGGTTTCCGGTAATCAAGGAAGGATGGAACAGCATTAAAAACGGTGATTTCTTTACGGAATTTCTGTTGATGTCCATTGCTACTTTGGGAGCCTTTGCCATAGGTGAATATCCCGAAGGGGTTGCGGTAATGTTGTTCTACGCGGTCGGCGAACTGTTCCAGAGTGCTGCCGTAAACCGTGCCAAAAGCAACATCAAGGCCTTGCTCGATGTGCGGCCCAACGAAGCCTTGGTGTATCGCGATGGCGACTATGTTTCCGTAGATCCCGAAACGGTCGAGATCGGCGAGAAGATTCAAGTCCGGGTAGGCGAGAAAGTACCTTTGGACGGTATTCTGCTTTCAGAAAAAGGGTCGTTCAACACCGCCGCATTGACCGGCGAAAGCAAGCCGGATACCCTTACAAAAGACAAATCCGTATTTGCCGGAAGCATCAATCTAGACGGTGTCATCGAAATTGAGACCACGAAGGAATTCAAGGATAGTTCCATCGCCCGTATTCTCGATCTGGTGCAGAATGCCACTGCGCGGAAATCGAAGACCGAACTGTTCATCCGAAAATTTGCGAGAATATATACGCCCATTGTGGTTTTCTTGGCCATAGGATTGACGTTTATTCCCTACTTTATTGTAGCCGATTACGTCTTTCAAGATTGGCTGTACCGGGCGCTCATTTTCCTTGTTATCTCGTGTCCGTGTGCATTGGTCATCTCGATTCCGTTGGGCTATTTCGGTGGTCTGGGTGCGGCATCCCGCAATGGTATCCTGTTCAAGGGAGCATCCTTTCTCGACAGTATGACCAAGATAAACACTGTGGTAATGGACAAGACGGGAACGGTTACCAAAGCTGTTTTCAAGATCAAGGAAATCAAATCCATATCCCTCGAAGAAAAGGAATTCATGAAATATCTCATGGCGATGGAAGAACAGTCGACACATCCGATTGCCATGGCTATAATGGAGTACAAAGCCGAAGGAACCGACTTTGAGGCGACCGGGGTTTCCGAAGTTGCAGGAAAAGGTCTAAAGGGAACCGTGAACGGAAAGACGGTCCTAGTGGGGAACAAGACATTAATGACGAGTAATGGTATAGAAGTGCCCTCGGAGACCGACGCCATAATTGAATCGATAGTCATGGTTAGTGTCGATGGTTATTTTGCCGGTTATGTGACCATAGCGGATGAGCTGAAAGATGATGCGCATCAAGCCATCAAGGACATTCGGGAAGCGGGTATTTCTAAAATAATAATGTTGTCCGGCGACAAGGATTCCATTACGCAGCAAGTGGCCAAGGAACTCGGAATCGATTGGGCCAAAGGCGGACAGTTGCCGGAGGATAAGCTCAACGAAGTGGAACAACTTCAAAAACAGCCTGATACAAAGGTGGCATTTATCGGCGACGGCATCAACGACGCGCCCGTGTTGGCCACAAGTGATGTCGGTATCGCAATGGGCGGTCTCGGCAGCGACGTGGCAATCGAGACGGCAGATGTCATCATCCAGACCGATCAACCGAGTAAAATTGCCAAAGCAATCAGAATAGGCCGTTCCACCAGAGGTATCGTTTGGCAGAACATCGGGTTGGCTTTTGGCGTCAAGGCCTTGGTACTCGTATTGGGTGCCCTGGGCATGGCCACCATGTGGGAAGCGGTATTTGCTGATGTAGGAGTGGCGATACTCGCAATCTTAAATGCTGTTCGATTGCAAAAGATGAAGTGGCAATAGTTAAATGCGGTTTCGTTCGAAACTTATAAAGCTAGGAATTCATAAAGTTAGAAATTTATTTAAGGTTAATTTTCATTAGTTTTGTACCTGATGCAAAAAGCAAATAAAATATCGGCATTGTTCTTTTTGGCCCTATTCAGCCTAATGATGCTGCATCAAGCTTTTCCACACCTGCATCATCAGCACGAGGATTCGCATTCCCATTCGGATATTGCACATACCGGAGAACACCATCATCACGACGATAGTTCCGAAGAAGAAGAAGAATCCCTTTACGGTTTCTTCGGGTTCCTTATGGATATGCACGTGCATTCTACCGTTTCCAGCGATATTGTCGTCCTTGAAAGGAATACGGTAGAGCAGCGGACCGAAGTTGACAAATACGTTGCCGAAAGTGCAATCGATATTCAACGACTCTTTTTAATCGATGATAGGCAAAACAGCGAACCGCCTATATACCATCCCCCCAACACCTATTTCAATCCCTATCTTTCTAACCCCGATTTACGGGGCCCTCCCAGTTTAGGTTAATCCGAACGGAACGTAAACCGCTATATCCAATAGACGGCTGTGTTCCTTTTATAATTCAGGTTAAACCTAAAATCTCAGACCATGTATAAAAATCTTGTGTCCGCAATCTGCGGATGCCTTTGCTCCGTTGGTGGTTTTGCCCAGACCGATACCACGGGCGAACTACTCAATGGCATAGCACAAAACAATGCCGAACTCAAGGCCTATCGTGCCTTGATAGAAAGTCGGCAGCTTGAAAAAAGGAGCGGCAACAATCTGCCCGACCCTCAGCTTTCCGCGTTTTATCTGCCCTATGGCGATAACAGCGGGGCGGAATATACCGAGTACCAAATTTCCCAATCCCTTGAATTCCCCACCGTGTATGCGGCGAGGGGGAAATGGAACGATCTGCAGGCGGAAGAATTGGAAACCGAATATGACAGGCGACGACAGGATGTGCTCTTGAAGGCCAATAAACTTTTAGTGGACGTTACGACCCTGCAAAAGCAAAAGGAGCTGGAACGCACAAGGCGCGAACAGAGCAAAAAGGGGTACGACCAGATCCGGGAACTTTTCAAAAAAGAACAGGTCGGCATCCTTGATCTGAACAAGGCCAAGATCGCTTGGATCCAGGAACAGTTCGTCGTGGAGCAAACAGAGACCGAAATCCAGAATGCCCTTATCCTTTTGGAAAAACTGAACGGCGGCGAACCCATCGATCCGGGCGCTATCGGTCTACGGGAAGATATCGAGATCGAAAGCCTAGAAACGCTCTGGCAGGCCAAAATGGCCCAAGACCCCGAAGTGCGGCAGCTGCGCATCAATGAATCCGTTTCCCAACAAAAGATAACGTTGGAGCGGAACAAGGTACTGCCCGACCTTACCGCGGGATACAACTACCAAGGGGTCAGCGGCAATAATTTTTCGGGCTTTTACGGGGGCGTTTCCATACCCTTATGGAGCAGCAGGAACAAGGTGAAGGCCGCCAAAACAGGTTATGAATATCGAAAGTCCCGGACAGAGGCCGTTACGGCAACACTTTACGCCGGTTTTCAGGAACAGTACAACCGGTATCAGCTTTTACTTAAAAAGTATCGGGAATACCGGAAAACCATGGAATCGCTGGATAGCGAATCTCTTTTGTTCAAGGCATTTCAACTGGGCGAACTCTCGTTTTTGGACTATTATGTAGAGCTCCAGTTTTACAGGGATGCCCTCGATACGATGCTCCAGATGGAAAAGGAACTTTACCAGCTCAAGGCGGAACTTTTAAAACATCAACTATAAATTATTAAAACATAGCAAATGAAAATTTCAAGATCAATATTCGCAATAACGCTCGTATTCACATTTCTGATGGCATCCTGTCGGGAAACACCCTCCAAAAAAGAGGAAGCTACCGAAGAGCATGGGCACGAACACGATGCCGATGGAAACCATATGGATGCCGAAACCCCGGAACAGGAAGAATTTCAGGTTGGAAAAGATTCTATGGCAACAGAGACAGAAGAACACGGTCACGAACACGGTCCGGACGGGAACCGTTCGAATGATGATAATTCCGAGACCCACGAACACGATGATGGTTCCGAACACCAAGACCACTAAATCCCAAATAACAGAAAAAGATGAAATATATACTGATAGCGTTTGCCTTTTTGGCAATGTCCTGTAACGACAGGGCAGAGGACGCACACGCACATAATGAAGATGGTAGCCATGTCGGCGAGGAAGTCCCTCGTACGGGCTATACCATTTGGACGGACAGAACGGAACTGTTCGTAGAGTTCCCTGCATTAATCGTGGGAACCCCAAGCCGGTTCGCGGCGCATTTTACGGTCTTGGACGGACACTTGCCCGTGCGGGAAGGTTCGGTCACGGTCAGCCTGATAAAGGGCGGAAACGGGATACGGAATACGGCCGACGCCCCGTCGTCGCCCGGTATCTTCTCATCGTCCATCCGACCCAAGGAAGCGGGAAGCCATCAACTCGTTTTCGATATCGAGACCCCAACGTTGACCGATAAGATCGTAGTCGACGACGTTATCGTTTTTGCTTCTATCGAGGAGGCAAGAGAAGCCTTGGGAACGGAAGCGGGAGATGATGGAAACATCGCCTTTTTAAAGGAACAGGCCTGGAAAATCGATTTTCAGACCGCTCCCGTGGTTTCGGATACGGTATATGACGTCATCAATACCTCCGGAGTTTGGATGCCCTCGCCCGGCTCGGCCAAATCCCTTGTGGCGAACGCCGACGGGGTGGTGGATTTTGCTATGGACAACCTGACCGAAGGTACGCCCGTAAAAAAAGGACAGTTGTTGATGACCTTGAGCAGTCGGGGCCTGGCAGCGAACAATCTGGGCGCCGAGATCGCTTCCGCAAAAGCGAAATTCCAGCAGGCAAAGTCGGAGTACGACCGGAAGAAGGAACTCTACGCATCCAAAATAGTTCCCAAGTCCGAATTTGAAAAGGTGGAAAGTGACTATTTGGTTGCCAGATCCAATTATGAAAGCCTGTCCTCAGGCGTTTCGGGAAGCGGCAAACAGGTACGTGCGCCTTTTGATGGGTTCATCAAATCCATAAACGTATCCAACGGAGAATATGCCGCACAGGGAAAGCCCTTGGTCAGCGTAGGAACGCATAAATCGAAAATGCTCAAAACACAGGTCACACCATCCTCGGGCCTAACGATGGAAAATGTACAGGGCATTTGGTTCCGGACCGGAGCCGCACAATGGAAAAGCGTTGCCGATGCAGGGGGCTCGATCCTTTCCATAGGCAAGGACGTAGAGCGGGACAATCCGTTGATTTCCGTATATGCACAGGTGAACGAGGAAGTGGATATGCCGGAAGGCAGCCTTACGGAAGTACAGATCGCGATGGGCAATGCCAAGGCGGGTATGACCATTCCTGTCAATGCGCTTTTGGAGGACTATGGCAGTTATTCGGTCATTACCCAAATTTCCGGGGAAAGTTTTGAACGCAGGCCCGTGAAAATCGGGAAGCGAAATGGAGAGAACGTTGAAATTCTTAACGGTTTGGAAACGGGGGAAATGGTCGTCACACAAGGGGCCTATCAGGTAAAAATGGCATCCATGTCCGGCTCGACGCCGGCACACGGCCACGAACATTAAAAATAAGAAGAGATGCTGAATAAAATATTATCGATATCGCTCCATAACCGATTGCTCGTGCTATTGGGGGCTGTGGCCTTGAGCGTGGCAGGAATCTATTTTGCCCGAACAATGAACGTGGACGTGTTCCCCGACCTAACGGCACCAACGGTGACCATCCTTACGGAGGCCCACGGAATGGAATCCGAGGAAGTGGAAAAACTGGTGACCTATCAATTGGAAACGGCCCTGAACGGTTCGCCCGATGTACGGAGGATCCGTTCGTCATCGGCAGCGGGAGTATCCATTGTATGGGTAGAATTCGAATGGGGCACGGACATTTACCGCGCCCGACAGATCGTAAGCGAACGCATTCCGATGGTACGCGAAAACCTTCCCGAAGGTATCGGCGCGCCAACCATGGCCCCCATATCATCCATTATGGGGGAAATAATGCTGTTGGGGGTTACCTCCGACAGTCTTTCGCCAATGGAGCTCCGAACTTTGTCCGACTGGACGATACGGCCCCGTATCAAAGCTATCGGCGGTATCGCCAACGTGGTGGTCATCGGGGGCGATTATAAGCAATATCAGGTCTTTGCCAATCCCGAAAAGATGAAACATTACGACGTTGGCCTGAACGAACTGGTGGAAAAGGTACGGGAAGCCAACGTAAATGTCCCAGGTGGAATCGTGAACCAGTACGGGAACCAATATATCATCAAGGGAAGCGGCCGGGCCTACGTCTTGGAAGATCTGCAGGAAGCCGTCCTTAAACAGGTGAACGGGCAGACCATTAAGATCCAGGACGTGGCCACCGTTCAAATAGGTGCCGCGGACAAGATCGGTGACGGTTCGCTGAACGCAAATCCCGCGGTAATACTGACCATTGCAAAACAACCGGACGTTAATACGCTGGACCTGACCGAACGTTTGGACGAGGCCATTGCCGATCTCGAATCCACCTTGCCGAAAAGTGTGGAAATAAAAAATCAAATTTTCCGGCAATCCGATTTTATCGATGCATCCATCAACAATTTGAACCAGACCCTGCTCGAAGGGGCTTTTTTCGTGGTCATCATCCTTTTCATCTTCCTGATGAACTGGCGCACCACCTTGATCTCGCTTTTGGCGATCCCGATTTCCCTGTTGGTATCCATCATAGTTCTCAAACTGTTGGGCTATACCATCAACACGATGAGCCTAGGGGGTATGGCCATCGCCATAGGTGCGTTGGTGGACGATGCCATTATCGATGTGGAAAATGTATATAAACGCCTGCGGGAAAATGTGAGAAAGCCCAAGAACGAGCGCGAACCTACATTGACCGTTGTCCGGGATGCCTCGGTTGAAATAAGGAGTTCCATCATCATTGCGACCTTGATCATCATCGTATCGTTTATCCCGCTGTTCTTTTTGAGCGGAATGGAAGGCCGGCTTTTACAGCCTTTGGGGATAGCCTTCGTGACTTCCGTGCTGACCTCATTGATCGTTGCCGTGACCGTGACCCCTGTGCTTTGTTCCTATTTGTTGAAGAATGAAAAGCTCTTGAACAAGCAGGCCGAAGGAACACGGGTGGAGCGCTGGCTTCAAAAACACTATTCCAATGTTTTGACAAGAGCGGCGAAGCTGCCAAAAACTATTATCGGGGTAACAGTCCTTGCCTTTTTGTTGAGCTTGTTGGTCTTGACCCAACTGGGACGCAGCTTTTTGCCGGAATTCAACGAAGGTTCTCTGGTCATCAGCGTAGTAGGCCCACCGGGAATGTCCCTGGAGGAGAGCAACAAAACCGGAAAACTGGTCGAAGAGATCCTATTGGATCTGCCCGAAGTGGAAGTCGTGACCCGAAGAACGGGCCGCGCCGAACTGGACGAGCACGCGCAAGGCGTGAACGCAGCGGAAATCGATGTGCCCTTTGTCTTGGAGGATAAGGGCAAGGAAGAATTTTTCGGGGAAGTCCGAAACAAATTGAGTATCGTCCCCGGGGTAAATATCACATTGGGGCAGCCCATTGCGCATCGTATCGACCATATGCTTTCCGGGACACGGGCGAACATTGCCATCAAGATTTTCGGCTCCGATCTGCAACGCTTGTTCGAGGTGGGCAAAAGTGTCGAGCGGAACATCAAGGGTATCGATGGGCTTGCGGATGTTGCGGTGGACCAGCAAATCGAGGTCCCCCAGATCCGTATCAAGCCAAAGCGTCAGATCCTATCGGCCTACGGGATGACCGTGGGCGACCTGATGGAACAAGTGGATATTGCCTTTGCCGGCGAGGAAGCGGGTGAAATATACGAAGGACAAAAATACTTCGATCTGGTGGTACGCTATCAAAAACGCTTTCGGGACAATATCGAAACGATGAAAGGGACCCTGATCAGCCTTCCCAATGGAGGGCAGACCCATCTGGGCGAATTGGCCGCTATTCAATCGGTCAGCAGTCCGAACAAGATCAGCCGTGAGGACGTGCAGCGTAAAATCGTGGTCGCCGCCAATGTCCAGGGCCGCGATTTAAGGGGTGCCGTAGAAGAGATCAAGGAAACCGTAAACCGGAACATTTCGATGCCGGAAGGCTATCGGGTGCAGTATGGAGGACAATTTGAAAGCGAATCGAAAGCATCGCAGTTGCTCTTGATAACCTCGATAGTCGCGATCGCTATCATCTTTCTGCTCCTATATTACGAGTTCAAGGACGTAAAGCTCGCCTTTGTCGTATTGATCAACCTGCCCTTGGCCTTGATCGGGGGCATCCTGATCGTGTACTTTACCTCCGGAATAATAAGCATCGCGGCGACCATAGGTTTTATAAGCCTATTTGGTATCGCCACGCGTAACGGGATTTTGTTGGTTTCCAGATATGAGGATTTGAGGAAGGAGGGGATGCAAGGTTTCGAACTGATCAGGACAGGGGCTTTGGACAGGTTGAACCCTATTTTGATGACCGCATTTACCACGGGCTTGGCCTTGATTCCCTTGGCCTTGAAAGGCGGCGAACCGGGAAGTGAGATTCAAAGTCCCATGGCAGTCGTTATTCTGGGCGGTCTGTTGTCCGCGACCATTTTGAACTTGGTGGTGATTCCCTGTGTCTATCAGTTGGTATTGAAAAAAGAAAAATAACTCGGGCGAAAGGGAAGAGCAAATGGTAATTGATATTTGAGCACAATGAATTCGTGGATCAGCTTAATGGACCTTCTGTAAAATAAGTGTTTTATGAAACCGAATCAAATACCGTTTCACAGAATTCTATTATTATCGTTACATTTCCCTTTCTTTTCAGTAATTTCTTAAATACTTTTTTTTTGGAGTTGAACAAGAGTATATATAATTGGCCTTAAGCGTAAACGAAATTCTTTGTGGGATAGTTTAGTTTGACATGTGATTATATTATACTCTAATATCGTGAGAGGGTTGATTTAGAGGAATAGTAGAATAATTGTTTAACAGCAAAAAGAATCGACTCTATATAATAAATTCCCCTAATGAAGCTTTTCCCGCTTAGGAGTTTAAGGTGGATATTTTGCTGGAACAACATTAATAATCAAGTATTTTAAAACTTCAGTTTTGTTTATATAATTAAAAATCATATATATTTGTTAAAAATCACTGTATATATTGTTGTGCCCAATTTGCTTAACTCTTCAAGCAAACGGTAAGATTGATTTTAAAGAAAATTTTAGATGGATTCCAATGGCTTCTTAGCGTCGGAATTATGGGCAAAGGTTAAAAAGGGCAATAAAAAAGCCCTAAGCGACCTTTATGGGATGTACGCCGATGCTCTGTACGAGTTCGGAAAATCATATACAAAAGATGGATACCTTATAGAAGATGGCATTCACGACCTGTTCATAGAACTTTATGAACGTAGAAAAAAGCTTCCAGTTGCCCGGAACGTTAAAAATTATCTATTTACGGTTCTAAGGCGAAAAATAAATGAACTGTCCAAAAGCAGGCCGCTTGTTATTTCCCCGGAAGACGATCACGCCGGCAGAATCTACCGGAGCCAAGAGGCTTCCAAGGAAACCGAAATCATACATAACGAGGAAAAAGAAGAACTCAGCCTTCTCCTTTCAAATGCGATACACAGGTTGACCCCAAAACAAAGAAGAGGGATTTCCATGCGATTTTATGAGAACAGGTCCTACGAGGAAATGGCCTTAGGCCTTAATATATCTACAGAAACGGCCCGCACCCTAATCTACAGGTCCTTGAAAATCATGAAGAAAAATTTGTCCTGATTATCAGATTTTATTCGACTTCAAATAAAAAAAAGCAAAATAACCTGTTTTTTTTGTCTATAAAATAGCATTTTGCCATACTATACAGTATAACAGTTTGGCAAAAAGTATTTTTTGATCGGGATTTTGGCGCAATCGATACTTTTCCAAAAGCTATAGAACAATTTCTTTTGAGCAATAGTTTTGACGAAGACCGAAAAAAACGATTAAACGATAGAATCCTCGCGTCCGTCGATCGGTACGATAACCGGAAACGGATAAAAAGGATATCCTATATTTCATCGATCGCCGCAATCTTGGTAGTAGGTATATTTTCCCATGGCTACTTTTACAGGGCCGCGTCCCCTTCACAGCTGCTCCAAAAAGCGGCTTCCTCAACCAATTTGGATACTTCTGGCAGCGAGGTTCGGTTGATCCTTAATGATCAAGAGGAGATAGGAATTGCCGATAAAGAACCGGACTTGTTATATGCCAGCAACGGTAAATCGGTAAACATCAATAATAAAAGAAGTTTAAGCCAATCTGCCGACCGCCTGGATGGGACAAATTACAATACTCTCGTGGTTCCTTTGGGCAAAAAATCCCAACTCACTCTTTCCGACGGCACCAAGGTTTGGATCAATTCGGGTTCGAAACTTACCTATCCGACCATTTTTGCCAAAAAGAAAAGAGAAGTCGTTTTGGAGGGGGAGGCTATTTTCGAGGTCGCCCACAATTCCGAGAGCCCCTTTCACGTATTTGCGCAAGGAAACGACATCAAAGTTTTGGGCACCGTTTTTAATGTGAGTGGTTATGCGGATGATGATAACGTCGGTACGGCATTGCAGAGCGGAAGCGTTGAAATTACATATAGCGGTCATGGCCGATTTTTAAACACCAAGAAATCCATAAAAATAGTTCCCGGTACCTTGGCGTCCTACAATAAGAAGAAGCAGAAAATTGATACAAAAAAAACAGATATCGCTCCCTATTTCTCTTGGAGGGACGGGGAGTTTATCTTTCAAAATAACGACCTGCAATATATCATGAAAAAAATATCCCGACACTATGGGATTGCCATCACCATTGAGGACAGCACATTGGCGCGGCAGAAGTTTTCCGGGAATTTGGATATCGATAACGACCTAGATACAGTCATGGAAATCATGAAAACGACCTCAAAATTCGAATTTGAAAGAAAAGACGACAGCATCAGTATTATGAAACCTAGTATAGAACGCCCCTGACGAACAAATGAAGTACAAAAAACCGGAAGATGCTATAGCATCCCCAGGCGGTTCCAACAGTACGCTCACGTAACATTAAAAAACAAAATTATGAATAAAAAGGTTGACTCCCTTCTATACCCATTTTTAGGTAAAACGAACAACATATTTCTAATCGGTTTGCGAGTATCCATATTACTTTTATGTTTTGGATTGACCAGCGTTTATGCCCATATTTCAAATGCCCAATCTATCGATATTGACCTGAAAGATGTTGACATAACAACTTTTTTCAGGGAAATACAGCAGAAAAGCGATTTCGTTATCATTTATAGGGACGAGGTCATTGCGGGCACCGAACAGGTTACGGTAAGGGCAAGCAACGCTGCGCTGGAAACGGTTTTGTCGGATGTCCTTACCCAGCTCGAGCTTGACTATAAAATCATCAATAGACAGATTATAATCGACAAAACGAGTCAAAGCAAGGAATTTACAGGAGGAAATACTATAAAGACATTTTTTCAGCAGACCGTCAACGGTACCGTTACGGATTCCAAAGGCCTACCCTTGCCGGGAGCAAACATAGTAGAAAAGGGGACCACAAATGGGGTAACCGCCGATTTTGACGGCAATTATTCATTGAATCTCGCCGACGAAAACGCAACCTTGGTAGTTTCTTATATCGGATTTGCGACCAAGGAGGTGAACGTAAACGGACGAACGACCTTAACCGTGTCATTGGAAGAAAGTGCAGCGGGGTTGGATGAAGTGATAGTTGTGGCCTACGGATCTTCTGATAAACGAAGTTTTACCGGTGCAGCGGAAACCGTGAGTTCCGAAGTACTTACACGTAGTTCTACGGCTAGTTTTGAAACTGCACTTCAGGGAAAGGTTTCCGGAATCAATGTTTCTACCTCCGGCCAGCCGGGAGGGAAGTCTGACGTTCAAATAAGGGGTATCGGTTCTATTAGTGGTAATACACAGCCTTTATACGTATTGGATGGAGTAGTAATTAATACCAATTCAAACTTAAGAGCTGGGGACGATATGGTGGGAAGCACTGGATATAACCCATTGTCGACTATCAACTCGGAAGATATCAAAAGCATTACGGTTTTAAAAGATGCCGCTGCCTCATCCCTTTACGGTTCCAGGGCTGCTAATGGTGTTATTATAATTACTACCAAAGATGGAAAAACGGGTGAAACGGAAATAACCCTGGGCGTTGAAACAGGTTGGAGCAATAACCTTACCGAGGAAAAACTCATCAATAATGTACAATTCAAAGACCTTTGGATCGAAGGTCAAACCAACCAGTACATCCAAAATAATGAAAATGCCGAATTCACTAGAGTTTATGGTGATAATGCGCTCTATAACACCTATGAAAGTCAGGCGGTAAGTGATTATGAGGGTATATACGGAACAACTAATGCCAATTCAGATTGGCTTGACGCCATTTATCGGAACGGTTTAGTCCAAAAATATAATCTATCGGCAAGAGGTGGGAGCGAAAAGACTTCTTTTTACGTGTCTGGTGATTATCTCAATCAGACAGGTACAATCATAGAAACGGGGCTGAAAAGATACTCGGGCAGAGTGAATCTTGAAAACCAGGCCAAGGATTGGGTTAAACTGGGAGTAAATCTTTCGGTGGCAAAGACTGAAAGAAATGCTGCCAACTTTGATGGTAATTACGCAGGAGGGCTGAATCCATTATATATGGCTCGTGTTCTTCCGCCGGCAGCACCGATATATGATCCCGAAGGCTTTGAAGGTTTTGCCAATCTTCCCAATGACATTGAAAAAAATGCCAACCCAATTGGGGTGTTGAAAGTGGGTGAATATGAAAATACCGAATTTAGGGTAAGAGGAAATGCCTATACCGAATTTCAAATTCTGGAGCCGCTTACTTTCAAGACCACATTTGGCATAGATCAGCAAGCGATTGATGAGACATTATATGACAATAAAGTATTCGGTGCAGGTGGCGGAATCTGGAACGGTGTTCTCAATCGTGTGAAAAGCGAGGTGTTTCAGTATACCGTTACCAATTTATTGAACTACAATGACAACTTCGGAAATCATGGCATCGAAGTTCTGCTAGGGCAGGAATCACAGGTTTCAAAAATGAACTCAATAAATGTCTATGGATATGATGTCTTGGATAGTGAACTATTATCGGCAAGTAGTATCGGCACTCTTTGGAGCCATACGGGATATGCAGAGAATTATTCACTGCTTTCTTATTTCTCTCAATTCTCATACAATTTTAATCAGAAATACTATTTATCCGCCAGCGTCAGACGGGACGGATCTTCAAGGTTTGGAAAAGATTCTCGCTGGGGAACATTTTGGTCCCTTTCAGGGGCTTGGGTAGCAAGCGAAGAAGATTTTCTTGATATTGATGGATTAGATTATATGAAATTTAGGGGGAGCTATGGAACCAATGGAAATTTACCACCTCAATATTACGCTGCTTTAGCGTTTTTTGCAACGGATGAAAAGGGATATGGTGGAGAATCCGGTTTGTCCTATGGGCAACTTCAAAATCCCGATCTTTCCTGGGAGCTGAGTAAAAATTTCAATGTGGGGGTAGATATCAATCTATTCGGCAAATTGGACCTAACCGCCAATTATTTTAATAAAAAGACGGAAGACCTATTGTTGAATGTTCCTGTAACCCTTACCACAGGATTTACGACCCAATTGCAAAACTTCGGGGAGATGACCAATAAAGGATGGGAGTTTGAAATTGGGTATACTCCTATTTCGACCGAAGATTTTTCTTGGAGAACTAGTGCTAACCTTACCATTCTTGATAACGAGATTACTAAACTAAAGAATGATATAGTTCCCTCATATGGTTCAAGATATGGTCAGGTTCCTTTGATTGTTAAGGAAGGTGAAAGTATTTATTCCTTTTACTTAAGGGATTATGCCGGTGTAGATCCTTCAAGTGGGTACGCACAATATCATGTTTTGGAAAATGGAGAAAGAACAGGTGCATTAACAACAAATGCCGAAGAGGCCGGCTACGGAATTTTTGGGGATGCTTTACAAGATTTTCAAGGCGGTTTGTTCAACCAACTAAATTATAAAGATTTTACGTTCGATTTCCAATTCACTTTCGGCCTGGGAGGCAAGGTATATGATCGTACTGCATTTCAACGCGATGACGATGGATTTGCCCCGCAATATACCAATACAGTTGCCCAACTTGATCCCTGGAATCCAAATAATACGAATGCTACGGTGCCGATCAGGATCAATGGTAACCCAACTTTCTCCAATGATGTTTCAACAAGACATTTGTACGGCTCGGATTACCTGAAATTAAAAAACGTAAAATTGAGCTACAATCTTCCAATTGCAGGGAATATTGTTAAAGGCGGATCTGTTTATATACAGGGAAATAATCTATTTCTATGGACCAAGCTGGACGGTTATGACCCCGAATCCGTAGTCGATGGAGTGAATTTCTTTCAGGTACCAACAGCCAGGACTATTCTGTTAGGGCTTCAATTACAATTTTAGAACTTAAAAAAAATTATAATGAAAACATTCATAAATAGCCTTTTAATCTTAGGATTACTAATTCTTCAGGGTTGCAGCAAGGATTTGCTCGACCAAAGACCGGATCACGTTATCTCTGAGAGCCTCGTACTTAATTCGGTGGAGAAACTTGATAAATTATTGACCGGAACTTACAATGAAATATCCCGAAATACATATCTAGGGAGAATTTTGTACAAAAGGGCGGCTGTTAAAGGTACTGATTTTAGATTTGTACAAACTACGTATAACCCAAGGGATTATGAGTTTATCGCCTATAAGTATGAAGAAAGCAGTAACAATAACGGTAGCTGTGAAGACTTGTGGATTCAATCCTTTAAAGCTATCAACAACTTGAATCTAATAATTAGTAATATAGAAGCTGCCGAAGGGAAGTCCGAAGAAAAGCAAAAGATTTTAGGAGAGGCTTTGGGTTTAAGGGGGATGGTTTATTTCGACCTGGCCAGAACCTTTGCTTACCCTTGGATAAAAGCGGGAGGAGCTTCACAGGGGTTGCCCCTAAAACTTTCTTCCGAAGAAACTGTCACGGAGAGAAGTAGTCTCGGAGTGACCTATGATCAGATTATACTCGACTTGGTGAGCTCTCTTGATAGGTTAGGGGAGAACAGCTGGGATCAGGGAAGCACCAAGTATCTGACCAAAACAGGAGTCAAGGCCTTATTGGCCCGTGTATATCTTTATAAAGAAGATTGGGAGAATGCCCTTAAATATGCTAAAGAAGTAATCTCTGACAGAGGTGCTGATAATTTGATGGACGTGGATTCCTATGTTTTTGAAGATTTTAATTCCGAATCTCTTTTTGAATTAAGTATTACAAGCCAAAATTCTCTTGGCAGTAATGGCCTGGGAGCCCAATTCGATTTTAAAAATGGAGGACAAGGAGATATAATCGCTACCCAAACTTTTGTAGACTTATTAGGTGCTTATGAAGGTGACCCAAGAGCGGCATTCCTCGAGGAAGACAAGGAGGGAACTATGAATGCATTCGTTAAGTATATGAACCGTAGTGACGGCGGGGGCTTAAGTGACCACAATATTCCCGTGCTAAGGCTTTCCGAAATGTACTTAACAGCCGCGGAAGCTGCTGCCAACGGTGCTGGCGGAGGTGACCCCGAGGCATTGAATTACCTGAATACCCTTATTGAAAAAAGGACTACAAATTTCTCTACCGTTCAGGCTACGGAAACCGGCGAAGCACTGAAAGAAAGAATTGCGGAAGAGAGAAGAAGGGAGCTTGCTCTGGAAGGACATGGTGTTTACGACTATATTCGGAGAGGTAAAGATATTGTTCGCCCTGTTGATGAGCATGTGAATACTGGAGTGGATGTATCCAATTTGGATATTCTGGCCACAGATAACAGGACGATTTGCCCGATCCCTGCCAGTGAAATTCAAGCATCGGGAATGGAACAAACCGAAGGTTACTAAAGAACCTGGAAATATAGGTGAATTTCATTAGTGAATATAATAATTACGAGCTCTTTTTGAATATATGGTAAATAGAAAAACAGCCTTGAAAATAAGGCAAGCGCATAGGTATCTCGGCCTGTTCATAGGTATACAATTCATTATGTGGACGGTAAGTGGCCTGTACTTCAGTTGGACGGATATAGATGAGATACACGGCGATCAATTTCGAAAAACCGAAATGGTCCAAACTGATTTTTCAAATCTAAAAAGTCCTTCCGAGTTTGATTCCGGTACCGAGATCCATTCCATGGAACTCAAAAATATTGCCGGTGAGCCCTATTATTGGATCAACCAAAATACACTGCGGAACGCAAAAACAGGTGAGGTCAAAAACAAGCTTTCGGAAGCTGAAGCGGTCGCCGTTGCCGATCAAAATATGATAGACGGACTGGAAGTCACTGAAATAGAGAGAATAACTTCAACCGGAAATCATCACGAATACCGGGGAGGGCCCCTACCGGCATACGTGATATCCTATGAAACTCCTGAAAATTTACGGGCATATGTGTCGGTAGCCGACGGGACGTTTAGAACGTTAAGACATCGGGATTGGCGTTGGTTTGATTTCCTTTGGATGACCCATACGATGGATTACGAGGGAAGGGATGATTTCAATAATATAATATTAAGGGCATTTTCCCTTCTTGGATTGATTACCGTCCTTAGTGGTTTCCTGTTATGGTATACATCTTCTCCGACAGTTCGGAAATGGACAAAAAAGAAGATGAAAAAAAGTAAGTGACTGGATTTTAATCATCGCAAAGTAATTTGAAATCCTTTGATTGAGTGGATTCATACCTTATTACGGGCCATTGTATATAGGTTTTGGGGCCTATAATTTTAATTCCTCCATCAATTTATAGATTAATCTTGAGGCAAGGCGTGCTGTGGCGTTATCGTGGTCATAACGCGGATTGAGTTCCACAATATCCGCGCTGACCAATTTTTGCGATTGTGCCAATAACGCGATGGTTTTTAGGGCCACATCGGGCTGAAAACCCAAGGGAGATGGCGCACTGACTCCTGGCGCAATGCTACTGCAGAAACCATCCAGATCTATGCTGAGGTAAACCAGATCTATAGTGTCCATAAATCTTTGAAGGCTTTCCTGAACCATCGACCAGTTGGATAGGGTAAACTCCGTATTGCTCAAATGGATCACCTTGAGCTTTTTTGCAGTTTGGAAAAGTTTGCGATCATTGCTCGCTTTTTGAATTCCCAGACAGCAATACTGGAAATCCGTTTCGTCTTGGGCAATTTCCCAAAATGGAGTCCCGGAAGTTCCATGTAAGCCTACTTCCCGCAAATCAAAATGTGCATCTAAATTGATGATTCCAATGGATTTTTCTACAAAGGCTTTTCGTATTCCCTTGAAATGGCCGTATGCCAAGTCATGGCCGCCGCCCATGACAATCGGGAAATAACCCTTGGTCAACAGTACGCTTACGGCATCGGCCGTTTCGTTCTGCTGGGTTTCCAACCCATTTCCGTCACAGACCAAGTTACCAAAATCATTGATCTTAAAACTGGGGTCCCAATGGTTGCTCAGGCCGCCCATCATTTTCCGGATCGCATCCGGGCCTTCGACGGCGCCTGTACGGCCTTGATTCCTTTTGACCCCGATATCGCAGCAATAGCCCAAGAGTGCCACTTCGTTACCTTCAGCATTGCGTAAATCTATCAACGAGGCAGCTTCCACTTTTTCGTGGAGGTACAATTGCGCTTTGGAGACCCTTCCCTGCCATAACTCCGGATTCGATGGTCGATAATTTTTCATTGATCCATAGTATTTAGTATAGCCTCGTCCACCAGGTACGGGACGGTGACCTTTAAGTTCGGGGTGCGCCGCATTTCCCGCTCTATTGCGAAACGCGCCTCTTTGTTTCGTGCCCAGCTTCGTCTGGCAATTCCATTGTTAACATCAAAAAACAACATGTTTTTGATTTGACCTTCTACTTTTTTCGAGCCATCTAGGAACATCCCAAAGCCACCATTGATGACCTCGCCCCAGCCCACGCCGCCCCCATTGTGTATGGATACCCAGGTCGCGCCCCTGAAGCTGTCGCCGATCACGTTGTGTATCGCCATATCTGCGGTAAAACGGCTGCCATCGTAGATATTACTGGTCTCGCGGTAGGGCGAGTCGGTGCCGCTCACATCGTGGTGATCGCGCCCCAAGACGATAGGCGATTTTATTTTTCCGGTTTTTATAGCTTCATTAAAGGCCAAGGCGATTTTCTGGCGCCCCTCTGCGTCGGCATAAAGAATACGGGCCTGGGAACCCACGACCAATTTATTTTTTTCCGCTTCGGCGATCCAGGTGATGTTGTCCTGAAGCTGTTGGCCGATTTCAGGCGGGGCCTCTTTTTTGATGGCCTCCAAAACCTCTTTTGCTATCGCATCGGTATTTTTTAAATCTTCAGGATTCCCGGAGGTACAGACCCAGCGAAAAGGACCGAAGCCATAATCAAAGCATAAAGGACCCAAAATATCCTGTACATAGGATGGATACCTGAAATCGATCCCGTTCTCTGCCATAATCTCGGCACCGGCACGGGACGCTTCCAAAAGAAAGGCATTGCCGTAGTCAAAAAAATAGGTGCCCTTTGCGGTATGCTTGTTTATGGCGGCGGCGTGCCTTTGCAGCGAATCCCGGACCTGCTTTTTAAAAGCTTTCGGATCCTCCGTCATCAACTTGTTCGCTTCCGCGAAATCCAGTCCCACGGGGTAGTAGCCGCCGCCCCAGGGATTGTGTAGCGAGGTCTGGTCCGAACCCAATTGAACGTATATGTTTTCGGTGTCAAACCGCTCCCAGACTTCGACGACGTTGCCCAGATAGGCAAGGGAGACCACCTCGCCATCATGTTGTGCTTTCCGAGTACGAGACACTAGAGCATCCATGTTTTCGATTAATTCATCAACCCATCCTTGCTCGTGGCGTTTGCGTACCGCATCGGGGTTGACCTCGGCACAAATAGTGATGCACCCGGCGATATTTCCTGCTTTGGGTTGTGCCCCGCTCATACCCCCCAAACCTGCGGTGAGGAAGATATGGCCGGCAGGGGTTTCGTCCGACTTTAGGGTCTTTCTAAAGGCGTTCATGACCGTAATGGTGGTCCCGTGCACAATGCCCTGTGGACCGATGTACATATAAGAACCGGCGGTCATCTGGCCGTACTGGGTCACACCAAGGGCATTAAAACGCTCCCAATCATCCGGTTTGGAATAATTGGGGACCATCATCCCGTTAGTTACTACCACGCGCGGTGCATCCGGCGAGGAGGGGAACAGACCCATGGGATGGCCGGAATAGATGTGCAAGGTCTGCTGCTGTGTCATCTGCGCCAGATACTGCATCGTGAGCAGGTATTGTGCCCAATTTTGAAAAACCGCCCCGTTACCCCCATAAGTGATAAGTTCGTCGGGATGCTGTGCCACTTTTGGGTCTAGGTTGTTCTGGATCATCAGCATTATGCCTGCTGCCTGGACGCATTGTGAAGGATAGGTATCGATAGGCCTGGCGTACATCTCGTAATCCGGTTTAAAGCGGTACATATAGATACGGCCGTATTCCTGCAGTTCCCGGTAAAATTCCCGCGCCAGCGTCTGGTGCCAAGTTTCTGGGAAATAGCGCAGCGCATTGCGCACGGCCAGTTTTTTTTCCTCAGGATCTAGGATATCCTTCCGCCTAGGGGCATGATCGGCTTGGGGATCGTATGTTTTTTTATGGGGAAGCTGCGTTGGAACGCCCTGTAAAATAAGCTCTTGAAAGTTCATGATAATGCTGTTTTAAAAACCTGTTTCCCATTCTTGAAAACCTGATCAGGTTTTAATTGTCCTTGGTGATATAGAATATTGGCGTAGGAATCGGTCCTGAACAGTACCAGATCGGCCGGATTTCCCTTTTCTAAGGATACCTTATGGCCCAAGTTCAAGGCTTTGGCGGCCCGTGTGGTGATACCGGCGAGGATTTCGGCGTTGCTCAACTTTTCAAAGACCCCAAAAATAGCCGCTTGGGCAAGCAGGTCGCCCATAGGGGCGGAACCCGGATTCCAGTCGCTGGCAATGGACAGTACGGCTCCCTGATCGAGTAATTTCCGGGCAGGGGCAAAGCTACCTCCCAGACCCAAGGTCGCCCCGGGAAGTGCCGTGGCCACCGTATTGGATTGTGCCAAAAGTTTGATTTGCGCCGCTGTACTGGCCTCCAGATGATCTGCACTCACGGCACCAAAATCCACGGCGACACGGCTTCCGCCAGTTGTGAACTGGTCCGCATGAACTGTGATATCAAATCCCAGTTCTTGTGCCTTTTTAAAATAAGGACGAATGTTTTCCGGCGTAAAGGAACCCTTTTCGATAAAAGCATCCACACGTGCCGACAAACGTTCTTCACGAATCTGGGGCAGGAGTTCCTCTACAAGCAGTTCAATATAACCGGCAGCATTCCCTTTATATTCCCTAGGAATCGTATGTGCCGCCAGACAGGTAGGGATTAGGGTCGCCGGTGTTCGTTTCTGTGCTTTTCGGATCGCACGTAGCATCTTGAGTTCTTCGGCCGGGCTCAAGCCATAGCCGCTCTTCACTTCTATGGTGGTGATGCCCCGGGAGAGCAATAGGTTGGCTCGCCTTGCGATCCTTGAAACCAAATCGTCTTCGGTCGCCTTCCGCGTGTGCGTGACCGTGTCCCAGATTCCACCGCCGGCCTCGGCGATCTCGAGATAGCTTTTTCCGGCGTTGCGCATGGCATAATCGTGAGCGCGCGATCCTGCATAACAGATATGGGTATGACTGTCCAAAAATCCCGGCAATGCGCAATATTTTCCATTCAAAATGTGGATTTCCGCGCCCAACTTTTGTGCTTCGGGAAGGATGGTTCCGTGTTTATCCACACGTTCAATTTTCCCGTTTTTCATCAAGATACCCTGAGCCGTAAGGCGCTTCAGGTCAGAATCGGCTACTGCCCCGCGTTCGGGAAGTCCGGTCATGGGAAGGACCTCGTGAATGGGACCGATATAGGTATGATTATTTTTCATCTATATAAAAATTGGTGTTTGCTTATAACTACGGCATAATCAACATAGAATTAAGCTAGAACGTTTGAAATTCATTTTGGAAAAGATCGATTTCTTCAAGGGATTTTTCGGCCATGCATCGATGGTACACCGCAATCAGTTGCCGATCCTGAATGAGCTGATGGGCCTTTTCTATATCTTTTGAGAATACCCGGTCCGCTTTCGCGAAAGCGATCTTCTGCCGAATATTCCTGTGAGTTTGTTCCAAAAAGGTACTGGATTTCAATGTATCCCTAAAGTCAAAGGCCTGGGCCGCGGTGAGCATCTCGATGGCCAGGATGCGCTCCACATTTCCAATGACCTGAAGTGCCTTCCTCCCGCTGATGGAGCCCATGCTTACGTGATCCTCCTGGCCCAGCGAAGTGGGAATGCTGTCTGCGCTTGCCGGAAAACACAGGCCCTTGTTCTCGCTCGCCAAGGCTGCCGTGGTATATTGCAGCATCATGTAGCCCGAATTGATGCCCGTTTCCTTAAGCAGAAGTTTGGGCACACCGGCATATCTGCCCTCAAGTGCCAGATAGACCCGCCGGTCTGAGATATTGCCTAGTTCACTGGCCGCTAAAGTGGCATAATCCAGTGCCATGGCGAGAGGCTGACCGTGAAAGTTACCGCCACTTATCGTGAGATTTTCATCGATTAGAACAGGATTGTCGGTAACCGAATTCAGCTCCACTTCCAGCAGTTCCTTCAAGTGCAGCCAGGCATTGCGCGAGGCACCGTGCACCTGTGGCATACAGCGCAGCGAATACGGGTCCTGTACCCTGTCACAATCTTTGTGCGAACTTAGTATATCGGAGCCTGCGACAAATGATTTAATGCGGGCGGCAACATGCTGGTTCCCTTTAAAGGGGCGCAATCGGTGAAGCTCCGGATAAAATGGTTTCACCGAGCCCTGCAATGCCTCCAGCATCAAGGCGCCTATAATATCGGCGTGATCCAGGCAGTTTTTTAAGCGATCAATCACTTGTACGGCATGCGCGGCGATAAACTGGGTGCCATTGATCAGGGCCAGGCCTTCTTTGGGCCTAAGTTTAACAGGCTGCAGACCAAATTTCTTCAACACTTTTTTCGTCGCCATACGATTACCTTGATAGACCACTTCCCCCAAACCCAAGAGCGGGAGGAACAGGTGGGCAAGCGGGGCAAGATCGCCGCTCGCGCCCACGGAACCCTGCTCGGGGACCACGGGGGCAATTTGATTTCTGATAAACCAAAGGATACGGTCCAACGTGGTTTCAGAGATACCGGAATAGCCCTGCGCCAACGCGTGCGCCTTCAGAACTAGCATAAGCAGGGCAATCTCCTGTGTGATAGGGTTTCCCACTCCAACACTATGACTTTTAAGGATATTCTCCTGCAGGGCAAGGGTGGCTTCCTTGGAAATCCGGGTGGTACAGAGCGGGCCAAAACCGGTATTGATACCGTACACAGGTTCATTTTTCGCCACGATATCCGCCACTAGCTGGCTGCTCGCCCGCAGTCGCTCAAGGGTGTCTGCAGCGATTTCGGTTTTCAGTTCGCCGCGGGCGATCTGAAGCGCCCTGCCGGCGGTAAGATGGTCTCTGCCCAAATAAAATAAGGAATCCTTAACGCTCATGATCGGAAATTTAAATTTTACAATACCAAGGTAAAGCTTATCTTTAATAATCGGAAATACCAATTATGTCAATATATAATGCCTATGGGTTATCAACTAGAACTACGACATTTCTACTATTTTTTGGCCGTGGCCGAAGAACTGCACTTTAGGAAAGCGGCGGAAAGGCTCTGTATCTCGCAGCCCGGCCTGAGCCGGCAGATCAAGCAGATGGAGGATATTCTGGACGTAAAGTTGTTTATCAGGGATAAACGCAAGGTAAGCTTGACGGCAGCCGGAACCTATTTAAAGAAAGAGGTGGATTATATTTTCAACCATTTGGACTTTACACTGAAGCAGACCAAACTCGTGCAGACCGGGAGTCTGGGTGAGGTGCGCATAGGTTTTCTGGGTTCGGCGATGCAATCGGTCCTGCCCGATTTATTGGTCAAGGCCAATGGGCAACTGCCGAAGATCCAGTTCAGCTTAAAGGAATTGGCCAACACCGCCCAAGTGGAAGCTTTGGAAAAAGATCAACTGGACCTGGGCTTTGTGCGTCTGTCCCGCGTGCCACAAAACCTTCAGCTGAAGGCTGTTTTTACGGATACCTTTTCGCTGGTACTGCCCAAGGGGCATTTTCTGAACAAAACGAACTTTACCGGAATAGATCAGGTTTCCACCGAACATTTTATCCTGTTTTCATCGGATTACAGTTCACTGTACTATGACAAAATCATGAGTATTTGCGAGGACAAGGGTTTTACGCCCGTGGTTACCCATAAATCCGTTCATGCGCATACGATTTTTAAATTGGTGGAAAGTGGACTGGGGGTGGCCATCATCCCCACTTCACTACAAAAGGGCTTTAAGATGGGCGTAAAGTTCCTTGAAATACCCAATATTCCACAACGTGCGGTGTTATATGCCCTGTGGAAAAAAGATAACCGAAACCCTGCGCTACAACCTATTTTGAATTTTCTTTGAATATATATTTACAGCTTAGAGCAAAAAATTAGCTTCCGAGAGATTCTATTCACAATTATGGAAATCTACATGAAATCCAAAAGTTTGAAATGAAGAACAAGCTCATTTCGAAACTATTTTAGTAAAATCCACACAATGTCGGCTGTGTCTGGGTTTTACCATATTTGGCTTGTTAAAATTTAACAATAATTAGGTTTTGCTAAAATTGGTCTTGCCAAGAAAATAAAGTCATATTTACTGCGAAAATAGATGGATATATCCGAAAGCTTATCGGGGTAGTCCAAGAATGATGAGTTTATTCTTTAAGAACTATTCATCCGCGCTGACCCTCCAAATGGTGTTGGTTATGTCATCGGTCACCAATAAGGAACCATCGGGCAAATCGACCACTCCTACGGGGCGTCCGTAGACTTCATCTTTTTCCGGATCGACAACGAAGCCTGTCAGGAAATCTTCGGGCGCGCCCGAAGGTTTTCCATTTGAGAACGGAACGTAAACTACTTTATAGCCTGACAATATGTTCCTGTTCCACGATCCGTGCTGGGCCACGAAAGCCCCGTGACGATATTTTTCTGGAAAAGTTTCACCTGTGTAGAACAACAATCCCAAAGAGGCCGTATGTGGACCAAGGTTGACATCGGGCAGCAGGGTTTCCCCCACTTTTTCGGGCTTGATGTACTTGACCCTGGGATCCTCGTTCTGGCCATAATATACATAGGGCCATCCGTAGAAACCGTTCTCCTTGACCTCGGCAAGGTAATCGGGCACCAAATTATTACCCAGACCATCGCGCTCGTTGACGGCCGTCCACAAGGCACCGGTTGCGGGTTGCAGATCCATACCTACGGGGTTACGGAGTCCCGAAGCAAAGACCCTAAGACCTGTTCCATCGGGATTTATCTCTAATATATTCGCTTTCAGTACCTCCTTTTCCAGTCCTTTTTCGGCAATGTTGCTGCCGCTGCCCACTGCGATGTAGATTTTCGAACTATCGCTATTTGCGATAATATTACGGGTCCAGTGCCGGTTGGCCTTCCCCGCCGGCAAATCGATAATCCGTTCCGCAGGCCCGTTAATTTTCAGTTGTCCGGTATCGTAGGTAACGCGCAACAGCGCATCGGTATTGGCGACATAGAACCAATTATCCATGATGAGCATACCAAAAGGCTGGTTCAGTTCCCTGTCAAGGAAGGTTTCGCGTACATCGGGAGTACCGTCTTTGTCGGTATCGCGCAATAAAGTGATGACATCCGCACTGTTCTTAAAGCTTTTGGATTTTGAAGCACCAATGAACCAAGCCCCGATTTTCTTCCATAATGGATAGTTCGAATTGCTCTGGGCGACCAATACATCGCCGTTAGGTGTCGTATACATCCAACGGGGATTCTCGAATCCGTCCGCATATTTTGTTACAGTAAAGCCCTTAGGTGCGGTCGGCGTACGACCATCCTTCCAACCGATTACTTTCGAATAGTTAGAAACCGATTTGGATTCGGATATCGGGGGGAGCGAATCTACGGTCTGTGACCGACAGAAGAAAGTTGCCGTAAACAATAGTATACCTATCAGTGATTTCATTTTGCTTAATATTTGAGGTTTCATGATTGACTGACCCCTACTTGCAAGCATTTGCTAATTTTCGGCATAAATCAGCCGGTTATGGGAAAGTCGATTTTTATCCTCTAAATAAAAATATTCAAATTTTAAGGAAGTATCGCTAATACTTGAATTTTTAATTCAATGAAAAAAATCAATTTACGAGAATTAAGCACTTAGCAGTGGGAATTTCCTTAGCTAGATATTAGGCTCTATTACGCTTCAGGTTCAAATACTACAGTACCCAGTTGCAAAAAATAAGTTGATGAATTAAGTAGACAATAATCACATAATCAGTTATTTATCATTTTTGATAACAGATTATATCGATGGAAATTATTAACATTGAATTGTGAATTTAGGATGGAAAAAGGATATAATTTTACTCGTAATTTTAAAATTGAAAATGAAATTTCTACTAGTGCTTTTTTCAATTTTATTCCTTGCATCACAGAGCAGAGTTTCATTGGTTTTTGGGAACAATGTACCCGTTTCTAAAGTAGCTGGTTCTCAAAATATCGATTCGTACGGTTGTTGCAAAAATGCTAATGCAAAGACCACTTGTTGTGAAGAAAGCGAACCCTATAATGACAATGATAATTGCGATGATGGCCTTGGTGGCAAGACATGCCATTGCCCGACAATATCCGTAGTTTCGGTTGGCTATCCAGAATTGGAAATCCAGAATAATCGTTTGATTATTTCATCTAAATCGAATGGTTGGGTATTCGAGCAACAACTTCCGGCATCAGTATATTTTCCTATCTGGTCCCCTCCAAAACTGGTTTAGTTTAGTTCCCTGACAGCCATAAATCTGTCTTTCAACGATTCCTCGCTGGTCTCGCATCATATCCTTATAATCTAAAAACATTCAAAATGAAATCACTATTCAATCTATTGATAGTTGTCGTTATGATGCTATCGTACAACGTAGGCAACGCCCAAATAAAAAATGCAAAGACAGAAAATTTAAAAATCCATGGAAACTGTGAGACATGCAAAACAAACATAGAAAAAGCAGGAAACCTTAAAAATATGACCTATTTGGATTATGACAAAGAGACTGAAATGGCTATGGTCACCTATGACAGCACTAGAACCAATGCCGACGAAATTTTAAAACGAGTGGCCTTGGCAGGTTACGACAATGAAAAATACTATGCCCCGGATGCAACTTACACCAAACTGGGGGAATGTTGTCAATATGAAAGGGGAAAACCCGTCGCTCCCGAAAACCATAACAAGGTATCAACAATAAGTGACGATTCCAGTGTGGATAGGGAACAGCATGGGGCAATAGCAACGGAGAATACTAAAACCCTTGTGGAAGGGCAGGATTCCGATCCACTTCAAAAGACTTTCGATACTTATTTTGGGGTCAAGGATGCCATGGTGAAAACGGATGGCAATACTGCTTCCGCCAAGGCCGGCAAATTATTGGCCTCTTTGAAATCGATAAAGATGGAGTCTCTTGAAATGAACGTGCATAGGGCGTTGATGAAAGTGTTGGAACCCCTGACCGCCGATGCGAAAAGCATTTCTGAAAGCAAGGACATAACCGAACAAAGAAACCTTTTCAAAGCCCTGTCAAAGAACATGTACGAGGTCATTAAAATTTCCGGACCTGACGCTACCATTTATTACCAATACTGTCCAATGCAGGATGCGAACTGGTTAAGTATGGAGAGTGCCGTAAAGAATCCCTATTATGGATCCCAGATGATGGGCTGTGGTAGCACGGTCGAAACCATCGAACCCAAAAACTGAAAGAACTAGCATACTCAATAAATTGAAATAACATGAAAAAAATATTTTTTTGTCTCATGATCCTATCTTGCGCTGTAATGCAGGCTCAGGACGTGGTGCGCTACGATCTTTATGTACGAGATACCCTTGTCAATTTTACGGGCAAGGAAAAGAAAGCCATTGCCGTAAATGGGCAGATTCCCATGCCTACACTGACTTTTACCGAAGGCGATATTGCCGAAATATACGTTCACAATGAGCTTGAGGAAGAAACCGCCTTACATTGGCACGGCTTGTTCCTTCCCAACAAGGAAGACGGTGTGCCGTATATTACCCAAATGCCCATAAAACCACATACGACCCATAAGTATACGTTCCCGATAGTCCAAAATGGCACACATTGGTACCACAGTCATTATGGTCTTCAGGAACAAATTGGGATGTACGGGAATTTTGTAATGAAAAAGAAGATAAGCGACCCCACGTTTAGAAGGGGCATAGACGATTTGCCCAGTATCCCCTTGGTATTGAGCGAGTGGACGGATATGAAGCCTGAAAATGTCCATCGGTTATTGCACAATGCCTCGGATTGGTTCGCCATTAAAAAGGGAACCACCCAAAGCTACGCCGAGGCCATAGGGCAGGGTTATTTTAAGACCAAGGTCGGCAACGAATGGAAACGTATGAACGCGATGGATGTTAGCGATGTATACTATGATAAGTTCTTGATCAACGGTAAAAGCGAAAGTCAGCTTGTCGGTCCGATGGAAGGTGCGGATGGCAAAACTTTCAGGGCGGGGGATAAAGTTCGGTTGCGGGTTTCCAATGGAGGGGCCTCTTCCTATTTTTGGTTGACCTATGCTGGAGGTAAATTGACCGTGGTGGCCAATGATGGAAACGATGTCGATCCCGTTGAAGTTGATCGGTTGATCATTGGGGTTTCGGAAACCTATGACGTTGTGGTTTCCATTCCTGCGGATGACATATCCTACGAATTCTTGGCCACTCCCGAGGATAGGACGAAGTCCGCTTCTTTATATTTAGGGAACGGCATTAAACAATTGGCGGCGCCCTTGCCAAAACTAAAATATTTCGAAGGCATGAAAATGATGAACGGGATGATGAAAATGAACGGTGATCTAGATGATATGGGCATGCAAATGAGTCTCAACCAGATGGATATGAACGTTGTTATGTATCCAGAAATTACCGGCGAAATAGCAAAAAAGAACGATGGTAGGATGAGTGGGATGAAAGTGGGGGAGGACATGGACGCCATGAAGATGGACGGGGACCAGTGCAATTCCAATGCCCTATCGGAAATTACGACCCTGAACTACGCGATGTTGAAATCACCTGAAGAAACTACACTTCCAAAGGATGCACCCGTTAAGGAGCTCCGTTTTGAACTTACCGGAAACATGAACCGTTATGTTTGGAGCCTGGACAATAAAGTGGTTTCCGAAGCTGATAAAATACTGATCAAAAAGGGTGAAAATGTGAGGATTATTTTACACAACAACTCCATGATGCGCCACCCTATGCACCTTCATGGTCATGATTTCAGATTGTTGAACGGGCAAGGTGACTATGCACCGTTGAAAAATGTGGTAGATATCATGCCTATGGAAACGGATACCTTGGAATTCAATGCGAATGCCGAAGGCGATTGGTTTTTCCATTGTCATATTCTATACCATATGATGAGCGGTATGGGCAGGGTACTTAGCTATGAGGACCAGAAACCCAACCCTTTGATACCCGATCCAAAATTGGCCCGACGAAAATTATTTGCTGACGATCGGGAATTTCATTTGATGGCGGAAAACGATTTTGCAACAAACGGTAACGATGGGGAACTGATGTATCAAAGCACACGATGGAGTATAGGCACCGAATGGCGTTTAGGCTACAATGACATGCACGGTTATGAAACGGAGACGCACATAGGGCGGTATATCGGAAAGATGCAATGGCTGATGCCGTTTGTTGGCTTTGATTGGCGCTATAGAAAATTGGGGCATAATGAGGTCGAGGAAAATCTTTTCGGTCAAAAAAATACAAAGGACCAACGTGCTGTGGCTAGTGCAGGGGTCAATTACACCTTACCAATGCTCGTAATGGCCCAGGCTGAAATTTTTACGGACGGTAATGTCAGGCTGCAGTTTGAACGCAATGACATTCCGGTAACCAAAAGACTGAGGATGAATCTTATGTGGAATACCGATAGGGAATATATGGGAGGGTTACGCTACATAGCCAGCCGAAATTTAGGGATTACGACACATTATGACAGTGATATGGGGTTCGGGGTCGGACTTAACATGAACTATTGATTTTTGGACTATCCCATGGAATGGACCTTTCCATGGGGTATTTTAGGCTATTTAACCGATCGCCAACTTGCTACAACCTATAATTTTTCAAAAACCTTAAATGCGGAAGAAAGGTTAGAAAAAGCATGGTCGTGCGTACCATTTGATAGGAAACCCAGTTGGCCATCCTGTTGATCAGACCTGCTCTTTGTCTAAGTGTCTTACCAGTAATTTCGTTAGACTCGCGGATAACTTTATCTAATTCAGCGCGTAGAGTTTCGGCAAATTCGGCGGAGTGAATCTCTACGTTCATTTCAATACTGCCATAACAACTAAGACTGTTCAGGTTAAATGAGCCTACGGTGGACCATTTGTTATCGACCACCGCGGCTTTCCCATGCACTACGGATTTGTTCCACTCATAGATTTGCATATGATGATTTAGAAAAGAGAAGTATAAATGTTCGGTTGCCCTACGCACCAACGGCACATCGCTAATGCCAGCTAAGATCACCGTTGTTTTTAATCCTCTTTTACAAGCTTCTTTCAATGCCTTTGCTATTCTGCTTCCGGGCAAAAAATACGAGCCTACGATTACTATTTCCTTTTCGGCATGAATCAAGGCATTCGTATATGCATCACAGACTTCCGTTTTTTGCCGTAGCCAGTCGTTTTGTAAAATCCCCACAAGTGCGTTACCGGCAGAATGTAAGACAGGTGGAATTTTTTTGGAACTTCCCTTTTTAAAAAAATAATCACTACATAATTTTTGCAGATTTTCAGCCGCCGGGCAATTTAACTGAACGGCATAGTCCAACCAAGGTTCCGTAGTTGCGTTTCCGTGGTATTTATCCGCAATATTGATTCCGCCTATCAATGCTATTTTTTCATCGACGACCACTATTTTATGATGCATCCGTCTGCCGATATAAAAATTGTTCAAGGAAAATAAAGGCGAAAAAAACCGAAGTAAAATACCATGCTGCGCCAAATCCTGCGCAAAGCTATCGGGCAATGCTGCGCTACCATAGGCATCCAACAAGACGTATACCTTTACCTTGCGTTGAGCGGCCTCCTTGAGACAGGTGGCTATACGGTTTCCGGTTTCGTCGTTTTCAAAAATGTAGGTCTGTAAATGGATTTCTTTTTCCGCCTTATCAATTATTTGTTTTAACCGCGCGAAATAATCTTCTCCAGAATGGACCAACTCAACATATTTTGCATTGTTGGGAACATTTTGAAATATCGTTTTACTTTGTTTTCTACCTGTAAATTTATGGTCCATCGCTATATTTTTTATGCTGTTCGGCCAATAAAACCTGATCAACCTATAAATCGGGTTTCTTCAGAAAATAAACCAGTCCCATAGCGACCAAAGCGGTTGCCCCGGCAATAATAAAAGGATAATAAAATCCACCTGCGATCAGCCAAGTTCCCAATACCGGACCCAAAATCTGACCGATACTGTTGGTGGAACTTTGTATGGATATATTCCTTCCCGTGTTTTCTTTGGATATTAAGGAAACTGCTGCAAGTAAATTGGGTGTTACCATAGCTCCCCCAGCCGCGAAAAGTATAATCATAAGATAAACATATAGCTCATTGCTTACGAAAGGGAACACGATTAACGAAATTCCGGATATCAATAATCCCAGTGCTATTTGCTGTTTTGAGGTTAGAATTTTTACGCCATAGGTTGCGAATACAGGTTGCAAAACGGCCATTACCGAACCACAAAGCATAAAACCGATACCCACCTGATCGCTTGTAAACGCCAGCTCATCCTTCCCATAAATCGAAAATACGGTCTCAAATAAGGTGATCACAAATTGCATCACAAAGGATAGTACCAACAAAACGATAAAATATTTACCCAGCGAAAAACTGAATTTAACAACCTTCGGAGCAATACGACTTCTTATTTCAGTATTCTTCAACCATTTTACGATGACCAGTACTACAACAAAACCCAAAAGAGCGGCCAAAATAAAAGGAACCGAAAAACGATCTAAATGGAACACCCCAAAAGTGTATTTGAAGTGCAGGTTGGTTTGCGACAGAAATCCCCCCAGAACAGGCCCAAAAATAACACCCGAACTGATAGCCACCCCGGACCAGGCCATTATCTTCGTCCGTCGCTTTTCCGAGGTAATATCGCTTAAATAGGCATTGCTGACCGGAATGACCGATGATGTAAATATACCTCCTATGATACGGGCTATATAGAGCATTGTAAGTGACGTGGCCAAGCCCGTTAGCACGTTCATCACCACGAACCCGGTAAGACCGATTATAATCAGGGGCTTGCGACCGTATTTATCCGAAAGCTTGCCCCAAACGATTACGAACAAGAGCTGGAACAGCGGATAAATACTGGTCAACATTCCGATATGGAAGTTGATCGTATCTTTGTCCAGATTGTCCTTTAGCGCCAATCTTTCGGTATAGTAGGGCAGGGTAGGCAATAAAATACCGTACCCTAGCATTACCACAAATAAACTCAACAGGACTAAAAATATCCTATTGCGTTTTTCCTTTTTGTTCATTATTTCTTACCGATTTTCCGCTTCAACAATTGGGCATTAATGGCAACTATTATGGTACTCAAACTCATAAACACGGCACCAACGGCCGGGCCCAAAACGAAGCCTGATGAGTACAACACACCGGCTGCCAAAGGTATGGCCACTACGTTATAGCCTGTAGCCCATATCAGGTTCTGGATCATCTTGTTATACGTGGCCTTGCCGAACAAAATCAAGTTGGCAATATCCTGTGGGTTGCTGTTCACCAAAATAATATCGGCGGTCTCGGCAGCGACGTCGGTGCCAGAGCCTACAGCGATACCAACATTGGCCTGTGCCAAAGCAGGGGCATCATTGACCCCGTCGCCGGTCATCGCAACAAACTCATTTTTACCTTGTAGTTCTTTTACGATTTCTACTTTTTGATGGGGAAGCACTTCCGCATAATACCCGTCCAACCCCAATTTATCGCTTACGGCCTTAGCGGTTTTTTCATTATCCCCAGTAGCCATCAACACTTTGATATCGTTCTTTTTGAATATTTTTATAGCTTCGGCAGATTCGGGTCTGATCTCATCTGCTAAGGCGATATAACCAGCCAATTTTCCATCGATTAGAACAAAAACCACTGTTTCGGCAGCATCGCTATAGGCATCCTCCGGAATGGTTATTTTTTCATCCCTCAAATATCCAGGACTGACCACTTTTACTTTTTTGCCATCTACATTTGCTTCCACCCCTTTACCGGTAATGGCATTAAAGTTTTCAGGTTTTGGGATGGCCACCTTACCTTCTTTTACCTTTTTTATAATTCCAACCGCGATAGGATGCTCCGAACTTTGTTCCAAGGCACTTGCAAGCCGCAACACTTCATCTACAGCATACTTTTCATCCACCGATTCAATACGGGTAACACCAAAATCCCCTTTGGTCAATGTTCCTGTTTTATCAAAGAGCAAAGCCGATATTTTACGTGATTCCTCAAAGGCGGTCCTATTACGTATCAACAAACCATTTTGCGCAGAAACGGCTGTGGAGATGGCCACGACCAACGGAATGGCCAAGCCTAAGGCATGAGGGCAGGCAATGACCATCACGGTAACCATTCTCTCCAAGGCATACACGAACGGGAAGCCTAAGATCAACCATACGGCCAAAGTGCCAAAACCAATAGCCAAGGCAACGTAAGTCAACCATTTTGCCGCCCTATCGGAAAGGTTCTGCATCTTGGATTTGGTTTTCTGGGCCTCCTCGACCATGGTAATGACCTTGTTGAGATAACTGTCCTTTCCGGTATGTTCCACCTTGACTTTTAGGGTGCTGTTCCCGTTTACCGAACCTCCGATTACCTTATCGTTCAACTCCTTTTTGACCGGTTTTGATTCCCCGGTCAACATTGATTCGTTCAAGTAGCTGGAGCCTTCCACAATTATTCCATCAGCAGGCACTTTTTCCCCTGGTTTTACCAGGATGACATCATCTTTCAATAAATCCTCTAATTTGATATCCTCGATAGTATCTCCTTTTACGCGATGTGCTTCCGCGGGCATCATACTGACCAATAGCTGTAAGGCTTTTGATGCCCCGAGGACGCTTTTCATCTCGATCCAATGGCCAAGGAGCATAATAGCGATTAGGGTAGCCAATTCCCAGAAGAAGTCGACGCCCTCTAAGCCAAAGACCGTTGCTGAACTATAGAAATAGGCAACGCTAATGGCCATTGCTATTAGGGTCATCATTCCGGGAGCCGCTTTTTTTACCTCGGACCAGAATCCCTTGAGGAAAGGCCAACCACCGTAGAAATACACAATGCTGGATAGTGCGAACAATATATATTGGTTGCCTGGGAGCAGAAGACTATATCCAAAAAAATTCTGGATCATTTGCGAAAAGAAAAGGATAGGTACCGTTAGTATCAGTGTAATCCAAAACCGTTTTTTGAAGTCGTCAATCATCAATTTATGATGGTCATGGCCCGCCATTCCCATAGGAACACTCCCTCCATGATCATGATCACCATGATTCATCTTACCATGATCCATTTTACTGTGGTCCATTTTACTATGGTCGTCCGATTTTGGGTCTTCCATTTTCGAGTGGTCCATCTTTGAATGGTCCATCTTGGAATGATCCATTTTTTTGTCCTTGTGATCTTTGTTATTGTCCATTGTATTCTATTTAAGGGTTAACGTAATTTTTTTCGCATTTCTTCCGAAATATTCTCGGCGTATACTCCGTAGGCATCCACTAAGGTGCCTTTGATTCCTTTTTTCGAAGAAATGGCATATAGTATGCTATTATCATCGGTACTGCTCATGCCTTCAAAACGGTACAGCTCATCCACTTCAAACTCTTCGGGATGGATTTCCAATTCTAATGAAGCACATTTTAGGCAGTCGGGGGCCAAATTAAAATCATAGGTATATCCCCTGATCTGTAAATCATTGATTGCTTCTGAAAGGGTGTCATAATTTTTCATCTGATATTTTTTTTGACCATCACTTCACTCTTTTCTGATAGTTTATAATGGTTCTTTTTAGTAAATGCCCACCCGCCTGCCGTCGGGCAGGTTATGGGCTTATTTATAGGTCATCGTAAAATAGCTGCCGTCTTCCTCGGTAAATTTCTGAAAGGATAATAAGCCCGTGCCCGTCAATTTTTCATTTGCCACATAATCCAACTGTTTTATCCGTATTCCAATAGCGTAGGCTTTAATGTTGATTTTAGATGTAATTGTTTTTCCATTTCCATTGGATTCCAACACCCGGTCATAAATTTTTATTTTGCTGTTCGAACCAAAGAAATTCAGCAGTCCGGAGTCGAAACTCATTTCGAGTTCAACATCTTCCAAGTTCGTCAAGTCGTAGAGTTCCTTGAAATTTTTGGATTTTGTGTTGATTTCCGTTTCCTTTGATTTCGGATTTGAAAATGGGAAAGCCATAACCATTATACTTGATTCATTCGGTTTGCATCGGTAGGTGGTGGAATATTTATCGGTGGATGTGCCATTCTCATCAAAGAGTTCGGTTACCACTTCAATTTCAAAATATCTATCGGCTTCTTTTAGCTTTCCCGACGTAAAGGTCTGCTTGTTCAGAAAATCGCCATTTTCACCAAAATTTTCCCGTACCACCAGTCTATCGGACAATTGTCCGATCAGCATTTCATCCTGTGGATATCCGGAAATACTTATAAAAGCGAATAATATTAAGTGCAATCCGTTTTTCATATATGTTGCATCAACTCTGTTACTTCCTTGGCAATGACATCGCTTAAATCGATAGCATTTGATCGGTGTGGAATGGTATTGCAGGTAATGATATCCTCCACATAAGCATCCAGTAAATCCTGATAGGCATTTCCTGAAAATACGGCATGGATACCTATGCAGATCGGTGGTTTCATTCCGGCATTCTTTAAATGAGCAACGGTTTCTATCATGGTACGGGCAGTAGAAATAATATCATCTACCAAAACTGGTGTCGAATCTTTATATTTATCTACATCCGGTACGGAAACCTCAACATCACGGTCGCCATGACGGACTTTTTGCAAGACGGTAAAAGGGGCATTTGCCTTTTTTGCCACATCGGAAACCCATTGTTCGCTTTCGGAATCAGGTCCGATAAGCACGGGATTATGTATGTTTGCCTTAATGTATTTCGATATTTCGTCCGCCGCATGGATGACCCTGTTCGGAATGTCATATACCTCGCCCAATGAGCTTATCCTATGTAAATGCGGGTCAATGGTCGTGAGGCTATCTGCAAAACCAGAAATCAATTTTCCGAAAAATCCAGAGGTGACCCCTTCGCCTTTATTGAACACCTTGTCCTGCCGCATATAAGCCAAATAGGGGGCCACCAAGCAGGTGCACATAGCGCCCAAGGATTTTGCGGTGTGGCTTAAAAAATACAACGGCAATAGTTTTTCATCGGGTTCGTGCAAAGTGCAGACTATGACCACACACTTACCTTTTACATCGGAAAGGATACGCGTATAGGATTCCCCGTCAGGAAATTTACGTAGGGTGCATTCCCCGATTTCCGCTTTCATTTTTTCTGCTAACAATTCCGTGAGTTCTTGGTTTCCCGGAAGACTGAACAATATGATTTTCATTTGTACTTTTATTTATTCTATTGTTATAATATCATCGTGGTTCTCATAATATTCAAGGGCATAATTCAACTCGCCCTGTGATTCTGCAAAGAGCGTATAGAGTAATTGGCCCTTTTCAATTTCATCGTTCAAATGAACGTTCAGTAAAATACCGGCAGATTTTGATTGGGGAGCACCGGAAAGTTTGGCGAGTTTGGCAATATTTCTATTATTTATTCGTTGAAGCACCCCTGTTTTTCCGGCCCGAATTTCATGCGAATAGGATGCTTTTAGAGGTTGTGAAAACCTTCCCTGTGCCCTGCAAATGGACTCGAATTTCTTATAGGCTTTTCCCGATTCCAAAAGCTGTGTTGCGGTTTTATACCCTTTGCTTTTCTCGACTTCTTCCGACAACTCGAGTAGTTCCCCGGCCAACACCAGGGATCTTTCCTTGAGGTCTTTTGGTGCTCTTTCTTCATTGCGCAGTACACTTAAAATATCGATGGCCTCCAAATTGGGGCCGATTCCCTTTCCAACCGGTTGGCTTCCGTCGGTGATGACTACCTTGACTTTTAAACCGATGGCTTCGCCGACAATTACCATATGCTTTTGCAGTTGTTGTGCCATTTCCGAAGAACGCACTTTGGCCGTTTCGCCCACGGGAATATCAATGATCACATGGGTTGAACCGGCCGCCGCTTTTTTAGAAAGTACCGATGCGATCAACTGCCCTTCGCTATCGATATCCAAAGCTTTTTCAATCTTGATGAGCATATCATCTGCCGGACTTAATTGTGCGGTACCTCCCCAAACAAAACATCCTCCTTCTTTTTCTACCACGGCCTTGATTTCTTCCAAGGAGAGGGTAACATTGGTCAACACCTCCATGGTATCCGCTGTTCCCGCAGGAGAAGTAATTGCCCTCGATGATGTTTTGGGCATAGTAAGCCCATAGGCCGCAACAATGGCGACAACAATTGGCGTTGTTCGGTTACCGGGCAAGCCACCGATACAATGTTTATCGACGACGATTTTTTTGTTCCAATCCAATTGTTTTCCAGATGCTATCATGGCCTTGGTTAGATTGGAGATTTCATTGATGTCCAATCTATTTCCGGCACAGGCCGTAATAAAAGCCGATAGATGAATGTTGGAGTAATCTCCTTCAACGATATCGGTAATGATTTCATCAAATGCCGTGTAATCCAGTTTTTGATTGTAGATTTTTGCCCTCACATGGCTTAAGGAATCTATTGGTTCTAAATGGGACACTCTTAAGGTTTCATTACCGGATACCTTTAATTTTTTAGCCGCCGCATCTGATAGTCCAATTTCATGAGGCAACAGAATGTCCGAATTTAAAACGTTTAGGCTAGCCACTATAGAGCCTGTTGAGTTGGCGACCCTAATTCTTGTAAGTGCCTCAAACCCTTCGGAAATACAAACGTGACAATCTTCACGCATGTAGACCACATGCTCGTTCTGTGTGTAAATACCAAGGTGCTTGTATTTTAGGATATTCGATGGTTGTTCCATAATATTTTCATTTTTGATATTTTCATAACCTATCCTATTTCTTCAATGCTATATAGTTGTGGGATTTCGGAATCCCAATCATAGGTTTCCTTGATGCCTTTTTGCAATGCCTCCGCACCTTCCTTCTCTCCGTGAACGATAAATATCCTTTCCGGTTTCTGCTCGACCTTGCTTAGCCAATCCAATAGTTCTTCGTGGTCAGCATGTGCCGAAAGCCCTTCTATTTCTGCGACCTCCATTCGAAAGGATACCGTTTTTCCGTATACTTTTAATTCCTTGTCTCCTTCAAGTAATTTTCTTCCACGAGTACCTTCCGCTTGATAACCCACAAATAGCAAGGTGTTGTTCGTGTTTTGCGCTTGTGTTTCGAGGTAATTGAGCATCCTGCCTCCTGTGAGCATCCCGCTTCCGGCGATGACGATTTTAGGGGTATCGTCGCTTCTCAATTCCATAGTTTCACGATAACTGCTTACCACGGTAAAATGGGAACACATTTCGTCGCACTCATCATCTTCCAACCTGTGCCAATCCCTCGTACGATGGAACAGTTCCAGTACATTAGCCCCCATTGGGCTGTCCATAATCATTTGCACTTTGGGGATTTTATTTTGTTTCAATAACCTCCAGAATATCAACATCATCAATTGGGCACGCTCTACGGAAAAACTTGGAATAAAAAGACTTCCGTCTCTTTCAATGGTTTTGTTTACCAATTTTTCAATTTCGGGAAGTGCCTCTGCTTCCTCGGGATGATATCTTCCACCATAGGTCGATTCCATAAAAAGAACATCCGCCTTTTTTGGTTTTAGAGGTGGGTACAATAATAAATCATTGGTTCTGCCAATATCCCCTGAAAAAACAAAACGTTTTCCGAGAACATTCAATTCTATGTAGGTAGCGCCAAGGATATGGCCGTTGTACTGGAATCTGGCCTTTATATTTTTCATCAAGGGCAGCCATTGGCCGGGCGGTACTCCTTTAAAATAAGAAACGGTTTTTTCAACATCCTTTAAATCGTAAAGCGGTTCTGCGGGACTATGTTTGGAATAGCCTTCCTTGTTGGCCCGTTCGGCTTCCTGTTCTTGGATTTTTGCGCTATCGTTCAATATGATTTTGGCAATGTCCAAGGTGGGATACGTCCCATAGATGGGGCCTTTAAAACCCTGTTTGACCAATCTGGACAGATAGCCTGTATGGTCCATATGCCCATGGGTAAGCAAGACGGCGTCAATTTCCGAGACTTCAACGGGAGGATGCTCCCAGTTTTTTAATCTTAGTTCTTTGAGGCCTTGAAAAAGTCCGCAGTCGATCAATATTTTTTTGTCTCCCGTGTCCAAAAGATATTTTGAACCGGTAACCGTTCCGGCAGCTCCTAAAAAATGAATGTTTATTTTGTCGTTTTTCATTTATGGTATCTGTTTAGTGCCCCCCACAACAGGAAGGTGTATCCCCTTTGTTTTGGTCCGGCTTGCATAGCTCCGCTATTTCTTTGTACAGATCGTGAAAGTCCTGTTTGATAAGAAGCGCCAGTTTCTTGGCGGATCTGGGCTCGGAGTTTACCATTTCCAATAATGTTTCAAAGGCTTCTTCCAGTAACCTTGGTTCATCTTCCATTGCTTGGTAAAATGGCTCTAGGTCGATGCTGTCCTGTTTTTTTAATGCTTCTGTTTTCATCTGTATTGTTTTTGAGATTTATAGATATTTATTTACATGTCATTCCTGCAAAGACAAGAATCTTGTTTTTTTTAGTTTTAATGTGTTCTACATAATTCTTCTGAATCTTTGAGAATATTTTTTTGTCGTTGTATGGTTATGCCCATTTGTTGCAATAGTGATGGGGTTTCATTGATTTCTTGGCAGAGCACGATGCCCTTATCCAATAGTTTGGATTTCTCGGCCTTCGTCAATGTTGTCAAAGAGGTTATGGGATGTAGCCCGGATTTGTCTATGCGTTCTTTAAGACCGTTTCCTTTCGGAAAATCCCAACTTGTCAGCATCAGCCCAACACAGGTGCCGTATTGTATGGCATCGGTGGTAAAACGGGTATTGGTATAGACCCCCCCTTGATGGGATATGTTTTGGTGCCTTGTTTGCTTTTCCCATTGTTTTTCCACGTCCAAAAATCTGGATTGGATATAGAGTGGAATTTTCACGTTGCAAAACCGGCCCTGGTCGCTATGGTATTTACATTCGATCATAAGGTGCTTTTTGTCTTTTTGGGCAATCACATCTATTTCGTGTCGTACGCAATTGCCCTGAACGATTACCCCGACTTTTGTGTCAAAGCCTTCATGTGCCAATAGCTTGCCTACCAGTTTTTCAAACGGAAAACCGGTTGGGCCGAGTTCCATTAGGGCCTTTTTCAGTTTATAGCGCGAAGCACTGGTCCTCTTCCTGTCTTTGAGCATTCTGAAGGCCATTTGATAGATTTTTTTAGTGGTCATCGCTTCTTCAATTTTGCCCTGTATTTCTTGGGCAATATCCTGAACTAGAGTCTCATCTGCTTGCGAACGCCGCAAAGAGCCGATAAGCTTGTTTACGTCAAAGGCTTCCAATTCGCCCGAATATTTTGTTACGTTCACGACATCCATGCTTTTAGATTTTAACCGTCATTACCGGAAGGGACGAATGATTGGCTACACCTTCAGCGATACTCTGGGAAAACAGGCTCAAGAACCCTGTACTACCGTGGGTAGACATAGCAATCAAATCCGCAGGTTCGTGTATTAGGAACGTGTTTATGCCTGTTTCCACAGACGGTTCGTTATTGACGAACATCGAATAATTTTTCAAATCGGGAAATTTCTTCAGGAAATTTTTAATCGGATCCAAACCTGCCGTGATGCTATTGGTATCTGTTTTGGTGTTGATACGTAACAAACGAATATGTGCATTGCATTTTTTTGCAATTGAGATTACTTGCTCGAAAGCACCACTCACATCCTCGATAAAATCAGAAACAAATACTATATTTTTAAAAGGGAAGGAAACTTCGTCCTCTTTGACAACGATTACGGGAACATCCGATTTTCGTACGATTTTTTCAACATTACTACCAAACAGTTCCCGCGCCGTACCTTTTGTGCCACTACTCCCCGTAATGATAAAATCATGGTGGAAATGACCGGAATGTCTTAAAATATTACGGATTTCAACTTGGTACTTTATAAAAGTCTGGCATTCGAGACCTGCTCGTTCGGCCTTTTTCTCTAATTTTCGCAACGCGGATCTGGCGGCCCCTACTTGTTTCAAAGTTTCAGGATATCTTTTTTCCTTCAGTTTATCAAGTTTTACCCAGTCTACGGGGGTACGTAGCAAGTGAAAGAAATGGATTTCCGCATCGTAAAGTTTGGCCATTTCAATGCCCAGATCGGCTGCTTTGTTGCAGTTTTCGGAAAAATCGGTGGGTACAAGAATATTTTTCATGGTGTTATAATTTTTAGGTTTATATTTACATTAGAAACTTCTTAAAGAAGCTTGTCGTTTTATTCGTTGTTTTTATTTTGGATTGTAAAAATTCATTGCACCTAATGCCACGAGGTCTACGATGCCCAATTAGTTTATCCATTTCCAGTTTCTGATTTCCGGCATATCAAGGCCGTTTTTTCTGATGTAATACTTGTGTTCGATCAACTTATCCTGCATTTCCTGTTTTAGATAGGCCACTTCGTCGCCCAGGTTCGGCAATCGGTCCAAGACGTCCTGCACCAAGTGAAAACGATCCATATCGTTCAATACCGTCATATCAAATGCGGTTGTTATGGTGCCTTCCTCCTTGTAGCCCCTAACGTGGATATTGCCATGGTTGGTACGGTTGTAGGTAAGCCGGTGGATAAGCCAGGGATAACCGTGAAAGGCGAATATGACCGGTTTGTTTTTTGTGAAGAGCGCATCAAAGTCTTTATCGTTCAATCCATGCGGATGTTCCGTCTCCCGTTGCAGCTTCATCAGATCGACCACGTTTACCACACGTATTTTCAGGTCCGGCAATTTTTCCCGTAATATGGATACGGCCGCAAGGGTCTCGAGGGTAGGTACATCCCCAGCGCAGGCCATGACGACGTCGGGTTCCGTATTTTTATCATTACTGGCCCATCCCCAGATACCTATTCCCTTGGTGCAATGTATGACGGCCTCCTCCATGGGAAGCCATTGCGGTGCGGGATGCTTTCCTGCCACAACGACATTTACGTAATGTTTGCTGCGGAAACAATGGTCCATTACCGACAAAAGACAGTTGGCATCGGGCGGAAGATATACGCGGACCACCGATGCTTTTTTATTCATTACAACATCAAGGAACCCGGGATCCTGATGGGTAAACCCGTTATGGTCTTGGCGCCACACGTGCGAGGCCAAAAGAATGTTGAGGGAAGCAATTTTTCTGCGCCAAGGCAGTTCCGCGGTTACTTTTAGCCACTTGGCGTGTTGGTTGAACATGGAATCGATGATATGGATAAAGGCCTCGTAGCAATTGAACAGCCCATGTCTTCCGGTCAACAGATAGCCTTCCAACCAGCCTTCGCACTGGTGCTCGCTCAACATCTCCACTACACGGCCGTCTTTTTTGAGAAGTTCATCGGTTTCCATGGTCTCCGCTTCCCATTGTCTACTCGTCGCCTCGAAAACGGAATTTAAGCGGTTTGAAAGTGTTTCGTCCGGTCCAAAAATCCTGAAATTCCGTTGAGAGCGGTTCAGCTTGATAATATCCCTCGCAAATTCTCCCAGAACCCGGGTATCGCCGTTTCCCATTTCTCCCCGTACCGATAGGTCCGTACCATACTCCCTAAAGTCGGGCATGTGGAGGTCTTTCAACAAAAGGCCTCCATTGGCATGGGGGTTGGCACCCATTCGCTTCTCGCCTTCAGGGGCCAGATCGGCCAATTCCCGTAAAAGACGGCCCTGTTCGTCAAAAAGCTCTTCGGGCCTGTAGCTATTAAACCAATCTTCCAATTGCTTCAGGTGCTCCGGATTGTTTGCCACATCGGACAGCGGAACCTGATGTGATCGAAAATGGTTTTCCACGGGCAAACCATCCACAAATTTGGGACCTGTCCATCCTTTGGGGGATTTCAAAATAATCATGGGCCACTGTGGGCGTTCGGTAGTAGTACCTTGAGCGGCGTTTTCCTTGATCGTTTTTATTTCCTCGGTTACTTGGTCCAACAATTCCGCCATTTTCCGGTGCATGGTCATAGGGTCATCGCCCTCAATGAAATAGGGCTTCCATCCATAGCCTAAAAAAAGCTGTTCTAGCTCTGTATGTCCAATCCGGGCAAGAATCGTGGGGTTGGCAATCTTATACCCATTAAGGTGAAGAATAGGAAGTACGGTGCCGTCGGTTACCGGATTCAGAAATTTGTTGGAGTGCCATGCGGTCGCCAATGGACCTGTCTCCGCTTCCCCATCGCCCACTACGCAGGATACTATCAGATCCGGATTATCGAAGGCCGCCCCAAAAGCATGGCTGAGCGAATAGCCCAGCTCGCCCCCTTCATGAATGGATCCGGGGCATTCGGGGGAGACGTGGCTGGGAATACCGCCAGGAAAGGAAAATTGGGTAAACAGTTTTTTCAAACCCTCTTCGTCTTGGCTGATGTGCGGATAGATCTCGCTATAGGTTCCCTCAAGATAGGTGCTCCCTACAAGTGCCGGTCCGCCGTGTCCGGGACCGGACACATAGATCATGTCCAGATCGTATTTTTTGATGATGCGGTTTAAATGGACATAAATAAAGTTTTGGCCGGGTGTAGTGCCCCAATGCCCCAATAGCATGGGTTTGATATGTTCGGGTTTCAACGGTTTCCGCATCAGGGGATTGTCCCATAGATATATCTGCCCTACGGATAAGTAGTTCGCCGCCCGCCAGTACGCGTCCATTTTATCCAAAAGTTCCGGAGCTATTTGTGTTCTGCCTTTTTCACTATTTGAATTTTCCATGTCTTACTTATTTTTTAGCTGTTTTTCTTTTCTTTTTAATTCATTGTACAAAGCCGTAGTGCTTCTTGCGATCATCAACTCTTCGTTGGTAGGGATTACCAATACTTTTACTTTACTGCCTGCTTTTGATATTTGAGATTCATTTCGTCCTTTCCATACAGAGCGAACCTGATACCGGTAGAACCTCTATTGATTTTTATAAAATTTGTATTTTCAGCAAGCATTTTTTGTTCTAGTTTACATCTTTGGACTATCTTCTATTGTGCGGTATAGCCACCATCGATGACCAGTTCGGAACCTGTCATAAATTTGGATTCATCCGAAGCCAGATATACCACTCCATAACCTATATCGTTCGGTTCCCCCATATGTCCAACAGGGTGCAGACTGTCTAATTGCTTTCTGCCTTCGGCCACATCACCCTGTGCCTTGAGAAGGTTTTCTACCATGGGTGTCCAGATATAGGCAGGGTGAATGGAATTGACGCGGATGCCATACCCTTCCTTTGCACAATGAAGTGCAGCGGATTTGGTGAATAAGGTTACACCGCCCTTACTCGCATTATAGGCAGGTAGGTTGGGGTCGCCAATAAGTCCTTCAATGGAAGAGAAATTAATAATCGAACCCCCCTCGCCGGTCTTTCGCATCGCTTTTATACCATATTGGGTGCCTAGGAAACTGCCGTCCAGATTGATGCTTAGAAGTTTTTTCCAGTCCGCAAGCGTGACCTCTTCCACATTACCACCTACACCTATACCGGCGGCATTCGCCAGAATATGGAGTTTACCGAATGTTTTGAACGTTTTTTCGATTACCTTTTCCCATTGATCTTCTTTCGATACATCCTGCTTTATGAATATAGCTTCACCGCCGTCGTTCATGATCTGTTGAACTACCTCATTTCCGTTTTCCTCGTCCAAATCGGTTACTACTATTTTTGCTCCTTCACGTGCCAATAGCATAGCGCTTGATTTTCCAAGACCGGAAGCACCTCCCGTAATAATGGCCACTTTATTTTTTACTCGATCCATAGTTTTATGATTTAAGTGTTACTACATTCATTTTATTTTTGACGCTTCTAATTTTATAAAGCACAGCTCTTGTCCTGCATATAAATGGAGGCCATCTCTTTGTATTTTGCCCCAAGCTCCCTACCGCACCATTCAAGTAAGGCAGGTTGTTCTGAACAGGTGGTGTTGCGGACCGCCTTTTTCAGTTCCATCCTTAAAAGCTCCTCGTCGAAGCTGACTTTTTTCAATATGGTTTCGTGATATTCCAGTGTCTCCATTTCCCTTTTTATTTAAAATTCGATTCTTAATGCTGCCATACAATCAAGTTGTCCTCCAACGGTACGGAAATACCTCCGTAGCTGGGTACAATTCGCACCGTATAGTGATCGGCCGGCCGGGAAGTGTTTACCTGTGCATAAAAATTATGTCCCCCGTCTTCCCCCATCCAATCCAATTTCATCTTGATGTTTTCGGGCGCTCCACCGTTGATACCTTCCGCGAACAGTTCTACCTGAACATGTTTTGGGTTTATTCCATTTAAAGATAACGGTACTTTAAAGTATTTTTTCTGGCGTTCACTTTCAATTTCAACTTTTCCAAATCGTATGGTGTCCCATTTATTTTTGAGCTGATGCCTTGCGGAGACGATTGTTTTTCCCGTCGCCCCTTTCCTCGCTGCCCGTTTTTTATAGTTCACTGCTGCGGGCAGATAATACTGCTCCGTGTATTCGCGGACCGTTCGGTTGGCGGAAAAACGGGGCGTTAGGGCCGCCATACTTTTACGCATGCGTTCCACCCAAATTTCTGACACTCCTTTTTTGTTACGTGCGTAGAATTCGGGGACGACCTGCAGTTCCAGTATTTCATATAATGCGTCAGCTTCGTGAGCGTCCCATGAGGGATCGTCGCCATGTTCTTGGCCATCGCCCAACGCCCAGCCCACTTCTGGAGTGTATGCCTCGGCCCACCAGCCGTCCAGTACCGACAGATTGAGGCCACCGTTTACAAGAACTTTCATGCCACTGGTCCCGCTGGCTTCCCAGGGCCGTTTCGGGGTATTGAGCCACACGTCGACGCCCTGGACCAAATTTTCCGCCAACATCATGTCATAATCACTTAGAAAGAGTACGTGCTTGTGTAGATTGTGTTGTTGGACAAACTGCACCCACTTTCGTATCAAGCCTTTTCCCGATTCATCGAATGGCGGAGCTTTACCGGCCAAGACCAACTGTACCGGATGATCTGGATGGGTAAGAATTCGGATAAAACGTTCGGGATCGTGCAATAGGAGGTCCGGTCTTTTGTAGGGCACGAACCGGCGGGCAAAGCCCAAGGTCAAGGTGTTCGGGTCAAAAACCTGTTTTGCCATCTCGACCACATCCAATGGTAGGTTCGAGACTATTGCCTGCCGTTCAAATCTTTCCCTGATAAAACTGACGAGGCGATTTCTGGATTGGGACCTAAAGTCCCATAGTTTTTCGTCGGATAGCTTCGAAATATGAGCCGAATGGTCATCAAGTTCACCCCTCCAACGATCCTTTCCGCAGGATTCCGTCCAGATTTTATCGGCATATTTAGAATCCCAGCTTGGCATGTGCACGCCATTGGTCACATGGCCCACCGGAACGTCCGTTGCCGGCCAGCGTGGGAAAAGATTGTTAAAAAGATTTCTGCTTACCTCTCCGTGCAAACGGCTGACGCCGTTTACCGCCCCGCTGCCACGAATGGCAAGATAGGCCATGTTAAAACTCTCCGATCCATTATTGGCGTCTGCCCGGCCCAAGGCCATCAGATCATTAAAATCCAAGTCCAGCTGTTCTTTGGCATAAGCGCCCAAATGATATTCCATTGATGAGGGACTGAAATGATCAAACCCGGCCGCGACCGCTGTGTGTGTTGTAAATAGGTTGCCAGCTCTGGTTACGGCAAGTGCCTCTTCGAACGAAGTTCCGTTCGCCTTCATAAAATCGTTGGCACGTTCCAGGACCAAAAACGCCGCATGCCCTTCGTTCATATGGCATACTTCGGGCATGATATCCAAGGCCCTAAGCAACCGGTAGCCCCCAATACCCAAAATAATTTCCTGTTTTATACGGAGTTCTGGCCCACCCCCATATAGCTCATCTGTTATTCCACGATGGATCGGCAAGTTGGCGGCGTCGTTGCTATCCAAGAGATAGAGCTTCGACCTTCCTACCTGTACCTGCCATGCGCGGAGCCATACCGGGTGACCGGGCAGCGATACCTTTATGCGCAGCCACTCGCCGCTAGGTAGACGTAAGGGTGTAATGGGCAGTTGTCCCAGGTCATTATAGGGAAATAGGGCATTTTGCGTACCATATTTGTCTATTTCCTGGCGGAAATAGCCTTTGGCATACAGCAGCCCAACGGCAATAACGGGCACGCCTAGATCACTGGCCGATTTTAGCTGATCGCCCGCCACATTGCCCAGGCCGCCGGCATAAATGGGCAGTGCCTCGCTGAGCATATATTCCATACTGAAATAGGCAATGGTCGTAAGCGCTGCCTTCGGGTGGTTTTGCTGAAACCAGGAGGGAGCGGAAATCGCCTGTTCGTTTGCCTTTAGCAGACCATCGAGTGTTGACCGAAAAGCCGGATCTGCCAAATGTCCTTCCAGCCGGTCCCGTGAAACCGTTTGCAAAATGACCCATGGGTTTTGAGTGAATTCCCAGAGTTCGGGATCTAGCTGTCGCCATAGTTCATCCGAGGCATGGTTCCATGACCAGCGGATGTTCAGGGCCAGTTCTATAAGGGCATCGATTCCCTCGATGTCGGTGTGCATCAATCCGTAGAGTTGATTTGTATTGTATTCTTGTTTTTCCATGCTTGTCATTGTTAAGTTGTTTTATTTAATGATTCTTGAATATCAAAAACTCCATGGGCTTGAGCTTTACCTTGATGAAAAGCCGGCCATCTTGATGATCTATGTTTTTTTCTATCATTTTACTTTTCTTATTGCCATAGATACATTCCATAAGCGTATCCTCTTTATTGATAGTGGTATCGACCGCTATATATTCTTCTTTGGTATCTTTTGGGGAAGAATTATAGACTACGAGGATTTCGCCCTGATGCAGGATCCTAGAAAATGCCAAGAGGCATTCTTCACTATGGGGAAACTGAAAATCATATCCATTTTTTGAGGTTTCCCTGAAATACATCCTGCCGAACTTTAAAATGGCCTCTTTCTGCCTTAGATGTGCCAAGACCGCAATTCTCTTGTATATCCATGAATCCTGGTTCAATACGTTGGTATTCTTATCATCGGGATTGAACATTCCTTCCCTAATATATCGGTCGTCCATACCGTTGCCCTCAAAACCTTGTTCGGTTCCGTAATAAATACATGGGGCGCCAAGGGCACAAATGAGAAAGCCCATCCCCGCAACAATTTGCTCGGGAGTAGCGTTATGGCCGAAGCGGTGCTTAAAGTCCATCCCCACCTGATCGTGGTCATCGATATAGGTCACCAAGAATTCTCCATATTCGCCCCGGCTCAGGGCATTCCTTTGCAGATCGGAATACCGCTGTATCAATCTGTTCGGGGATGAATTCCCCTTTATCACATCTGTCAGAACGCTGTGTAACGGATGATCCAAAATGGAATCGAGCCCATAGTATACGTTCCGATCCTCCGGCAGCATTTTCGGGCCTATATAAGGGTTGCCCATCTCATCATTACCGATAATTTCGCCGAACAAAAAGAAGTTTCTCTTTCCTAGCGAATAGGCATATTCCCTTATGTTGGAACAAAAACGGCTGATATCGCCACCTTTCATATGTTTGACGGCATCCAAACGAAAACCGTCCACATCGGTCTCGCGGATCCAGTAGCAATGTATCTTGGCCAGTATCTCCTGTAAATCTTCACTCGCAGGGGAGCCATCGTTCCTAAATGTTTTTAAGGTAAAGAAATCGCCATCCTGGGTCTCGGGATACGCATCGAAATTCCTGATCTGTCCTTTTCGGTTATATATTTCGGGGTCTGCCAGTTCGACGGGAAGCGGCCTGTCCTTCTCGCGCCAACTTCCCAGTGGAAATCGTTGCCCCTCCGCATAGAAATAGTCGTAATCAAATGGATACGACCAATTATCCCCCGAATGGTGCAGAACAATATCCAAGAACACCCGTATATCCAGATCATGTGCCTTGTCCACCAGTTTTTCCAGTTCTTTCTTGGTGCCCCAACGTTTGTCAACATCCATATAGTTCTGTATGGCATAGCCATGGTAGGATCCTGGATTGTTTTCGAAAACAGGGCTCAGCCAGATTGCCGTACAGCCCAAATTTTTGATATAATCGATGTTGTCTATAATGCCCTTAATGGTGCCCCCAAAGGGTTTTTGCAACTGGTCTTCGTTCCCGAAACCGGGATGCCGGATATCGAAATTCTTCGAATGCCGCTTATTGCTGTCATGAAACCGGTCGACCATAAGAAAATAAATGATTTCCTCCCGCCATTCCCTGTGACAGTTTATCCAGTACTCCTTGCCCGGTTTGGGGGAAAGATCTATTTTGTTGATTGATTTTATTCCTGTATCTAGCATTCTTGTATCCGTATTAAGCTACTGTGATTCTTTTTTCAAGGTAAATGCCCTGAACCGCATGTATCAATTCCACCCCTTCCTTAAAGGGTCTTTGAAAAGCCTTTCTTCCCAAAATAAGACCCGAGCCTCCGGCCCGTTTGTTTACGATTGCCGTTGTGATGGCTTCGGTCATATCGGATGCTCCTTTGGAACCCCCGCCGGAATTGATCAACCCTATTTTGCCCATATAGCAATTGGCGACCTGTAACCGGCACAGGTCAATGGGATGGTCTGTGGTGAGTGTTTCGTACATGGCACCGTCATACTTTCCGAATTGCAGGTCCTTAAAGCCATAATTTGTGGTGGGCAATTTCTGTTTGATGATATCCGCCTGTATCGTTACCCCAAGGTGGTTGGCCTGTCCCGTTAAGTCCGCAGCGATGTGATAGTCCTCTTTATCGGTTTTGAAGGCGTCGTTACGGGTGTAGCACCACAAAATCGTGACCATGCCGAGGCTATGCGCCTCGGCAAAAGCTTCCGCAATCTCTTTTAACTGTCGATTACTTTCCTTGGATCCAAAATAGATGGTCGCCCCGATCGCTACCGCACCCATATTCCATGCTTCCCTAACCTTTCCAAAGAGGGTTTGGTCGTAGTTATTGGGGTAGGAGAGGAGCTCATTGTGGTTTATCTTAACAATGAACGGGATTTTATGGGCATATTTACGGGCATATAGGCCCAGCGCCCCAAAAGTCGAGGCCACCCCGTTACAACCCGCACCGATCGCCAGTTTTATAATGTTTTCCGGATCAAAATAATCGGGATTCTTATAGAAGGAAAAAGCGGCAGTATGCTCGATCCCTTGGTCTACGGGAAGGATACTTAAATACCCCGAATCTTTCAGAGTGCCATGCCCGTACAATTGGCCAAGACTACGAAGCGTTTGTGGATTTCGATTGCTATTGACAAAAACTTTGGAGACAAAATCAGCATCGGGCAATTGCAGTTCGTCCTTGGTGATTTTTTCGCTAACATGGTCCAAATAGAAGGACGCTTTGTCCCCTAACCGTTCTACTATATCTTCATATGTTTTCATTCCGCTTTAATTATTAGATACCTAAACTTTCATTGGTCTTTACGATGGATTTGTTCCCATCTTTCTCGATTCCGGTAAGTGCACGTATCGCATCAATAGTTTCAGGAATTACAATCGCTTGGTTATCGACCACATAGGCATAAAAAAGCTCATCATCCACAACTTTCAGCATATCTTCCCAGAGGGCCACCTCGTACATATCGCCCCAAGGTCTGCCCATATCCAAAAACATTTCCTTGATGGTATTGTTGGAAACCAGGCCTTGGTCATAATGGATCATCTTAATCCGTGTAGACGTTTTAAAAGCATTCAGCACTTCTTCCTTAGATGCTTTTTTCTTCAGTTTGACGTTCCAATAATGCATGTGGCTAAGCGTCTGGGGAACTTTGACCGCTGAGGTGATCACATCCAAATCCGGATCCACACTCTGTGCATCTGGACCTTGGTGGCTTGGTATATCCTTTTCCGGCACCATGGTGTTCATAATGCCTCCCAAATGGCTTTCCCAAGGGTCTGTAGCTCTTCTCAATAGTGTTCCCCGTGCATAATCCAATAAATCCGCTCGCTTTAAAGCGGTCAAGGTTCGAAGAATGGAAGTGGTATTGCAGGAAACAACCCTTGTAGCATCTATGTTCAATGCAGATCGATAATTGTTTTCCGCACTAAAGGAATGGCCTGTAGTCCCGTGTTTTTCGCCACCTTGAACAATGAACTTTATGCCTTGCTTCTTATATATTTCAACGTTCTTTGCCGCTATGTTCTTTGGGGTACAATCGACCACGAGGTCCACTTTGTTCAATAGATCCTGCATATTGCCCTGGACCGAAATGCCGGAAGCCTTCATTTGCTTTTCTGCTTCGTCGGTAGCCGCATAGATATCATACGCTTTTCGTACGGCGTTCTGTATGCGCCAATCGCTGATGACATCGCAAACCCCGACAAGGTCCATATCATTTTGAACTTTAATGGCATCGGCCACTCTTTTTCCGATAACCCCGTAGCCTATAACTGCTATATTTTTCATATAAATTGGGTTTTTAATTAATTATGTTTTATTGTTTTTGTTACTTGTACTTTCCATTCCCATCGGCATATTACCTTCCTCGTCTGTATGCGAAATCATATAAAAACGTTCCGCAACAACTATTAGGATAATTCCAATTGCCGCTGCGACGAGTACCATTGGATCGTTGAGGTATTTTATATAAAGGAAGGCTGCCAGTACTGCAATATCCATTACAATGGCTATTAACGGAATGATGGGTTGAAATTTCACTTCTTTTTTCAGGTGACGGAAAAGCCCCCAATGAATCGCAATATCCATAATGAGATAAAAAATAGCGCCTATGGAAGCGATCCTTGTTAAATCGAACAGGGCGGTGAGTAAAATGGCGAGGGAAACGGTAAATATGAGGGCGGGATTTTTAAAGTTCCCGATTCTTTTTAAAGACGGTACCTGTTTCATGTTGCTTAACATCGCCAACAAGCGCGATGCCGAAAAAACACTGGCAATAACGCCTGAAAAGGTTGCTACGATAGCTATTGCTATAGTAATCCACGAACCCCATTCCCCAAAAACGGGTTGGGCCGCTGCGGCCAAGGCATAGTCTTTTGCCTCGATTATTTCCGGGATGCTCAAACCTCCTGCCACGGCTAGTGCCAAGGCTACATAAATTAGCGTACAAATAAGAATGGAAAACACAATGGACCGTCCAAGATTTTTATGGGGATTTTTAATGTCCCCGCCTTGATTTGTTATTGTTGTGAATCCTTTATAAGCAAGGATTGCCAACGCCAGTGCAGCTACAAAGCCGATTCCTTGGGGCAACGCTTCCGTGTTTTGAGGGATATAATTTCCTGTAATATCCGCAAAACCGGAAGCTAGAAGGCCTGCAATGGCGAGCAATGCAATACCCCCTACTTTAATAATTGCCGTGAACGTTGCTGTTGCGCCGATAACTTTGTTGCCTAAAACATTCACGATAAAGGCCGTTACCAAGAGCAGAATACCGAGAATGGATGCGTAACCTGCAAAACTCTCGGGAAACAACCGAAGCGTATAGGCCCCGAAAGTGCCCGCCACCAAACTTTCCGAAACCACCATTGAAACATACATCAGCAAAGAAAAGACACCGGTCGTGGTTCCGGGTCCATAGGATTTATTGAAGAATTTGACAACGCCTCCCGAAGATGGAAAGGCATTTGAGAACTTGACATAGGAATACGAACTGAAACCTACCACAACGGCACCAGCGATAAAAGCAATCGGGAACAGATCGCCCACCAGCTCGGCTATTTGCCCCATAAGGACGAATATCCCGGCACCGATCATTACGCCTGTACCCAAGGATATTGAGCCAATTAATGATAGTTTTTGATTATTCCCGCTCTTATTTTTCATTCTGAATAGTTTCCTTTACCGTTTTATAATATGGAGTTGGTTTAAAATTCCTAATAATTACCCTATTGCTCTTTTCGTAGCTGAAATAGCTTACGGCCCAATTAAAGCCTACCATTAATCTATTTCTAAAGCCGCTGATGGACATCAGGTGTACAATGGACCATAACAGCCAAGCAAAATATCCACCAAAACGTAGCTTCCCCAGATCGGCGACCGCTCTTCGTTTTCCAACAGTGGCCAATGACCCCTTGTCCCTATATTTAAAGGGGAGTACCGTTTTTTTGTTAATGGTATTCACCAATGTCCTGGACAGGTGTTTTCCTTGTTGGATAGCGGTCTGTGCTACCTGCGGGTGGCCGTTCGGGGTTTCCTCGGAAATCAATGCGGCAATATCCCCGATGGCATACATGTTTTTTTGGCCTTCCACTTTGAGATATGCATCGGTTTTTAGACGGTTGCCCTTGACTACATGCTTCTGATCGATACCCTTAGGGAAGTCCCCTTTTACCCCTGCCGTCCATATAAGATTTCGGGCCAATAGCTTTTTGCCGCTTTTTGTCCGGACGATCTTGCCGTCATAATCGCTGACCGATTCGTTCAATAGCACTTCGACACCAAGTTTCTTCAAATATTTTAAGGTATTCATAGAGGCCTTATCCGACATGGCGGCCAATAGTTGGCCAAAGGCCTCCACCAAATAGATTTTCATTATAGAAAAAGGGTACTCGGGATAGTCCTTGGGAAGGATATATTTGCAAAACTCGGCCAAGGCACCTGCCATTTCCACTCCTGCGGGGCCACCGCCCACGATGACAAAATTGGTCAGGGCATCGCGTTCCTCATCATCGCAGGTAATCGCTGCCTGCTCCAAATTTTGGAGCATCATATGACGGATATTCAAAGAGTCCCGAATGTTCTTCATGCCCAAACTATTTCTTTCCACTTCTTCCATCCCAAAAAAGTTGGTGGCCGTTCCCGTGGCCAAGACCAGATAATCGTAGGTCAACTTACCTTTGTCGGTAACAAGGGTATTGTTGGATGTTTGCACTTCCTGAACTTCCGCCAAGCGAAAGGAAACATTTTTATATCCCGATATCTGTTTTCTAAAAGGGAAGACAATACTGTCGGGCTCCAGCGCACTGGTGGCCACCTGATAAAAAAGGGGTTGAAATTGATGGAAGTTGTTGCGGTCGACCAGTACCACCTGAACCTCTTTGTTCTTCAGCCCTTCTACCAAGGCCAAACCGGCAAAGCCCCCACCAACGATAACTACCCGTGGCAGGCTAGAATTTGGCAGGCAGATCGCTTCCGGCACTTTGCATGTATTATCGTCGATACCGTTTAACATTTGGTTCTTGCTCATTAACTTTTTACTGATTATTTTTAACTTTCGAGTCGCGTTTTTCGGACTATCATTACCGAACAGTCAGCGTGCATTGCCACGGACTGGGAAACCGAGCCGAGCAGAAATCTTGAGAACGCGCCATGGCCCTGTGACCCCACTACAATTAAATCGGCGTCGAAGGCTTCCGCCTTTTCCAAAATGGCACTTTTGGGAATGCCGTCGATCACTGCTGTTGTTATCGCCAATTTATCGTTCTTTTCCTTTAATGATTTTGAGGCATCATTAACAGTATCTTCCGCTAATTTTCTTGTATTGGATATTGCCTCTTCATAATAATTGCCAAGCGTGCCGCCCAAGGGTAGGGCTCCGGGAGGGGACAACATTGGATTTTCGAACACGTTTATTATACATACTTCAGTACCTGCGGGCAATTCCATGGCCGCAAGTTCATTTATGGCGACCTTACTAAAGTCCGAACCGTCTATTGCCAATACTATTTTCATCTTTTTATATTTGTTTTTAGTTGATACATCTATTCTTGGCACCTACCGCTTACAGAGTATCAGGGAGAACACTATAGCTACGGTCGATGCGGCACCGGTTCCTAAAAAGTCTCTTCTATTCATACGTTTAGATTATCTTCTCTTAATTTGTGCGTTGTAAAAGCCTGCGATGCATGCTCCGATAAGCCACCACAAGATGAAGGTTTGGACGATTCCAAAAAGGGCTTCCATCAACGGCACGTCCATTTTAATGATGTTCGTGGTGTCCAGACCGTGTAATAGGCTATTGAAAAAAAGAATGCTGCCCTCTCGGCCCGCAGTGGCCATTACGACCATACAGCCCAGATAAATCAGTGCACCTGTCAGTCCGAATGCAAAACCGAATTTTTTTACGTTGATACGATTCATGATTGTTGTTTTATTTATTAATTATTAGACTCCAAGATCTTCTTCATTTCTTCATATTCTTCTTTTGTAATATTCCCTTTTGCGAATCGCTTTTTAAGGATAGCCAAAGGATCTTCCATTTTTGATTTTTGGTAAGGGATGTCGTAGGGAACAAAGAAAATCCAGATCAAGAGGATGAACCATAAGATCCACCATACAAAGTGCATACCGCCGAAGTGATCGTGAAAAAAATGCATAATTTTGAGTATTTATTTGTTAGTATCCGTTTTATGGACTAGCTGTCTAATTTTAAAAGTTCCTTTGATTCCTCATATTCCTCCTTGGAAATCTCGCCCTTGGCAAACCGTATTTTGAGCGTTGTTGCCGGATCGTCTTCCTTGGTTTCTGCATAAGATGTGCCGGATGGACCAAAAAATATCCAGCCTAAAGCCACTAACCAAATTGCCCACCAAACAAGGTGCATTCCCCAAAAAAATCCATCTCTGTAAAACATAATCTAAATTTTATGGTTACTATTATTTTAAGCGATCTCTGTAATGGTATAGCCTTCAAGTTGGTTGAGTTGCTCTTGTAGGTCCTCTACCGAAAGTTTCTTTTCCATACTTATTATCGCCTTACCTTTTGGGCTTAAAAAGATTTTCGCTTTCTCGATGTCCGGGTGTGCTTCTAAGGTTTTTTTAACCCGTGCAATGCATCCGCCACAGCTTATTCCGCTTATTTGATATTTATGTTTCATTCGTTTCTACTCTTTTAATGATGGCTATGGCCCTTATGTTCCTCATTGGTTTCTGATGCCAACGATTTTTCTTTACCATGTTCGTGTTGCTTATTGTTTTGACCCGCATGATTATGCCCACCATGACCGGCATGCCCACCATGTGCGCCGTGGGGCATAAAGAGATGAAACACGAACATTAGGATTATAAAGGCAAAAAGCCAGTTATTTCCGGTAATACCTAATGCGGGTGCGAAAAAAATCAACAATAGCGGAAGACCACATCCGATGACCATCCAAATCCAATGACCTTTCATATTTTCTATTTTTAAAGTTAAATTTTAAGGTTTAGTGATGTCCGAAATGGTCATCCTTGGTCGATTTTATATTACCATCGCCCATCATTCCCATCCCTTTCATGTCCATTCCTTTTTCGTCCATCATGTTCTTGCAAGACTCCAAACAATCATCGCTCATCATTCCATCTTCATGCATCATTTGCATCATGTTGCCCATCATCTTTCCGTCCTTCACCATCGACCGCATCATGTTTTTCATCATTATGCTGTCTTTCATCATCATCTTCATGCCGTTGTCCTGTATAAGGTTTCCCATAATTTTTTGGTTGCCCCGCATCATCTGGATGGCATGGTCGTTTTCTTGCATTTTCAACAAAAATTCGTTCATAAGGTCGTGATTGCCCGTAATCGACTCGTAAATGTGTATTCTCTTTACAGGGTTGTCGAGCATGGCGTTGGCATCCTGTTCTTCGTTGCAACTGCTCAATGTGGTCATTGTGATAATTGAAAAAATCAGTATTGCTCTTCTCATGATGATTGATTTTAATTTGGTACAACTTAGAAACGTCAGATTTCCCTTGATTTTTAAGCCCTCGAATTTCGAAATCTGGTCTGTCTCAAAAGTATCTGTTCCAAGTAGTCCGCATCTGCATAATCTTCGTTCTTATTTATATAATTTCGTCAAGGAAACTCCTCTCCCACATTTGGCCATTTTTATAATCGGTCATGCTTAATCCCGTGATGGTCTTGAACTGTCTCGATAAATGGTTTATACTACAATAATCCAGTAGATAGGCTATATCCGAAAAGGTATGCTGCTGCAACTGAATGAGTTCCTTCGCCTTCTCTACCTTTAATTTTATCAGGTATTTTTCAATGGTGGTGTTTTCGTTCTTTGAGAATATTTTGCTCAACAACTTATAATCCCGATGTAGTTCCGATGCCAAATGTTCAGAGGTCTTTTCCTTAATATGGAAGGGTAGTTCCGTTACGAGTTCGATCAACACGATCTTTATATTTTCAACGATCATTTCCTCCTCGTTTTTTGCGATTTCAAATCCGTTGGAGTGAAGCGCCTCGGTTATTTTCAAATCGATCTGTTTATTGATTTCGGCAGTGATGCGTACCGTTAGTTTCCCCAATTCAAGGGAAAGAACTTCTACACCGATTTCTTCAAGCTCTTGCTTTATGACTTTAAGACACCGACTGCAGACCATATTCTTGATCCAGTACTCTCTTTGAGAATCCATAGTTTAGCTTTTATTAAATGTTCTAATTGCTTAAGTCCTAAAGGACTCGATACTATTTGGTACTTTGACCAATTGGGATGAATGTCGTTGGAAAAAGGGTACGACAATAGGAGGCCAAACGCGATGATGGCCAATAGGAAGTACAGATTATGGATACAATAATCTGTCTAAATAAAAATCAAATCAGAAAAGTTTCATGAAGCACAAGAATGTCCCTCTCGATCCAGGGCGGGTCGTAGTTTATAAAGGGGACTTCTTCTAGCTCAAGCCTCTCAAAAGGATTAAGATAAGTGTAGAAAAACGTTTGTAAGAAAACAGTGTTATTCGTACTATGATCAAATTGGGCCTTTTTGGCATTGTCATCTGCCTTTTTGGTAAGAGTAGAGTTACTACAGCAGTCTTTTTGCCCAAGTGAGCATTCTTTGGAAGATTTATCGCTTTCTTGCTCTTTACATGGCTTCGCTTTGCTCAAAACAGCCATATCGACCAACTTATTACAGCAAAAGTGCATATCCATCGTGAAAGACGAAGTGGCGAAAACCACGACGAAGGCTAAAGTAACCGACAATATTTTGGTTAAAAAGCGTTTCATCATCTTGTAAGGTAGTCTATTTTTTGTTTAAACTGTATATTATCTCACCACTAATTTTAACTTTATAAATAATTGAAAATAAATGAGTTAGCAATATTAGTAAGGGAAATTTATACAAATTTAAAACAAAGCCTTAAACAAGGACATGACGATTGTCATGTTGCAAAAAAAAAAGTGAATCATTTAAAGCCTTAAAGCAGAGAAGAGCATTACTTATATCTCAATAAAAATCCAACCAACATTACGTCAACAGCTTTCCATTTTCATCCCACTCGGCAATGACCCCTCGCTTACTTTGATCTATACATTTTGCCAGCCATTCTTTCTCGTAGGCAACACCGTGCTGTTCCAGCACGTCTTTGGGTACGCCGTCCCAGACATTGGGCGTATTACCCTTATAGCCCAGATCCTTAATGCCGATCTTCGAAGTGTAATAGCCGGTAACCACCAAGTTTCGCATCAAGGAAAAGAACTGTATTTCCAAGGTGCGTTCAGTCTCGGCAACCAGTATATCGGGATAGGCAATGGTATCCAACAGTTGCATTTGTCGGTCTTCGGAAGCCGATTTAAATTCCGTTCCGAATTGGGAATTGCTCCGGTGGTCCAACCACATGAGCCCGCCCCTGAGGGTAATCTGCATTTCCGGGATATCCTTGGCCATGAATTCTATAAAATCCTGTACTCCTGCTTCCGTTGCGCTGCCAAATTTATCATTGGGAGGTAGGATCAGATCGCTCAAAACGGCAATGGTCGCCAACTCGTGTTCGTTGAAAAATTGCTCCGCTTCCAGTTCCGTGATCCGTTCCTTCTCCTTTGGGGTCCGGCCATATTGGTAACTATATCCCTCCAGTGTCTGGGTATCTTCCGCCTTGGCCTCTGCTTCCGGTTTGCATCCGTGGACCGCCAATCCACCGGCGACCGATCCCAGGATAATCGATTTTATGCTATTCCGTCTATCCATTTTCCTATATATTTTGTTGTTTCAATTGTTCTATGATATAGTCCGATGTTCTCCAGGAAAGCGCCAAGATGGTCCACGTGGGGTTCTTGTCGGCCTGGGAAACAAAGGGCCCGGCATCGACGATAAATACGTTGTCGGTATCGTGGAGCTGCTGAAACTCGTTCACTACGGAGGTCTTGGGGTTCTTGCCCATTCGGGTCGTGCCCACTTCATGGATGATCCACCCTGGCGGGGACATCCCATAATCCTGTTCCTTGGTGGGTTTTTCGCCCAAGGCTTCCCCGCCCATGTTGTGGACGAGTTCCTCAAAAGTGTCCTGCATGTGCCTAACCTGCTTTCGTTCGTGATCGGACCATTTGTAGTTGAACCGAAGCACCGGAATTCCGAACTCATCTACTTTGGTGGGATCTATTTCACAATAGTTGTCCTTCATGGCGATAGATTCTCCCCGGCCGCCAAAGCCAAGGACAGCCCCATAGTATTTTTTGACATCGTCCTTAAGGCCATTGCCATAGCCCCCCACTTTTGTACCGAAGAATTTATTGAACTCGTTCGGATTGAAGCCGAACCCATAGTTGGGCATGCCCATTCCGCCCCATACCTCAATATGGTAACCACGGGGAAAATCCAATTTCTTATTGTCGCCCCACCAAGGGGAATATATGTGCATGCCCCCCACGCCGTCCTCGTTATAAGAAACTTTCCGGTTCATCAGATCCGGAATAAATGCCGCCCTGCTTGCTCCCGTGGAATCGTGGAGGTATTTTCCGACAATATCGCTGCTGTTGCCCAATCCGTTCGGGTGCTGGGCACTTTTGGAATTCAAAAGTATCCGGGCCGAGCTGCAGGCGGATGCGGCAAGAACGACCACTTTTCCCTTTAACTTATATTCCTTTCTATCCTCTTTATTGATGTACGAGACCCCTGTAGCCTTTCCCTCTTCATTCGTGGTAACCTCCCGTACCATGGCATTCAGGAACAGATCGATCTGGCCGCCATTTTTCTGTGCCGGGAAAATCAGACAGGTTTCCGACGAGAAATCGGCATATACCATACAGGCCCTAGAGCATTGCGCGCAATAAAAACAGATGCCCCTATCCTCATTTATCATTTTGGTCAAGATGGACAACCTTGAGGGATAAACCGGGATATTCGATTTCCGTGCCCCACGGATGTAAAATAGCTCGTGTAATCGCGGTTTTGGTGGGGGCAGAAAGAAACCGTCGGGATCATTGGGCAAGCCCTCGTTGGTGCCGAAAACCCCGATCAATTTATCTACTTTGTCATAATAGGGTTTGACATCTCCATAGCCTATAGGCCAATTGTCGCCGAGGCCATCCTCATTTTTGCGTTTAAAATCCCTTGGTCCGAAGCGCAATGAGATTCTGCCCCAATGGTTGGTTCTGCCGCCCAACATCCGTGAACGGAACCATCTGAAATTGCTGTCACCCTTATTGGTATAGGGTTCTCCCGCGATATCCCAACCCCCGTATGCGCTATCGAAATCGCCAAAAGGCCGTACGGTGCCCGCTCCTCTCCTCGGCGATTCCCAAGGCCATTTTAATTGGGTCATCAGTTCGGGATCTTTGGGGTCAAAGAAGGGTCCGGCTTCTACAACGGCGACCTTCAGGCCCGAATCGGCGAGTATTTTGGTCGACATACCGCCACCGGCCCCGGAGCCGACTATGATGACATCGTATAGTGTTGAAGATTCTTTTATTTGCATGGTGTTTTCATTTTATCTCTCCCGCAGGATTCCACAGTTAGCGATTCTTATGGATGACAATAAATCTATAGATTAACCAATAGGTATATGTGCATAATTTTCTTTCTTTTTTATATAATTTCGTCCCAGCAATTCCATTTTAGAATTTGACTTTGTAGAATAGCGTAGCGAACTGACGGATGCGCAACACATGATATATCTCATATTATGATAAATCACGAACTTCTAAATTTGTGCTTTCTCAAAAACGAAACCCTCGAAATTTAAAATTTTGTTAAACAAATCCCCCATATTTAAATTTTTGTAGCTTTGCAAATGCCCATGAAAAGTTTTTTTCATAAAATAACTTCTTTTACCATGGCACTTTTAGTGCTGTTCTCAACCTTCTCTTTTACGGTTGCACAGCATTATTGTGACGATGTTCTTGTAAATTATTCTTTTTCGGGCCATGCCGAATCTTGCGGTATGGAAGTTCAGGAAACAGCGGATTTGCCCGAATGTAATTTGGTTCAAGACAATTGCTGTAGCGATGAAGTTCTTACCGTCGATGGTCAGAACGACCTGAAAGTATCTTTCGATAAATTAAGTTTTGAACAACAGCAGTTTGTTGCTATGTTCATATATACCTATTTAAATCTTTACGAAGGACTATCTGAGAACATAGTCCCGTTTAGTAATTACCCCCCTCCGCTTTTGGTCAAGGATATACAGATCCTAGACCAGATTTTCCTCATTTGATCTTTAAGTAATAGCATTTTATGGCCCGACTGATATCAGTTTAGGGCTTATCCTGTTTTCACTGGTTTTCGACCAGGGCTTTTAATTACTTAATCATCAAACTCATGCTGAATAAAAGCATCAAATTTCTTATTGAGAATAAATTGGTAGCTGTTTTGCTCTTGGTCCTTTTTGTGGGATGGGGAACAGTTAACGCACCTTTCGATTGGAGTACGGGCCCATTACCAAGAGATCCGGTGCCCGTCGATGCCATACCCGATATTGGCGAGAACCAGCAGATCGTTTTTACGAAATGGGACGGTCGCTCCCCCCAGGATATTGAAGATCAGATAACCTATCCGCTTACTACCTCCCTTCTGGGAATCCCGGGGGTCAAGACTATCCGTAGTTCTTCCATGTTCGGTTTTTCCAGTATCTACATCATTTTTGAAGAGGATATCGAATTCTACTGGAGCCGTAGCCGGATACTTGAAAAATTGAATTCGCTCCCGAGCGGTTTACTTCCCGATGGCGTCAACCCCGCATTGGGCCCGGATGCCACTGGACTTGGACAAATATTTTGGTATACCTTGGAAGGCCGTGATCAAGATGGAAATGTAACGGGCGGCTGGGATTTACAGGAACTGAGAAGTATTCAGGACTTTTACGTCAAATACGCACTTTCATCCGCAAGCGGGGTTTCAGAGGTGGCCTCTATCGGGGGTTATGTACTCGAATATCAGGTCGACGTGAACCCCGAACTGATGAAGCAATACGGCATCGGATTGCAAGATGTGGTAAAGGCCGTAAAACAGAGCAATCGGGATATTGGCGCCCAGACCTTGGAAATCAACCAGGCCGAATATCTGATTCGTGGGCTTGGTTATGTGAAATCCATCGAAGATCTACAAAATGCGGTCATAACCTCCGAAGATTATACGTCGATCCGTTTAAAGGATATCGGAAACGTTTCCCATGGCCCGGCAACACGGCGCGGCATATTGGATAAAGAAGGGGCGGAAGTCGTTGGGGGGGTAGTGGTCGCGCGATATGGTGCCAACCCTATGGAGGTCATTACCAACGTAAAGGATCAGATAAACGATTTAAGTGCCGGTCTTCCCTCAAAAGTACTTGAAGATGGCAGAACATCCCAGCTTACGATTGTTCCTTTCTATGATAGGACCGAACTCATTCAAGAAACGCTGGGCACGCTCAATGAAGCGCTGACCTTGGAGATCTTGATCACTATTTTGGTCATCATCATCATGGTCTTCAATTTAAGGGCATCTATCCTGATATCCGGCCTGTTGCCGGTTGCGGTGCTCATGGTATTTATTGCGATGAAGCTCTTCAATGTGGATGCGAACATCGTGGCGCTTTCAGGTATAGCCATTGCCATCGGTACCATGGTGGATGTCGGGGTCATACTCTCAGAAAATGTTTTACGACATTTGGACGAAAACGAAGATAACACACCCATTAACACCGTTGTTTATAATGCCACGACAGAGGTATCGGGTGCCATATTGACGGCCGTGATGACCACGATCATCAGTTTTATCCCTGTATTTACCATGATCGGTGCGGAGGGTAAGTTGTTCAGGCCGCTGGCCTTTACCAAGACTTTTGCGTTGGCCGCATCCCTTATCGTAGCATTGTTTCTCATACCGCCATTTGCGGCCTTCCTTTTTAGAAAGAAACGAAGCAAGAGTGTAATAGGCTATTTTTTCAGTTCACTTCTGATTGTCCTAGGGCTTATTGCAGTAGTCTATGGCTATTGGTTAGGACTTGTTTTGATAGCCTTCGGAACGATAAGGCCCTTAAAAAGTGAAAAACTGGCAGGACGTTTGTTCAAGGGATTTTTTCTTTCGGAGAAACAGGCCAGCCTTATGAACATTATTATTTCGGCGACGGCTATCGTGTTTCTCTTGGCAACCTATTGGAGACCTTTGGGATTTGATCGAAGTATTTTTATTAACCTGATATTTGTCGCATTTATCTGTTTTGGACTTCTGGGCTTCTTTACCATATTCCGAAATTATTATACGAGAATACTTCGATGGGCACTACGTAATAAACTGATTTTTCTTTCTATTCCCACGGTTATTGTAGTATTCGGTGTCATGATCATGAACAATACCGGGAAGGAATTTATGCCCTCGCTGAACGAAGGTTCGTTTCTTTTGATGCCTACATCGCTTCCGCATGCAGGCGCGGAAGAGAACAAGCGGGTGTTGCAGCAGTTGGATATGGCGGTCGCCAGTATACCGGAAATAGCCACCGTCGTAGGCAAATCGGGAAGAACGGAATCCGCATTGGACCCGGCACCCTTGTCCATGTACGAAAATATCATCCAGTACAAACCGGAATACATGTTGAATGAGGAGAGGGAACGGCAACGTTTTAAAATCAATGAAGATGGCCTGTTCGAACTTAGGGACGGCACTTTTGTCACCAATCCAAATCTAGAGGTAGACGATGGTGATGCGGATTATAAGGAGGCGGAGATAAAATCAGCTTCGTTGGTCCGACAAAAAGATTTGATACCTGACGATGAAGGGGAATATTATAGAAACTGGCGACCTGAAATCGAATCTCCTGACGATATTTGGAACGAGATCGTAAAGGTCACCAAACTTCCAGGGGTTACCTCAGCTCCCAAATTACAGCCAATAGAAACACGATTGGTCATGTTGCAGACCGGCATGCGTGCTCCCATGGGAATAAAGGTCAAAGGGCAGGATTTAAAGGAAATAGAAGCCTTTGGTCTCCAACTTGAGGATATTCTGAAACAGTCCGAAGGGGTCAAGGAGGAAGCGGTCTTTGCGGACCGAATCGTTGGAAAACCTTATTTACTGATAGATATCGATAGGGAGCGTCTCGCACGATATGGCATCACCGTAGAAGATGTGCAAAGCGTACTGCAGGTAGCGGTTGGAGGAATGGTCCTTACGCAGACCGTTGAAGGTCGTGAGCGTTATGGCGTTCGAGTTAGATACCCTAGGGAACTTAGGGAAAATCCAGCGGACTTGAAAGACATCTACGTACCCGTTGCCAAGGGAAGCCCTGTTCCGTTGGGCGAATTGGTTACCATTAGATATGAAAAAGGCCCACAGGTCATCAAAAGTGAGGACACCTTTTTAGTGGGTTATGTGCTTTTCGATAAATTGGACGGTTTCGCCGAAGTCGAAGTGGTCGAGAACGCCCAGGCGCTAATCCAAGAAAAGATAGATAGTGGGGAACTGGTAGTTCCCAAGGGTATCAATTATCTGTTCACCGGAACCTATGAAAACCAGCTACGTGCCGAAAAAACCTTATCGGTCGTGGTACCCTTGGCATTGGCCATCATATTCTTGATCCTCTATTTCCAATTCCGTTCGGTGGGCACATCATTAATGGTCTTTACCGGGATTGCGGTGGCCTTTGCCGGAGGATTTCTGATGATTTGGTTCTATGGCCAGGATTGGTTCCTGAACTTCAATTTCTTCGGAGAAAATCTTCGGGACCTATTTCAAATGCACACCATAAACCTCAGTGTTGCCGTTTGGGTAGGATTTATCGCCCTGTTCGGTATCGCCACCGACGATGGCGTCGTAATGGCCACCTATCTCACACAGACCTTTGAGCGCAACAGTCCGGATAACCAAAAAGAAATCCGGGATTCTGTGGTCGAAGCCGGCGAAAAGCGTATCCGCCCTTGTCTGATGACTACGGCCACGACAATCTTGGCACTATTGCCTGTTCTCACCTCTACGGGTCGGGGCAGCGATATTATGATTCCGATGGCGATACCAAGCTTTGGCGGGATGCTCATAGCCCTTATAACACTTTTTGTCGTTCCCGTTTTGTTCAGTATGAAAAAAGAATTTCAACTTAAAAGAGCGAGCAAATGAAAAATATTATCGTGATACTTTGGAATCCTTTTGTTTCCACCGAAGGTTATGTGGGGCGAACCCGAAACCTGAATGCCCGCTTGAACGCAATCATGCTTCTAATGGTTGGATTGGTTTCAATTGGCGGATATTCGCAAGATCTGCAATCCTATATACAGGAAGCCGAGGCGAATAATCCGGACATCCAAGCCTTTGAGTTACGGTACAACATTGCCCAGGAAAAGGTAAATGCGGTCAATACTTTGCCCAACACTACGGTTAGTGCCGGGTATTTTGTGAGCGAGCCCGAAACCCGGACCGGCGCGCAACGCGCCCGTTTTTCCGTGTCGCAGATGCTACCCTGGTTCGGTACGATTACCGCCCGTGAAAATTACGCGAGTTCCATGGCCGAAGCGGAGTTTGTCGAAATCGTAATCGCCAAACGAAAACTGGGGTTGGAGGTAGCACAGTTGTATTATCAGCTCTATGCCATCCGGGCGAAACAAAAGGTGCTCGACGAGAACATCCAGTTACTAAAAACGTATGAGCGCTTGGCGTTGACCTCATTAGAGGTGGGCAAGGCTTCCGCGGTAGATGTGCTCCGGCTACAGATCCGGCAGAATGAACTGCAGCAGCAAAAAGAAGTGCTGCTTCAACGGGCAAAAGGTATTCAAGCGGCCGTTAATAGTAAACTGGACCGGAAGTATGATAACGCCTTGCAGGTGGTAGCTGCGCTAGAGATACCGGCGACCGATCTCGAATACAGCTATGATGCCCTTTCCGATAATCCAGAACTGCTCAAATATGATCGACTGTACGAATCGGTCGTGCAGTCCGAATTGCTGAACCAAAAAGAACGTGCGCCAAGTATCGGGGTCGGCCTTGATTATGTGCCGGTGGCGGAGCGCACCGATATGATGCTCGCCGATAACGGGAAGGATATCTTAATGCCCATGGTATCCCTTTCCATCCCCATTTTCAACAATGCCTACAGCTCCGTTTCGAAACAGAACGAACTGCGCCAAAAAGAATTGGAAGCCCAGAAAGACGAGCGGCTCAACGTATTGCAAAGTACGTTCTCAAGAGCGATATCCGAAAGAAACCAGGCGCGCATCAGTTTCGAAACACAGACCAAAAACCTTTATCAAGCTAGGGATGCCGAAGAAATCCTAATCAAAAACTACGAAACGGGCACCATTGATTTCAACGATGTACTCGACGTCCAGGAATTACAGCTAAAATTCCAAATGGACCAGATCGAGTCGGTGCAACTATACTACGCGCAATCGGCCATTATAAACTATCTAATAAACTGATTATGGTCAAGGATTTTTTTGTGAAAAACATGGTATGTGATAGATGTATCAAGGTGCTAAGGGACGAGATGGAGGAAAATAACATCCATTTATTGGAAATCGAACTCGGTCGCCTGAGATTAGAAATTGAAGACGAAACCGAAAAATTGAAGGAACTTCTTGAAAAGAACGGTTTCTCGTTGATAGATAGTAAAGGTGAAATGTTAGTAGAACAAGTAAAAGTGGAGCTTGTGAAGGTCCTGCAAAAACTTCCCCTGGAACTGGAGAAAAATCTTTCGGACTATCTCGCCTCAAAATTGGGCAGTGAATATTCAAAAATCAGCAAGGTATTTTCTTTTACCGAAGGGATGACCATCGAGAAATATTTTATCAAGCTGAAAATTGAAAAGATCAAGGAACTGATACAGGACAAGGAATACAATTTTACGGAGATGGGTCAGTTGCTCAATTATAGCAATATTCATCATTTGAGCAGACAATTTAAAAGCGAGACAGGAATGAGCCTTTCCGACTATAAATCGGGTCAGATAAATTTTAGAACTTCCTTGGACCGAATTATATAAGTATTAACCAATATTATTACACACAAAACTGTAAATCAAGGGTATTTTTATTTTCAAGCTTAAAAATGTAAAATTCAAAATTGATTGAAGCATTGAACAACTGTATTACCCATTGTAATTATTGTGCGGATGCCTGCAGGAAGCGCACGGACGCGTGCGAAACGTATTTGTCTCAAATAATTTATTGCCCTTCCCGTTTGGGAATGGTTATTTTAAAGATTAGAACTATGAAAAGGATTTTTACTTTATTGATTTCTGGCCTGTACGTATTAGGGGTGAATGCCCAGACGTCCAATCCGTACGAGGAAAATGAGGATAATTGGCCAGAGCGTGTATATGACCTGACCATCGATAACCAGACCGTAAATTTCACCGGTAAGGACGTTCAGGCGATAACCGTTAACGGAGGAATCCCGGGACCCAATCTGGTTTTTGAGGAAGGGGAATTTGCGCGGATAAACGTGACCAACAAGATGGATACCCCCGCCTCGGTCCATTGGCACGGTATGATCCTGCCAAACTATTATGATGGCGTACCTTATTTGGAGTCGCCCCCGATAATGCCCGGAGAAACCTTTCAATATAAATTTGCCATTAAACAATCCGGTACGTATTGGTACCATTCCCACGTAGGCCTCAACGAGCAGCGCGGGGTTTATGGCTCCATTCAAATAAACCCGAAAGAAACGACTTTGGACTATGATAGGGATCTGGTCTTGGTCCTTTCCGATTGGATGGATGAAAACCCGGACTCCCAGCTCAAGAACCTCAAACGGGGCAACGAATGGTATTTGATAAAAAAGGGACAGGTACAAAGTTGGGACAAGATTATAAAAAAGAAGGCCGTGGGCGCAAAATTAAAGATGATATGGCAGCGCATGCCCGATATGGCCATTTCCGATAACTACTTCGACCAGTTTTTCATCAATGGGAAGTCCGAGCAGGAATATCCCGATTTCAAACCCGGTGAAAGGGTCAGGCTGCGCTTCGTAAACGCCTCGGCAGCGACCTATAACTGGCTAACGTTCGGCGGTGGCGACCCGATGCTGGTATCCGCAGATGGCAAGGATGTGGTGCCGGTGAAGCACAACAAGACCTTGATCGGGGTTGCCGAAACCTATGACTATATCGTGACCATACCCGAAAATGGAAAGTTGGAGATCCGTGCCATGGCACAGGACGGTTCCGGCTTTGCCACGGCCTATTTGGGACAAGGCCCGATTCTCAAGGCCCCCGTCGTCCCTAAACCGGACCTGATAGAACAGATGCAGAAAATGATGGCCATGGATATGAAAATGGGCGCACCTGCCTCCAAATTCAACCCATCCAAAAATGATTCCATCAAGTATATGAAAAAATACAGCATGGATATGGGAGGTATGAAAATGGACCATTCCAAAATGGACATGAAGGGCGGAAAGATGAAAATGGGCATGAAAAAAGACACAGCCCAAATGGCCGGGGAGATGAAGATGAAGGAAGGGAAAATGGCCGATATGGATATGGATAAGATGAACAAGAGTGCCGATATGAAAATGGGCGGCATGAAAATGGGCTATGTCGTTCCGGCGGACAAGGTTATCGGCGATAACATGAAAACTGGGGGTAATCCAGAATTTAATTATAGTTATTTGAAATCTCCGGTAAAAACTTCCTTCAACGGCGATAAACCGGTCAAGGAAATGCTCTTTAATCTTACAGGGAACATGAACCGTTACGTATGGAGTATCAATGGGGTGCCACTATCCGAAGCCGACAAGATTAGGATTAATAAAGGTGAAGTGGTACGCATTACCCTAAACAACTTGACCATGATGCACCACCCCATGCACTTGCACGGACACTTTTTCAGGGTACTGAACGAAAATGGGGAGTATTCGCCCTCAAAGCATACCGTGAACGTGGCGCCCATGCAAAAGGTGGTCATCGAGTTTGATGCCAATGAGACGGGCGACTGGTTCTTTCATTGCCATGTACTCTACCATCTTAATGGTGGTATGGCCCGGGTTTTCAGCTATATTACACCCCGCGATCCAAGAATGTTAAAGTATAAAGCCAGCAAATTGCTTAACGAGGCGGACCATATGTTCACTTGGGGAGAACTGACCGCGGCAAGCCATATGACGGAACTCTACGCTACGGCCACCAATATCAGGAACCAGTTTACCATCAGGGGAGAATATGGCTGGAATCAAAATTTAGAGGCGGAATTCAGTTATGAACGCTATCTCAGCGATTACTTCCGTGTGTTCGGAGGTGTAAATGTTGAAAACGAAGGCGAGGACAGTCTGGATGAGATCAACACCACGGCAATCGGGGGAATCCGGTATCTAATGCCATTATTGATAAATGCCGATGTGCGTTTGGACAGTAAACTACGTCCCCAGATCAGTTTGTCGAAGGCGACAATGATTTTCCCCCACGTATTACTGTACGGGGAATATGAATATCAGGCGGATTTTGGATGGGTCAACGATTTTGCCGAGGGAACGGATTTTCAGAAAGAAACCACTTGGCAGGTAGGCCTGAAATATATTGTCGGAAGAAATTTCTCTATAATGGGAAGTTATGACAGCCGGTTCGGCGCCGGCGGCGGGCTTTCGTTAATGTTTTAGAAAATGAAGTAATGGGGCTTGAATGGAATTTTGGATGAGCTATATACCAAAGGCGAAATTTCCAGAAAATAGTACATAGAGCGAAAGCAAACCATCAATGCAAAGGAATAACAAGATGCCCTATTATTTCACCAAAACGCTGGACCGGGATTTTGATGAGGTAATCGAGAAAGTATCGCAAGCCTTGGAGCGACAGGGTTTCAGCATCCTGACCGAAATAGACGTGAGCGAAACCTTTAGAAGGGAGCTGGGTGTAGAATTCGAAAAATATAGGATTTTTGGGGCATGTAATGTTTCCCATGCCTATAGGGCCTTAAAGGTCGATAAGAAGAATTGCATCATGCTACCTTGTAACGTAATCGTATATGAGATCAAGAACGGTCGAATAGAGGTGGCCGTTGTAAACCCCATGGCCTCCATCAGGGCGTCCGACAGTCTGGCGTTATGTGAAATTGCTTACCAAGTTTCGGCGAAGCTGGAATTTATAATCGAAAAACTTTAAAAAACGGAACGATAGACAATAGCCAACGCAGAAACAAGCAGGTTTCACCGAAGAAAATATTAAACCTTAATTAGTAACCATTTAAATAAAAACAAAATGAAACGAACAAAAGTATCAACAGGAATTTTAGCAATCGCCTTAGTAACCCTTACGGCCACCTCGTGCAAGGACGCCAAAAAAGAACACGATAACGGGGACGGCCACCATTCCGATATGGAGGGCGGGGAAGGCCACGATGAAGCGGGCATGGATTCGAACGGGATGATGGACAGCGGTCAAAAAACCTCAAAATCGGATATGCTGGTAGCCAATTACTTGGATCTCAAAAATGCCCTTGTAGCAGACGATGAAAATGCCGCGGCAAAGGCAGGCGGTATTATGGTTTCGGATTTTAACAATTTTGATACGGCTTCCTTCGGTTCCGACGAACAGCAAGAATTGAAGGATATCATTGAGGATGCCAAAGAGCATGCCGAGCATATCTCGGAAAGCCCGATCGGCCATCAAAGGGAACATTTCGATGTGCTTAGCAAAGATATGATAGACCTGATCGCGATTACAGGAACCGAAGAAAAATTGTACCAGGATTTCTGTCCCATGTACAATGACAACAAAGGCGCACAATGGCTGAGTGCGACCAAAGAAATCAAGAACCCGTATTACGGGGCGAAAATGATGAGCTGCGGTAGCGTACAAAAGGAAATCAATTAGGTGAGGAAAATTGTAAAAATCATATTGCTTGTGCTTTTGGTCGGGTTTGTGGGAATACAATTTTTTCCCACTTCCCGAAACCAAAGCGAGACCCTGCCTAAAATTGATTTTATGGTAGTAAACAATGTTCCAAAACAGGTGGAAATCACCATCACGACCTCCTGTTACGACTGCCATAGCAATAACACCGAGTATCCCTGGTACAACAAAGTGCAACCGGTCGCTTGGTTTTTGGAAGACCATGTCAAGCAGGGCAAGGAGGAACTGAATTTTAACGAGTGGGCCGATTATTCGAGCAGAAGAAAGAACAGCAAGTTAAAATCGATCATCAGTCAAATAGAGGATGATGAAATGCCCCTTTTCTCTTATACGATCGTACATGGTGATGCAAAGTTATCGGAAGGGCAAAAAAAGGAAATTATAAGCTATATGACACAGCTTAAAAAGGATTTATAACCATTAAAAGTCAAGAAAATGCAAAATTTAAAATTGAGTGTAGCGGCCGTAACGTTGTTACTTTTTTCATTTGCCAATGCACAGGATAACGAAAAAAAGGCACATGATCATAGCAAAATGGATATGGATAGCATGGACGGAATGCAGATGGCCCCGGAATTCAACGATGAAAATCTGGCCAATGCCTATGGTCATTACGAACACATAAAGGACGCCCTGATCGGATCGAATCCGGGCGATGCACAAAAGGGAGGAACTATGTTGAACGATGCCTTGGCCAATATCGACGGTTCAGATGCCGCATTATCTGCATCTAAAAAGCTTACAGGTTCCGATGATTTAAAATCACAACGAAAGGCCTTTGCCGAACTGAGCAGTGCCATGGAACCCTTGTTGGCGGGAAAATTGGAATCCGGTAAGATTTACAAGGATTTTTGTCCGATGGCCCTGGGTAAGGGTGCCTATTGGCTTTCTTCCACTGAGGATATCCGCAACCCATACTATGGTGACAAAATGCTAAGTTGCGGGAAGGTGACGGAAGTGATCGAAAAGTAAAATAAGAACATAATCAGAACCTGAATGGAAGCGCTATCCCTCGATATTTTTATTGTACCGGTTATCGCGGTTATTTGCGTCGTTCTAATGTATGTCCACTTTTCCAGAAGGGTAGGGGACAAAGAAAATTACAGGTACTATATTCTTGGAGTCGCAATGGTGGCATTCGTTCTGAACTTGACCTGGGAGCTGGCACAAGGTCCATTATACGAAGGTTTTGAATACAATCGGCAACATATTACTTTTTGTGCCCTGGCATCCATCGCCGATATGTTGATGGTGCTCGTCTTGTTTTTCGGATTTGGCCTCATATACGGCAACGTGTTTTGGATAGAAAGGTTAACCGTAAATAAGGTTGTAGCGTTGGTCGTAGTCGGTACGATAGGGGCAATAGCGGCAGAAAAATGGCATACGGCCAAAGGTGATTGGGCGTACACGGATGCAATGCCCATTTTGCCATGGGCGGAAGTAGGAATTGTTCCGGTGTTGCAGTTTGCGCTATTGCCGTTGGTGATTTTTTTGATTTGCAAAAGGTTTATAAACGAAAATAATTCGGAAATATAGGTTTGGGGCTGTTCAGGGACACTTTTTTGATTGGTTGGCTCCCTGGCAAATTTCTAATCTGCTCCGATGGAATTGATTAGAAAAAGTCCTGTTACGGGAAGGGCACTTTGGTTGATGTATTGATGAACGCCCTTCCCCTGACAGGCACAATAATTATACACAAGTGCTATGAAAGATTGTTGTAAAAATGGATCGGAAAAGTCCGAAAAACCGAGTTTGAAAAAATGGTTCAACTATGCGGTCTACTGTATTGTTGCGACCATAGTCATAGGAGCGCTTATCATACAGATTACTAATAATGCATCCTAAAAACAACTGATCATGAAACCATCCCTATTATTTTCATTGCTGCTTTTAAGTCTGGTTTCGCTCAACGCGACCGCATCCAGAACCGTTGAAAAAAATAAGGGAGATTTGGTGAACAGTTCAGCGGCCCTTGGCGATATGTATGTATCGGAAAAACCCCAGGAACATGCGGACAACCAATCCGACGATCGTATGGACAAGGAAGAGATCGGTCTGGACGAATTTGATAACCTGCATCCGCTGGTTGTGCATTTTCCTATCGTGTTATTGTTGTTCGCGGCATTGCTCCAATGTATTCAGCTCTTCGTCCTGAAAAGGAATCTGGACTGGGTTATCCTGTTCCTTATCGGTACAGGTTTCATTTGTGCCTACGTAGCGGGGACTTATGTGCACCCACATACGCACGGACTTACCGATATAGCCCAGAAAGTACTGGATAACCATGACAGGTATGCCGAATGGACGATTTGGTCAAGCGCCCTCGCCTCGGTCTTGAAGGTTATCAGCCTTTTTTTGATCAAATTGAAACGCGGGTTTGAAATTGCCGTTTTCCTGGTGATGGCCTTTTCCGCGTTCTCCGTTGCGCAGGCGGGGCATTATGGCGCACAGCTCGTGTACATTCAGGGCGTTGGCCCACAGGGACAGTTTTTGGAAACTGAGGAAGCGGGGGAAGAAAGCCATTCACATTAAGAAACTAGGTATGAGAAGAATATTTTTGATATCATCGATTGCACTTTTAGTAGTACTTGCAGGGCTCATAACTTGGAAACCCCATTTATGGTTGCTTGCGCTGTTGATAGTACCTTTTATCCTTCTCGGATTAAGTGACTATTTTCAAAAAACCGATGCTATCAAAAGGACCTACCCCCTAATGGGAAGGATTACCAATCTGTTGGAAAAACAAAGGCATGTTTTACAGGAGACGGTCCTGCTCAACCGCACGGAGGGGATGCCCTTTAACTGGATACAAAAGGAAATCGTCTATAAACGCGCGTCGGACGAAAATAAAAGCCAGCCCTTCGGCACACAATTGTCCTATGAAAAACTGGGCCGCGAGTGGTTTTTGCATTCAACGTTTCCCGCAAAGGAGGTAAAAGATGATTTTAGGGTAAACGTAGGCGGTCCGCATTGCAAAAAACCGTACAGCGCAAGTATTTTGAATTTGGCAGGTATGAGCTTTGGCTCCATCAGTAAAAATGCGACATTGGCCTTTAACGGGGGAGCAAAAATCGCAGGTTTTGCTCAAAATACGGGGGAGGGCGGGTTAACGCCCTATCACAAGGAATATGGTGCGGATATAATTTTCCAGTTCGGTACGGGCTATTTCGGATGCCGGAACGAAAATGGCGATTTCGATGCGGAGAAGTTCCAGGAAATTGCCTCGCTTGGAATCGTCAAAATGGTTGAAATAAAAATTTCACAAGGGGCGAAACCCGGCTTCGGGGCCATCCTTCCCGCAAAAAAGAATACCGATGAAATTTCGAAATATAGGGATGTGGAGGCCCATACCGAAATTCACTCCCCGGCCCACCATAGTGCCTTTGGCAATACCGTTGAAATGATTCAATTTATTGATAGGCTAAGGGAACTATCCGGCGGAAAACCGATAGGCATAAAGATGTGCCTGGGACAAAAAGAGGAGTTCGAAGAAATGGTCGACACCTTTGCGGAACACGGCAATTTCCCCGATTTCATCTGTATCGACGGTGCGGAAGGGGGTTCGGGCGCCGCACACATGGAGTCGCTCCATTGGGCGGGAACCCCACTTTATGAAGGGCTTCATTTTATGGACAGGACCTTGCGGAAGGCGGGCCATCGCGAAAGCCTAAAGATATTCGCGGCGGGAAAAATAATTTCCGCCTTCGATATATACAAGGCCCTGGCACTGGGTGCGGACGCCTGCTACAGTGCAAGGGGGATGATGTTCGCCCTGGGCTGTGTCCAATCCCTAAAATGTAATCTGGATACCTGTCCCACGGGAATCACGACCATGGATCCGGCCCGGGTAGCATCATTGGTCGTGGAGGACAAGAAAACCAAGGTCGCCAATTATCACAAAAATACGATGGAAGGGCTGAAAGAACTACTTGCATCCATAGGTCTGTCGGACAGAAAGGGCATCGACAAAAAATATATCATGAAAAGGATAAGTGAAACGAAAACCAGATCTTATGAAGAAATGTATCAAAATGAAAAGTAACGGAAATTCATTCATGTACAAAAACTTGCTTCTTCCCATATCGATCTTGGTCTTGCTCATGTGCGGTACTGCCTCGTTTGCACAAGTATATTCCGCTCAAGATGGAAATGCGACCTTCAAGGCCAAAATGCCGCTTAATTCCTACACGGGCGAATCCGACCAGTTAAACGGAACCATTAATTTTGAAACTGGAAAAGTAGTTTTTACCGTATCCGTAAAATCCATAAAGACCGGTAACGAAAAACGGGACGGACACATGTATGAGCTGCTGGAAACGGAAAAAAATCCCGATGTTGTCTTTGAGGGAAAACTTGTCGACGATTTTGATCTGGATAAAAAGTCGAAACGGACGGTCAAGGTAACGGGCGATTTTACCCTTGCGGGAACGACCCGGCAAATAACGGTTCCCCTAGATCTCGACCCTATGTCAAAAGGCATACAACTGAACGCATCATGGTCGCTGTTGATTACCGATTACGGTTTGGAGCGCCCTAGCCTGATGTTTATAAAGGTAAACGACAAACACGATTTGAGCGTTGATGTTTTGCTCAAAGAAAAATAGAACTAGAAAGTATATATATGACCAGTAACAAAGACATTCAGCATGGTTCCGCTTTTTATGGGCAACTATTTACAAAAGCAATGCCAGCTATCATCATAGTATTTGTCATTGGGGTGTTGAATATTTGGTTTTTGGATACATTGGTGTCGTGGGTTTGGAGCGTGTTGTTCTTAACCTTGTTCAAAATGTTCTTTATTTTGAGACTGACCTTTATTCAGTTGAGCGAAATAATAGCACAAAGCCATCTTTTGTCTCACGTACTGGCCTTGTTCGGCCTGCTGATTGGTATTGTAGTTCTGTCGTTTGCAACGGATTATGCAGCAACGTACCTTATGGATACGGATAGTTTTAAAACCGATTTGATCAATGGAAGTCCCAAATATATCGTTCTTTTTGAGTTTGTATATTTTAGCTTAATATCCTTTTCCTCGGTAGGTTTTGGGGATATCGTGCCTATTGCTTATTCCGCGAAGAGTCTAGTAATGTTAGAGGTGACCTTAAGTTTTATCGTTCTTTTCTTTGGAATAGCGAATGTCAATAACATGCACATACAAAAGCAAATCAATAATGACCACGAAAAGTGAAAAACGAGTAGCGACCTCAATATTGAAGAAAACAGATAGAGTATGGAAAATCATCAAGAAACACGTTTCTTCATGAATTATTCAAAAGAAGTCGCGCCACGGTAAAACAAAGGCTATAATGATTAATCATTTAAATTTAATACACTGAAATGAACGACTTTCTAGAACAATGGGGCGAGGCCGCCTATACCACTACCGGTTTTTTCTGGATGGCGCTTTGGGCATTCGTACTAGGCTATATCATCAGCAGTATGATACAGATTTTTGTGACCGAAAAACGGATGCAAAAAGCCATGGGCGAAAATGAGGGAAAGAGTATGCTTTTGGGCGCATTCTTCGGTTTCATAAGCAGTTCCTGCAGTTTTGCGGCCTTGGCGGGTACAAAATCCATTTTTAAAAAAGGCGCAAGTTTTGTCTCTTCAATGGCGTTCTTATTGGCCTCTACCAATCTTGTAATAGAATTGGGTATTATCATCTCCATCTTCTTGGGCTGGCAATTCGTAGTGGGCGAATATGTAGGTGGCGTTCTTCTGATTTTGATATGTTGGCTGCTGATACGTATCATCAATCCTAAAAAATTGATTGAGAACGCCCGAAAAAACCTTGAAAACGAAGATAGTGACGAGATGGACGGTTCGAAGGACTGGAAGAAGCAAATCCAAAAAGAGGACAGCTGGGCGAGGGTCGCCAAGAAGTATAAGATGGAATGGCAAATGGTATGGAAAGATGTCACCGTCGGCTTTACGATCGCCGGTATCGTTGCGGTCTTTGTGCCGGACTCGTTTTTTGAGACCCTCTTCATCAATAGCGGTCAGGGCAATACCGATTTTACCTTTTTGGAGATTTTAGAGCATATCTTGGTAGGGCCGGTCGCTGCTTTCCTAACGTTCATAGGTTCTATGGGGAACATCCCGTTGGCGGCCCTCTTATTTGGGAAGGGCGTTAGCTTCGCGGGTGTGATGGCCTTTATTTTTAGTGATTTGGTAGTTTTTCCCGTATTGCGGATCAATGCAAAATACTACGGATGGAAAATGTCCTTATTCATCCTTTTTCTATTGTTTAGCGCATTGATCGGTACGGCCTTGGCACTGCACTACGGGTTCGACCTGCTCGGTATGTTGCCCGACCCATCCCAGGTAAAGATTCAGGATAGCGAATATTTCAAGATAGACTATACGTTCTATTTGAACTTGGCTTTCCTGGCCATCTCTGGATATTTGGTCTATCTGGGTTTTTTCAAAAAGAAGGATGTTGCCCACAATATGAGCGAGATGGCGCCAAAAAGTCCGTTGTTGGAACGTGTTTTAAAATATATCGCGTTCGTTTGTTACATCTGGCTTGCAGGAGGATTAATAGTGAAATTTTTAATATAGAAAACCATGAAACACACCTATCACATAGAAGGGATGACCTGCAACGGTTGCCGCAATCACGTCGAGCAGACACTTTCAAAAGTGGAAGGTGTGAAAAGTGCTTCCGTGAATCTGGAAGAAGAGGAAGCTACTATCGAGATGGAATCCCATGTTCCGATCGAGACGTTTCAGGATGCCTTAAAACAGGATGGCGGAGGGTACACCATTCACACGCCCGGTAGTCATAACCATGCTTCCGAATCAAAAAAAGAAGATAAACCAAAAGGAAGGGGCACCGGCACCTTCTACTGCCCCATGCATTGCGAGGGCGACAAGACCTATGATAAACCCGGCGACTGTCCCGTATGCGGTATGGATCTCGTGGAGGAGCAGAATCTGTCCGCAACGACCTCGGAACAGTGGACATGCCCCATGCATCCCGAAGTCATAAAGGATGAACCGGGCGCCTGCCCAATTTGCGGAATGGATCTCGTACCTCTAGAACCCGACCTTTCCGCCGAGGAAAAATCCTATAACAAGTTATTGAACAAGTTCTGGATAGCCCTTGGTTTCACCTTGCCGATTTTCTTGATTGCCATGAGCGAGATGCTGCCCGACAACCCGTTGTACGATATCATGGAACAAAAATGGTGGAACTGGATCCAGTTCGGGCTATCCATTCCAGTCGTTTTCTACGCGACTTGGATGTTCTTCGAGCGGGCCTACCGCAGTATCAAGACCTGGAACCTCAATATGTTCACCCTCATCGGTATCGGTGCCGGGGTGGCCTGGTTGTTCAGCGTGTTCGGGATGTTGTTCCCCGATTTTTTCCCGGCCCAGTTCAAGACCGAACACGATGCGGTACACGTTTATTTTGAGGCGGCAACGGTCATCCTCACCTTGGTCTTGATGGGCCAGGTTTTGGAGGCGAGGGCGCACAGTAAAACAAACTCCGCGGTCAAGGAACTATTAAAACTGGCACCCAATAAGGCGGTGCGCGTGGTAGATGGTAATGAAGAGGAAGTTTCCATAGACCAGATCCAGAAGGGGGACATCCTCCGCGTGAAACCGGGCGATAAAATCCCGGTAGATGGTGTCATTACCGAAGGGCATACCACGGTGGATGAATCGATGATTTCGGGGGAGCCTATTCCTATTGACAAATCCGAAAACGATAAGGTAACTAGCGGTACGATCAACGGCAACCAATCCTTCTTGATGAAAGCGGAAAAAGTGGGTAGCGATACCTTGCTTTCCCAAATTATACATATGGTCAACGATGCCAGCCGCAGCCGTGCCCCCATTCAAAATCTTGCGGATACCGTTTCAGGTTACTTTGTACCCGTGGTGGTAATTATCTCCTTGATCACGTTTGCCGTATGGGCCATTTGGGGACCGGAACCCGCTTATGTCTATGCCTTGGTGAATGCCATAGCCGTGTTGATCATCGCCTGTCCGTGTGCATTGGGACTGGCGACACCTATGTCCGTCATGGTGGGCGTCGGCAAGGGCGCCCAGAACGGCGTACTGATAAAAAATGCGGAGGCCCTCGAGAAGATGGACAAGGTAGATACCTTGATCGTCGATAAGACGGGAACGATCACCGAAGGAAAACCTACGGTAGAAAAAATGGGCTCGTTCAGCGATTCATTTACTGAAAAGGAGGTGACGCAGCTAATAGCCTCCTTAAACAGTTCTAGCGAACATCCACTTGCCGAGGCGACCGTGAAATATGGAAAAGAACAAAAAGCCAAGATTTTGAAAGTTGAAAATTTTAGTGCGGTTACAGGCAAAGGAGTCGAAGGAAAAGTAGATGGAAAAAAAGTGGATCTGGGAAATGCCAAAATGATGGAATATGCCAAGGCGGATATTTCATCGGATATGGAGAAAGAAGCCCGATCCTTTCAAAAACAGGGGAAAACAGTTTCCTTTCTTTCGGTAGATGGTGAGATGGCCGGTTATGTGGTGATAGGCGACAAGATCAAGAAAACCAGTGACAAGGCCATCAAGGAACTGCAGGATAAAGGTATTGATGTCATCATGCTCACCGGCGACAATCACGACACGGCGCAAGCGGTAGCGGGCGAGCTTAATCTGGCCAGTTTCAAGGCCGGAATGTTACCGGAGAATAAACTGGATGAGGTCGAGAAACTACAGAAGCAAGGTCACGTTGTGGCCATGGCCGGCGACGGCATCAACGATGCGCCCGCCTTGGCGAAAAGTGACGTAGGCATAGCCATGGGCACGGGAACGGACGTCGCTATCGAGAGCGCGATGATCACCTTGGTAAAAGGTGATCTTCATGGTATCGTAAAGGCACGGAACCTGAGCCACGCCGTGATGAAAAATATCAAACAGAACCTATTCTTTGCGCTGATATACAATACACTCGGAGTGCCGATCGCGGCAGGCGTACTGTTCCCCTTTTTCGGAATACTATTATCGCCCATGATCGCCGCCCTGGCCATGAGCTTCAGCTCGGTTTCGGTCATTGCGAATGCGCTGAGGTTAAGAAGTGCAACAATTGGATAAAAATGTATAATCATAACTAAATATCACAAACGATGGAATCACAAGAGAAAAACAGCAAAATGGGAAGCAACCACTACACCAAATTCGTACTGATGCTCGCGGCATCGTTTATCGCAATGTACATTACCATGTATTTGAATTCGTATGAAATCGACCACGTCTATTTTAGTCTTACGAGGTTTTATATGAGTTGTCTGGGTATAGCCGCAATGGCGATAATAATGTTCGTGGCCATGCGCGGTATGTATCAAAATAAAAAAAAGAACATTGGCATAGTTGTTGGCAGTATTGTATTGTTTGTCAGTGCCTTGGGATTAGTACGTGCACAAGCACCCATAATTGGGGATATACTTTGGATGAAGGCGATGATTCCGCACCATTCCATTGCAATATTGACCAGCGAGCGGGCGGATATCCAAGATCCGGAAGTCAAAAAGCTGGCCAATGACATTATCGAAGCCCAAAGAAAGGAAATCGGGGAAATGAAGGCTATGATAAAGCGTTTGCAGGACAACTAATTGACTTATGTTAATCGGGGGATGCCCAGTGCAATGGATGTCTCGACATTGAATTCTAGTTCAGAAAAACAAAAAAATAAATCACGTCCCTAATTACCTTAACGCTACACATTTTAACTATCAGATCATGAAAAAAAACATCATTTACTTAGGAGTCGCAGTAATCGTAGGATTATTTGCGGGCTACCTTATTTTTGGAAGTTCTTCCACCGATAAAGCAGCAATTAAAGACAAATCGAATATGTCGGATAGTCATAATCATTCAGGAGAGTCGGAAAGTCAAATATGGACTTGCTCCATGCACCCCCAGATTATGCAGCCCGAACCGGGAGACTGCCCAATTTGTGGTATGGATCTGATTCCCGCAGAAACCGGAGCCGATGGGTTAAGTGCAAACGAAATAAAGATGACCGACAATGCTATGGCCCTGGCCAATATACATACTTCTTTTGTTGGGATGGGCAGTTCGGACGGGAGTTCGTTAAACCTTTCCGGTAAAATCCGAGAGAACGAAGAGGCCAATGCTACGCAAGCTACCTATTTTGCAGGTCGTATTGAACGGCTTAATGTAAACTATAAAGGAGAGAGCGTCGCAAAGGGCAAACTTCTTGCGACCATTTATTCCCCAGAGTTGGTAAGCGCACAGCAGGAACTGCTGACAGCTGCTTCCATGAAGGCTTCGCAGCCCGACCTGTACAATGCCGTTAGAAATAAATTAAAATTATGGAAGCTTTCGGAAAAACAGATCAATAGCATTGAGGACTCCGGCAAAGTACAGGAAAATTTTCCGGTGTACGCCACAGTTTCTGGAACGGTTACCGAAAAGCTTGTAAATGAAGGTGATTATATAAAACAAGGTCAGCCTCTCTTCAAGATTGCCAATTTAAATTCCGTTTGGGCCGTATTCGATGCCTACGAAAATCAGATAGCATCCCTGAAAGAAGGTCAGGAAGTCAAATTGACCACTAATGCCTATCCCAATAAAGAATTTACCGCAAAAATATCTTTCGTAGACCCACTTCTTAATTCCTCTACAAGAACAGTTATGGTGAGGGCCGTACTGAACAATAGGGATAATCTCTTAAAACCTGGAATGTTCGTAGAAGGAACCATCAAAACTACCCAAACACAAATGGAAGACACAGTTCTCGTACCTGCAAGTGCTGTAATGTGGACCGGTGAGCGTTCTGTGGTGTATGTAAAGACCAATCCCAATGAGCCCGTTTTCGAAATGCGCGAGGTTACCCTCGGAAATACTAACGGGGATACCTTTACAATAATTAGCGGACTCGAAAAAGGAGACCAGATTGTGACCAATGGTACATTTACCGTAGACGCCGCAGCCCAGTTACAGGGCAAAAAATCGATGATGAACTCCGAGGGCGGTAAAACCATGACCGGGCATGAAGGCCATTTGGGTATGCAGGAAGGAAGTAAAATGGAATCGTCCGCCAGTACCGATCATTCCGAGATGAATAATAGAATAAAGGTTTCAAATGAGTTTCAAGGCCAGTTAAAGCAAGTTTTCAATGCCTATATAAGTGTTAAGGACGCTTTGGTAAACGACGATGCTGCCGCCGCAAAAAAAGAAGCGATACAAATGGAGGAAGGTTTGGCCAAAGTCGATATGAAGTTACTAAAAGACAAGGAGGCCCATAACCATTGGATGACCATCCAAAAAGAACTCAATGCTTCGTCGGATGCTATCGCGAGCACTTCGGATGTCAAGGAGCAAAGAGACCACTTTAAACATCTATCGGCCCACATGATAAGCAGCGTTCAGCTTTTTGGAATCGATCAAAAAGTGTACAACAACTATTGCCCGATGGCAGATAGTAACAAAGGAGCATATTGGTTAAGCCTTGAAAAAGAGATTCGTAACCCGTACTATGGAGAGGCGATGATGACTTGTGGAGAGGTCAAAGCAACTTTGGAATAATTAATTACTGTGGAAGGCGAATCGGGCCAAAGATGCTTATTTCCGTTTTTTACCCTAAGAAAATTGGGAGATGATGAGCGATAACAGAAGGAAAAGAAGAAAGGACAAAAGAAAAAAACCACAAAAAAGCAGTATCAAAAAGAAGGAGAAAGTTTACGGAATACTGGCGCTAGTGCTTTTATTTATTATTACGACGATATTAGTTCTTATTAGTGCATTTTTTTAGTCCGGTCCTTACGATATAATTTGAAACTGAAATAACATGGACAATATCATCCACATAAAAAACATGGTCTGTCCAAGATGTATTGCGGCTGTATCCCATATTTTGGAAGAACTGGAGATTCCGTTCAATTCTATCAAATTGGGGGAGGTCGAATTAGCTTCATCCATGGATACGAATACCAAAAGTGCTTTTTCAAACGAGCTTCAAAATACCGGTTTCAGTTTAATAAACGACCGTAAAAGTCAACTTATCGAACGGATGAAAACATTAGTTGTAGATAAAATCCATCATTCTTCCGAGGAATTGGATTTTAAATGGGCAGATTATATAGACGAAAACATTCATCTTGATTATAAATATTTAAGTTCACTATTCTCATCCGTAGAAAGTATCACTTTTGAGCAATACATTATCAACCAAAAAATTGAGCGCATAAAAGAACTCATCATTTATGGTGAATTAACCTTAAGTGAAATAGCGTTTAAACTTCACTATAGTAGTGTTGCCTATTTAAGTAATCAATTTAAAAAGGTCACAGGAATGACGCCTTCAAAATTTAAAAAAAGTGCTAATAAGAATCGAAAATCTTTAGATAAGATTTGATGTTAAATTCTGTTAATCTGAAAATTTTACAAATCATTCGGCATATTTCATAACAAAAAATATTGCTACCTACATTAAATTGTTCTAGGTAATATTCACTAAAGTAGTGGATTGTATTTAACAATTTAAAGTCTTAAATATTTATGGAAAATTCAAAGTTAATCGACGCTTTAAACAATTGTGCAGCACATTGTAATTACTGTGCAGATGCCTGTCTTGACGAAGACGACATCAAAATGATGGTAGATTGTATAAGAACTGATAGGGCCTGTGCCGAAATCTGCAGTGCAACAGCAAATTTGCTCGCGTCAAATTATAAAGATGTAAGAGGAATGGTAGAGCAATGCCGTGATATCTGTAAAAAATGTGCAGATGTATGTGCCGAACACGACCACAAACATTGTCAAGAATGTGCAGATGCCTGTAGAAAATGTGAGGAAGCTTGTGAGGAATATTTAAAATAATATAACTCTATTAAGTATAATGGGGTGCTACCACCTCAAATTTCAAAAGGCCACAACTACCATTGTGGTCTTTTTGTCTTATCAAAATTGGTATCAGTTATCTGGTTTGCAGTTGAAACTCTGTAAGCTTTCAAACTGGCGACCGTAACCAAGGTAATTCTACAAATCATTCAGCCTATAACGTAACATATTAAAGACTATAAATTCTGAAATTTGTAGTGTACAAATAAGAATGGGAAGATGGAAACCGCTAACATTTTTGATACCAAAGCAAAGAGCCTTAAACAAGGGGTAAAAAAGTCATTTCCGGTAACAGGAATGACCTGTGCAGCCTGTGCTTCAAGTGTTGAATCCATCCTGTCTCATACCGAAGGTGTCCATATTGCCAACGTAAATTTTGCGAACAGCACGGTAATTGTTGATTATGATGAGAGCCTTGCCGACGAAAAATTACAGAACGCCTTACGTCAGGTGGGCTATGACATTATCATAGATGCAGAAGACCCTTCAGAAGAACAACAAGAACTTCAACAAAAGCATTATCAAGATATAAAAAACCGTACCATCTGGTCCGCCATACTCACGCTTCCAATTTTTGTATTGGGAATGTTTTTTATGCAATGGGGACCTGGGAAATGGATATCCTTGATGTTAACTTTTCCTGTCCTCTTTTGGTTCGGTCGTAGCTTTTTTATCAATGCTTTCAAGCAAGCCAAACACGGTAAGGCGAATATGGATACCTTGGTGGCCTTGAGTACCGGAATCGCTTTTCTCTTTAGTGTATTCAATACTTTTTTTCCAGAATTCTGGGTAAGTCGTGGTATCGAGCCTCACGTTTATTATGAAGCGGCTACGGTAATTATCACCTTTATTTCATTGGGGAAGCTATTGGAGGAAAAGGCAAAGTCAAATACCTCTTCCGCCATCAAAAAGCTGATGGGATTACAGCCCAAAACGCTCAAAATTATCGAGAAGGGGGAGGAAAAAGTAATCCCAATTTCCGCTGTCCAAGTTGGCCAGACCATCTTGGTGCGTCCTGGGGAAAAGATTCCCGTAGATGGGGAAGTTTCCAAAGGAAGCTCATATGTGGATGAAAGTATGATTACGGGTGAGCCTGTTCCCGTAGTAAAAACAAAAGATGAAAAAGTGTTTGCAGGTACGGTAAATCAAAAAGGCAGCTTTCGATTTACGGCCGAAAAAGTAGGTGGGGAAACCTTGTTGTCTCAAATCATTAAGTTGGTACAGGAAGCACAAGGTAGCAAAGCTCCCGTTCAAAAACTGGTGGATAAGATTGCTGGAATATTTGTTCCGGTTGTGTTGGGTATCTCTATCATTACGTTCATCGTTTGGATGTCATTAGGAGGCGATAATGCATTTTCACAGGCCTTATTGACCTCAGTAGCAGTCTTGGTTATCGCTTGTCCTTGTGCATTGGGATTGGCAACCCCTACGGCTATAATGGTCGGTATCGGTAAAGGAGCTGAAAACAATATCCTGATAAAGGATGCCGAAAGCCTGGAACTCGGCCATAAAGTGAATGCCGTAATCCTTGACAAAACGGGTACTATTACGGAAGGAAAACCATTGGTAACGGATATACTTTGGAAGGATAAACTTGAAAATCAAAATCAATACAAGCAAATTCTTTTGGCCATAGAAGCACAATCGGAACACCCCTTGGCGGAAGCGGTGATTGACCATTTGAAAGAGGAAAACGTTGAGCAAGCAGAAATTGCTTCCTTCGAAAGCATTACTGGAAAAGGTGTTCAAGCCGAAACGGAAAATGGTTCAAAATATTATGTTGGAAACCATAAACTAATGCTTGATAAAAATATCCAGATCGATACTTTTTTAATGAAATCAGCAGAAAGTCTCGAAGAGCAAGCGAAAACAGTCATATTCCTTGGCAATGAAAAACAAGTGCTGGCGATACTCGCCATTGCGGACAAGATAAAGGAGACCTCAAAAAAGGCCATAGCTACCCTTCAGGAAAGAGGCATCGACGTCTATATGCTCACAGGGGATAATAATAAAACCGCGTCTGCTATGGCAAAACAAGTAGGAATCGCAAATTACAAGGGCGAAGTAATGCCCTCGGACAAAGCAGCTTTTATTGAAAAATTGCAAACCGATGGAAAGATAGTAGCAATGGTCGGCGATGGCATAAACGATTCGCAAGCCCTGGCACAGGCCAATGTAAGTATTGCCATGGGAAAAGGCTCGGACATTGCTATGGACGTCGCAAAAATAACGTTGATTACCTCTGATCTGCAATCCATCCCAAAAGCCTTGGAACTATCGAAAAGAACCGTATTGGGCATCCGCCAAAACCTGTTCTGGGCATTCATTTATAATATCATAGGTATCCCGATTGCCGCCGGCGTTCTATATCCCGTTAACGGCTTTTTATTGGACCCTATGATTGCAGGTGCGGCAATGGCTTTTAGCAGTGTGTCCGTGGTTGCCAACAGCTTACGATTAAAGCGCGTAAAACTCTAATATTAATTATAAATTCAAATACGATGAAAACTCTAAAATTTAAGACAAACATCAATTGTGGTGGTTGCGTATCAAAAGTAACCCCTTTTTTAAACAAGCAAGAAGGCATTGATAACTGGGAAGTCGATACCGCTAATCCAGATAAAATCCTGACCGTGGAAAGTAATGGAGCTACCGAGGAGGATGTAAAAACTACGCTCCAAAAAATCGGATTTACCGCGGAAAGCGTAAATTCAAATTAATAATAGGTTGTAAACTACCCCGCCAAGCATGTTGTACACTATAATCTTTGGCCTGATTCTCGTGCTTGCCGTTTATTTTTTTTCCAGAATAGGAAGAAAAAGGGTAAAGCCGTTCCCTAAACATTGGCATCCGTTGCTGATGGATCATGTGCTTTTTTACCGGAACTTTTCACAGGCAAAACAGGCCGTTTTTCAGGCACGGATGATGCAGTTCTTAAGTGAGGTGTATATAGACGGGGTGCAATTGGAATTACAGGAACTCGACAAAGTATTGATAGCAGCAAGTGCCGTAATTCCCGTTTTTGGTTTTGAGGAATGGCATTACACTAATTTGAGTGGCATACTTTTATATCCTGACCATTTTAATGAAGATTTAGAATTTAACGGGAAAGGACAGCGGCGTAATATCGGTGGATTGGTCGGCAATGGAAGATTCGAGAAACAAATGATTCTTTCTAAAAAGGCGTTATATCATGGCTTTTCCAATACCACCGATAAAAGCAACACGGGCATTCACGAATTTTTACACCTTATAGATAAAATAGATGATGTAACAGATGGTGTTCCAGAACGATTGTTGACCCATCAATATGCCATTCCCTGGCTAAAATTGATCCATAAGGAAATGGAGGCCATAAACGACAACCATTCGGATATTAGAAAATATGGCGGCACCAACGAGGCCGAATTTTTTGCCGTAGCTTCCGAATACTTTTTTGAACGGCCAGATTTACTAAAGAAAAAGAATCCTGAACTCTATAGAATGTTAGTGGAATGTTTTAATCAACAGCCAGGTGTTTGAATTATAGGAAAATCTATTTTTGGGGAGGTAATGTTCATATTTTAGAGATTTGAAGGCTTTCATGTGATTTTTGGCAACCTTATTTATTTTCGGCACGAATAATACTCCATTCCTTAATTTGAGAAATATTTTATGGACTCCAAAATTTATACGGAAGTTGAAAAGTCTTCATTCCAAATCTAACCGAGAGAATGATCTTAGCCGCGTTCTTATTCGGTCGGTTTTGCGATCCAAGTTATTTCAACGTCCTCCTTTCGTGTATAAAAGTAAGGTGGGTCGGAAGAAGCCGCCTTGCAATTATTTTCCCAACGCACAATTTATTGCTCGATTTTCTGTTTAAGCTATTGATTTCATAACTTCATGTTTTAGAGTCCAAACCGCCAACGATGAAACAAAGAAACACTTTTTTTTCACTCCTTATAATGCTATTATTCTTTTCTTGTAGCAATGATGACAATTCCGTTCGGGAATCGGACAGGAGCCAAGCATTATTGGGCCAGTGGGAATATGAGTCTATAGTGTCGGATAGAGCGGTCGATTTGAACGGCGACAAAAATTCTAATATTGATTTGTTCAATACGCAAGAATTGTCTCAGTGTGTTAAAGATAATATTACAACTTATACCGAAATTGGTCCATCCGACAAACCTGAATATAGCGTTACCGAGAATAATCTGGCATGCGATGATAATAATCCATTTTCATTCGTGGAGGAGGATTTTTGGTCGCTGACTGATAATAACTCCACTATCAGTTTTGAAAATAGGGAACCTTTTAGAATAATTGACTTGACTAAAAACAAGTTAACGGTAGAATCTGATGACATGTTTGAAGGTCTAGAGTATATCGTAACTATTACTTACAAAAGAAAATAAATAAAGATTTTTGAGGCTCTATACCCTTTGAACAGTACCTTTTTCAACTTCGCTCCATTGTCCATTGCTGTCCTGAACCCTAACTTCATATCTCTGATCGAGGTATTTTAATTTGCCTTCACTGGGTTCGATTTCCATTCTAAACCAACGATTTACTCCGTACCCTCCAGCGTCGTTGTAATTAAATAGTTTGGTATCATATCTTCTTTCGATCCGGTTGTATATCCGTATCTCAACTTGCTGTAAGGAGGCACCATTATAGGCCTCCGAGCAGTTCGTATCGAAACAAGTATATATCAAGACCTCGTAGTCACAACCGTTAATGCCCCCACAACTTACATTTTGCTTTTCCCCTTTTGCCGCCGCAGTCGGCTTTTTGAACATAATTATGGATTCACTGACTGTTTGGGAAATATCGGTCGAATTCTCTACCTGAAAATTTATGCTAAAATTTTCATCCGTTTCGGGATAGAAGCGTATAGGAGTCGAACCATAGTCTATTGAGATAATATCTCCTTCCCTATATATTTTACCTTTGTATATGATATATCCGGCACTTGCTCCGGTAAAGGTAAAGGTCATTTCATAGGTAGCGCCCGGATCGTGGCCCACAGTTGCATTTGTCACTACGGTCATGGAGAAAGGTTGTCCCTCATATTTGTCCTCGGACGATTGACTGATATTGAGATCAAAGAACTCCTCATATTTGTCATATCGGATATCCACGTCCACGGCCTTTTCGACCTCAGAAGAAGATCGGACTGTAAACTCAATATTGTGTACGGATTCCGAAATACCCGTATATTTCCCTAAAAAAGTACCGACTGGAACGCTGAACCTTTCACCGGGCGCATACACCCTGCCCTGAAATTCAAAGCTGCCGTTGGAACCCCCTGAGGAGTAGAACATTGTATAGGTGTCACCACCCGTGCGCAGTTCGCCAAGGTTAAAATTGATATCGACCACCTCGCCCGTATTCGCTTGCGAGCTCGTCGCGTTGGCCGTAAATTCATAGTCCTTGGGGGTCACGTCTATGGATACGGTATTTGTTTTTTGTACTTCGGACGACGACCGGACCGTGAAGCTCACCGTATGGTTGGAGGATGATAAACCTGTATAATCCCCTTGAAACGAACCGACGATAACGCTAAAACTTTCACCTGCCGCATAGGTAACGCCCTGATATTGGAAACTACCGTTGGATCCGCCGGACGAATATGACATTTCATAGGTATCCCCGCCAAGACCCAGTTCGGTAACATTGAAGTTGATCGCGACCGGTTCGCCGGTGTCGGCCCGGGACTGTGTTGCGGTGGCGGTAAAATTATAGTCTTTGGGCGTGACCTCTATGGCGACCGTGGTGGTCTTTTCGATTCCAGATGATGACCGTGCCGTGAAAACCAGATCGTGCCTTGAAGATGAGGTGCCGGTATATTGGCCCTGGAAAGTACCCGTCGGTACATTAAACGCTATTCCCGGCGTATATGTCCTGCCGCCATATTCCAAAGTTCCATTGGAACCGGACGAAAAATTTAGGGTATAGTTATCCCCACCGGTTCCCAGTTCGGTAATATTAAAGTTGATGGCGACACTCTCACCGGTATCCGCTTGGGACTGGACGGCGCTGGCGGTAAAATTATAATCTTTCGGTGTCACGGCGATGGATACAGGGCTGGTTTTTTCTACGCCCGACGATGACCGTGTCGTGAATTCCACATTATGGCCGGAAGCGGAACTACCTATATATCTGCCCTGAAAGGAACGAACGGGAACGCTAAAGCTCTGTCCGGCGGCGTATGTGGTTCCGTTGTATTCAAAACTTCCGTTCGAATTTCCGGAGGAAAAATACATTACATACGAATCCCCACCGATACCCGTTTCAGTTATATTGAAGTTTATTGGAACGGCCTCACCTGTATCGGCCTGCGATTGGGATGCAGTGGCAACGAAGTTGTAATCTTTTGCGGTTACCCCTATCGATAGGGTCACCGTCTTTTCAAGACCGGTATCGTTAAGCACGTAAAATGTCATGGCAACATCCGTCTCATCAGTACCTTCCAGGCTCCAATTAAAATTTCCTTTGGGAACGTCGTAAATGTTTCCCGCACTGACCACCGTACCATTTTCACTTTTGATCTTTGCATTTCCGTTGGATGTAAATCTCATACTATAATCAGATGAGCCGACAGTTTGTGAAATATTGAAGTTCAAGGATGTGATCTCGCCAACGGAGATATCGGTCTTTTGGCTTCCCCCGCTAAACGAAAAGTCCGTTTGGTCATAGCCAATTGAGACGTTCGCGGTATGGGTGACGTCGGCACTTGATTCTACGCTGAGTACGATATCATGTTGACCGGCCTCGGACCCGGTATAGACCACATTATTGGTATTCGGCCGCAATGGAAATTTATCCCCAGGACCGAATTCGGTGCCGTTCACCCGTAACGAACTGTTGCCTACCGAGGAATAAAATGCCTCATAGCTATCGTCCGCCCCTTCGGGAACTTCATCGACATCGATGATCATGTTCACGGGGATATTGACGAATTCCGTAGTTTTTGAAGGGGTTAGCGTAACGGTAAAATCGTTAAGTTTTGTCTCCACATCGATAACGACCGGTTCGACCTCTTGTCCATAGTTGTCCGTTACCGAAAAGGAAATTTGATGCGAGCCTACGTTTTCGGGATAGTAGAAGAAAGAAAAATTGCCCAGTTCCACGGGATATTCCGTTGAATTCCGTAACGTTATGTCATTGCCATCGGTAATTCTTCCGTTGCCTTCCAGTATTTCATAGGTCAGGATGTATTCAATATTCTCCGTATTCCCTTTTGACTTAAGGTTGAAGTTGAGCTGTGTTTTTTCTTCTTTGAACACTGAATTGCTTTCCGAATTTCCCGTAAAAGTGAAAGGTATATTGGCGACCTCCACCTCGACGCTGTCCTTTTTGATCTGTCCATTGGAATCGCGCAGGTCAAAATAGATTTTGCGTTTTCCGAGTTCCGTACTGGTGAAGGTATAGTTGAATGCATTTGGGACTATCGCCCGAAATTGGCCCGGTTCCATTACCCCGCCGTTATGGTCCCTGACCGTACCGCTTCCATCACTTGAAGATGCGAAGGCATGTGATATTTCATATGTGACATCGGATTCTTCGTCCTCGGTCCGCAAGTCTATGGCAATGGCCAAGTTGGTGTCCAGCTCCACTTTTGTAGATGCGGCCGTCGCATTGATGCTAAAATCCAGATCTGTGACCGTAAGAACCAGTTCTTGGGTCAAAATCGCTCCATCGGGCGCCTGTGCCTTAACGGTGAGTTTATGCTGGCCCAGATTTTCGGGAAGGTATTTCAGTTCGGAAATGCCCTTTGGCAGGTCGAACGGTCTGCCGGCATCGTAAATGGAATCCCCTAGATAAAGTTTGCCCGTTCCGTTCTCGATCTGATAGCTCATCTCGAAATTTCCCTTGCCCGTCGGCCCCTCCGTCTCCTTGTCCCGCAACAGGGTTATGTTTACTGGATTCTTCGAATTTATTATGAATTCGTCGACCCCTTTATTGAGCAAAAAGCTGAAGCTGGCAAATTCGGCCCTGTAAAGAAGTTCGAGTTCCTTTGTACGGGCGTTGGAGTCCCATGCCGTAAACCTGATCTTATGGGCACCGGTGTCTATAGCAACGTAGTTGTAGGACCAGGTACGTTCGTTTATGTTCAGGGTGTCCCTTTCATTTATGGTATCGCCCTCCATGGACAGAAAATAGCCCATTTTTTCCTCGGACGAGAACCGCATGAAATAATCGACCGTGGAGATTTCCTTCTCGGAAACCAAGGTGAAGGTGGTCCTCGCTTTTTCAAAAACAAAGCTGCCATCCGGATGTTCTTCCGAAAAGCTGAAATCGAAATCATCGAGGATTACGTCCTCAAAATCCTTGCTACATGCAATAATGCATATTGAAATAAGGGCCAAAATTCCCATGGCGACCTTGGTCGGTGTGTATAATCTTTTCATTTTCAGTTGATTTAGAATAGAAAGTAGCGAAGGCCGAGCCCCGCGTACGGGTAGAAATTACCTATGTCGCTGTTGATGTGATAAAATTCGTTCGCCTTTAGCAACAGGGAGAAATTATTGCTGATCGTCAGTTCACCTTCAAGACCTAGAAAGCCCCCGTAAATAAACTGGCTTTTGGCATCGATTATGGCCCCGGTATCCAACAGGCTATTGCCATTGTTGATGACCTCGTACCCGATTATAGCGCCTCCACCGATATTAACGGCCCATTTCTTAAAGTTCTTTTGTTCCAGTACCTTGAAAAAATAACCGGGCTGTACGGTAAATATGTTATAGGGAATATCGAAGGAGCCCTTGTCCTCGGCAACGGCGGCGAATATGCTCAACTGTGCATAACGGTCCCTATTTAGATGGTAGTTGTAGGTCGCCATTATTCCGAAACCGTCCTCGGCGTATCCACCGCTAAGACCCACGGAGGAGGCGTAATTACCGTTTTGGGCATTTGCCAGGCAAATCGTAAAAAGCGCTAATACCGTTGTCGTAATTTTCATATTAAAAGTGTATGGGGTTGTTGATGATCTCATGTCCAATAGTCAGAGAAAGTATGCGGTTGCCGGATTCCTCGTCCAGTTCCACCACCACTTCCTTCTTTTCGTCCAAGGCGAATTTTTTGAATACTACCACAAAATGGTTCTCGCTCTTGCCCGCCACCGTCCGGGGCCTTTTGAACACGAATACGGGCTCGAGCTCCAATTTTTGGTTGCTACTGCTATTTTTATAGTTGGTCGCTATTCGGTGCCTGATAAAATTGATGTCCAGGTCGAGGCCTTCCCCGTTCTCGATCCTATACTGAAAATAGAGTTCGTCCTCATTAAAATAGACCCCCTTGAGCCAAAGGAATAAGTTATCGGTCCTCGCGAAATACCTCCCTATTTTGGCCTTGTCGAATTGCATGTAATAGCATCGGAGCCTGTAATATTCCAAAGGGTCGGTCCGATAGAGCTCTTTTGTGGCCCTTTCCATGGAGTTCTCCCCGGCGATCTTAGGTGACGATTTCGACGCGTCCCCGGTAATATTGTTGTCATCCTTTAAAATATCCATGACGGCAGTCGTATCCACCGGTTTTTCCGACCTTGGATTTCCATCAATATTGGTAATGGCCTTCTGCGGTCGGATATACCAAGTGAGCTTTTTGGGACGCTCCGTTAGCTTTAGGATAAAGTCGTACACGTTGCCGGATTCGGTAATCACGGTATGGTTGGTAAAATTTTCGGTCTCGGTCGCCAGTTCGTCATAGTAGAGCTTAAGGATCCGTCCGTTGAATTTGCCACCTTGGGCCTTGGGCAGATCTGCTATAAAACCGAAATCGTTCCCGATGATGCTTTCCGAAATGTTCTCCGGAAAGATCAGGATGGTCTTGTACTTTTTGGATACTTCCAGCGTGTCGCTACAGGCCTGACCTAAACAGGTGCCCGTCAGCAACAGGACCGATATAAAAAGTAATTTCCCCGTCATCCGCTTAGTTTTTTGGCGCCAGGAAAACCCGGTCGCCGTTTACCAATAATATTTTGTCCCGCTGTCTGTATTTTTTCTTCGTAAAATAGTTCCCGAATGAGCGCATAAGATTTTTCGCCAAGGGCATCTCGACGGACTCGCCCACTGCTTCCGATAGTTCGTCCATCCCCTGATGCCGGGCATCGGACTTGAATTCATGCAACAGTTCGCCCGCCCTCTGATTGTGCAGCCCTGCCATGCCGTCCTCTTGATCTAGGGCGGTCAATGCCATGCGTACGTTGTCGATGTTGGTCACCTCCAATATGACCCTCGATCCCTGTATGTTGGCAACGGCATACACAAAGGTGTTCTTGGGGAAGCGTTTTCCCTGATAGAACACGTTTTCCCTTAGGATCAGGGTGACCCGATCGCCCGGCAGTACGAACTGGTCCCGATAGATGGCCGCGTCGAATGTTATCGGCGCCGGGGAAGATTTAAGCGAGGTTTCCGAATAGGGGGCTGAATAGTCCTGACTTTGCGACAGGCGTTCGTTGCGCGCCTGCATCAACAGGTTCCTGTATTCCAGTTTTTCCCGGGCAGCGGTCTTCTTGGAAACGAATACGGTACTTTGGGGTTTGGAACCTGTTTTATCTTCCATGCCATTATTATCTTTATCCTCCCTTGCCCCGAACGAAAAATTATCGAGTTCTTCCAACAGTCGTTCGAGGGAGTCGTTCTCTTTTTTGGTATCGAGTATACTTTTGAAAAGTCCCCGTTGGTTCAGGGCTGCCATGGAATCCCGTTGCGACTTTTTATAGATGTCGTTCGGTTCCGTGACCATCAGTTCCCTCTTTTGACCGGGAAGCGTATTGTTGTACGCACCCTCCTTCGTTGGCGACCGATTTTCATCTTCCATCGAGCGGATACTGGTCACTACGAAGAACACCACCAGCGATACGATGATCGGGGCGGAGAAGGCGAAAAGTTTGTGCCGCCGTATCCAAATGTTGATATTTTCGATGTTGCCGTTCATTGGTCGGTCGTTATAGGTCCTCGTTGCCATTGACGTCGAACCTTATGATCTTTAGCCCGTTCAGGTTGTTCGGGGTCGATGTGGTCTCGACCAAATATCCCGTGCTGCTAAGGTTCCGGTATTCCGCATTGCCGTTCTTTAGGATCCTTTGTTTTCCCCAGAACCGAAAGGGAAACGGGTAACTGGCATAATCCACCTGGATCGAATCCGTTTCTACCTCTATCGAATATCCACTCTTGGCGATATCCTCATAATAATTCTGATCTATCAGCCTGCTATACAATCGCTGTACCGAATGATCGCCCATATATAGGGCCTTCCCCTCGATGTTCCTTTTAATATGGCGCAGATCGGGTTCCAGCGCAAAGAACAGTTCATGGAAATTGGCGATATGGCCCTCGCATAGAATATCCACTGCCCGCTTGTGGTCCTTTATCCGGACCGCGCCCAACTTTTGTCCGTTGTCCAGCAGATAAAAATTGTTCCTGGCACTCTCGTTCGTTCTGTAGGTATAGTAGATATTGAGGGAGGTCGTTACGAACGTGAGAACCAAAGATAGGTACAGCACCCGGTTGCTATTGCTACGGATCTTGTTTAGATCGTTGAAAATCTTATAATTACCGTCCATGTGTTAATTTTAGTTAATTTCTTGCCCTTCGTCTATTGTACCGCACCCGTTGAAAATCGGATATTATCGTCCAACGGTTCATTGTATCAGGGTACGTACCGCTGTGGCAGCTCCGCCGGTCTTGGCATCGACCGCTGTTCGGGCCGCTTTTTTGGCGTAATGTTTTGGCCTGTCCTTCAACTGTCCGGCGCCTACGCTCATGCCCTGTACTATAAAGTTGGACAGCACAGGGGCCTTGAGGTATACGAATACGTTCATGAGCATCAACAACGAGCTGGTGAACACCAGTCCCAGATCGGTCTCACCTTCATATAACAGTGTCCGGATGAGATTGTCCAGGATGTTCAGCATGAAATTGTCGATAAGGTATAGCATGGGTATCCACAGGCATACGCTCATAAATTTCTGCAGCCAGGCCTTCCACATTCCGGACAAGGCGGGAATGAACGATAGGCCGATATTCAACGGTCCGAAAGCAATAAGTACGAAAAGATAGATTACGGACATGGCCTTGATCCCGATGAATACCACGGCCGATATGATCGATGCGATAGAGGTCGCCGCAGCGGTCATAAACCCAAGGGCGATGGTGGCAAGCCCTTCCGAATCAAGGGCCAACAGGCTCCACGTACCGTCATCGGCCTCGAAGGCCCGCATCTGTGCCGCAAGGATCTTCATCTGTAGTATGTCCCAGGAAATATCGTTGGCCTTGAAGGAGTTGCCGATGCCCTGATAGAACTCGAGGATCGTCATCGTTACCAACTTATAGTTCAATAACAGGATCGCGAGAGGAACCCATCGGAGATAGGCAATTATGTCGGCTCTTTTTTCCGTGTTAAGAAAGGTTCCCAATGCGATAAGCGCAATACCGATATAGGCGAACTGTTGGCCTATGCCAACCATAGGGACGACCACTTCGAAGGCATCGATAATATACTGATCAAAAATATCGTTGACCGTTTCCCGTATTCCCCTGTCGGTTATCTGCATGGTCCCATTTTTAGTCCCTATTCATATTTACAAGCGTATACCTCGATTTTCTATAGGTATTCGTCCTAGACAGTTTATTGTTGTAGGCAATGAGACCGTCAAGAATGTTTTCCAGCTGGGCATTGATACCGTCCACTTTTTTCAGCCTTTCCTCCGGTAGGATGATGGCCTTGGTATTCAGGATTTCATTGCATTGCTTGAACAGGTTCTTTGTTTCGAGGATGGCCTGTGCCGCATATACCAGAAACTCCCGGGTTTCCCTGCGTTCCAGATATTCCAGTTTTTGGATCGTATTTTGGGAACTACGGTACGCTTTCAAAATCTTGGATTTTAGTTCGATGGTCATGGCTACATCCGTCGATCCGGTCACATAGGCCGGGGCCTCTTTCTTCGCCTCCAGTTCCTCCTTCAGTATCTTTCTTGATTTGGAAGTATCGTTATTGTTCTTCTCCATCAAATTGATCAGTCGTACCAGATTCTTGTTGACCGCTTTCAGCTGTATGTTCATGCTGGTCAATTGGCTGTTGACCATACCAACGCTGGCATTGGTCGCAACGTCCGTAACCGGTATCTGTGCCATAATTACCAAGGGCAGGAACAGGTATAGATAGAGTAGTGCATCTTTCATGGTTTTACTTTTTCAGGGCGTTTTCATAGGCGTAGGCCTTTGCTGTCAGCTCCCAGTTATTATGGTTTTTTCGATGTAGTCGTTTGATTTTGCCGCTTTCCACAGGATTGGTTTCGTAGATGCATTTTTCTTCCAATGATGTCTCCACACCGTAGACCTTTACCCTGTCCATCCAGCAGATCGCCACCTCACGCAACTTTTTATCCTTTGGGATATCCCTGTTCAGGGAAAGGATCAATTGCTTTTGTTTTTCCCCCAGCCCCATGATGGATTGGATCTTATCGAAGGATTGTGCAAAATCCCGCATGTCAAGGAATACCTTTATATGGGAGTTGACCACGATGGCGTCCTTGATGAGTTTTGAGGAGGTAAAATCATCGACCTTCTGGGAGATGAAGATCGGCTGGCCCCCAAGCTTTCGGGCCATTCTTGACTGACTGTTGAAATAGGGCGTAAGTTCCGGTCGCTCAAGTGCCTTCCAAGCCTCGTCCACCGCCAATATTTTGTTGATCGACAACTTGGTGGGATCGTGCATCTTCTTGTTGAAGATGTCCATGATCATCAGGGCGAAAATGGGGAACAGCAGTTCGTTGTCTATGAGTTTTCCCAACTTGAAGTACACCAGCTTTTCATCGCTCAGGCCGGAAATCCTATCGTCTTCCTTGTTCAGCAGGTTTCCCCTCGGGCCATCTGCGTAATATTTTTCTAAAAGGAAAAGGAAGACATTGGGGTCGAAAGTTTTTCGGGGAATCCCTTTTTCCTTGACCAAGGCCCCGATATGTGACTTGCAGTGTTCAAAAAAGGTATCGAATTTAAGGACCGGACCATCGACCGTCCACATGGCCTCATAATATCCGGTAACCAAAATTTCCAGAATGGTATTGGTGACCTCCGGGTCATTGGTATTGCCCTTGTCCCCCGAGATCAATTTCAACAAGGTAATCAAAAAGAGCAGTTTGCCCTCGGTCAGACGCTTTCCGTGGTTCGGGGTCTCGATGACATCGTGCCCGTCCAAAAGAAAGGGGTTGAACGTAAATGGCCGTTGGTCGTCGTGCTGGAGTACCGTTCCGCCGAAAACCTCGGTAAGTTTATCGTAGGAGTTTCCGTCCTCCATGATAATGGCCTCCCCACCTTGCCTAAGTTCGGACGCAAAATAATGGTTCGCCAAATAGGACTTTCCACCGCCCGAACCCGATGCGACCAGCATGCCCCGATTGAATATCCAATCTTTTTCTTCGGGTTCCCGATATACGCTGACCGAAAGCGGCCGTCCCGAGATCCGGTCGACCAGGCGGATGCCGTCCACCGACCTGGTAGGATCCCTGTATCTGCCTTCGGAGTAGAGTAGGGCTGCGGCCATATCGCTGGGCATGGGCATATACATATCCGAGGAAATGCCGACCGCATTGCCCGGAACGCCTGCGAAAAAGAGGTTTTTCCGGTCTACGGTATTCCGCTTTGCATTTATCTTCAGTTTTTTGAACGCAGCGGAAATGGAGTTCTCCATTTGCTTCCACTCGGCCCGTCCGTCCGCAAAACCCAATACGTTAAGGTGGTAAAAGACCGTTTCCTTATGATTTTCAAGGACATCCTTGGTGTACTCATAGATCTGGTCCGCGTATATGGAATTACTATCATCTTTTTTTCCGGTAGCGAACCGCTGAAAGCTTTTGGCCTTTTTTCGTAGCCCCGCCAATACTTTTTCCTGATCGGGGATGTGGATGTACTGGTTGATGATATGTTCATGGGGAACCTTGAAACCCAATGAAAAAAGATTGCCGATGGGAAACCGGTTATGTCGGGTAGTGAACTTGCCGTAAAGTTCGTGGGTACCGATATGATCCTTGGTAAACTGGTCCAGGTTCTCCAAAGTGAAAAACTGACCCTGTTTATTTCCGATATGGATGGAGTTGTTGCCGAAATCCACATCCGTTAGGTTCGCGTTTTTCTCGCACACCCCGAAATATTTGGCATATAGCCCGTTCGGGGAAAACAGTTCGTCATAGCCCAGAATTTTGGATTTGATTAGCCCGCTCGCATTGATCAGCTCGTTCACGCTTTCCACTTGGCCCTCGAAATCCTTTAGGACTCCATTATCGATAAAATCTTCGGGAATAGTATTGTTCAGATAAAAGTCACGGTTCTTGCCCAAAAACGAGTTTGCCCGTTTGGAACTGTACTTCATATAATTTTTGGGAACTATACTGATGTACAGATAGTGGCTTCCTACCAAAAATGGCCGTCCCTCGAAGTGTTTTTCGTTCGCCCTTTCCAACATATCCCCGTCCAATCTTTCCGGGATCGGCACATAGTTTTCCTGCAGAAAAAAATCCTGACGGTGTAAAAGCCTGTTGGGGCCCAGAACGTTTATGATGTTGAAGAACAGTTCCTGTAGTACCCTATACTCCCTTGCGTCCAAGGTAAAGACCTCCGGCAGTTCCAATTTAAGGGGAACGGTCACGCAGCCCTTCTCCTTTGCGATCAGCGAGCGGCCTTCATATCCGTAAATGGGGAACGCGTCCCAAATGGCTACCTGTTTTTCCATAGCAACAGGTTTTCGAACGGGTTGGAGATTTTTATTCTGTCCGGCTTTGCGGCATCCGCCATTTTTTTGACGAAGCCGTTGGCGCCATACGTCCGCGAGTAAAATAGCAGGATCAGGAATACAACGGCTATCGTAATGATGATCATGGCCAATGCATACAGCATCGGGACGAATGTCGAAAGGACAAGGCCGAGCAGGATTGCCGCTAGACCGAGGTAAAGACAGTATATGATATACTTTGCCTTGAGGCCCCGGAATAGGACATCTTTTTGCAGCCCTTTCTTTATAGGGATGTGATGGTTCTCCATAGGTCGGGATATTTAGAAGTTGGCAATCCCCTCGCCAATGGAGAGCATGGCAAAAAAGATGGCGATACCGATGATGGCCTTGCCCAATTTGTCAACAAGATCGGTCTGTTGGTTGCGGATATATATGTAGGTCAGTGCCATAATCCCAAGGAGTGTACCTGCAATAATTTTAATGATACCTATAATTTCGATGGAAAGGCTCTTGGAATCGTTCTTAAAATCCTGTGCCTCTTTGAGCAGCTCGTCGAACTGGCCATAGGAGATTACCGGGATGCAGACCAGGATAATAATTAGGAGAAGGAGTTCAGGTTTTTGGATGCGGCGGATTTTCCCCGGCCGTATCCGCATTGCGGATGACTTTGAGTTTTTCATGATTTTTGCGAGTTATGGAATTTGAACTATCGTCCGATGAACCCTCCTTAAAAGCTTCCAAAAGTTTTGAAGCGTCTTCCACTTCGTCCATTCTGTTGAGTACAGCTCCTAAATCGGCATCTTCATTAGATGATTTATACGCAAATATATGATTTAAACGCAAATATGCAAGTATTTTTGATTTTTTTTTTGTCCTTGGATTTTTATTGAAGTACAGCACCCACATGACATACCCGTACCAGGTTAGGGCAAGCCCGCCTAGGATATACCATATTATGTTGGGGTCCGTGGTCAATTTCGCTTTATTTTAATTCGATTTCCTTTATTGTTTTCTCGTACTTATCCATTATAAACCTTTCAAGTACCTTTCTGATCAGATCGTTCCTTGAGGTCCCGGTTCCCAATTTATAGGAAATTCCCGTGGCCATTTTTTCGTACCTGTCCAAACATTCCCTACTCAGGGATAGGGTAAACGTAGCCTTACCGTCCCTGAACGCCTCGGTGTTCAAAACTACCTTGAGCTGTTTCAGGGCATTTTTTTTCTTGGGATTTTCCTCTTCCGAAGTTCCCTTACCCTCTGATTTTGGGGTCCGGGCCTCTTTTCTAACGCTTTTCGGCCCAAAATGTTGTTTGGTTCCCGATGCACCGATGTTTTCGGAGCGTTCCTGTTTAAGGTTCTCGACCGCGTTCAGGGTTTCCTTGTTCTTCTCCGTCATCTGCTGAATCAGGTCGAGCGTATTTATTTTTTTTCCGTTTGCCATCGCTATTTACTTTATTAATTAACCAATTTTATAACTTCCTCAAAAAAGCTTTTCAGTTCCTTTTCGCCCTCTTCCTTGCCTTCCGGGATAGGGTAGAGGGTATTGCGATATTGTTCCTTATAAATAATCTTGTCCTTGACGACGCTTTCCATCATCGGTATAGTGGCATCCCTGAACTGTTGGCGCAGTTCCGAAAACCTGTTTTTCCGGACCAGTTTGTATTTATTGAAAAATAGGTTGATGCTCTTCAGTACCCGCTGATCGTTATCCAAAAAATTGTTCTTCAGGGTAAGGTAGAAATTGGAGGTGCTGTCGATTTCCAGTTCGTCATGGCCAAATGGGATGAAGACGTGTTCTACGTACAACAGTCCCTTTACCATTTCCAGATTGAGACTGCCGGGAAGGTCCATGATGATATAATCGACCCGACCATAATATTCCAGAACGGTTTTTTGGATGGTGGCGACGGTTACCGGCTCTATAGGGTATACATCCTTTTGTCCCCTTTCTTCCGTTTCCAAAAGCTGCAGTTCGCGATTCCTTTTTTTATAGATGGAATATTGAGGGTCGTCCATATCCAAAAGCACTACTTTCTTGCCCCGGGCATATCGCAGTTCGGATGCCAACAATATGTTGAGGGTCGTTTTACCGATTCCCCCTTTTTCGCCAACGATACTTATAATCTTCGTTTCCATATTTAATGGGATATTTGGTTCGATAATTACGTAGCCAATTAATTAAGTAGACAATTAATTATTTACTTAAATCCATAAATAATTACGCAGTTATTGGTTAAATATAGAATTATAATTAATTAACAATGAGTGTTCTATGGATTAATTTTTGCTTTGAACCGATATGGTGCGATATGGCCGGAAATGGAAAAATAGGTGTACCCATATGGGATTACAAAATTGTTTTTTTGGATAGCTTATGTGATATTTTTCGGGAAAGAACACCTCTTTGAAATTTTCTTTGGATGTCAGGGTTCTGAAGAATTTAGAAGTACCGTGACCAAATTCAACATGTGCGTATTTAGGGCATAATACTGTTGGATTTTGAAAGAAAACCTGCGATACGGCGGCCATTTTCCTGCGGAAGCCAAGGAGGCCTACCTGCATCCTCGGCCTCCACCGGACCGAGCAAAAGCATATGGGGCGAAAAGGCCCCATAAGCTTTTTTCTGCCAGCGCACGATAGTAGGCGATTGCCATAATTTTGTGGTGTGCTCGTTCTGGGCTATGTTCAAAAGGAACGGTTTTACATTGATGTATGTGCTATTAACAATGAGGGATTAATATAAACCCGTCGGTATTCATACCTGATTAGCCAAAGTCCCTGCGGAAGCCAAGGAGGCCTATCGGCATCCCCGGCCTCCACCGGACCGCGCAAAAGCATATGGAACGAAAAGGTCCCATAAGCTTTTTTCTGCCAGCGCACGGTTATTAGGCGATTACCATAATTTTGTGAAGTATTCGTTCTGGGCTTTTCATTAGAGGAACGGTTTTCCATTGAAATATTATTTTTAGATAGGAATTAAGGATTAATAGTAACCTGTAGGTATTCATACCTGTTTAAGCCAAAGTCCCTGCGGAAGCCAAGGAGGCCTATCGGCATCCCCGGCCTCCACCGGACCGCGCAAAAGCATATGGAACGAAAAGGTCCCATAAGCTTTTTTCTGCCAGCGCACGGTTATTAGGCGATTACCATAATTTTGTGATGTATTCGTTCTGGGCTTTTCATTAGAGGAACGGTTTTCCATTGAAATATTATTTTTAGATAGGAATTAAGGATTAATAGTAACCTGTAGGTATTCATACCTGTATAAGCCAAAGTCCCTGCGGAAGCCAAGGAGGCCTATCGGCATCCTTGGCCTCCACTGGACCGCGCAAAAGCATATGGCGCGAAAATGCCCCATAAGCTTTTTTCTGCCAAAGCGAGGTAGTCAATGACAACATAAAGCTTTCAGAGTAGCGTATATTAATCACATCTCTAAAGGCAAAAAGAACCATGATGGATTTGGTTGTCACATAAGTCAAATCAATATTAAATTTTAGAATTAAACTCAAATGTCCTTTTAAAAAGAAAGTCCAGATGGGTCATTTGTCACAAGTGCTCGTGTTCAACCAGATCTATCATCTGCTTTTCGGAAATAATTCAGTATATTTAAATTCGGAGAATTTTGCAAGTTATGTTTTGAGCTGCTCAAAACTTACTACTTCTTGCGAAGTGAAAACGGTAGAAACCGGAAATTATGGCAATGAACAAAGGTGGAAGGAAGGCTCTGGGCGATGGGAAACGCGAGCATAGGATTATGCTCAGGTTCAATACTACCGAATTGGAACAGATAAAAGGGATCCTGAAATCGTATGACCTTGATTACAACAAAAGAGGTGTGGTCGGACCATTTTTAAGGCGAACTATATTGAACCGGGAAGCGGCGGAAGAAAGGAAACTGCCGGAAATGTCCGCAAACCTGATCTACCAGATCAACAAGATCGGCACCAATATCAATCAACTGGTCACGGTGGCACGCTCCAAAAATCTAAGAAGTCCCTCCGCAAAGCTGGATGCCGAATTGGAGAGATCGAACCTGCTATTGAATAAAATTTTTGAACTGTTGAAGGAAAAATTGGCATAGATGATAGCTCGCATCCTATATCGGGAAAGTGTACACGGCGTACTGAACTATGTGTTCGGGAAGGAAGGGGGCACGGTTTTGGGCTTTAAGAACACCTATTCCGAGTTCGGAACGGATACCAAACTCTTTGCGAATGTCCTACATTACCTCGGTCAGCGCCATGAATCACCGCAAAGGTATTCCCACATCACCATCAACCTTCCCCATGGGGAGCATCTGGAAAACGGAACTTTCTACAGACTGGCCCAAGATTATATGGAAGGGATGGGATATGGAGGACAGCCCTATGTCGTGGTCAGGCATAACGATACCTTGCACGAACATATCCATATCGTATCCACGACCATTAAAGAAAATGGTTCGAGAATAAACCTGTCCCATGATTACAGGCGCAATGTGGCCACGCAAAAACATTTGGAAAGATCCTACGGACTTTCCCCGTCACCCGAAACAAAATCCCATAGGGCACTGCCGCGGTACCGCATGCCCGAACTGCAGTTTGCGGCAGATGATTCCAACGGCACCAAATTCTATATGCAGGACGTGTTGAACGGCATGCTCCAAAGGCACAAAGTCCGAAATTTTGATCAACTCGCCTTCTTATTGGAACCCTACCACATCGCATTGAGGACAATGAAGAACGAAAACGGCAGGGTAGGGGTGGCCTATGGTATCGACAACCAAAAAAAGTACAGGACCCAATTTATCAACGGATCTACCGTCCACCCGAAATTGAGCGGGCCAAAGCTTACTACCGTATTTGAAAAGAACTCGAGATCCAAGCTTTTGCCGATGCACAAAAAGCGTTTGGAAAAACAGTTGCTGACCACTTTCAATCTTTTTAAATGCATTGGGCACGAAGATCTTCCGGATGTGCTCAAAACCTACCAGAATATCGATTGCGAATTGCTGTACGGAAAGAATAACCATTTAAAGGATATCATCCTCTATGACAAATCGGGATATGTTTTCAACGCCTCCGAAATAAGTGCCCGGATCGATTTTGCGCAGCATCCCCGACTGATAGCCGATGAAAGCGGCAATACCCTAATCGATACGGAAGGCAAACAGTTCGTTCTGGAAATCAAGAAGCTTATCAGGGACGCTTTCTACAAATCCTATCTGGGTGCCGACAAAAAGAACATGCTGTTGTCGGAGTTCGTAATGGTCAAGAACCTCGGGGATCTGATGCCCCATGTGGCCCGCTCCGAACGCTTCCCCTTTATAGGGCATTACTGCGAGAGAAACAACGACAAAAAGGTATTGAAAGCCTTGCAGAATGAATTCGGGGGCACTCGGCAAGAACTTAACGAAACGGAAACAAAAAAGGAGGCCAAAACCTTGGGGGGTCGGGCCGAACTGCTTAAAAAAATACGGGAAGACAAAGTGTTCGACACTACAGAGAACGGTGATGTTCCCTTTTATCTGGTGCAGGGCCTCGGTCTTAAATATAACGGCGGAGAACTGTCCTACAGAAATTCCAATGCACATTCCATTAGAATGCCCATTGAAAATTCCGGTCCTCCAAAAACTGATACGTCCTATATATCCACGGGATGTATCGATCAAAATGTGAAAGTACTGGAAATGCTTGCCGACGATGAAAAGAACCAAGATATTGATCTGAACGCTACCTCTTTTTTCTTGCCGTTATTATTGCCCGATCTGTACGGGGCCATGGGCGATTTATATCGTAAACGGTTTGAGATCGCGAGCTTAAGGGCATATTTGAAAACAGCGGAACGCTTCCATATCGATTACGAAAAATCGCCCCTGGATTATATCAAATTGTTCAATGCAAAGGGATTTTATATCGAGCAAAAGGAAGGTAAGCTTCACTTGGCCTCGATATATTCGAAACATCCGGTCGGTATTCAGCTTGCCCCAAAAACCCAAGCCTATCTTAGGTCTGTCGACAATTTGGACAAGGTACTGGTACAACAAAAAAAGAGTATCCAAAGTATAAAGGAGAGCGGTCATCGCGGACTTGGAAACCTCTGGCTTAGTTATTTGATAGAAAGAGGACTGTACGGGAAGGCGGCCTATGTCATGGTCCATCAAGGACTTCGTCCGAATCTGGCCGTGGAACCGATGGAACATCATCTTGGGAACGGGCTGCGCCAAAAGATATTGGAGGTTTCCGAACAAAAGATGAGCAACCGGCAAGCTGCTATCTTGCGAAAAGGGGTCTATGCGTTCAGCGCGCTGTTGGACGGAAACAACAAAGAAGAAGAAATGTTCAATGGATTCAAGGACGAACTGACGGATTATGGTAAATTTAAGGGAAGAAATATGTTTATTTGAGCTTGAATTTGCGACAAAATTTTGAATATTGCCAAAAACCTAGGATAATGCCCGAACAGCACAATGTAGAATATAAGAGAAGTTGGCATAACGACTATCTTAAATGGGTATGTGGCTTTGCAAATGCCCAGGGAGGGGCCATTTTTATCGGTAAGGACGATAACTGAAACGTCGTCCATCTTCCGGATTACAAAAAGTGATGGATGAAATTCCTAACAAGATCTGTAACATGGGCATTACGACCGAGGTAAACCTTCTTGGCGAAGATAGTACTTGGTTCATTAAAATCTTGATAATGTCCTATTCCATGCCTATTTCGCTCGGGGGAAGATACAAAAAGGAGAAGGCTACACTGAAATGATAAAAAGGGACGGCTGATTCCTATTGATCATTTCAAAGGATATGCTCAACCAAGAGTACCTCGAAAAATTGGGACGGAACGAAAGACAGATAAAAACTGTGCTCTTCATAAAACAAAAAAAAAGATTGCAAATTCCGACTATCAGGAGTGGTTAGATGTTTCAAAGTCGATGACACACGATTTAACCGACTTGGTCGAACAATTTAAGCTATTTGAGAAGTTCGGACTACCAGATGCTGGTACAGTATATAAACAGAAAAGGTAATGGGCTCATAATCGGCTCAATGGGCTCAACATGGGATTCTTAATGGGTTCAATGGCTCTAAAAAAAAGGTATCTGTTCGTTGCTGAATCAACCTAAGTATATCTAATAGTGATTGTGAAATATTTCCTTGATTACTTGTAACAAATTAATTTGTTATTATTGGTGGCGCGTTAATAGACCTAGACTCTTACAAAAAGCGGATTGTGTAAAGAGTTTCACTTTTTTGAAGTATAGTTTATGGAGTTCAACCACAATCCTAAAAAGATCCCGGAAATGCGTAGTTTAAAGAGTTGTCAAAAAGTGGCATCAACTACCATATTTAGGATTGGCAATACTATGTTCATAAATTTACCCTATAATTATCACTTAAATGGTATTAATAAAGTGGAAACGTACAGTGAGAGCTAAACGTAAATTGCATTGGGCATTCTTCAGCAATTTCTACTTAATAAGGGCTGGAGACGGAGATTATGGTGTGGTGTTAGGACATCATTCTTTAAAGACTGCAGAAATTTGATTGAAGCCTTCCAACAATAGAGCCGTCAATGAGGTTTGGAAAGTATTAATTACATGAAGTCTTTTTTACACTTACAATTTGATTGTACTCGTTTTCTTGTTGTTAGTTTATCAAATTAAACATTTTTGGTTACTTTTAAACGCTCTTCATTTGCGAATCACGACCTACAGTTAATTTACCTTGTTATATTGATATATCTATTTAAGCATGACTTCAATCGAACCTTCTAAAGCCTTACTAAAGCATTTTAATATAATTGACTACGAACGAGCTAGCCCTGGGGGTCAAAAAACTGTTTTCATTGTTACTATAGCGAGTCAAAAGTATGCTTTGAAGATAATAAAAGTGGCTGATGAAAGGTTTGAAAGAGAAGTTAAAATCTGTAAACAATTTGATGGTAACAAAGGAATACCAGTAATAGAAAGGATAGAAAAATTTGGAAAGGACACAATTATTCTTGAGGAATATATTGAGGGAAATGATCTTTCAGAATTGGTAAGTGAATATGTTGGCAATGCGCCAAAGGTTTGTAAGTTGATCCATACTGCTAGCAACATCCTCAAACCAGTTTGGGATGCCAATTATGTCCATAGGGATTTGAAACCTCCCAATATTAGAATCAGGGTGAATGGAGAACCCGTTATTCTTGATTTTGGTATTGCACGAGCATTGGACGATGAAAGTATCACAGGAACCGGTATCCAACCGTATACTTGGCCCTTTGCCAGTCCTGAGCAGTTTGATGGTCATAAAAAGCTAATTTCGTACAGAACGGATTTTTTTTGTTTAGGGATAATCGCATATCATTTGTATACCAATTCACTGCCGTTCGGAAAGACGAGAGATGAAATTGATAGGTCCTTTCAAGACAACAGGCTCATAGTGGATTCAGGCAATGAGAGCATAAATATGTTTTGTAATGGTGTATTTAAACACAACCCCTCTGAAAGGCCAAGAAAAATTGAATCTTTTTTAAATCTAATCAAATTATGATGGTAACCCATGCACTAGGACATAATTCCAATTGGAATATTGAGTCCTATCTGGAACACAATATTGGAGACTTTTTTTTGATAACGGCATTTACTCATGGTGCGGATTTTGATACGAAGCCGCTGTTGAAAAAAGTGATTGACCTGTCGATGATTGATCTTCAGTTTTATGGCAAAAAAGAAAGTGCAAATTTGGAGAAAGGCAAGCTATCCGAATTCCCTTTCCATCCTGCAAATTGTGATTCGGACGAAATTACTAATGTATACTTTGATAATTGTGTCAAACAAGCTATCGAGTTCCAAAAAGATAAAAATATCAAAAACATTATAATTCCTAATTTTTATGAAAACGAAGATGTTGAGGATATTGTTGCTACCATCAAAGCCATCAACAAATACGTTTCAAAATTAAAAAGGGAAGATGAAAAATATTTTATGACTTTGCCTTTTGCCAATCATGTCATCATTGACAAAGCCAAAGTTGAAGAAATTTTATTTGCATGTACCGATATGAATATCTGTTTTGACGGGTATTACATTACCTGTGAAAACAAACCTGAGTATAGGAAAAAATTAACAACTGATTTTAAAATTTTCAAAAATTTATCTAGAGTATTTAAAACGCTAAAACATCAGGATTTTATAACTATATATGCCTATGCAAATTGGGATGCAATTCTCTATTTGGCACAAACCAATATTGATTATATAACTGTTGGAACTTACGAAAATTTAAGAAATTTCGATGTTAAGCGATTTACTGAAAACACCTCTGGTGGAGGCTCAAAAGGATATTATTTTTCCGAAAAACTTTTAAACATGGTTCGGGCTGATGATGTAACCATGTTAAATGAAACGGGGAAAATCAATATTATCAAGAATGATAAGAATATTTTTTCGGATATCATCTTACAACAAGGATACCCCTGGAATATTCATAAACCAGATGTAAATAAGAATTATCTTTTATCAATCACAAGACTTTTAAAGAAAATATCCAGTATTGACGACTTAGAGTCGAGAAAGGATTTTGTGTTGCGTTTAATAGATAGTGCTATCAACAACTATGACCATCTTGAGTCAAACAAAATTTTCCTGAATAATGAAAGTAGTAATTACCATTTAAATATATGGAAGACCTACTTGGCAAATTCATAGTTATTCTTGATTTTTTCTGAAAAAAGAATTTGCATTTTCTGATCAAAAGGTCTTTCTCTTGTGGGATTATAATACCTCTTTAGTTCTCCTGTTGTAGTAATAGTTGCTAATCCCACATTATATTTTTCAAATACATTTATATTCTTGATGGCCGAATTCGAATAATGGGCATCCATAACGACGTATGAGTATTCGGCAAACCACTTATACCTATAGGCTTGCTTTAAGGCTCTTTTCCAATCTTTTAACTTTGCCTCAATTGCAAAATTTACATTAAAGGGAAATTCATAATTCTTATCAATGTGGATATCGCACCCCTCGATCTTCACGTATTTGTTAGCAATTAATTTTATTACTGATTTTGAAATCTTGTTCTTTGAATTTCTTGTAATGTTTTCTATTTCATCAAATGAAATATGCCCAGTCTTAAGTATTATATTGTAAATATTAATATCATAATTGGTTAAGAAAAATTTAGATGATTCTAGCTTTTTCCGAGGTTTAATTAGTCTGGTTAAAACAATATCCGCAATACCGAATCCAAGAGAGACTTCTTCAAATATTTCAATATAGTCTTTACCATAATTACGCTTTAAGGTTTTCATTAATAGCTCAACAAGTTCAGTCTCTGTTTGAAATTTCATTTTTTATGATAATATAGGACGAATCGTCGCTGTTATTCCCTTTCTGTAGACTTAATAACTTCTTTTTAACATTCTGGAGCTTTCTAAAGTTCAAAGTCTTGAAGTATTCTTTCAACTCGTTCTCCATTAACGTATAGAACCCATCGGTACACAATAAATAATTACAATCTTTACTCGTTTTTTCGAGCTGAAAATCGTCAAGCGTCAAAGCCTCTAACCCCAAGTATTTAGTTATAATATTATTACGGCCAAGCAACGCATCATCTTCCGTTATTTTTTCCAGATATTGATTTGTAAAAATATAGATTCTTGAGTCGCCAATATTCAAGAATTCAACATTGTTTCTGATTTTATTAAAAAATAATAAAGACAAGGTACTCATCCCTTGCAAACCCGATTGAATAAGCTTTTTATTTATTTCGTACAGAACTTTATCCAAAGTATTCTCAGAGATCTCAGCAACTTTAGATTCAAACATAACCCTTTTTTTAAACTCATTTATAAATAAATAGCTCGTTTGATTCGAACTAACACCGTCAAATACCATGAATAAACTATACCTATCTTTTTCAATTATCAAAAATCGATCTTGATTTTTGTTTCTATTAGTTCCCTTTTTAGAACCAAACAAGTGTTTTAAGTTAAATGTAGTTATATCGGTATGCACCTTTCAATCGGTTTAAAAGAATCAATAATTAGTACACCTAAATTTAGGGAAATTAAATCAATATTATCTGAGGATTCTTAAGAGCTTAAGAAAACATTAAGCCGATTAAATTTTTATATATAATGCTAATGGTACTTACTGGTCGTAAATATTTCATAAAATAGTGCAATAACTGTTGATATAACTGGCACATAAATATGGGGGATTAGTTCCATTAGTTTGGCTAAAAAAAGAGAACTGTAATAGACTAATGTATAAACTAATCGAAGAAAAACAAAAATTATAAATTGTCTTCTTAGGGGTAACAATTAATTTAAAATGTCCACTCTTTTCAGAACGCACCTTTTAAAAAGAGTTGAAAAACCGTTATCAAATCTATATCAATTAGCAGCTCATATTTTCTTCTTGAACTCCTTCAAAGCAGCGATAACGGCCGACTCCAGCTCCTTGTAATCATCCTGGACATCGTTCTGGTACACCACATTTTCCCCAATATTGTCCTTGGGTATAAACTCGTTGTCCTCGGAAAGGATCCAGGCGGGGTTGTACCCCAAGGTGTAATAATAAAGTACCAATTTTATGGTGGTCAGGGATATGGCCCCGCGTTCCACATTGTTCAAGGTCATGGGGTGCATATCAAAACGTTCGGCGATCTTCGTTTTTGCGAATTGGGTGGTAAGCTGGTTGTCGGTATCCTTCTGGACCAGTTCTTCGCGAATCGCCTGTAAACGTTCCCCGATGTAGGTAAAATCCTCTTTGGATCCTCTCATGATTTCATCTATAGTCTTCATTCTTTTTGTTTTGTGTTAACCAATTTCGGTACTGTGCAAATGACATTTGGAAATTCCCGATCCGCGGTCCGGCCAACCTGTGCAATTTTTGCACAAGTTCAATTATTCAATCCGTTCGTCCGCCATTTCAACAGGAAAACTGGAAAACAGTCCGTCCATATCATGCCGGTCTTCATCGAACAGATCTGTTCCCGTAACAGCCGAAACCCGTTCAAAAGTAGGGATTTCGTGCTGCTTGCGGAAGGCATCGGCCAATTCCCTGCTGGGCCGCTTACGGTACTCCTTCATAAAGTGCTCGGCAATGGCCTCTTCCCTTTCGAGGGATTCCCCGATCTCGTCGCCGGTTCTGTCCCTGTCGAAGACCGATAATTCGGGCTGTTTGCCGGTGCAACTGACGTATTCGTCCTGCACCAGGGTATCGATATCGGTAATTACCTTCAGGAAATTGGCATCCAATACGCGCTCGATTTCCCTGTCGATGAACATACGGTCGACCAGTTCGGCAAAAAAGGACTGTAGTTTTCCTGTAAGAT
>DRGL01000083.1 GCA_011050085.1 Pricia antarctica | reverse complement strand
CTGCTTTCCGTAGCGCACAAAGCCAAATCTTTTGCTTTTCTTTTTTTATTCCGCTAATAAGCAAAATCCCAAAGATTTTGTGGACTTTACAAAATTACATAGACCCTACCATTAAGTGCAAAGCCCGTATTTTTAATAGGTTGTGTTAGTAAAAGCGTTTATTTGTCCGTCGCAATTTGTTGAGACCTCAATTCTACGGCTTTTTTTAATTTTCCTTTACGAACAAATATTTGATACATCACATCTTTAATTAGTTCAAGTAAAATTTCTGCTCTTTCGGCCGATAAATTTGGTAAATGCGGATGTGCACCATCATGTCCATCAATTATTATTTGTTTTAAGATATCGAAAGTTTCATCATCTATTTCCGCCATCTCTTTCATTTCCTCCAGTTGATTTTGAACTTTGCTCTTGCCTTTGGCACCAATTTCACTTGCAGTTGATTGGACCGTTCTCCTGCACATAGCAGCAAAAGCATTATATGAAAAATTTGAGTAGCAATTTAATGCCTCTTTGAAATCATTTACTACACTTTCTGGGATATATTGAAATTCAAATTCAATGGATGGCCTTTCTATTAATGTGAAATTTTCAAAAAAGCCTACTTGACTTTCTGTATATCTTGAAATCTCGAATTTTAAAAAAATAGGTTCAGCACAAGAGGCACATTGAAAAGCCATTCCAGTATGTTTTGGCCTAAATCTTTGCAAAGCCTTAAAATTGGGTGGTGAAATTAGTATTAAGTTCGTAGATTTTCCACAATGAGGACATTCCGAATTAATTGATTTGTCAAAAAGCTCAATGTTAGAGTTACTGGTTATTTTCATCTATTATATTTTTACTAAAAATTGGATATGCGGAACTGTATGCCTATTTCTATTTTTGAATGTTTCTTCGTTTATTTGAACTTTGTTCTATGCAATAATTTTAATGCTTGTCTTGAACGACCGTTCTTCCCTCCGTGTTTTACATAAGGCCACTTATGAAACACCGCCTAGCGGGCATTAACTGTTGTAAATTAAACTCGTAAACACCAAGATTGAAGCACGGATTGTATTTCGACTATATGAATTTGATTAATGCCTACTTTATTTCGTTACCGAATATTTTAGTCTCTTCGTCAGTTCTTTTTTTCCAAACCATTCTAATGTTATCAATAAAACCTACATCTTCACATAATTGAAATACTGGTTCGTCGTCCTCATATCCTACAACTTTGAATCGAATTAATTTTTCAAATTTCAGATTTTCATCGACCGAGTTTGGATGGAAGGCCATATTGCAAAACCTTATGTTCGAGGCTACGCTGGGATAAACTATTAAATCATGCCAAAGCTGTCCATATAGTAATTCTTCGCTTAACATTGAAGTCAAAGAATAAGGCGATTTTTCTTTGATAAATTTAAATGCGACAAATCTTTGCAACATAACAAGATGTTTATCAATGCCTCTAGCATCCAAAGACATACTTTTTTTAAAAGCCTGAAACGATAAAACCGCCATTTCCAACCAGTCGTTTTCCAAAGGTAAATCAGGAGATAGTAAATTACCTATTTTAATGTTTCTTTTGGCAACTCCTTTCCAAACACTCAAAAATCCAGCATCTCCGACTTTTGGTTTACACTCTAAGATGGCGGCATAAGGTTGGTTAGAACAGTAAAAAACACTCCTTCCCTTTTTATTGGCACGTCCATTTTCAAAGCAAAATTTTGGAGGCGGGTATGAGTATGTTTGGGCAAGAGTTATGTCTTCATCTTTTAAATTAATATTTAGTCTTACACGATAGAACCTATGAGAATTAAAGTTTTCGGGTTTAAACCAACTAATTCTACTCGGGAAAAGTTTTGCATAATCATAAAAAATATTATAAATCTCCGATTCAGATTTTCCTGTAAAATCGTAATTGTCGAGAGTCTTCAGTTCTTTTTTATAATCGCCTAAATTTGGAAATACTTCTAAATCTTCTGGATTAATCTGAGCATCTGCATTCATTCTATACCTTTAAGTAAGTCGATTTACAATCGAAATTATTGTATGTATATTTATTAATCCGAACTATATCTTATTTTTTAGTGTATGTTTAGTGCTGTCCGGTTGAGAATGACAAATTCTCCATATTAATTCGACATAACGCCTGTTATCCTTCTAGTGCTATTATTCTACTATTTCGTTGCTGTAATCAAGCAACTTTTCAAACCTTCTTAAAAGATATTTGTCCGTCGCTTTTATGGAAATCGGTTTTTTAGTTCTTAATTTTTCAAGAACTTCATTAGCTTTAATTCCTTCGTTCTCCATTATTCTAGCTATAATCGGCACCGCTCCATTACTGAAGAATACTGGTCTACTTTCGCTCCAACGACCGTAACTCCTTTCGCCAATGTACATTATTGCTAATTCTCTTATGATATCCTCATAATGTTCTATTGGACAAAATATCAAACCACCGATATCTTCGATTTTGATACAAACTTTTTTCTGTTCGCTCCAATCGTTACCAGAAGCCTTTAAATCGTTTTTCAATTTTCCAAAGAAGTCTTTAAGCCTAACCTTTTTGAAGTACCCCAAGGCCCCGCAAGCATGACTTATTTTGGCGGTTTTGATATCAATCCCTAATCTATCTAATCTGCTTTCTAAAATGGCTGCAATTTCTATTGTAACTATTTTTTCAGTCAATGATTGAACATGTCTTAAAAGCTCAATACTGTTTTCTCTAACAATGTCGGGTCTAGAATTATCAGAGGCAAATGATATCAATAGCTCTGTTATTTCTTTCTTTCGCCCCTTGGGTGCGCTGGTATAGTCGGTTAAGAATTCTTCGCTCACTGATATGTGTGTATCACTTTCTACAAGTTCTCTCGCATCTGTGACCTTTAATAACTCTATCGGGTCTTTGGATAGAACTACATCTATAGAAGTTTTGAAAATATAAAAACAATCTTCTAATACAGCCTCATATTCATCGTCCTCATGTTCAAGATCTCTTCTTATCTCATAACACCTATGAATTCTTCTCCATTCCGGCCGTTTTAAAATTCCCATTCGATAAGTCAAATCGATTGTCTTTGAAACATTGTATTCTAAAATATCCTCTTCTCTTTTAATAGGAGGTAACCTATATTTTATAGCAGTATCGTTGGCTACATCAATTCCAACCACTAAAATTTTTTCTTTTAGATCATGGATTGCCGCATTGAACAACCTTTGGCATGCGCTACTTGGATCAATCGGCAAAAGTCGTTCGACCCTCGTAATTAAATTTCTACCTTTCCAAACGGGTCTGATGCCGTCAAGTAAAGTTTGAATCCCGCTTTTGCTTATAGGTTCTCCAGCAGGTATTATTTCGTAATTATCGCTCATCGAGTAATCTGATTTAATATTAAATAGGTTTTAATCCCACATTTTTTTGGCGATTTCAGCTTCTTCTTTCCCGATTGCATCTGCATAAATTGCCGTTGTGGAAATATCCGCATGTCCCATCCATTTCATTATCATATTGAGCTGAACGCCCTTTACTACCGCATTGACCCCAAATGCATGTCTCAGCCCTTTGGGCGACCGGTGCTTGCCTTCCGGAATACCGGCATCGACCATCAGTTCTTTGATCAGTTTGAACGCATACTGACGGCTCCAGGTCCATATGTGCAATTCCGCTTTAGCCTTTGTCTTCTGTCGTTCGACTATTTTATGGGCGACCGTAAGCGTATCGATAAACGTTTCAGGTACCGGCACGGTGCGATATAGGTCTCCCCTTCTCTTCTTAAGACTGTTGAAGGTGATCTGGCAACTTTCCCTTTGCACGCCTTTTGGGGTAAGGCTCAGCCCCTCCGATATCCTGCACCCGGTATAGACCAGGGTCTCGGCGAAAGTCCTCAGATCGGAGTCCTTTTCCCTTGCTTTTTTGAGGAAGAGCGCGATCTCCTCCCGGGTACAGTAGAGCCTGTTCCCCTCCCCGTCAAAAATCCTCATCTCGGCCATATGAGACGAATTTAATGGATTTTGTCAACTAAATCCGTACTATGGGGTATTGTTTCTTAGTTTTTATCAACAGAAAGTGTTGTTTTGGCTTACACTATTGCCAATAGTGTAAACGATGAGATTTAAGGGGCTCTCGGAAAGGGCTTTTATTTTTAATGTTTACCGTAGGTTTTGATAATACCATTACATTCTACACATCGGACAAACCCTTAGTCAGGATTGTCCTTCGACCCTCTAATCCACACTTTGTAAAATTGAAACTATTTTCAGATCCACATTCAGTAGAGGGTCATCGAACTGCTATGTCAAAGTAGTCTCGGATCCCAACGAAAATCCTCGCTGGATTCCAACCTTACATGTTCAGTGAAATCGGGATGGACCGTGTTGACCATGTAGTTGTATTCGCCATCAACAAGAACGGAGGGTATCCTGAGGGCAAGTTTGCTTTTGGTACGGTACCACTGAGAACCTAACCTTTGCAATTGGTCGTAGGCCTTGACCGTCCTCCAGTTAGGGGGCAGTCCATGTTCAGGGATTTCCTCCATAAACTTCTTTGCTTCCGGTAGGTGGATCGTTAGGATCTTAAAGTCGTCCTTCCGCATTTTGGCGGACCTGTGCGCTACCATTTCAAGGACCGCCAATGCCCTGGATTCGGCCGCATAGACTACGTACTGGTTTTCCTCGTTCCATCTATTGGGAGCGCCCGAGGCAATCAGTTCCTTTGCATACTTGGCCGTGGTTATCCTGTAGACCTTCATCAGACATTGTCGCCATATTCCATCGCTACCAACCTGCTGTCTATGAATTTGATGCCGCTTATGGTGTTAAGAAATTCCATTGGTCGCTTATTGTCCAAAAAAACGTTGGGCGAATTGAGCCATTCGTTGAATTCTTCCTGATCATTGAAAACTTCGCTCCCTTTCTTCATCAAGGACAGCAACAGGATAATGTGCTCTTTAGTATCTATCTTCAGTTTCGAAATATCCTTGGAATATGAGTTGAACGTCTTGGGCGTGACCCCAAGTATTTCGGAAAGGACGTTATTGTTTGCCCCTGAAATTTTTTTGAGGGCGTTCACATGTTGCGTGTCGAACCCGCCGTCGTTAAGATATCCTATCACCCACGCGGGATTTGCGGTTACCGGAATATTATCCATAAGTGCGGTCATGGTCATAGCAAGGTATTTTAAGTAAAAGTACTTTCTTGATAACGTAAATTTACGCATTTAATTTCAATCCTACAATAACGGTGATGACATTTCAAATCGCTCTTTGTCAAGGTGGAGTGCGTTTGGTTAAATTCGAACTTTCGTTTATTTGAAATTTATTGCGGGATTACAATATCCTGAATAAGGTAATTTTCAACCATCATTTTTTTAAATATTTTTCAAAATGACTTGATACGATTAATCCTAGTCCTGTCCAGCACGTTCAAGTTGACCCTTATCATTTTTTGGGATGGTCGTTTTGAAAATTGTTTGCTCTTGAAACCACCAATAATATACAGAGACCCCTTACTAATTGTGAGATTGGCGTTTTCAACATAAAAATCGATCAAGTACTCTTTCAAAACCTTCATATCCGTATCATAGGTCAACAACTTACCGTTGTCAAAAATATAAATGATTCCACGCCAGCAAACTAAGCCGGGCCTTGACATTTCTTCAAAGAGTTCGGCCTCTTCGCCGTTTTCGCCAGTATCGATATTATATGTACGGACTTCCTTTAACGGCCTGTCATCGAATCCCCCAATAACGTATATGGTGTTGTTCACCAATACCCCATTGGTCTCATATTCTTTTGACAAACTTTTGAGCTCATACCATAGCCCCGAGGAGAAACTGTAGATGTGGACTTTGTTCGTGTAGACTTTTCGTCCGTTGGAAACTACCTTTTTCGAACCTCCGAATACCACTAGATTGCCTCCATAGACAACGGTACCGAAATTTATCGCTCGATGCGGATTCGTCATGTCGACAAGAATTT
>DRGL01000082.1 GCA_011050085.1 Pricia antarctica | reverse complement strand
ATCTGGTCGACACTCTTGCCGTTGTCGAACTCCTTCAGGATCTTGGCGATCTGCGTCGGTGAAAATTTGCTCTTCCTCATACTGTCTAAAATTAAGATTATTATTCTACTTTTAAACAGTTCGGTTTTTGGGGAAGCTTACAATATGCTTTTTTTATTTTGATTACTTTTTACTCTTCTTTAAATAATCTGGCAATTCTTTAGATAACCAATCTTCACGCACAGGCACGTGCACATCTAAATCTACCGTTTCTTCTAAAGCCCAAAATTCATGTGGTACATTCTCTGGAAACACAATCACTTCTCCTGCTCCAACTTCTACAAATGTTTCTTTACCATCAATAATAGTCTTGATTTTCACTTTACCAGACATAATGTAGGTGATCTGTTCGTTTGGGTGTTTATGCCAAGGAATATGTGCATCTTTCTCTAAATTGAAAATAGTCATTTGTCCTTTTTCACCGTGAAACCACTTGCGTTTGATCCCTTTTCCGATAGTTTCTGATTCCATCTCGTCAAAATTGAAATGTTGCACTTTTGGCGTTGCTACAGAATCTATCGTGTTTACTTGTAAATTCGCGGTGTTACTAGCAAATAATGTTGTTACAGCCACTGCTGCTATAATTGATTTGAAATTCATATTTCTATTTATATATTTCGTCAGTTCGAGTGAAACTAATTCTAAAGTAGTTAGCATTGAAAAGCAACCGTGTTCATAAGTTCTCGGTACATTTTTATTTCAATTTAATATTTTCAACAAATTAATAATCAGTCATTCAAAATAAAATATACCTTTTTAATTTTATCATTCTCTATATGATAAATAGCAGTAGACTCTAATGTTTTATCCTCGACACCAAATACACTTTCTTTGTCTATGATTACGTTTCCTTGAACTATCCTTTCTTTAACCTCACAATGTACAGACTGATTTTTAAAATCATCCAAGTAGTCTTTCCTCATTTTTTCTTTACCCTTTGAAACCAATTTATCAGGAAAAATATACAATTCTACATCGTTTGCATAAGGTTCTAAAAAAGCCTCTAAGTTTCTGGCATTATAGGCATTCAATTGTCGTTTGACCAGATTTAATGGAGTTTCTTTTATTAAGATTTTAGGGTCTATAAAAGTACCGTTGTGGAAAACTGAACTTATATTGGTAAGATGTTCTAGATTCTCGATGGGATTACCGTTCAAAAGCACCAAGTCGGCTTTTTTTCCGATGGATACACTACCTAAGGAATTTTGATTATCAAATAATTTAGCGGAATTAATAGTGGCGGATTTTAGAATTTGCCAGTTGGTAAGACCGCTCTTTTTCATGGCCTTAAGTTCGTTTAAAAAGGAAGATGCATGTTGGGTACCAGGATTTCCGGCATCCGTTCCTGCAACAATATCAACTCCGGCATCTGACATCCTTTTAAGGTTTATCGTTCGAAGTGAATCGAAACGAGCTTCTCGAGCAATACTAGATGGAGTATTAACCCATTGTTTAATCTCATTTACATATATCGTGTCTTTAATGTGTTTTAAGTCACTCAAAGATCCAATAGCGGTTGGATTCGAATTTGTCAGATCATGGTAGGAAAAATTGTTCGCTCGTAAGAATGTATCATTGTACCCTTCAACCACCACTAATGTTGGACTGAGTATTATGTCTTTTGCCTTAAGTAAATTTATAAATTCGTCAGAAGCTACTTCATCTTCTACGCCATGCACCAAATAATCAGCACCACTTTCAACTGCGAGTTGGGCTACGATTCTCTCAATGGCATGTACGGCTACTTTTAAATTATTTCTATGGGCCTCTTCAATAATTGCCTTAACAATAGGCTGGTAGTTTCTTGCACTATCTTCTACATTGTCTGGGTCTACCAAATACCAAATCTTTATAAAGTCTGGCCGAAAAGGCAATTGCTCCCGTACCATTTTATTTGCATCCTCTATACTCTGAACCAGTTTAAAGGGCATGTCATTTCCTAAGTTTTTATATGCCTCGGGCACATAAGGGGTCAATAGTGGTCCTGTCATATATATATTGGGGAAAATATTTTTAGAGGCAAATGTATCTCTCATTTTAAGAAAATTGTATGTAGACCCAACGTCTACTACGGATGTAATGCCCATTTGCATATAACGTAATAGAAAATCTTCCATATTTTCTTTGACCCAATCTGTTTCTTTTTCATAGGAATGAATGTTACGGAAATCCAATACATCCGGTCTGGTATATAGACCACCACTTTGGAAAAAATGAACATGTGAATCCGTAAGGCCCGGGATCAAATATTTACCGGTACCATCGACTACAGTTCCTCCAAAAGGAATTTTTATACTTCCTTTAGATTGAATATCAGCAATAATATCATCCTCTAGAACAACAGTTTGGTTCGGCACTAATTTGTTATTTTGCACATCCACTATCGTAATATTATCAATGTAGGTTTGGCTAAACATTGATAAAGCGAAACAATTAATAAATAGAATAGTCAAGAGAGTTTTCATAAGTGGCTTTAATTTTATAGTTGAACGTTTATTATCATTTTAAAAAAAATACTGTTCTTTTAAAAATATATTTTAGTTTGTAATTAGTAAAAATATACCTATTATCAACATAATAACTGGTATATTTTTGCTTTTCTATTGTATATTTATGTTATGGAAAAAGAGAGTTTGTTCGAGCCATTTTCAATTGTGGTGAAGACCTTGGATGAGTGCCCAAAAAGTGAACATGAGCATACATTTTTTGAGTTTGTTTATATTCTCTCGGGCACGGGAAGCCATTCTATTAATAAAAATACATTTAATTATAGCCAAGGTGATTTATTCTTAATATCTCCAGCTAGTTGCCATTCATTTAATATTTATACCACAACACAGTTTTTCTTTTTACGATTCAATAATATTTATATAGAATCTAAGCCCATTGGGGTAAGTAATATACAAAGGTTAGAGCAAATACTATGTAATGCGAATCACCTCTCTGGTTGCATATTGAAGTATCAAGAGGATAGAAGTTTAGTCAAATCGATTATTGATGCTATAGTTGGCGAATTTGTAAACAATGACTTATATGCCAGAGAATTGATTGAACAATTGGTTAACACATTGATTATAATTGTTGCTAGAAATATAGCTCAGAATCTACCTGAAATTTTAACTGATAGTACTGATGAAAAAATAATCGGTATAATTCAATATATCCACAAAAATATATTTTATCCAGAAAATATTAGTTCAGAAAAAATCGGTAATCACTTTAATATTTCTACAAATTATTTAGGGAGATATTTTAAAAAACATACAAGGGAAACCTTGCAACATTATACAACCAATTACAAAATTAAGTTAATTGAAAATAGGTTAATAAATAGTCAGATGAGATTATCTGAAATTTCTAGTGAGTTTAGATTTAATGATGATAGTCATTTCAACAAATTTTTTAAGACTCAAAAAGGCATTAGCCCATCAGAATTTAGAAAAGCTCATAAGTCTGTTGTTTAGTGGTATATTAATTTTAAATTAGAAATGATCATTTTCAATTTCCTGAAAACCAGTTTTTATTTCCAAATTGAACTTCTTTTAAAATGATACCAAAGCTAAAAGCTAAAATTGAGAAAATATTGCAAATCCCGGTTGAGGATTGTGACCTATATTTTAGTAATAGTAAAATACCTTTAAAAATACCTGCAAAAGAGTATTTTTTAAAACAGGGACAGATATGCAAAGAAATGGCCTTTATTGAAAAAGGCGAATTGAGAATGTTCTACATAACTCAAGAAGGAAAGGAAATTAATGTTGAATTCTTCTTCGAAAACAATTTTGTTGCATCATATCAAAGTTTTCTACATCAATCTAAAAGTAAATATTACATTCAAGCTATTTCAGACTGCGAGCTTATAACCATATCAAATAAATCACTTCAAAATGCTTACTCAAACTCGCCTTACTGGCAAAGATTTGGTAGAATCGTTGCTGAAAAAGTTTTCATTTTAGCCGAACATAGAACAGAAGGGTTTTTATTCTATAATGCGGAGGAGCGGTATTTAAACCTCTTAAGAAATAGACCGGTCGTGCTTGAAAAAATACCTCTTTATCATATAGCATCCTATTTGGGCATTGAGCCGGAAAGTTTAAGTAGATTGCGAAAAAAACTATTTAGGAAGAATGAACTTAACATAGGTCAATAATAAAGGTTGGCTCCATTTCTAATTTTGGTTAAAACAAAATATAATGGAAAGCAAAGAATTATTTGAAAAATTGGACGGAGTATTTTCCGAAGTGTTAACCATACTAGGCAACGTGGAAAATGATTTTTTTTTCCGTAAAGAAAAATTAGAAAAATGGTCAATAGCCGAAGAAATTCAACATCTTTCCTTATCGATCGTACCGATTAATAATTCGCTTTCCCAACTGCCACTTATAACAGAAAGGTGGGGTCATTCCAATAGAGAATCGAGGAGCCTGATAATGTTTTTAAAAGATTATGAAAAAGCGGTATCTAATGGGAAGTGGAAAGCATTTCCGCCGTTTGTGCCAAAGACTGAAAGTGAGAGCCTAAATTACCCTCGTCTTCACTATACTAGTGAGCAAAATAAAATAAATGATTTTTATCAATTAACCGGTAGTCAAATTGAACTCTTACGAGAGAAATTTCAGATTGCTAGGTTGGCTGATAAGAACAGCATAATTAAAATTTTCAAGGAGCAGTCAAGTATACTACTTTCCGTTTCAAAAAAATTAGATGATTCCCAAATGGATGATATTCAATTACCGCTACCATATATAGGCTTGGTAACTCTTAAAGAAATACTTTATTTCACACTAAACCATACCGAGTGTCATTGTAATTCGATTAAAAATATTTCCTAATAGAAAGTTTTTGAAATTTGCATGTATTTAAGTATAATCTTAAGGAGAAGACGTGTTTTTTTGTAATTTATTATAAATAGCGAATACCTTTTCGTATTTGATGGACTTCCAGAAACGTTCGATATAGATGTTGTCCAGTGCCCTTCCCTTGCCGTCCATCGATATTTGGATCCCATGGCCTTTTAGCACTTCTATGTATTGGGTGCTCCTATATTGGGACCCCTGGTCGGAGTTGTGTATTTCCGGTGCGCCATGTTCGGCGATGGTGTCCTCCAATAGTTCGATGCACCACTGTTTGTCCATTGAGTTCGAGATGCGCCAGTTCAGTATCTTTCTACTATAAACATCTATTATCGCGTTCATGTACATTAACCCCCTGAGCATGGGGATATAGGTGATATCGGTCTGCCAGACCTGACCGGGACGTTCGATTTCCAGCCCCTTCAAAAGATAAGGATATTTATAGCTCTCGGGATCCTTGATAGTGGTCCTGGGCTTTCTGTAAACAGTTTGAAGCCCCATAAGCTTATATAGCCTGCGTATCCTTTTTACGTTGACCCGATGGCCCAGGTCGAGGTTCAGGTAGTCCGTCATCCGCTCCACGCAGTAGTACGGGTGTTCCAAAAAATGGGCGTCGATCTCCCTCATCAGCCTTAGATTGTACGGGCTCTCGTTTCTGGGCCTGTAATATAGGCCGGAACGGTGGATCTTAAGAAGTTTGTACTGCTGTATAAGACCTGGCCTTGAATGGCATTTACCACCTTCTTTCTTCTCTCGGTAGTGCTCATTTGCCCAAGGCTTTCTTTAAAAAATCGTTCTCTACTTGAAGCTGGCCGATCTTGTTATAGAGCGGTTGGGTTTCCGAAGCGGGATCTTCCTTTTCGGATTTCGATTTGAACGCCAGGTCGGCATTGTCCAGAAACTTCCTTTTCCAACTTGATATCTGGTTCGGGTGGAGCTCGAATTTCGCGGCAAGCTCTTGAAGGCTGCTCAGCTCTTTTACCGCTTCAATGCCACCTTGGCCTTGAACGATGCACTGAACCTGCCTGCCGGCAGGCAGGTTTTCTTCTTGTTCTCTTCATATTTGACAGCTAATAGTTTAAAAATAGAAGAAGTTTATCATTTTATCTTAAATTATAACTATTTCATGAGGTTTTATCGCCTTTCCAAATAATACACACTTCTCTTAATTATTATGTGGACAATATCTTTATCAATAGAAAATTAAGAATGATACTATTGATGAAATTGTACAATCACCTAACAACCTCACTAACCAAAATTATTGGACGTATATCGGTATAATTGGAGAAGTCAGATCTTATAGTATCGATATTTGGGCCAATAGATGCCTGGTATTCACTTAGGTTTTTTACATAAAAAGAACCAATAGCGATAAATGGCAATGGTGTATTAGGAATACCACTAGCAAGTCCTTTTTCAATAGTATATTTTACCAAATTTGAATCAAGATATCCTGCAACCATAGGCATATGTTTGGTTTCATAATATTCCATATCAAATTCTGTATTTTCTGAAAATGGGTACATAATGGACACTTTAATTAAGCTTTTTTCTGCAACTGCCGAACTGCGATTTTTAATTATTGGAGATGAGTTGTCTTGACTTAAACCAGTATAACATATGGTCAAAAGTAATAATGATACTATAAGTTTAATTTTCATATTTTATTTTTTTGTAGATATATGTAACATTCTCATTTTAAGAAGGAAAATCAAATATCAGGATAAACTCTATATTTGCAAAACGTTATTTTTAGATGAAAACAATCGATAAAACCGATTTAGAACTATGGAACTAAGACAGCTTAAATACTTTCTTAAGGCAAAGGAATTATCAAATTTCACCAAAGCTGCGAAATTTTTGAATATTAGCCAGAGCACATTATCGCAGCAAATCAAACAGCTTGAAATTGAATTAAATGTGCCATTGTTCAATCGAATTGGCAAACGAATACTCCTCACAGAGGCAGGCAATATGTTCAGTGAATATGCTTTGGAGAGTTTGAAAAAAGCGAACGAGGGATTGTTACTATTAAAGGATTTGAACAATCTAACAACTGGAAAACTTATCATAGGTGTAGTGTACTCCATGCGAATCATCTTTGCCAAGGCTTTGACTGAATTTGCAGTGCAATACCCCAATATTAAAATCCAGGTGGTCTTTGGTACCACGAAAGATTTGCTCGAAAAACTTAATTCACATCTGTTTGATTTTGTTTTAACATTTCACGAAGGCCCTAAATATTCTCATCTGAAATACCAAAAACTTCTAAGCTCAAATATGGTATTGGTAACATCTAAAAAATCAACGCTGGTGAACAAAAAAAGTATCTTTCTTGAAGAAGTTGCGCAACTTCCATTGGCTTTACCTTTTAGTGGTTATAGTACAATTCAATTTTTTGTCGATTCATTCAATCAAAAAGACCTGAAGCCCAATATTTGTATGGAAATAAATGACATTCCAACTTTATTTGAAATTGTAAAGACAGGTCATTGGCATACTATTTTGAGTGACACGAGCGTAAATGACTTCCAAGTAGTAGGTATACCTATTGAAGGGAAAACCATGAAGCGAAATATAATGATTATTTCTCTCAAAGAAGCTTATGAAAAGAAAGCGGTAAAAAAATTTTACGAACTACTAATGGGAATTTCTCAGTATAAGCAGTGAAATGGCATTAACTTCTTTTATTCAAGTTTAGTACTACTGATAAGTAAGCATCCGAGCAACTACACTTTGGTTTGATATCCGGGCAGGAGTTCATCGAGCCATTCCCTGGGGTTGATGTCCTGCATTTTACAGCTACCGAAAAACGAATATAGCATGGCGGCGTTCTGCGCCGCACCGTGCGATCCACAGAAGAGGTAGTTCTTCCGGCCGATGGCCATGGGCCGGATGGCGTTCTCGATTAGGTCGTTGTCGAGTTCGATACGCCCATCGCCAAAAATGGCATCGAGCTTCGGGTATTGGTTGATGAAGTAGGCCATCGCCTTGCCGATCAGGCTTTTGGGCAGTACCTTGAACTGTTCGGTCCCGATCCACTTTTTGATCTGTGCCAATAACGGCCTGATCTTCTCGTCCCTTAACGGCTTTATTTTTCCAAAATCGTCCGGGGCCTCTTCTTTGACGTCCCTTTCCTCCAAATATATTTTCCTGAAAAGGGCCAAGGCCGTTTGTGCCCGTTTTTTATCACTGTCCTGCGCGTCATGGAACTTGCGCCTGGCATGTACCAGACATCCGGCAAGGGTTATCTTGGGGTCGGCCCCTATTTTGTCGTATACCGTATAGCCATCGCATTGCAGGTACCCATGATAAACCGCAAGCAGTTCCTTGGGGCCGTTCCGCCCGCGCCCCTTCCGGTAATTGAAGAGCACAAGTTTTTGAACGGGATCGTGATAGACCCATTGGTACCCTTGGTGCGTACTGCCCTTTTTATCGGAATCGAGTACTTTTATCGGCGATTCATCGGCCTGTATGTAATCCGAAGCGAGTATTTTCTGTTTCAGGGCATTGTAGAGCGGTTCCAATAGTTGGCAGCAACCTGCCATCCAATCGCCCATGGTACTTTGGGCGGGCTCCCATCCAAAATCCCTTTTGAACATCCGGATCTGGCGGTAGAACGGGAGATGGTCGATATATTTGGCCGTTAGGATATGCGCCAGCAGGCAGGCCTCGACGATCGCCTTGTCGATCGGGCGCGTCGGGGGCGGTGCGATCAGGACGCCGTCGCCGTCCGCCTTGGCGTATTTTGGACGGATGGTCCTTCTCTTTACAGGGCTTACAGGGGTGTATTCCAGGGTCTCGCTGATCTCTTCCCCGATTTTCTTGAGCCCGGTGGTATCCCCTCCGGTTCGATGACCACCTCCCTGACCGGCAGATGTTCCGGTAGCGCGTTGCGCCCCCGGTGCTTTTTCCTGTCCCTGGTATAGGTAATGGTCTCCTGTGGAAGCGCTTCGGCCTCTTCGACCGCCTCTTCCGAGAACAGCGATAATTGATCTGCGGCCGTCCCGGTAATAAAACTCTCGGACTTGAAGCCGCCGATAAGTTTGTATAGCTGTGCCAGTTGGTGCTCCAGGGAAGATATCCTGGCCGTCGAGACCTGCTCCTTTTTTTGGAGTTCCCGGTTCTCGACAAGTAGCTCTTGATAGGTCATCGCTACCATAAAAATACTGGTAACAGGACAAAAAAACAACCCGGGGTCACACTTTTTCGTAACGTTTTTTTCGGGAGATATTGGTAATGGCGATGCCGTCGATAAGCAGGACCGGTTGGGCGTATCCCAGGCGCAGGGAGGTGGTCAGTGCGAACATCTATACCGGGATCTCGATCTCGATGCCGCTCTTCAGGCAGATCGTGATGTTGCGGTCTTCAAGTTCCCGTGTTACCGAGATGGCGACAAAGTCCTTCTTTGGGGCGGCCGGTGGTAGGCCCGATCGTCCGGCCCGTGCCAATTTGGAAATCCAGTAGTGCATCTTGCTCTCGGTAATTCCGTGCGCCGCCGCGAATTCTCTTTGGCTCAGACCCGAATGCCCGAATTCCTCCACCAATTTTTGCATTCGCGATGCATTGCCATTTTTTGTCATAGCCTATATGTGTATGCTACAAAGATATGCCGGTGGCCACAGTTGGGGAAGATGTACTTGCTCGGTGGGATACACTGATATCACAATCTTTATTTAATAAGAATTCAGTTAATGAAATTATTAACTATTCCCATGATTACAAGGACCATCATCTACAACAATCCATTTCTTGTCTGAACAAATTAAAGCAACATTGCTTCCCTTTTCGTCTTGAACACAAATATTAGCATCATTTTCTGAATCACAATCACAACCAACAGAGCCTGGGTTCACGTTGCGTATGGCACACTCGGACCCGTTGTTGTCAGGCAGGACCCCCGGGGGACGTAAAGAAAGGAACAGGTTCTGTCTTTCCCTGCACATACGTTTATAATATGTATGGAGCTCCCCGTGTTTTTTATCGGGTAACTTCTCCAAAATCTTTTGCAACCACTGTACGACCTTGGCCCTTTCGACCACCCAAGGTAGGCTTCCCAAATCGGCCAAGTAGTTCCCAGAGATTCCAGAAACAGGAAATATCAAAGGGCATACCGCTCTGGTGTACCCGTATCGTGCCGAATCGGGCAACTATATCGCCGTCTATAAAATAGATCTTCAAACGATCGGGATTTTCAAAACCGGGGAATATTAAAAAGTGAAACTTTTTGTTCCTTTGCTCCCAAAGTGTAATGCCCCCAAAGTATAAACAACAGCAGGAAGTACACTGCTTGGCGTAGGGCCTGCCCCCTTGCACTTACGGCAGGTGAAGCCCTCCCATTTCGGTTCCGCGAGGTGCGACAGGCAGCTGTCAGCATCGAGGAATCGCCTGCCGAACTCGAATAGGGAGGCTCATGAATCTTTGCTCCATAATTTATGATTAATTTTAACTCAAATCAGCTGTTTCGAAGCACTTTACAAAAAGTCTAAGTCAAAAGATTTATGCACCAAAATCGAACAAATAACGAACTAATTGAAATTTTTTAAAAAAAAACTACTATATATAAGTTGTTTAATAGTATTATGGTGACGTTCAGAACGTGTATCATTCAATGGAGGAATAAATGTGGATGCATCAAAAAGAACTAAATCCAAAAAATAGTACATTTAATCCCGGAATACCCGGCCTTAAAATCTAAACTATAGTTATTTCTGGATTGTCAGTAGGTTGATTATTTATTTAATCAACTTCAGAATTACCATTTTTAATTTTCATAATCCAGTCATATTTCGATGATAGTACATTAGCTTCGTAGCCATTGTACTTTTCCACGTTCCGATTACCTTTCATCCACTCTACATAAATTCCTGGAACATTAATACCGGCAATATGTGAAAAAGGATAACCCCCACCAAATCTTGGATTCATCTCCAATAGCTGGATTTCACCATCCTTTATAAAAAAATCACAGTCCATAACACCAATATGACCTGTTGCTTTCCCAATTTTTTCCGCCATGTCGGTAAGTCGATTATCTATGACACTAACAGCCTTATCAGTTTCCCCTGATCGCATGGCTAGCTTCTTTCTTGCGAATGCCCCATAAAATTGGGAGTTGAAATCGTTAATTATATCTACACCATATTCCTCTCCATTGATTTTCTCTTGTATAATTATCGGGTTTTTCGAAGAGTTCACTCCAGTGCTCGACATCAATGTTTTATTTATTTTAATTGATAGCAATTGATACGCCAAACGTAATTCAGTCTCTGATGATACTATTTCTATACCTACAGAGCCAAAACCCCATCTAGGTTTTAGGATAATAGGAAAATTCAGGCTTTGATCCGATAAAGCAACTAGCGCATCTTCCAATTTTTTATAAGTCTTTACGGTAGGGATTTTAAGACGCTCTAAATATTTAAAGGTCTTCCATTTGTCGGCACAGAGGTCTATCAAATCAGGATCGGAAACGACGACCTTCGCTCCAAAAGCCTCCAATTTATTTCGGTTTTTGGAAATAATCGGTAATTCGAGATCATTTAGTGGTATAACTAAATCTATCTTATGATCCCTAATGATTTCGGTAAGCGTTTCAACATAATTTGTGGCAAAAACAGAAGGCACCGTCATCGCCATATCAGCCTCGGCCAATGCAGGTGCCGTAACTTCACTGTCTACAGCTATAACTTTTCCGTTACCTCCGATAATCTCCTTGAAGTAGCGAATCAAGTAGTTCCTTCTTCCAGCACATGTAAATAATAAATTCATGTATTTATTTTTCGTTTGGATAAAATTTCAATAAAGAAAATGGATTTATAAATATTACCAATTTTACAATCATAGGCTTTTTTGTAGACCTGTAAGTAAAAAATTATCGAAAGATATCTCCATTTTAAATTCTAGTACATAGTGGGTTAAACTACACTATATTCTATTGCAATTGGTGCCTTTTAAAACCTTCTTTTATTCCTATAACTTATCAAGGTCAAAATAAATATCAAGGGTTTAACGTCTGTATTCATCAAGACTGTCCGGACCCTCGGAAAATTCTGTTTCTGAGGATTTAAAAATTTTGACTACCGTTTTCAATAGAATTTTACAATCGAGAAAGAAACCAATATGCTCAGCGTACCAAGCGTCAATTTCAAGTCTTTTGTCCCAAGACAAAGCATTTCTCCCTGAAACTTGTGCAAGACCTGTTACACCCGGTCTAATACTATGCCTTAATTTTTCCCTTTCAGTATAAAACGGTAAATAACGTACTCGTAAAGGTCTTGGTCCGACCAAGCTCATATCGCCTTTCAAAACATTGAGCAGCTGCGGTATCTCGTCTAACGAGGTTTTACGCAAAATTGACCCAATACGAGTAAGCCGCTTATCATCAGGCAAAAGTTCGCCCTTATCGTCCGTTTCGTCGGTCATTGTCTTAAATTTTACGATGTTGAAAATATGTTCTCCCTTACCGGGTCTTGGCTGATAGAAAAAAGGCTGTCTGATACTTCCGAATCGTAACAAAAGATAAATAACTATGAAAATGGGCAAGAAAATTAATACAGCCAACAAGGATATCAAAAAATCCGATACTGGTTTTATGAATGATATATACATTTTAGGGGGAATATAAAAAGTTATTTCCTAAGTCGTGGTATTGACGATAAGCTTTCGTTTACCAGAATTAAGTTTTGGTATTTCGTCGACATATGCGATTTTAATTTCCGCATCAGAACCCAAAAAGTCTCTGAAATATTCGATAATTTCAAATTCCTTCCCAACAGGCTGACTTACAACGAGGTTAATACAATACATAGTGCTACTTTGTTGGACAAACTGGAATTGCTTGATTTCGGGATAGGTTTCCAAATGATGAATACTAAATCCGGAAATCACATTTCCCTTGGTATCCCGCAATACATCCATCTTACGACCTTCGATAGATTTGAAAACGGAGGAAGTATTAAAATACGCACCCTCTCTCGTTAGTATGGCTAAATCACCGGTATCATACCGTATAAATGGCATACCGTAGTTAAATAAATCAGTGACCACTACCCTACCTAGCGTCCCTTCGGCCACAGGAATATCCTCATCCAAATGAAGAACCTCGATAAAATAGCTGGCCCAATTGATTTGAAGAGTATTGTTTTCTTGGGATAGCTGTAAGGATAATATACCGTTCTCTTGATTTGAATAGCGTAAATGAACCGGTGCATTAAAATAGTAATTAAGCTTTATTCTGGTATCGTCTCCCAATTCATCAGCCATCGCAATAATTGAGGTAATATCGGAATTAACGGGGCCAGCTTTTATTTTTTGAAGGTAATTACAAATATCTCGCAGCGCTGACGAATAGCTCAAAAGCATCTTGGTAGAGGAATCCGTTTCAAGGGTTTTTATCAAGTTTGCTAAATAATCGTCAGAAAAATCGGAAACGTTTACCATTTCAATATTACGCATTGCCATGGTCAGTTTACTTCCTTTATATTTGGACAACCATTTACGGATATAATATAAACGTTGTCCTATTTCATAACCGGTAATTCCTTGAAAATATATGGTATCTGCCCTGTTTCGAAGTACTTTATTCTTATCCCAGTACGCCTTAAAAGGCGTGCCGGAAGAACCACTTGTAGAAATTTGAAATTGTGGTTTGTCTTTGTACAGGCTAGATTGGAACGCTTCGAAATTATCCCGAATAATTGTTTTGTTTACTACCGGAAAATCCTGTAATTTTTTTGAATTTGCGTACTTCTGATAATAAGGGGTTGTCTCCGAGGCATGAATTAAAAGATTTTTCAAAAGCGTATCTCTCCTATCTATGGATGCAGGGCTATCGAAATTTTCCAATATATTCGCTATATCCTTACGATGGGTCTTAACCTGGCCGCCTTTTAGGGCATCAATCATCCAGAATAGTTTATTTCGCAAGTATTCGGCAAGCTTGTTCATATACAAGGGAAAGGTATTCAAGATTTATAGACCGCAAGATACCTTTAAAAAATTGCTAAATTTTCTTCTAGACACACCTTGACAAAAGCCCGCTAAAATACAAGGAAATGTTTTCATTAGTAATACAATATTCAAAGAATTACGACTCAATACCTAACAAAAAACCTAACGTCTACAGGAGACCGCGGGCCTGATGATTATCTGGTACTCTTTTCTACTCATTACAATGGTCAATTAAATATGAGATAATCAGATCCGCCTGAGGAGTCTGTACTATATTTTCGTGAAAATTTAAAAAATCATTTAACCTAGTATCTTTCTGTGCCTAGCTTCTACACCATAAATGGTTTGGGTCTTTTCGCCTATTCTGGTCTAGACTCGTAATCAAGATTTTATATGCGTAGTACTTTTAAATTCATCAAGACTAAAAGTGTAAGAAATAAAATTACTTCGGACTTACCCATACTTACTACCAATTACAATGATAGAAATGGATGGCCAGAAGATCAAGATAGATATCGATACCAAAAGTCGAAGGTTATGCATATTATTATATTCAACATTCTAATTTAAAAGGCACGACAAATTTTAAAAGAAAAATAGTTATCGTAACTATAAAGAAAGATTTCGCTGAAAGGAGACTTTTGTCGAGTTTTGGTCAAAAACTGGTTTGGGAACCTCAACGATTCTACTACACTTCGAAAATGTTCTATCGCCAACGTAATTGTTGAATCTATCTATGTTATTACCACCCTTTAACCACTCAATATAAATATGCGGCACGTGAATACCTCCCTCATGTGAAAGTGGATATCCACCGCCAAAACGCGGGTTCATTTCAAGAAAGTATATTTTTTCACCTACGAGGAAAAAATCACAGTCCATAATACCGATATGCCTAGTGGCTTCCGCAAGTATTTGTCCCATATGTGAAAAGGCCTTATTCTTTACAGTAATCGCCCTATCGGTTTCGCCGCTGCGCATGCTTAACTTTTTTCTGACGAATGAATCATAATGTTTTCCCTGAAAATCGTTGAGAATATCCATTCCATATTCTTGACCTTCAATTTTTTCCTGTATCAGGATAGTATTATGACTGTTGCTCAGATTTAAATTATTCAGGCTACTAGTTTTCAATCTGGTTTTCAACCATTCGTATGCTAAACCTAACTCTTTTTCATTATTAACAATTTCGACATTCAATGAACCACTACCCCATCGCGGCTTGAGAATGAGTGGAAAGTGAAGTATGTTTGCCGAAAGCGCATTTAAGGTATCTTCTAAGGACAAAAATGTTAGGGGTGTAGGTATGCCCAACTTTTGGAAAAATCGGAATGTCTTCCATTTATCGGAACATATGGAAATGATATTTTCATTTGCCACTATAATTTTTGCTCCACCCGATTCTAAAAATATTTTGTGTTTGGCCAATAGTGGTAACTCAAGATCGTTCAACGGAATTACGGCATCGACCTGGTAATCATCAATAATTTCCTTAAGTTTTTCAATATAGGATGTATCACTAATCGAAGGAGCCGTAAAGGACAAATCAGCATCGGCAAGAGCTGGTGCGGAAGCTTGACTGTCGACAGCAATTATTACCCCCTTATCACCCATTATTTCCTTGAAATAATTTAGAAGGTAATTTCTTCGACCTGCAGAAGTAAATAAAATATTCATTTATCGGCGTGTTTTAGTTTTCGTAAAAAATCAGATAGTAAGCTAACTGTATAGGTATAAACGGAAAAATTTAGAAAAGGTTTTAATTTCAACCTTAAAAAGAAAGAAAGAAAGAAAGAAGAATTTTACTTAAGGTAGTAACGGTTAAAGCTCTTAGTGAGCATTGGCTTCAATTTGATAAGGTGACTTTACCAATTTCTTCCGGCAAGTATTCGTTTATAATCAGCCTTCTTTTCCCAGAGGATAATTGGGCTATTTCACTCTCATACGTGATTCGTATTTCAGCATCATCACCAAGGTAACTTTTGAATAATGTGATGATTTTGTCTTCGTGATTAAAACTACCGTCCAAATTTAGTTTCAGCCTATATTGTTTTTGACCTTCTTGAATAAATTGAAATTGCTTGATTTCCGAATATTCCTCTAAATGAAAAATAATAAAGGTGGATTGCACGTTGCCCTGAGTATCATATATCGTATCCATCTTACGACCATTAATTTCAGAAAACGCCGGTGCAGGGTTAAAAGTAGAATTGGGTTCCATACGCGCCAAGTCGCCAGTATCGTAGCGTATAAAAGGCATACAATAATTAAAGAGATCGGTAACCACTACCCTACCTAATTCACCGTCTTTTACAGGTATATCTTTATCAGGATGCAGCAGTTCTATGAAATAACTGGCCCAATTGATTTGTAGATGTGTATCGGAATCGGTTAACTGAAGCGATAAAATTCCATTTTCCATATTGGAGTAGCGCATCAGCACAGGCGCATTGAAATGCTTTTTAAGCGCCTCCCTCGTATACGTGCCAAGTCCTTCCGCCATAGCAATAATACAAGATATATTTGCATCAATAGGTTCGGCACCAACGCGGTCTAGATATTTACATATATCACGGAGGGCAGATGAATAGCTTAATAAAACTTTAGTTGAAGAATCGTTTCTGAGAGTAGTTATCAGTTTGGCGAGGTAGTCATCGGTAAATTCGGTAACGTTCACCATAACGATATTCCGCATCTTAGTAGTCAGCATATTTTTTCTATGCATTTTAAACCATTTACGGATATAATACATACGGTATCCTATTTCAAAACCTGCCTTTTGTTTGAAATATATAGTATCTGCCGTATTCCTCAATTTTTTGTTTGTATTTTGTAACGTGGTGAAAGGGGTGCCCGAAGAACCGCTCGTGGCCATTTTATGGATTTTTTTATTTCGGAATGCCTTAGATTGAATTGTATTAAAACGTTCTCGAATAATCGACTTATTTATAATCGGGAAATCCTTTAAGGTTTCGTACTCTTTGTATTCCTTGTAAAATTCCGTGTTATTAACGGCGTGTTCAAGAAGATTATTAAGATGAGCTTTCCTTCTTTCATCGGACTCTGGTGTGCCATATTTTTCCAGGATAAATTGAATGTCCCGGTAATGCGACTTTATCTGCCCTCCTTTCAGAGTATCCATTACCCAAAAAAAGCTCTTGCGCCATTTTTCTGTACTTCTTGTCATGGAGTATTACGATTTAGAAATCATTTCAGTGAATAACGGGTGTTTCACGTAGCCACCGTAGCCTATTTCACCCACTGTAATACCCGGAGTGTGATTTCCTTCTATTACAATCGGACCGGTCGGTGTTATGGCAATATCCCATCCGGCGAGCCTGTTCGGAACATACTTGGTTAACTTTATACAAAGAGCTTTGGCTTCATCAAAAAAGGGAATTTTAAAACCCTCAAATTCAAAATTCGTATCAGGGTGTTTTTCAAATTCATTCCCTCCGAATATCATTGATTGTATGCCTGTGGCCAGTAAAGTTCCGGTCTCGGGATGTACTGGAACATAAAACCCACCGGAACTAACATTGTCAACTACTCTTCCATTGGCACCAAAGCGGATAAAGGTTCCCAAAATATTGGTCTTACCACTATTATCGATATAGGTTTCGAAACGTATGGTATTGACACTGCTTGGGTAAATTTTATTAATCTCCGCATGTTGCTCTATACTTTCTTGATGTATAAAAGCGCTGGTCAAGAGTGTATCACCAAAGGTTTTCAATTGCTCTTTTAATTTCTCACGATGTAATAGAAATACTTCCGTGCCTCCGTAACCACAAAAGGATTTGATAAAGAGGCGTTCGTTTGAAGTGGTATTGAAAACATTTTCAAAAAATCGAATTAACTCATCTAAATTTGTAATACGACTAAGGCTGTTTGCATAAAAAAAATTGCCTCTCATATTGTAGCTTAACACTGCAGGAGTTGGCAAACTGTGTTTTTCACAGAGTAGCGAAAACAGGAATTTGTTGCTCAAAAGATGCACATATTCCTCTTCGTTATTTCTTTTGGAAAATATGATAGCTCGATATTGCTTCATATCCATAAAATCGCTCGGATTAGTGTAGCGCTTTCGGTACAAAAATCTTCCAAAATAATGCATTGGAATGTTTCCTTTCGATACCCAGAGGTTTAAAAATTCACTAACCATAACAAAGGGCGGTTTTTTATCCCTGTCTTTAATAAAAACTTTGATGCGGTACATGTTATCCTTTAAACTCATATAATTTCATATAAATGCAATTCGCTTAAATTCTGCAACAATAATTTAATTTTAGGTCAATAGAATTTGGACTTGTGCACAAAAATGAAATCCAAAATTTTGAATTTATAAGGAATAAACCAGAATATCCTATTTTTAGATTAATTACCGTAAAAAACGATAAACGACAAGAACTTTTAGTTTGGCTAAAGAACTTTTCTCCCTTTCATAAAAAACCACAAAGACATTAACGAGCAATCACTTAGATTAATTTTAACCGACCTGATAAATTTCTACTTTGTTTATGGTTCTTTTTTAAGTATTCAGAAGCGATAAAATGAAACTAATTTTTCAACTATTTTCATTTATGTTAAACTTTTGAAGTTTCAAAACTCAAAAAAAGCCCGAAGCCTACAAAAGGCTCCAGGCCTTATGGTCACCTGGTACTATTTTTAGTTATTATAAAGATAAATTGAAGAGGCGGACGTAAGATCGGTATGAACCGTCGGTACTATGTTTCCGTTGGAATTTAAAACGTCACTAAAACCTAGAATCTTTCCGTTTCCGACTTCTGCAATATAGACAGTTTGTGTCTTGTGATCGTAAGCCACATCTATAGGATTTCCTAAGCGTGTCGATGGTCCAGAAATCCTAATCTGTTGAGATTGCGCAATGGAACTACCGTTTGGTGTAGCTTCCAATAAAGCGTTAAAATTCTGAATTACCTGAAACCCACCATCCGTGTTGGCGTCATCGGCATCTCCTATATCAGTCATTACCAATACGTCTGCTGCTTCACTGTAATCGATACCATGGGTTCTTACGATACCTTCAATCGTAATTCGCTTATCAGGGGAAACTACACCGTCAGTCTTGTTGTTTTCAATAAAATCGGTATATATGGCCAAGTCGCTAGATTTATCAACTACTGCAAGTAGATCGTTTCCTTTAAAGGTTATGCCCCAAAGATTGCAATTCGTTACCAACGTACTAACTAACTTGAATGAAAAACCATCGAAACAGTAAATATAGAACTTGTTTTCCCCATTATCAGAAACAACGATTCGATTGCCCGATACTGCAATTTCCCTAGGACTTACTAAGCCTGCAGAGCTAGCAAAATCAGGATTTGCTACAGCGCCGTTGGGAATTCCGGAAAAACCACTATAATTTTCAAGACGAAGATTAGATCGAGAGGCTTGTATCACCAAATCGTTTAGAGCAGAATAATAGATGCCTTCAGAGGCATTCGATTCAGAAGTCACAGATTTCTGCAGTCCCGCTTGGCTATCATATACATTAATATCACCGTTCGCATTGTTAGTAGCATAGAGCCAAGTACGCTGTGCTACACTTTCGTTTCCAATATTACCATCCGTTTCTTCACTTGAAAAATAAATCGAGGAGGCCAACATTAAGTCCTTCGTATAGGTAGGGGTTAAATCACCACCATCACCGATTGCTGTGAAACCTAATACTTTTCCATTTCCAACTTCAGAGATATACACGGCATCAGTCTCCGAATCATACGCTACATCGATTGGGTTACCCATACTAGTAGAAGGTCCAGCAACACGTACCTGCAAGCTAGCAGGCAACACTTCACCGTCAGACAGTGCATCGAATTTTCTAGAAAAATCGGCTATTACATGAAAACCGCCGTCGTCTGTTACATTGGCAGCGTCTCCTATATCCGTCATTATCATTACATCGTCTGTTCCATCGTACGTTAAACCATGTGTACGCACGATACCTCCGATAGTTACTCTTTTAGAGGGTATCAAAACACCATCTTTCGCATTGGCTTCGAAATTATTGAAAACAGCCAAATCACCAGTGTTGTCTACAACGCCATACAAATCTTTACCCTTAAAGGTGATACCCCAAACCGGAAAAGGAATTTCAACCGTGCTTGTCAAGGTAAAACTGTCACCGCTCTTGGTATAAACAAAATATGTATTGGAACCGTTATCGGAAACCACATAAGTGTCACCGCTCACAGCAATCTCACGTGGACTCTCTAAATCGGCAGCGCCGCTAAAATCTGAAGTAGCATCGGAATCTTCAGTTAGCATGCTTAGGCCTTTATAAGCATCTAAGGTAAGTCCGGAACGTGAAGCTTGAACCACCAAATCTTGTTCAATATCAAAATAAATACCCTCAGCTTCATCAGATGCTGTGGTATATGTAATCACTGAATCGCCCGTTATACTAAACTTTGTAATATCGCCATTTGCATTGTTGGATACATACAACTCGGCACGACGACCAAGCTCCATACCCTCTTCACAAGGCCCACAAGCGCCACCGCAATCAATACCGATTTCATCACCATTCATCATTCCGTCTGTGCAAGTTGCCAAGGTTTTTGCCGTATTCAAATTTTCTTCTTCATCACAGGATGCTAGGAATGCAAAGCAAAGCCCTAACATTCCATAGAGAAAAATTGATTTAAAAGTATTGCTTTTCATAATTGTTCTTAGTTTTTATTAATGGTTAATAGTGCGTTTTGATGGTAATTTAACTGGTGTTCTTATTATTACTTACGAGATTATTACTCAAGGGTTTGGAAATATTGCTTTAAATGTGTTAATTATTTAATAAAAAATATCTATCCACTCACTGCCAATAAGTTACTAATGGATTTCAGTGGTAAGATTAAAGTATCGATGAAGAACATAACGAAATAGATTAGTAGAAAAGATGTGGAAATAAAAAAAGGGAGCAGTTGTAACTGCTCCCTTTTTATTCGTAAAATTCTCGAATGATACTACAAATCAATTCAATGGCGAACTACTAACTTTTCGTCAAATACACTGCCATCACTAGCCACCATTCTCAAGAGATATATCCCATTATTGAGATTTGAGACTTGCAGTACATAGGCATCGGCACTGGTTTTAAGTTGTAATCCTTCATAACTTCGTATCAACCGTCCGGAAACATCATAAACGTAGAGTTTGTTTATTTCGGCCTCAGGATTCGACATTGTAATCTGTGTACTTACATCAGCTGCATTCGGATACATACTTACCTCATTGGCAACTGGTGCATCATATCCTTCTGGCATCTTTTGAGTCGTACTACTTGACGTATTCACAAAGGTTTCTGAATCAAAAGATTTCGCTGTACTGCCACAGTTGGTAGACAAACCTCCCAAATCGGTCGGAATATCATCAGTCTGGGTAACATACAACTTGTCAAGCGCAACCCCACCTTCTCGGTGACCTATATCGATTCTATTGACACCTTCAACAAATTCGAAATTACGAGGTTGACTCAATTGCTCGTTGAGATGTATCCTGTGCCAAACAAAATTATTGCTTGGTGGAATACTGTTCCAACGAACCCACGGTCCACCGTTGACGCGTACCCAGAAACTATCTTGAGTACCGCTCGGTGTTTTGACGAGTCCGAATATTTTATACGTACCGGCCGTGACTGAAAAATCAAAGCTTACCATAGAACTAGGTTCATTTGAGGCTGACGATTGGAATGATGTAGGTGGGGTCAGATACTGTCCGCCTGATTGCCCTCCATCGTTCTCTATGTTCCAGCCAGAACCTACAATTGCGCATTCGGCTTCAAGCCAAATTTGACTATTGTTTCCTTGCACTGCGGTGACTCTTACCTCATCAAAGGCAGTGATACCCTCATCATCCGTTACGGTCAATCGGAATACATACGAACCTTCAACAAGTATTTCTGCCGTTAGTTCTGAGGTATTCTCATTGGATAGTAAGGCCGTATCTGGTCCATCAACTTGTATCCACTGATATGAAACAGCTCCTCCGTCGGGATCACTACCGCTTCCTGGAAGCGTGAACCCACTGTTCGGTAATTCAGTTTCGACATCGATTCCCGCATTGGCAATTGGATCCATTTTATCGCTTACGCCCGAACCTATAATTTCAATGGCTGACAATTTCGGCTCATTTCGACCATCGGAACCTTCGGCATCAAGAGCCAAATTCAGTTCTCCGTCACTAATCGTTACCTCGAAGGTTCTGGTAATAACCGTTTCTGAGCCAGCTTGAGCAATCATATCAAAATCGTCCAGTATGGTAGTACCTTCCATTTTCACATCGAAAATACGTCGACCTATTCCACCTGGGCTTCCACCTTGGGCTCCCCAGAAAAGTTCCGCAAAATGGAGGGTAACTTCATAATTACCGTTCTCCAGAGGTATTGCATAGCCAAAGTTAGGCGGCAAAGCACTGCGTTCGGTTTTATAAAGCGTGGGTAACGCTGCCGCGTTATTGGTGTAGGATTTTCCGCCTACAAAATTTCGATCTGCCGCGAACACTTTACCATTATGTGTCAAACTAGGTCCACCGGCATTAATACGGAGGGCGAAATCATTGACTACAGGCTCGTCAACCGTTATGGTTATGAACGCCTCGTCGGTCTCACCTTCTGCATCTGATACAATCAAGCTAACATTATAGATACCCGGTGTATTGAAAGTATGCTGTGGGTTTTCAAGATTCGATGTAATACCATCCTTAAAGTCCCATAGATATGAAACGATATCATCATCATCGTTTGAGCCATCAGCGTTGAATTGGACTTCAAACGGTGCCACTCCCCTCGATGCACTGGCATTGGCCACTGCTGTAGGTGCGGCATTTGTGGCACCAACACTCACGATTTCGATAGCGGATAATTTTGGTTCATTACGACCATCGCTACCTGCAGCATCTAGTGCTAGACTCAAGGTACCATCTTGAACGATTACATCAAAAGTCTTGGTTACCACAGTCTGGCTACCAACATCTGATATGATATCGTAATCGTTGAGTACAGTATTACCTTCCATAAATACATCGAATATACGTCTGCCGACACCTCCTGGAGATCCTCCGTTTGCGCCCCAGAAAAGTTCCGCAAAATGTAACGTAACCCTGTAACTGCCATTATTAACCGGAATTTCATATCCGAAGTTTGGTGGTAGCGCACTTCGTTCCGTTTGATAAAGTGGAGGCAGAATAGCGTTCACATTGGTGTAGGATTTACCTCCTACAAAATTTCTGTCGGCTGAAAAGGTCTTCCCATTTTCTACGACTTGTGGACCGCCCGCATTTATGCGTAGCGTGAATTGCGGGGTAACAGGAGCTTGAGCAACTACTTGTAAGGTAGTCGCATCGGTCAAGTTATCCTCATCGGTAACGGTAAGGGTAACGTCGAACGTACCTGCATTCGCATACATATGGGTCGGTGATACCTCGTCAGACGAATTGCCATCCCCAAAATCCCATAGATAATCAATGGTGCCTTGCGTATCCCCTGAGCCACTACCGTCGAAATTGAATTGCAGCGGATTATCACTGTTCGGTGTAGCACTTGCTACAGCAGTCGGTGCCGAATTCGGTACCTGAACCGTTATACTAACAGTCGCTTCATCTGCCTCGTTCTCAGCATCGAATACGGTCAAGCTCACATTGTAAATACCGGCAGCAAACGTGTGGGTTGGATTTTCCTCGGTCGATATAGCACCATCCTTGAAATCCCACAGATAAGAAACAATATTCTTATCATCGGTAGAACCGGAGCTGTCGAAGCTTACCTCCAGGGGTGCAGTACCGCTAATCGGATTTGCCACTATTGAAGCCGTTGGCCCCTCGTTTTGAGGTTGGTTCGTAATCACATTTACATTTTCATATACCGCATTGGTCAAATTACCATCACTGTGGGAGGTCGTGGCCAAGCCTACAAAAATATTCTGCCCCATTGCAATGTTTTGAACACCAACCTGTGTCCAGTTCCCATTTGTTTCTGAGATGTATCCCGTAAATGTAGAACCAGAACGTACCAACCTAACATAATGAGGGAATCCACCTGGTAATAACGCCGGAGCCGTAAAGTTACCGGTACCCATCGTTGACCCTTTTGTCGTTCTATTCTGAAAACTAAAGGCAGGACCACCAATATTAGTAGGATTAGGAGCGATAATCATCAATGCGGAAGCTGAATTAGCATCCAGGTCGTTACGCATCATAACGCCAGCCTTGGCCCAAACATTGGTTTGGTCGAGGCTCATAACTTGTGCGATAATTTCACCATCTCCTTCAAGCTGCTGATATACATAATGGAATTCATCGGCGCTGCCCCAGATATCGGCACCAGAGGCACTGACCTCGAATCGACCATTATCGAAACAGGTATCGCCATTTGCGGCCACAGCTCCGATATCAGCGTTCGTCCAAGCCAAAGGAAGCTCGCAATCGACAACAGGATTTTCTATACCGATTACTTCGATGGCGGATACTTTAGGCTGATCGACACCATCTCCTCCTGCTGCATCAAAAACAAGGTTCATCTGACCATCGGAAATCGCAACTTCAAAAGTTTTGGTTACCGGGGTCTGTGGCCCTACATCGGCATTGATATCATAATCGTTCATAATAATTCTGCCTTCTAGTGTCACATCGAATACACGCCTTCTAGTTCCGCCTGTACCGCCGCCAGTTGCGCCGTGATATATCTCGGCGAAATGGAGAACGATTCGGTAATTCCCATTTGCCAACGGTATATTGTAGGCAAAGGTCGGAGGTGACGCACTACGTTCTGTTTTATATAGATCAGGTACGGTAGCACTATTATTGACATAGATTTTACCCCCAGCGAAATTATTGTCGGCCGAAAACGTTTCACCGTTTTGAACAACTTGTGGACCACCTGCATTGATTCTTAATGCAAAGCCGTTTGAAATTGGCTCCTCTGCAACCACTTGTAGCGTTACAACATCGGTCAAACCACCTTCATCGGTTACCGTAAAACTCACGTCGTAGGAACCAGCAAGGCCATAGGTATGGCTAGGCGTTAATTGGGTGGAGGAATTTCCATCACCAAAATTCCACGAATAGCTTACTGCTCCTTCCGAATCATTTGAACCGCTACCGTCAAAACTGAATTGTAACGGATTCGATGTGTTCTGTGTCGCAATGGCTACTGCCGAAGGCGGCGTGTTCGGTGGAGCGGAAACTGTAATCGAAGTTGTAGCGACATCAGACAATCCCGCATCATCGGTAACAGTAAGACTGACCGTATACATACCTGCTGAGCTAAACGTATAGCTAGTATCCGGATCTGAAGAAGTACCCAGTCCATCACCAAAGTTCCATGCGTATCGTACTGTAGCAAGGTTCTCATCCGTTGAACCACTACCCGTAAATTCTACAAACAGTGCGGCGGGACCTTCGTTCGTACTGGTTACTATTAAAGCTTCCGGTGCTTGATTTTCAGCCGTGATCGTAATAGTCACATTAGCCGAAGCCGTTAATCCGGATTCGTCTTCAATGGTATAGCTAAAACTATCGGAACCTACATAATCGGTATCAGGTGTATATAGAATGGAAACACCATCAGCTTGCAATACCGCCTCCCCACTTAGGGGTGAATCTACCGTCAAGATGTTAATCTCCTGTCCATTTGGTTCTGAATCATTGGCCAACAAATCTTCGATAAGAATGGCCACATTTTGAGTTGTCGTCTTCTCATCGTCGACAGCCACCGGTGGCTCATTGATATTTATGGTCAAGCTGGTGGAAGCGGTTAGGCCGTTGCCATCCAACGCATCAAAAGCTACTTCGATACTTCCCGGGACATCCATCGGTGGGGTACCTGACAGGGTTCCGTCAACAGGATTGTATGTCAACCAACTAGGTAAGCTTCCATTCGCTACGGACGCATTTATCGTCAAAGTATTTCCAGGATAGCCATTATCGAAATATTGGGCGATATCGAAATTTAATGCTTCACCGACATTGGCCAAATAGGCTTCAGTGGGCTGAGCCGTAGGAACGCCTTCGGGTCGTATATTAATAAAGTAGAACGTGTTGTCGTTCCAGTCGCAGTTTGCCGAGCCAGCACCACATCCATCTTGAACAAAATCTTGTAAACCGATATATTCGTTCGGAACGATATTGCCCTTATTATCAATAACCTTGTAAATACGTAAGCCCAAAAGATCAGGTCGGTCACCACTGATATTATTACCACCGCTGCTCAGATAACTGGAAATCGCTATTCGGAAAGGTCCGTTGATCGTATTGGCAGTATCAAAATTTATATTTGCCCCTGTTTTTGGCAATAGGGTCTGATAATATGCGCCATCATGGGAGAAATTCATACCACCGACCGTACCAGTTCCATTGACCTGTACAAACCTGGCTCCATTAGATCCGGGACCACCATGCAAGGCAGAAAGTTGGATACCGATTACCGGTTTGGAAGGATCGGCCTGAACAAAGTTCGATGACAATATCAAATCCCCTTCATAGCCAGCGTCGATGTTTTCTGCGAGTGGAAAGTTTGAACTTGGTCTGAACCGAATATTGTTCGGAGGCGTAATCGTGCCCTCATCATTTACGATACTTAACATGCTCGATTGAAAACCAAAGGCATCAAAAACCTCCTGGGCATTGATTTCATCGCCTCCCTCCGGTTGTGGGGAATAGGCACCATGCAATACCGCTGTATTCTCCAGTGCGTTATCCGCATTGGTTACAATTTCAATATCCTCTACGAAAATACCATTGTTGCCGTTGCCTGTGGTTCCAATGAATGTAATATCGAGATCTGCAAAACTTCCAGGTGCAATGGTAACCGGTAAGGTTACCGTTATGCCGTTGCTGTTCAATACCTCATAGGTGTAATCATTGGTATCGGATACGATAGCATCAGTAACAATCAAGTCACCTGTTCCCGTATTGTTCAAACGCATGACGTTCGAATCATGAACGAGTGCCTGTCCAGGATTTCCTAGTCGGTGGAAGGTATAGTAGTCGTCAGAAGGAAAACTTCTATCCGTACCGGGCACCTTGGTCATGTTCTCGATGGCCAACATTGCACCAGTAGGAGTTTCAATGCTAAAGTCGAAGGTTTTTTCGGAAATGTTTCCATTATTGTCCTCAGCCGTTACGAACAAACTGTGTACCCCTTCGCCACTTATAGAAATTGGCTGGGAATAGCTAACAACGGGATTTCCGTCCAATACATATTCCAGTCGTGCAATACCGCCGCTTTGGCTATTATCGGTTGCCTCCAATGTAATTTCGACCGTACCCCTATACGTATCCGGAGCGCTTTCGTTCCCCTCAAAATTGGCGAGAACAGTGGGTGGAAGCAGGGAATTGTCTATTGGTGCCAGTCGAATATAATTCACCTTGGCATTGAAACCTTGCGGATTCAAGGACAAACGTAAAAGGCCATCCGTAACGTCAACAAATTTAGTGTCGTTGAAATAAACGAGATTTTCGGGATTATTGTTTTCCTGATCAAAATTGACGACGGTTGTTCCGTTAACATCCAGAACATGGTTACTGTCAGCAAAGTCCCGCTCGCCCACACTAATGTTCACGGAGTAGGTGCCGTTCGGCACATTGACTACCCAATCCCGCAAGGGATAGGTTGCTGTTGTAGCATGTCCGAGGATAGTAAAAGTCTTAAGTAAAACGCCGTCTTGAGTACCGCTAGCACGATTTCTTCCGTTAACACCTGCCTCAGCGGGCGTTAAGGTTCCAGGTAATACCCAGCCGTAGGAAAGGTCACCCAAGATAGTGCTTTGTCCGCCATAACCCGAACCGATATCATCAATAAATCCAGCGGGCGATGTTTCTATGTCATCGGGCGTTTGGAAATTAAATTGGTAGGTATAGACGAGTTCATTGGTTATGTCAAGTGAAACATTCACCAAAGCTTCTTCGTAATTTGGAGCCGATGCAATTACAGTCGCCTGATAGGAACCAATTGACAGACCTGATGTATTTACATTAACATCAAATGCAACACCGAGTTCGAAATTATCAGGAATAACCACCCATTCTTCGGAAGCTACCAAGTCAATTCCGTCCGAAGTAATACCACCGTTTCCGGAAAGCGTTATCTGTTGTACAGGAATTTCTTCTTGGTTAATTGAAGCGATAAAGCCTATATCTTCTTTATTAAAATCTAAGGCCAAGAGTCCGCTTTCATAAGGAATTACGTTATCAATGATAAACATATAATCTTGATAATCTCCGTTGGATGCATCCTCGAAAGCAATCAAATAACTGTTTTCGACTGGATTGCCCTCTCTATCCGCCATTGGATATATTCTCGTTCTATGCGTCACACCTGCTTCTTGAACAGCATTTACCTCATCTTGCGTATAGCTAAATCTATTGAAGGTATTCGATTCCACGTAGAATCCGAATACGGCACCTTGTGGATTGAAAGAAGTCTCTCCGGAAAGAATTGGAGGGAACAGCGTCTGAGCATTCTCTATGCCACCTGACAAAATTGCAACTTCATTGGTCTCAATGATACCATTATCGTTCGTATACCATCCAAAGGGAAGCGTTTCTCCCGGGGAATAGCGTCCAACAGGAGTCACATTAATTGGTGCCTCACTGGCTTTGATCCACAATTCGACCTCCGACTCGTCTCCCAGCGGATTTACATTTGTGCCATTGGCTAGCGTAGTCCATCCTACATCGATACCAATACCCAAGGCATCGACAACATCTTGCAAGGCAGGTTCGTTTCCACCCTCGAAACCACGTTTTTTCAAAGCGTGCAAACCTACCGAGAAGTTCGGATTGTCGATAGCATCGCTAGTGATAGTCAGACTAGCTTGTTGATACCCCAAATCTGAATTGTCTAGTGTTGGCGCATAAGTGACCGTGTAAATCTGGCTCTCACCTGGATTTATGCTAATGGCACCCGCAGGCTGCACTCCATCGAATTGATTAGCGAACGAGCCAGTAATGACTGCACTCGAAATGTTAAGCAATTCTTTACCGTCATTGGTCACTTCTACCGTTTTTATATCTGTTTTATTACCATCGTCGTTAACCGTGGTTTCGAAAATAAGCTCTACAGGAGCTGCGGCAATTTTTGGACCGGTAGTCGCCGGTACCGCTGCCCTCAAAAGGGTCAACTTAGGGCTTCCATTACCGTCACGGTCGTATTCGGAAACGTAGATGTTTCCAGTTTTAGGATCTTCTACCACGTCAAGCGGGTCATCAAATCCTCCCAGACCGGGTACGTCGCCGTTAACATTTCCGATATTTCCATTTGCTTCTGGCTGCATAACAAGCAAGTCATCTTGTCCGCTAAAACGAACCACCATCAATAGACCTTGCAGTTTACCGCCAAAGGCATCACTTCGGTATTCAATAACACCATTGGGTGATTTGTTGAATTCAAAGTCAAACGCAGGTTCCCTGTAATTAGGGTCCGGGCCCAAAGTGACGGGATATTTTCTGACATCTGTATGACTGGCTTCCTGTTGGCCGGGTACACCGCTATAGGGCGCCCCTCCATGATTTAGGATGAACTCTCCTCGATATGGATTCGGATGGCCATGATATGAGCCACCTTTAGTTTTGAACAACCAATCCTTTTGGGTCTCGTTACTAAAAGTTGCCGGTGCTGAGGGAACAGTGTTAAGTCCATCAATTCTTCTAGCTAAGCTATAATCGGCAGTTGCAGGCGTATTTGAACCACCTGCCGTACCGTTGGTAGGAACATATAGCCATCCGTTACTATGCCAGACCAAGTCGTAGGCATTACGTACCCCAGTCGAAAACAAAGTTAGAGGCGCATTGGTAGCGTATGGATTATAGGTGCCATCACTCATCGTAAAACTCGTCGATGAAGCGGCATTTATCACGCCAATATCATCGGTCGTAAAGGCACTGAACGGTAAGTTAGTTGGTAATTTGTTCAATTCAAGCTTTAGAACCGCTGCCGTTAGCAGACGTTCGGGTCTAAGAGCCCAACTACCATCAGGCTGTCCACCAGCGGAATTACTACCCTGGTTGATGTACATCGTTCCCTGTGGATCAAAAGTAATACTGTTCGTCAAATGGTCTTTGGAAGATCGAGGCAAGTGAATGATCAAATCTTCCACTACGCTTAAGTCGGGACCACTTAATCGGCTAAGTACACCGTCCCATTCTGGACCAGCACTTTCCGAAGCAAAACTATGCGTGATATATGCAATGAGGTTATCGGCTGTGGCCGCAGGATCAAAGGCAAAACCAATAATCAAACGGTCATTGTTATTTCTTGCGCCGCTGACAGGGTGTGGGGCACCTTGTAGTACTGGGGAAAGTATTTCAAGATTTTCAAGGGTACCGTCGTCAGCCATATCCCAGCGGTAAATTTTTCCATCCGAGGCAAAGTCTCCAATAGTGCTGGCATATAAACGTTCGTCGGGACCCACAACCAAACTTGAGAATCTCTGATTGAGCGTGCCTTCGCCCAAAGCGGTACCTCCTGCAATTTTCGTAAATTCTACTCCCGTTAAATCGAGGGGGGTAAGCGTCGCCTCGTCACCTGTCGTAAAATCAGATTCAAAAGGCGTGAAAGGAATTCTATCGTTCAAGTCGCCAAACCGGTTAGCTTCAACTCCATTAGTCAATCTAAATCGATAGTTGGTAAATGCCTTCACAGAACTGAGCGGGGTTAATGTAATCGCATCGCCACCTCCTGTATCGTTTGAATTTGAAGGTACCAACACTTCATTGCCATTAACGATCTCGTATAAGTTCACGTTTCCGTCTAGGCTCGCTTTGTCAAGCTCATATCCACTGGGTACGACTACATTTACCGTAATCTGAAAGTCATTTATGGCTACATTGACGGCATTATCCGCAGGATTTACATCGGCGAAGAACGGCTGGTCTATAACACCTCCCTGATAAATTTCAAGGGAAGTAATTTTAGTGTTAAAGCCTCCGAATGCATCTATGGTCAATCGACCGTCAGTTACCGTTGCCGTGGCCATACCCGAAGTAAATCTGGTAGATGAACCAGCGACACCACTTGGCGAATATCGGTTTATGGCATTGACGCCCTCAACGTTGATAGTATGGAATGGTTCGGTATTAGCTTGTCCATCTACATTCGCATCTCCGACGCCCACAAGAACATTATAAATACCATTGGGAACACTAATTTCCCATATGCCTTCTTGACCGGTAGCGTCAACATTCTGAAATTGCATGTGCACTAAGGTATTCTGAAGTATATCAACACCTGCTACAGCCCTATTCCTAGCTCGTTCCGAAAGGTCCAATGTACTGGTACCGGAGGTATTCAGCCAGCCATAAGAATACGTATTGCCACGGTCACCATATCCTAGACCTGAATCGGTCAAATAACCGGATGGAGGCACATCTTCAGGTAAGGAAAAATTAATTTTAACTGGCTCGAAAGCGACTATGTTATCGGAAGTAATGGCAAAGTCCTCAAACGTATAATTAACATCGGCCGTAAGTTCCCTTCGTTTGGTAGCGAAGATTCCGGCGAAAGAAAGATTGTCGTATGCCAGATTACCTGAGACGTAACTTAGAGGAAGTGGCAAAGACCCGAGGACCGCTTCCGCCCCTGAATTAAGGACATAATATGCAGTAAGTAAGTTATTTTCAACATCGACATTAAGGCGAAGTTGTACGGTGCTGTTATTTAGGTTTGGTACCGTTGCGATAACTTGATCCACATCTCCTGAAAGACCGCCCGATTCTGATCTCAACTCTATTTGAGAAGCTGCGGTCGCTACCAATTTGACAAAATTATCCTCGTTCAAACCAAACCAGACACCGGCCTGTTCGGAATTGTTACTCGCATCGGTATACGGGTTGATAATAGATGTCGAGATATCGAAATTTCGGAAATTACCTGCATTGATTCCGACACCTAAAGTGTTTATTTGAGAATTTACTTCGGTGCTCTGGTTAGTTCCTGAACCATTAGTTACAAAGGCGATACCGTTGTTTGCATTAAGAATCAAATTTCCGTTGGAAATACTCAATTTGCTTGGTTCGTAACCGGGAACGTTTGGATTGGTAATCGGTCCGTCAGCGGTAATCCTTGCTGATGGATTATCGACCATTGTAAAACCTGTATCGCTCAATCCGCCTTCGGTTCCATCAAAATTAAGGGCGAATGGCAGGGCTACCTCAAGTTCATTACAATCTAAAGTACTAATCGGAGAACAGGCCACCAAAGGGGTATCGTCAAACGGACGAATGTTTCTGGCAATGACCACAATATCTTGATAATCAAATCCAGAGATATGTTCCTCGGTCGCAATGATGTATGCATTTTCTTCGCCCGGCAATTCATATACCCGAACATGATGCGGTATGGCATCGGAGAAAGTATTCAATATATCTTCACTGAAAAGCTGACGATTGTTAAAGGCGGGCCATCTACTGTAGAAACCGAAACTTTCTGTGCCAGGATCAAACTCCGTAGCACCAGTGATGGGCGCATTTAAAGTCTGACCATTGCTTAAAGGGGAATTCGTAATCGTAAACAGCTCGTTGGTAGTAGAAGAATTGCCACTACCATACCACCCAAAGGCCACCACAGGATTACTTGAGGTCGGGCCATAGACGCTCAACAATTCCAATGTCACGGGAGCATCGACCGCCCTCTCGAATTTTTGGATGGCCAACTCGTCTCCTAAAATATCATTGTAGCTAGAACCGTTTGGGAGATTGACTAAGTTAGTAGCGGGATTGGTATCACCGACATCGACGACTCCTTCTCCGAGTTGGGTGTCCAATATCCACTGTAATGATGGCTCACTATTACCACCAAGTCCTAATTTACCCAGACCGCGAAGAGGAATCGTAACCGCATCCGCACCCGTACCAGAAAGTACTAAATCAGCATATTTCGGACCGTCAGAGGTCGGGGTGAAATCAATAGTAAATGAAGCGGAATTCTGCGCGTTTATGCTAGTAGGTATTCCGACTATAGCGAACTGGTTGGCGTCAACACCTATAATTTGCGCTTGAATATCGGACAAAGTTGCATTGCCCAGATTAGACAATAGTACCTCTTGGGTAAAGGTATCCAAGTTGGTAATGGCATCACCGGTAACTTCTTCTAGATTGAGCACGATACGAGCCGTAGGTACCGCTTCGTTACTTGGCTTGAGCAAAACTATCTCACTTCTCGCATAATCGGAAACATAGATGTTACCCGTATTTACATCTTCTATAAGGTCAAGGGGATCTTGAAATCCGCCAAATCCGGGGATTCCTTCCTTAAAAGTAGATATGTCACCGTTTGGACCGTCAGGGACTAAGGCAATGATATCGCTACTATTACTATAACGAACTACCAAAAGTGCTCCCTTTAGGTTTCCATTCTCGGCATCACTTTGATATTCGATAACTCCGTTAGGCGACTTATTGTATTCGAAATCAAAAGCTGCACCGCGATAATTCTCGTCGGCCGCTATATTGTCATATACTGAATTATCTACGTCAGCATCACCACGGTTCAGCACGAACTCGCCTCGGAAAGGATTTGGATGTCCGTAGAACCCGATATCAGTAGTGGGATCTATCCTAAATAGCCAATCCCGCTGCACGTTGTTCCCATTAGATGCTGGTATTATAGGATATACCAATGGATTAGAATGATCATAAAACGACCCATCAGGACGGCGCGTACCATCGATGGAAGCTGGAGCGTTGCTACCACCTGCCGTACCATTAGTGGGCACGTACAACTGCCCGTTGGTATGCCATACTAAATCGTAGGCATTACGGATGCCCGTTGCAAATAAAGTTAATGGCGCATTTATGTAATACGGATTATATTGACCGTCCAAAGTAGGTGAATTGACATCCACAGTGTTAATTGCAGTCGCGTTCCTCGTAGTATGTACATTCAATGGAAGCGTTGATGGCAGAAGCGACAGATCCAGACGCAATGTGGCAGCGGTCAGTAAACTTTCCTCACGATTGCCCCAAGAGTTATCAGGCTTTCCGGCCGCGCTATTACTGCCCTGATTAAAATAAAGAACGTTTGGCTCGCCCGGCTTGAAGGTCAGGCTATTGGTCAAATGATCTTTTGTAGATCGAGGTAGGTCGGTTACAATTAACTCTTCGGTTTGAAGATTGGCACCCGATAGCCGTGAAATTTTTCCATCCCAGTCTGGAGCACCATTTAATCCTCCGGAATTATGGGATACATAAGCTATTAGATTATTTGAAGTAGCGGCGGGATCAAACACCATCCCTACCGAGGTCCGTGATCCATAGACGGATTTCCAGGCTGAAAGTGTTTCCAAGTCCGCTAAGGTACCGTCAGCACTGATGGTCCATCTATGTATATCCCCAGAAATAACCAGTCCATATAATTTTCCATCCGGCCCGATGGTCAAAGTCGAATATTTGCTACCCGAGGCAACCGCACCTGATCGGTTAAAAGAAACATTATCGAGGTCGGTTGTCGGCCCTGTATTACCATCACCAGTTGTGAATGAAGATGTAAAAAATTCAAATGGTTCTCCCACAAGGTCCAATACCCCATCTATTTCAAAAATGTACGTGGTATTTGATTCCAAAGGAAGGTTCGGTGCCAAGTTAATGGCATCTCCTCCACCCGTTCCATTAACACTAGCTCCAATTTGGGAAGTACTTCCCTGCTTGAACAGTCTAACGGTCGCATTGGTAATACTGCTATTATCGACGCCCGTATTTCCATCTATATTTACATTAGGAAGAAAAAGGTCATTGGCCGAAATAGTCGGCGAAACGGAAACATTATTAGCCCCATCTACTGGGGTCACCGCTACTACTCGGGGCGTTTGAACACCGGCATTTGCAGCCGTAATCGATATGGTATTTATTTTGGTGTTAAATCCGCCATTAGCAGCGTCCGCCGATATAGTTAAACGACCATCTGAAACGCTGACGTTTCGTGAACCGTTACTAAACCTAGTAGCACTACCAGCAGCACCCGTTGGTGCGAAATTATCGATAAGGTTTACCCCTTCGGCGTTTATTCGGTGGATTGGAGAAGTACCCTGGGAATCGACATCGGGATCACCTACTCCAACAGAGACATTATAGGTTCCGTTTGGTACATCGATTTCCCAAATTCCTTCGGTCAAAACACCACTGTTACCGTTTACATCACCATATTGCATATGAATTAATGTGCGCTGCTTTATGTCAAGCGCAGGGTAATTCCTATTTCTGGCATTCTCGGAAAGATTCAATAAGGTCGTTCCGTTAGTTTGAAACCAACCGTAATTAAGACCGTTACCACGGTCACCAAAAGGCAATCCGGAGTCCAGCTCATAATCCACCGGTGCGGGGGTGGCCGCATCCGAGAAGTTAATGTTTACGGCAAAATCGTTCGGTGTCTCGGTAATTTCAAGGTTCACCCTCATTTCGGCATTTGCGTAGCCTAAATCAGGTTGATCACTAGCAAATATCGTCGTGCTGTAAGATCCTACGGGAAGGTCAGGTTGGATTCCAAATTCAATGTCGCCTAATTCAGTAGCATTCGGCAAAATCAACCATTCCAATGAATCGGGATCATCGGAAAGTACATATGTGGGATTTCCGGAACTTGAGGAAACGGTTACTGTTTGCGGAGAAGTGACTTCTCCTACGATCCCCGAAAAATTCAGGGCACTAACATTAAAAGTAAGCGATAAAGGCTGTTCTTCTTCGATAATATTGAAATTCTTGAAGAGCACTGTAATAGGCTGATCGACATCCGACCTACGATGGGTAGTGAAAATACCTGCGAAGTTCAATACTTCGGATGGATTCGTGCTAGTATACGATGTGCCGGCAAAATAACTTGCTGGTACTTGGAAACTATCTGCAACGCCATTGGCTACCAAAACTTCTGCCCCTCCATTCAAGGTATAAAAGCCTTGTACAGTGTTACTTATCGGGTCAAATTCCATCCTTAGGGTAATATCGCCCGCACCTGTAGCGATGTTATTAGTATCTAATTCAAGGAAAGCGGTTTCGGGCGAATTTTCGTCCATATTTTCCACTTGCAACTGTACTTTTCCAGTAGAATTACCGGTTTTTATAACTGCTAGTTTTACGTAGTGGTCCTCATCCAATCCGAACCAAATACCCGCCTGTTGGGCATTGTTTCCCGCACTTACTGAAAAATCAGGACTTGCTAATGTGGATGAAACGCTGAAAACACTTGATGGCGTAATCATACCCATGCCCAAGGCATTCATTTGAGAATTGGTATCCGTACTGTTCGGATTACCTTGATTTGCCATTTGGCTGTAAAAAATACCTTTGGTACTTGTAATAGTAAGTCCAGTGGCACTCTGTTGGATACGGCTTGGCGCAAATCCGGATACATTAGCATCGGCAATTGCATCATCGGAAGCCAGCCTTGCGCTTGGCGCTAAGACCATAGTCATGCCCGATTCGGAAAGGTTGCCATTAGCAACCGCAAAATCGAGGGATAGGGGAAGTACTGTTGCAATCTGATCACAGGGCAGATTGCTGAGCGGATTACACGGTAAAGTACCTTCCGAAACGGTGAGATTTGCCACTAAGATGGCGGGCGTAAATCCTTTTGCTGTTGCAATTACGGTACTGTTTTTGGATTCACCTACCGCTAATAAAGTTGCATCCGCTGCAAAATCGAGCTGGCCCAAATCTGTGATAGTAGGCAGCGTCAACCAATCGTTACTGCCACTTTCGTCCAAATTGTCGTTAATAGCTAGACCAAAATCGGAGGCGTTTTCACCAGAAAGCTCGCTGGAGAAAATTCCAGTAGTTCCCGCGGCCAAAGTTGCGTCCGAGACTGTCGGAGTAAATACTAAAACTCCACTAACAGGCGCATCCGTGCTCTCAATCACATCGATGTGTGTGATTTTAGAGTTATATCCACCTAAACCGTTCAGTGTCAACACACCATCGGTTACTTCTACGACCATCGATGCCGTTCTGACCTCTTGATCGATAGGGTTGAAAGCTGAAATGATGGTATAGCCTTCCAAGGTAGCAGTATGCCGGCTATCAATGTTCCCCGGAGCCTTATCCCCTAGGCCTAAAGTAATTTCGTAAATACCATTGGGAATTTCCAACTCCCAGAAAAGTTCATTCTTTCTGGGTTGGCCATCTCCCCAACTTGGTATATTATCGCCTTGAAAGTGTACCAAGGTACCTTGCAATTTTTCTATTTCGGTAGCTGTATCATAAGCAGCACCAATTCTATTTCTTCCAACTCCTGTATCATTATTTAAGGCATCGTCAGAAGCATCGAAAGGTAGACCGGTATTTAATAATTTCCATCCATATGCATAGCTTGTAGTGCCCGAAGTTATCGAAGAAAATCCAAATTCTTTTCCATAGTCAACAGCATATTCTATCGGAGGAACACGATTCTTGTCGGAAAAATTCACATGGGCTTCAAACGCATCTTGTTGGGGCAGCACATCAATTACCGTTATGGCGATATCTAGGGTATTGATAAGTGCTCCTGAATCAGTGGCGGCAACCTGAATATTATATATATTATCGGCCCCGTCATCATTAGGAGTGTCAACATTTGGTTCGGTTAAAAAGGTCAGAACGCCGGTAGATGAGTCGATTGCAAAGAGTGTATCGTCAACACCTCCGCCAAAACCATAAGTAATCCCAGAACCTTCAGAGTCTAAGTCATCAGTAACATCAACATCGATTACAGCAGTTTGATTTTCTTCTACTTCAATGGTATCGGTAGTTGTTATTAATGGTGATTCATTGGCCTTTCCATCATTGGTAACGCCAGGAGAACCTAAATCCCCTTTACCGTAAGCCTGAGTAGCGGCTGTCCAATTAGTTCCCACATTATTATCATCGGTAAACTCGTTCAAAGCTATCGATGCTCCAGCTTGATTGGGGAAGCTGGCATCAGTATACTCTACCCGGTCTATTTCAAAATCGGAAGCGTCTACCAATACAATTTCATCGCCCGAGTTGGCCAAAGTAAAGCCGGAATATTGATAACCAACAATTAATCCGCCGTTGGTAATCACATTTGAATTATTCGCCAATATTAAATATTCCCCTGCCGGAACTAGTAAGGGACCACCGTTTTCAATTATGTGGATGTCGGAATCATTGTCGCTAATACGCCATCCTTCTATATTTACATCCTCTGTGCCAGGATTATATAATTCGAACCATTCCCCCATACCATCAGTTACTATAGCTGGGTCACGCATGATTTCATTAATTACCAATATCGTATCACCTTCTGAAATATTGGTTACAGTAATCGCAATTTCCTGTGTTGCCGTAAGGGCACCTGAATCTGTTACGGTTACTTGTATGTCATAAACGTTATCAGCTCCGGTATCGACTGGAATTTCATAATCTGGTGCCGATTTAAAAGTTACCACACCCGTTACAACATCTATATCAAATAAGGCATCATCTATTACACCAGACAGGGCAAACTGAAGACCTGGGCCCTCGCTATCATTATCATCTATTGCTGTGACAGTTATTGCATCTATTTCATTCTCGACGATACCCGCAGTTGCCGGACTAGTAATTGTTGGAGGAGAATTGGACAACACGGCCTCGGTAACCGTCACCTGCCAATCTTGCACGGTCGTTCCATCTTCTGCAGTAACCGTATAGGTTACCGCACCCGCACTAAAATCAACCGCAACTCCAGAGGCTGGACTTACGGTAGCATTATCAGAGATTGTAATTACAGGCTCCAAAACATCTAGCACGGTACCGTTTGCTACCTCAATTGTAATTGAATTAGTCTCACTATCGATGATGGCCGGAGCGGTTTGTTCGTTAAAGGCAAAGGTTAAAATATCGGTGCCGTCATTTGAAATAACAGGAAGGATTTCAATAGCCTGTACAATTGCATTGTTGACCGAGGCCACAAAGTCTATGTTCAATTCACCATCAAGTACCTCAACATCAAAACTAAGAAGGCCTAAACCTCCTTTTCCGTAAGCTGCGAATAAGTCGATATCATCGATAACGACAGTTCCCTCCAATGAAACATCAAAAATTCTTGCATTTGCGGATGTCTGGAAATTCTCCACCATATGTAGTGCGACTGTATACAAACCATTATCTATGGGGAAATTATAACTGAATTCTGTGCCATAACGTCGTGGAAAATATAAATCTTGATGGCCGCCTGGGACAGTATAGGGTGTATAAGAGGTTGCTGAAACCGTGGTGGGTGATTGTTCTTCAAGGTACACGTTGGTATCCGTCTGATACGAATCGTCGTTTTTAATATAGTCGCTTCCGGCTACGTTTAATCGATAGGGAGCTGTTACATTGCTAATGGGAGCTCGTGTAATGGAGACATCAGCTGTCAAACTTGCCGGTCGCGTACCCTTTTCCGAAGCAATAATAGTATTGTTTCGAATATCACCTTCCACCAATTCGGACGCATCAATTGAAAAATCAACAACCCCACCGCTAACTGTAGCAGGTAATGTCAGCCAATCATTGGCATCCGTTATATTTTTGTCATCTGCATTAATATTATCGTTTATCACAATACCAATCGTGGTTGCACCAGCGCCGGATAAGTTGCTAGAAAATAATTCTTGGGTACCGGCGACAAGTATTGTGCTAACAGTTGAAGGTTCAAATGAAAGCGAGCCTTGAACAGGAGTTCCATCGCTTTCAATGACGTCAATATGCGTAATTTTGGAGTTAAAACCGCCGAGGCCGGTCATTGTCAAAACGCCATCACTTACCTCAACCACCATAGTTTCAACAACCGTTTGACCAGGATTCGGTTTGTATGCAGGTATAATAGTAAAGCCCTCTATCGTAGCGCTATGCCTACTATCGAGGTTTCCGCTGTCTTTATCTCCGAGTCCTATTGTCACGGCGTAAATACCATTTGGAATTTCGAGTTCCCAAATCGATTCGTTACCACGAGGCTGACCCAACCAAGCGGGTTGACCGCCCGTATTATTGATAACATTATCACCCTGAAAATGAATTAAGGTACCTTCCAATTTTTCCTGATCGGTAGCACTGCCATAAATATTTGGAATTCGGTTTCGACCGGCGCCATTCCCGTTGTTGGCAGCTTCATCTGAGATATCTACAGCGGTACCGTCTGAAAGCCGTTTCCATCCATAATTATACGTAGTAGATCCGAGCGTTAAAGAATTGGTTCCGAAGGCTTTTCCATAGTCTGCCAGATATCCAGATGGAGGTACCGTCACTCGGTCCTGAAAATTTATATGGGCCTCAAAAGAGGAAGTCTCCAATATTTCAGTAACATCAATTACGATATCTGCGGAATCGACAAGTTCTCCATCACTGACCTCGACAGCCAAGGTATATTGTTGGGTACTATTAAAATCTAAATTTAAATTTGTGGTAATTTCCCCCGTTGCAGCATCGATGCTAAATTCTGAGCCAATATTACCAGCTGTAATGGTGTATATCAAATCAGAAGAATCTGTATCCGTAGCGGCTACAACACCTACCGAAGATCCAACAGCAATATCTTCAGAAACCGTAAACGTTTGATTTTCGACTACCGGTGCCTGATTTGGCGCAACAGCTAGGTTTTCTACTTTAAACTCATCGAATCTAGCCGTAAATTGAGCTCCATTCCTATGCGTAGCGTATATACCAGCAAATGAAACATTATCTTCTTCAGTAGAAGCACTGATATCCCTGCCTTCAAAATAAGAGCTCGGTATAGGGAGGTTACCTAATAAAGTACGCGCACCCAAACCGATAGAATAAAACGCTTCAACGGTCAATGTATTGGGGTCGACTACCATTTCAAGACGAAGATCTTGACCGGAAGCTCCTAAATTCTGTTGAATCTGACCTGGGACTCCATTAACCGAAGCTCCATCAATTTCCACGCGCAATTCGATATTAGAATCATTGACATCCAATTTTACGAAATTGTCTTCATCGAAACCAAACCAAATACCCGCTTGTGCTGCACTTCCGCCTGTTACAATATTTAACAGCTTGGTTTGTATTACTATTGCTCCCTCCAAGGCATTAATACCGACCCCTAAAGTATTAACTTGATTATTATTATTGCTACTAATTGGCGGGTCTAAGTAAGCAATGCCACCTTGGGAAACAATTTCCAAACTTCCGGCATTGAGCGTTAACAATGAAGGTTCATACCCATTTAATGTTTCATCTGAAATAGGAAGGTCTCCTGGCCTTCTGGATTCAGAGTGTTCCAAGACGGCAGTAAACCCAGTACCTAAAGAATTCTTGTCCTGAATGGTATTTGGTATTCCCGCATCAAATCCGAAATCGACCGGTAACGAAACGACAACTTCCGAACAGTCCAAGGGACTTAATGGGGAACATGGCGTTTGACTAAAAGCTAGGGATGCGAAGAGTAAAAAAAAAGAGAGGAGGGTAATTTTTCTCATAAATAGATGGTATTAAAAAAGTTAGCGGGGAAGGATTGTGTTGATGTATTTTTTAGGTATGTACGACTAGCCTCAAAATATCTGGCATTAATATGTTGTAAAACAACCAAGATTGCTTTTCAGACGAATATTCAAATGCACGATTTAGTGTACAACTTGGCGGAGGTGCTTTCAGACGAAAACTTATAAAAATAAGCGATAAGGGTACGGCAAAGTTGGCGCACCAGACAGCTGTTTGGGGTTGAAACATAATCTTACTATTAGTTTGGTCTGAATTCGTATCAATTGAAATGACACGAATCCAAAATTTTGATAAGCAGGAATTTATTGTAAGAATTTGGGCGCTCTGGTAACTTGAACGTGGATAATGATAGTTACTTTGTCTAGCAAAAAATATTAAACCCGCTAATAGACAAGGTTTTATCGATGAACTGCACCCCCTACTTTTGAAAACTTTAACAAATGTTGGCTAATATTTACATTCACTTAAGATTATTCTTAAACGAACTGAAGGCAAGAATTAAAATTGAAAAAAGAAGACTAATAATCTATTGATGACTAACGTATCATCTACTTTCGAGGGACTTTGCCCTGAACCCCTTTGAAGAAGGCTTCATAAACTGTAAAATCCGCCACTTTGTTACTAGAAGTATAATGGGGTTCGGAAACCTTAATTTCCCTCTTACCATAATCAAAAGCGACCATAACAATCGGCACTTCCGCCGTTTTGGCAATGTAATAGAAACCCGTTTTCCATTGACCGACCTTTTTTCGGGTACCTTCCGGGGAAAGCGCCAACCGAAACTGTTTCCTATCACTAAAAATTTTTGCTGTAGCAATCACTGTATCGCTAGTTTTATTACGATCTATCGGAGCACCACCGGTCCACCTAAAAAACCACCCGAAGGGAGTATCAAAGAGACTTTTTTTTGCAATAAAGTTGATTTGTTCGTTCCAGACTTTGCGAATCAAAAGCCCAAGAAAAAAGTCGACCCAACTAGTATGCGGAACGACTATAATTACAAATTTGTTTAAATGGCTGGGGAAGGTACCCACCAATGTCCAGGCCAGTAGCTTAAAATAGATGAAACGGGCTAATTTCTGCACTATACCTTTGCGAAGTTATGACAATTTGAAAAAAATAGTTGGTACGGGAGTGAATACCTTTCGTGAACAAAAACCAATTGAAGTGATCATTAAATTATCGGGAAAAATTACGCATTATGTACAACGATAAAAATCGATATAAACACCTATATCTTTCGATAGATGGCTTCCAATTTTTCTGGTGTAATGATATTGCGCCATTCTTTACCCAGCGCATTTTCCCATAAAGGCACCATGCCCATTGCTACGGAAATCATGGTTTCGAACTCGGTTTCGTCGAGATTGGCACAAATTCCGGTGGGCAATTTTATGTTATGTTTCTGTTGCATTTTCTTAAAAACGGCTACTCCTTCAGGATAGAACTCTTCAAGATGTTGAAATACCAGACAATTACCGATACCGTGTCTTACACCCAGTAAAAATCCCAAACCATAGCTCATAGCATGCGCTACACCTACTTGTGAATAGGCAATGCTCATACCTCCGTGCCAAGATGCCATCATTAGCTTATCACGCGATTCCTCGGCTGATAAATCATCCAAAAAGACTTCTTTACACAGTTCAAGCGCCTTTTCACCGTAGCTTTGACTAAAAGCGTTTAAGTACGTACCCTTGAGGGATTCTATACAATGAATATAACAATCCATGCCCGTATAAAACCATTGCTTTTTATCTACCCCTTCCGTCAGGTCTGGGTCAAGAAGTACTTGATCGAAAGTTGTAAAATCTGAATTAATACCTAACTTTTTTTCAGGACCTAAAAGTACGGTCGTTCTAGATACTTCGGCCCCGGTACCGCTTATCGTAGGTATACCGGCATGATAAATAGACGGCTTACTTACTAAGTCCCAACCTTGATATTGTGATGCACTTCCGTTATTCGTTAACATAATAGCTACGGCCTTGGATAGGTCTAGCAAAGTACCGCCACCGATACCCACAATACCGGAAGGTAGCTCGTCAAAATCGTTCTTGATTTTTTCTACCAAAGCATCAACCTGTGACGTTCTCGGCTCTTGGTCGGCGGATATAAAAATAAGTTGATCATTAAATATGCGGGGAATTCTTGCCGACAACTCCTTGCCCTCAAAAACATCATCTACCAAAAAGATAAACGGGGCATCGGAATGTTTTCTTTGGGACAAAAGTATATCGCCCAACTGATCAAAACATCCGTTGCCGAAAACCACACGGGGCACCATTGGAAAGTTTTTAAAGGACTTTTTAGCCTCCCTTATGGTCTTCGGTTTCGTCACGGTTTCTTTTTTCAACTGCATATTTCTAAATCAAATAGGATAATATATCTTGTAATTTACTTATTTTCAGGTAATTTTGACCATCTTCTTCCATCGAAACCTCCTCATGTTTCCATGTAGTGTGAAAAGGCACATGAACCGCCTGTGCTCCAATTTCCAAAATTGGCAATACATCGGATTTCAAGGAATTACCAATCATCAAAAACTCTTTGACATCTATCTGCAAATGATTTAACAAATGTAGGTAGTTTTCTGCTTTCTTATCACTTAAAACCTCTACATGTTGGAAAAATTCGGAAAGTCCGGAACGTTCGATTTTCCGTTCCTGATCCAACAAATCACCCTTGGTCAAAACTATCAATCTATATTTATTTTTCAACTCCCCTAAGACCTCGATAACCCCGTCTAAAAGCTCCACGGGCTCATCCAACATTTTTTTACCCAACTTCAATATTTCGGAAATAGTTGTCTGAGGAACTTGTTGGTTTGAAATTTCTAAAGCGGATTCCACCATAGACAAAACGAATCCCTTCACCCCATAGCCATAGCAATCCAAATTTTTAATCTCGGTCTTAAAAAGTTCCTGATCTATCTGATTCTTGGTTTCATAGCCTTCCAAAAGCGCGGCGAACGCCTCTTCCGTTTCCCTGAAATAAGTTTCGTTGACCCACAGTGTATCATCTGCATCAAAAGCGACTACCTTAATATGAGTAAAATCTACCTCCATGCTGCCTGAGCTCTCTTTAAATCTTCTGGAGTATCAATTTCTATGCCTGACACGTTGGTCTCAACCATCTTTATTCTTTTTCCATATTCCAGATAGCGAATGGCCTCTATTTTTTCAGTTGCTTCAAGCGCCAACATAGGTAACCGCTGGAAATCCATCAAAGCAGATTTTCGAAATGCATAAATACCTTTATGCTTATAGTAGGTATGTACTATTTCTTGATTCCTGGGATAGGGAATAGGCGAACGTGAAAAATATAAAGCAAAATTTCGATTATCGACAATAACCTTAACCGTATTGGGGTTGGCAATTTCGTTTTCATCGGTAATCTTGACCATTAGCGATGCCAAATCGATTTCCATTGTCGAGTCCTCGTCAAAAACATCGAGCACGGCAACCAAACTCTCACGGTCGGTGAACGGTTCGTCACCTTGCACATTCACGATAATATCGACATCCATATCTGCTACGGCTTCGGCAATACGGTCGCTGCCACATTCATGTTCTTTTTGGCTCATTAGTGCCTGACCGCCCGCATCTGAAATTGTTTCAAAAATGACGGTACTATCGGTTACAACGTATACAGCGTCGAAAAGTTCTGTACGAACCGCAGCTTCGTACGTACGCAGTATTACGGGTTTTCCCGAAAGATTTTGCATCAGTTTAGCCGGGAAACGGGATGCCGCATATCGGGCAGGTATCATTGCAATTTTTTTCACTGTGGAAATATTAATTATCCATTGACATGTTTGACATATGCTTACTTAAAGCAGTTTACCAAGCTAGGCCCGGTTCATAGCACTCAATATACTGTACATAATATAGCACCCTTAAAAATCAGATGCAGCAGTCAAGCCGAAATGGCACTTTTAAACTCTTATTGGCCTAAACTTCGAAGTTACCAATCCACCTACTCCTTTTGTACTCTGGGCCTAAGCTTCCTATATATCCTAAAGATAATAAACAGAATGGTTATGACCAGAATTACTGCAAAAACCGGTGCAAAAATCGATGCGGTCGTGACCACCATAGCTGTTCCAGTCTCTACCGATGATAGTATAGGATTGGCCAACCCTCCAGTGGTAGCAGTAGATGCCAATCTGCTCGTCGCGCTGGCTCCCTTTATCGCAGTCGCAGTTCCCCCGCCGGCTATTATCGCGAGCGACCAAGTAACTACAGGATCTAGACCTGCAACGGTCGAAACCATTACGGCCGTACCGGCAATGGCCGCTAGCGGTACGGCAAAACTATCCAAAATATTATCTACCCATGGAATAAAGTAAGCGAAAATTTCTATTAGGGTAGCTACGCCCAAAGTAATCACTGCAGTAAGATTACCGATCCAGTTCCAGCTTTCGTTAAGATCCCATACATCGAAATAGGATGCCAAACTTAACGCGAATAATGGTAAGAAAACCCGGAACCCAACCGAGGCGGAAAGGCCTATGCCTAAAAATATGCTAATGATGGTTTCAGAGGTCACGCCGCTAATTTACTTTATTCCCCACCAACAAAAAAATCGCTCTTAAAACCGACAAGATAGAGTTGCTTCTTGGCCCTTGTCACGGCCGTGTAGAGCCAACGCAAATATTCCTTATCAACACCGTTTGGCAAATAGGGCTGTTCAACAAACACTGTATTCCATTGTCCTCCCTGCGATTTGTGGCAGGTAATCGCATACGAAAACTTTACCTGCAATGCATTGAAGTATTTATTGTTCTTTACGGCTTGAAATTTTTTATATTTAGATTTCTCCTCGGCATAGTCCTGCATAACTTCTTGATACAACCTATTACCATCTTCATAGGGAAGGGATGCGGTAATGGCTGTAATAGTGTCCAAGATCAAAACAGTCTCCAATGGTTTTTGGTTCGGATAGTCAACCATTTTGACCAGCACCTCGGCAAATCTAAAGCCATAAAGGTTTTTGATAGCAAAAATTTCTAGCACCTCAATTATATCGCCGTTCGCAATAAATCCGGCTTCCGACTTCGGTTCCAACCAAAAGTAGTTGTTCTTGACTACCATCATAAAATCTCCAACGGACAGCTCGTTTTCTAAAAATAATATTCTGCCGCGAATGTTTTCATTGTACAAATTCGCCCTTTTGTTCGAACGAACGATAAAGGCGGTCTCTTCCTTACCGTTTTCGGAATAAGAGGCGTCGATGGCTTCCTGAATCTCATAACCATCAACTAGTCGTACGATATCCTTAAAAGGGTCGACGTCGAACTTAAAACTATCGAAAAACTCACTTTGCAATTGCTCTCGAAGTAAAGTCGCGTTGACCAAAATTCCAGAATCTTCCGCTTGGCGTACTACCTCGTCCAACTCCAACATGATTACCTCCTTGTTGTAGTTCATCCGTAATTTGTCTGCATCTAAAGCGGGACTTAAATTCAAATGAACGGGTGGTAACTGGGCGGTATCACCGATGAGAATCAGTTTACAGTTATGCCCGGAATATACGAACATTAAAAGGTCGTCTAGTAACGAACCATTGCCAAAAAGCTTTGAATCCGTTGGTGCATCAGGAATCATCGATGCTTCATCGACGATAAATATAGTGTCGCGGTGCTTATTGGGCGCCAGTTCGAAATGTATCGCACCCCCGCGCTGTTTTTTAGGAAAATAGATTTTTCTATGGATGGTAAATGCCTGGGTGTTCGCATAGTTCGCCATTACCTTGGCCGCTCGACCTGTAGGAGCCATCAATACCGATTTTTGGGATGTTCTCCAAAGGCTATTGACCAATGTACCTACAAGGGTTGTCTTTCCGGTACCCGCAAAGCCTTTGAGCAAGAATAAGTTTTTCGCATCCATTGAAAGTATATAGGATGCCAGCTTTTGCAAAGCAATGGATTGCATAAGCGTCGGCTCATGGGGAAATTTATCTTTTAAAACAGTAAAAAAAGTAGCATCGGTCATTTGGGCCATAGATCAAAGATAGCAACGATTTTTACCGAAAAACTTTTACGATTGAAAAAAAATTGTAGATTTGTGTGAACCACTATAATAAATAACACTAAGAAATGAAGACCGTAATTCAAATCGTACTTTGGGTAGTTTGTATTGGCTTGAGCTATCTTATCTATCAATCTATAACCGGACCTATTCGCTTCAATGAGGTAAAAGAGGAACGTTTTTCCCAGGTTATCGCTAAAATGAAAGATATTCGCTCTGCCCAGGAAGCCTACAAAACTGTAAATCGTAGGTATGCTAAAGATTTCAATAGCCTAATAAAATTCATAGATACTGCTAACTACACTATAACCCAGCAGCGTGATTCCTCTTACATGGAGTACGACAAGACGTATCAAATCGATATGCTGAAAGAAGTTAAACTTATCGATACTCTTGGTACGGTTTCCGTTAAGGATTCTCTTTTTGGTGAGGACGGTCGTTACAAAAATCTTGCGAAAGTGCCGACGGCCCAAAATGATGAAGAATTCAAAATGGAGGCCAACACTCTCAACAAAAGTGGTTTTAGAGCCCCTGTATTTGAGGTGAAGGTAGAGAAGAAGGTTGTTCTTTACGACCAGCCAAAAGCTTTACTAGATAAAGAAAATACAGAAATTGGGGTTGATGAAGTGAACGGAAACTGGATTACCGTAGGTTCGCTATCAGAGGTAAGTACCGCCGGAAACTGGCCACCGGTCTATGATAAAAGAGGCGATCAATAATAAGACTGGACTACCAGTGGAAAATCATATCAAATTGTCCATTCAGGTTAGCTTGAATGGACTTTCTTTTTGTATTCTCGATAGTAACGATAATTCGTTGCGGTCTAGCGAAAAATTGATTTTCGCCAAGCAGTTGACTCCCTACATTATATTAAAAAAGCTAAAGGAGCTTTTTGAGAAGCATAATATCACAAAGGGACGTTATTCAGAGATAGTCGTCGTGCATCGGAACAATTTGTTCGGGCTAGTACCAATGGTGCTGTTCGACGACGAGGAGTTGCCAAACTATCTAAAATTCAACACCAAAATTCTAGCTAACGATCACATGGCCTATGATGAATTAGACCTTAATGATCTTGTAAATGTATACGTGCCATTCGTAAACATTAATAATTACGTTTACGACCTTTTCGGTGCCTTTACATTCAAACATCACGGCACTGTACTGATTGAATCGCTACTTCAAAATTATAATCAACTTTCTCAGCAATCAAGTAGCGGAAAAAATGAGGTATGTTATATCTATGTTTATGAGCGACAAATGGATATTACCATAATCGCGCAAAAGAAACTTTTACTATTTAATAATTTCAGTTTTGTTACTAAAGAAGATTTTCTATACTATTTACTTTTCACCTTAGAACAATTAAAACTAGATACTGGTTCTATCATTGTAAAACTTTTCGGCGATATCGAAGAAGATGATGACATCTTTCAACTTTGCCTCCAATATATAAACAATATCACTATTTTCGCCCCTACACAAATGCAACATCCTTTAGAAAATAGGGATGAGTACTCAATAGATTTCACCACCTTAAATGCCTTTTAATGCGTATTATAGCCGGTAAATACAAAAGTAAACGCATTACGGCACCCAATAAATTGCCAGTACGACCTACTACTGATATGGCTAAAGAGGCACTCTTCAATATATTGAACAACCGATATTATTTTGCAGATATTGCTGTAACTGATCTCTTTGCGGGAACAGGTAATATCAGTTATGAATTTGCTTCACGAGGCACCGAAAATATCACGGCTGTCGATAGCGATGCGGGATGCATACGGTTTATTGACAGTGTTTCGAAAGAAATGGCACTGGGTATCACTACTTTTAAAAGCGATGTGTTTGGTTTTTTGCAGAAATCGACCGCTAAATCGGATATCATTTTTGCAGACCCTTTCTATGATATGGAAGAGGAAGACTTTGAAAAAATGGTAGCATTGATATTCGAGCGCGAATTACTGCTCTCGGAAGGCACTCTAATCATTGAACATACCAGCCGGATAGATTTTTCACATATCGCGCATTTTACAGAAAGACGGAAGTACGGGGGAAGTGCATTTAGTTTTTTTAATTAAAGCAGGCCGTAAGCCGGATTCTGTACCACACCAAACTGTGTTGTCCCTATCATTTATCTAGACCTTTGGTTGCCCAAAGGCTCTAACCGCCTACCCTTCGGCTTGGGCGTGCAGCCCTCAAACACCGATTTACATGACGTTTCACCACATAGAGTTTACCTGGTTTCACTACAGCCTTACCTGTACATTCTTTCTGTTGCACTGGTCCGCATCTTTCGACGGACGGGCGTTACCCGCTATGCCGCACTATGGTGTCCGGACTTTCCTCGTCGACCATTAAAGTCTCCGCGATAGGGTGACCTGCTTTGCGGCAAAGGTAGCCCAATTGTTGATAAAAAAGGATGTTATCATGGTGAAAAGCACCCATAAGACGGTAGCTATATTTATATTTGCAAGCAGTAGTAATCAACAGTCCATTGGAACATTTTATCGTATCGGCACGGAAATATAGACCTCAAACTTTTAAAGAAGTTGTAGGTCAAGAAGCTATTACCAATACCCTGAACAATGCCATTGAAAATCATCATTTGGCACAGGCCCTACTATTTTGCGGGCCGCGAGGTGTTGGCAAGACAACCTGCGCCCGAATCTTGGCAAAAAAAATAAATCAGGACGGTACTGAACAAAAGGATGAAGACTTTGCCTTTAACATTTTTGAACTTGATGCCGCCTCCAATAACTCCGTCGATGACATCCGAAACCTGACGGACCAAGTTCGTATTCCCCCACAAGTAGGTAAGTACAAGGTATACATTATCGACGAGGTGCATATGTTATCACAAGCAGCCTTCAACGCCTTTTTGAAAACTTTGGAAGAGCCGCCTAAACATGCCATCTTCATTTTGGCAACCACGGAAAAGCATAAAATTATTCCTACCATACTTTCTCGTTGCCAAATATTTGATTTTAAACGTATCACTGTTAAAGATGCGGTAGAATATCTCAAATATGTAGCAGAAAATCAAGGTATTGAAGCTGAAGACGACGCATTACACATTATCGCACAAAAAGCGGATGGAGCCATGCGCGACGCACTTTCCATTTTTGATAGGGTCGTTAGTTTTTCAGGCAAACAGCTAACCAGAAAGGCGGTGACCGAAAACCTTAATGTTCTCGATTACGACACTTATTTTTCCGCAACAGATTTTTTACTACAACACGATATACCCAAATCGCTGCTGCTATTTAATAAAACACTTTCATTAGGCTTTGATGGTCACCATTTTATTGGTGGATTAGCGTCGCACTTTCGAGACCTTATGGTTTGCCAACATCAAGATACCATTACATTATTAGAAGTAAGCGATACAGCCAAAAATCGGTATTTAGAGCAATCAAAAAAGACGTCCAATACTTTTTTGCTGAAAGCCTTGGACTTAGCGAACGATTGTGACTTGAAATATAAGACCAGCAAAAATCAACGTCTATTAGTAGAACTTACGCTGATGAAATTGGCTTCCATCAACTTTGATGGGCAAAAAAAAAATTCTGAATCAGTAGCATCCGCTCATTCAGATAAAGATGCTATAGTTCCAGCATCCTATTTTAAAGATAGGAAGATAGCTCCTCCCATTCCAGATAAAATAATTGAAGTTGAAGACTCAAGTAATAAAAACGCAAACCTAAAAGAGCAAGAAGAGAAGGTAGATGTTAATAACCCACTGGTTGATTCCCCAACTTCCGCAAAAGAAGATGTCTACCTCCCGGATACTACTCTAGGTAAAGAAAATAAAGAGCCAGATTCTGAAGTCCAAAATAGGATTCCGGAAGCAAATCATAGTATCGCAAGCGTAACGGAACCGCCTATTGAACTAAACAACAATAAGGCCGTTCACGTTAAGGACAGTCAACGTGACGATAAAATTCGATTGCCCGACGAACCGGACGCGGTTGATGTGACCGAAGACTCTACCCCTCCTAGTCCAGATATTCAGCGGTCAGAATCAGATTTGAAAACGGATATCAAAAACTCCGACACCGTTAAAAAAATCCAGTTGAATCTTTCTTCTAAACGGGTATCAGCACTATCAATTTCCAGCTTAAAGGCTAAAAAAGAGCATGAGCTTTCAAAAAAAGGAGTAGAATTAGATGAAAGTCAGTTGCCTAATGAAGCGTTCACCCAAAAAGAAATGCAAATGCATTGGGATGTTTTTGTTAAAAAAATTGATGGGGATGGACGAAAAATTTTGGCATCTAGCCTTACGACCGATGTGCCAAAGATGTTTGATGAAACGACTATCTGGATCGAACTACCAAATGACACCATGAAAAAGGAAGTCGAAAGGGAACAGTACGATTTAATGGTGTATCTCAAACAACAGCTGAACAACCATTTCATTTCACTTCGCATCACTGTCAATGAAGAGACCGCCAAAAAGTTCGCTTTCACCCCTGAGGAGAAGTATGAAAAATTGAGGGAGAAAAATCCGGCTATTGATTTATTACGCCAGACTTTCGATCTTGACCTCTAAGAAGTGATGTATTTACTTATCCTATTCTAACACTAAACGGATCAAAAACCTTTTTCTCCAACTATAAGTCCTAGAAGGGATTTTAGGATACAAATTTCGATTCGTAAATAATTGGTGTCAATTTCTATACGGTAAAGTACTACTTGCAATTCTGGATGCTACATCGGTTATCAATCTATAGATTGAACTTTTTCTCAAAACGAATCCGCAAAGCGTACAGTATCATCATTACGGCTATAATCAGTAGCCCGAAGGCTTCTCGGCCACGTTCAATATTTTCAATATCACCTTTACCAATTGTAAAGCCTTCGAACGTAGTTGGCCATTGTTTATACGTACCGATTAACGCTGCCAATCCTAAAAGGATTGCTACAACAAAGGGTAAGCGTTTAATAGCAAACAGGATTGACGCGAACGCCGCAAAGCCATAAATTATGTACCATGCGGTTGCATCCGGATCATTATTTTGTACATAGGCCGCCCATGAAAACAACACAGCGAATACACATCCGAGAAGCCTAAAAAATAAATTCATCAGTTTTCCGAAATATGACCGATTAAAACTTCAAAAACATCAGTTGCCTCAATCTCATATTCGAAATCGGATGTTGTGTTATTTGTTATTAATATTGGAAAATCAGCTTTGTCTTCGGGAACACGTCCGTGGGATCCTTTTATCAGGTTGGCATCTAAGGGGATTATGTCCAACACGGTTCTGAAACCCAACTTCTTCTTTAATAACTTCCCTCCTACTTTTGCCATTATCAGATAATCTTTTGGATCGGTGAGCATCTCAACCGGATCGTATCCCGGCTTTTTATGAATATCTACCATTCGGGCATAATCGGGTGCCTTTGCGTCATCTAACCAAAAATAGTAGGTGAACCATGAATCGGCATCTGCAACTAGCACAAGGTCTCCACAGCGTTCATGATCAAGGCCATGCGACTTGATATCCTCACCAGAAAGTACTTTTTCTACACCCGAAACGGTTTCGAGCAGGGCCTTCACCTCAGCCTTTACGGATAAATCGTTTAGATACACATGCGCAATCTGATGGTCCACCACAGCAAAGGCCCTACTGGCACCAGCGTCTAAAAGTTCCAATCCGCGTTCCATGCGAATTGCAAGAAAACTTTTGGAACGCAAAATACGATTTAAGTGTATTGGATTTTTTACATCCGTAATTCCATATTCGGATAGAATAATGATATTCGTATCTCGTTTCTGAAAGTGTTCGACCAAATGTTTAACCACCCCATCAATTTCGTTTAGATCTTTACTAATTTTAGAAAAATCGATGCCGTGACGCTGCAAATTATAATCTAAGTGTGGCAAATATATCAAGGATAGTGTCGGATTGTGAATCTGATCGGTGCGGATTGCAGCGTCTGCTATCCATTTACTGGATTTGATGGAAGTTTTAGGGCCCCAGAAATTGAACAAAGGAAATTGTCCCAATTCTGTTTGCAAAGTATCCCTTAATTCAGGAGGATGAGAATAAATATCGGGAATTTTGCGCCCATCCGCTAGGTAATTTGGTCGTGGGGTAACCGCATAATCGGCAGAAGAATACATATTATACCACCAAAAGAGGTTCGCACATGTGAAATTAGGGTCAGCCTTTTGTAATTTTTCCCAAATTTTTTCTGCTTGTACAAGTTTGTTGGATTGCCGCCAAAATTTAACCTCGCATTCCTCTTTAAAGTACCATCCGTTACCTACTATACCATGCTCGGAAGGTAATTTTCCGGTTAAATAGGTAGATTGTGCAGCGCAGGTTACGGCTGGCATCATGGGATGGATGTATGCGGATTTCCCCTTTTTTAAAAATGATTCAATGAAAGGAGTATGTTCGCCGATGAGACGTTGTGTTAAACCCACAACATTAATTACAACGGTTTTTTTCATATTTAAGATTATAAGGGACCTTATTTTACAATATTTAAAGCCTACTTACCAACCATTCAATTTCTCGAACAATCGATTCTGAAAGGTCCTTTTTAAGTGCTATGGGGAGTACGTCCCAAGTGTAGGTCTCAATTTCTAAATGTCGGCATATTACATTATTTTTCAGGTAATCGACTACTTTAAGAATGTGATCTTGAGTAGAATGCAAGACACCAAATTGTTCCATAAAGATGGGAACGTGAAAATGTGCCCGTAATTCTTCGAACTGTTCCTTGTTTTTTAATACAATCGGTAAATCGTTATAGGTACTGACTTTTCCGCCTTTTTTCTCCGTTACCTGATGCAAATAGGTCGGCTCATTAAATTGTGATAAAGCCTGCCAAATCATGTCATTTCCAGCCGGATTCGAAAGTATTTTTAAGGCGGCACTTACCTGAATTTTTCCAATCTTAATACCAGCTTTCGAAAATTTTGCAAATGTATCCTCAGGTTCTTCAAAGGCTAGCGAAAAATGACAAATATCATAGCAAACCGTAATAAACCGATATATAAGTTTTACGGCTTGCGGTTCATCTATCCCTAATTTATTTATGAGAATAGACCTTGCGATAGGCACTAGATAATCGGAAAAAAAATGGAGTACCTCCTCGGTGTTCTCAAGCATACCGTCAGGTTCAGGCTCAATATCCAGATGCATGTATTTTCCGGTCTCCGCCTCCAGTGTATATAGATGCAAAATAATTTCTGTCAAGTTTGCGGCACCCTTACGAAATGCTTCTTCGGTTGCCTTCTTGCCATCATGCCAATACTTATAACTTATTGGTGAGGTTGATATGCCACCTTCCATTCCCTCGGGTAATAAGACCGACAGTTGATCGAATAAGCGGTTGGTGTAGGCAACACGTTCATCGGTAGTCCAATCCGGAGCGTGAACCATGTCTTTCACCCGCTCGTCATGAAAATTCCCATACGGAAAACCATTCATCGTAAAAACATAAATCCCTTTTTCCGAAAGCCACGTTTTAAATTGGTTCAAGTTCTCACCAAGTCCCAATTCCTCACTGGCCTTATTGGAAAGACGTAAGCCCAATCCGAAGGATTTTTTTTCAGCAACTCGTGCTTTGATTTGGGGAACATATTGTTTTAAGGCATCGAACGTAGTCACCCAGTTCTGACCAGGGTGTATATTCGTACAATAGGTAAGGTGAGAATCTGAAGTAATTTGCACGCTAGTGTACGTTTGAATTAGTGGTTGCATTAACTTTCCATAAAGCCTTTTTCATCAATGACATATCGATTTTATGAACGTCGTGCTTTTTTCCGATTCCAGAGATTAGGGTTATGGTCAACTGTCCGCCAAGATGTTCCCTAAATTCTTCAATTCCATTTAACAAATGGGCCATTTCTTCATCTGTGCTTATAGGAAAACTGATATCAAAGCCAATGGTCTTAAATACGCGAATAATCCGTTGCAGTTCGGTTTCAGAAATTAAATCTACTAAATATGCATAGGTAATATCTAAAACAATACCCTTGGCTACAGCCTCGCCATGACGCAGGCTATAATCCGTCATATGCTCTAACTTATGGGCCGCCCAGTGACCAAAATCCAATGGACGGGATGAACCACTTTCAAATGGATCATCACCTTGCGATATATGTCGCATATGAATTTCAGCGCACTTGTAAATAGCATATTGCATTACCTCATGGTCTCTTTCCCTTAATTTATCCGCGTGTAACTCAAGGTAATCGAAGAAATCCGCGTCTTTAATAAGAGCGACTTTTAGGGCTTCTGCGATACCGGCAATCCAATCCCGCTGCTCAAGCGTACTTAAGAATTGGCTGTCATTAATTATGGAATATGGGGGAGCGAAAGTACCTAGGAAATTTTTTTTGCCAAAGGCGTTTATGCTGTTCTTTACGCCTACTGCAGAATCGTTCTGTGATAGTACGGTAGTCGGAATACGTATCAATTTCACACCCCTATGTGCTATTGCGGAGGCATAGCCGACCATGTCTATGACCGCACCACCGCCAATGACCACCACGAATGAATGCCTACAGATTGCATTATTGTTTATAGCTTTAAGAATCCCGTCAACGTTATCATCACTATTTTTACAACGCTCACCTCCCTTAACTACAATACTTTGGGTATGAATGAGGTATTCGTTATATTTTTCGCAATAGGCCGCAATATCCGTCAGTAAATTGATATGTGCGTTTGCTACGCCATCATCTATGACGAACAAAAGTTTTACCCTATTGTTCTTCTTATATTCATTGACAATGCTTACAAAAAGCTGATTTTCTAAATCGAAAAGGCCTTCGGTGGAATGTAATTTATAACGATAAGAAACTTTGAATTCTTGTTCTATAGGTCTGAACATCTTTCATTTTTTTTAAGTCACGGCAAACAATTTTGATAGTGCCTTTGAAACTGGCAGCAATGCCAAAATAAGCAACCCGTACCACCAAGTGGAAAACGTAACTGCTATAGAGGCATCAAGTACGACCAGTGACAGCACCCCGGCCATGACAGCCTTTTTTATATTTTCTGGCGAATTTTCCGAATGGGCCTTACGTAATGGACGAAAGACCAAAAAAGAAAATAGTGCTAAATATAATAACGGAAATATAATACTATCCGTATACAGGTAAGCCAAACTTAGCACTGCAAAGATAACGGTGGCATATAGAACACCTGCCAAAACAATGTGATTTTTATTTTTGCCATGAACCTCACCGCGACTGATGAGCGTAATCGCAAAAATATAAATTATGGGAATGACGGCAATCCACCAGTACCCCAAGGTACCTAAAACCGACATTCCCAAAATCAAATTAATTCCTCTGCAGATGCCCATGCTTAACGGACCAAAGAAATCGTATTTCTTGGCTATAGCGTCATATAAAAGAATAGATACGGCCAAGATGATGGCTACAGAACCGGAGACGGAATTTACTAAAAAAGCCAATGCAATGCCAACGAACATCACAATAGATCCGTAAGTCGCAGCTGATCTTAGAGAAATGATTCCGCTTGGAATTGGGCGTTCCGGACGTTCTATAGCATCTATCTTATAGTCGAAAACATCGTTTAGAATCACTCCGCCTGCGTATAGGAAAACTGACGAAAAAACCAAGTAAAATATACTTGAGCCAGAGATAGCAGTAAGGAAAATATCGGTATTGGCACTTGAAAATATACCAGTTACCGCAACTCCGGCCAATATATCTGCTGCTGCTGTAGGTAAATTGGCGGGCCGTGCCAGTCGGGCATAACCGAGAATTTTTTGATTCATTTACTGGATCTGATCAGTATCAACTCTCGGTTTTTGACCGCGAAGCACACTATTATCGTTAAACAATTCAGATTGATTGATGCCATTGGGATTTAACCAATCGGATTCTTTCATCTTTCCGTTGCTTCCAAAAATATCGAGTGCGTTTTGGTAGCATGTCTTTACAACATCCGCTTTAGAAATACCTCTTTTCAACATTAAAGAAGCTGTTTTAGGCACGGCTAAAGGGTCACTTACGCCCCAATCAGCAGAGCTGTCAACTATGATATTGGTACTTCCGTATTTTTCCACGACAGCCACCATACGCTCATTACCCATTTTTGTTTTGGGATAGATGGTGAAGGCAGCAATAAAACCTCTATCGAGCACATCTTTAACGGTCTCTTCATTATTATGGTCTATAACTACCCGTGAAGGGTCAAGACCGTGTTCTATGCAAACTTCCATACTTTTGAGCGTACCCGCTTTTTTGTCGCGATGGGGCGTATGAACCTGCACAATCATATCAAGTTCTTTCGCCATTTCAAGTTGCATTCTAAAATATTTGTCTTCAGCCGGGGTCTGGTCGTCGTATCCGATTTCACCAATAGCAACAACATTCTGTTTGTGTACGTATAGGGGTAACAATTCAATAACCTGTTCCGCCAAAGCCTCATTATTTGCTTCCTTTGAATTCAGTCCGATAGTACAATAGTGGTTGATACCAAACTGACTTGCACGAAAAGGCTCCCATCCTACAAGGCTGCTATAATAATCTTGAAAAGATCCTACTTGGGTACGTGGTTGCCCTAACCAAAATGATGGTTCAATCAGTGCCACAATGCCAGCCGCAGCCATAGCCTCATAATCATCTGTTGTTCTTGAGGTCATGTGCACGTGCGGGTCTATGAACATCATCTTATCTTCCATACTATTTAGATATTTATTTAAAGTTTTAATATAATACTAACTGTTTAAAAAACTGACTTCCAGTATCTAGTTTATATTTAGAAGAACAAAATCAAAGTCTCTTAATATCACTGGATTTATTATTTTTCCAGGTACTGGAATCATTAATTTACAAGATTATACCACGTTATATTTCCGTTGACCACACTATCCTTTACATCTGGATATTTCATCAGCAATGCTTCAGCTTTAGCAGTATCGGATTGCAAACAACACAAAGCCCCCGCCCTATTTTCCTCAATACGGTCGCTTCGAAGTAAGCGCTCCATATCATTTAGGAGATTGTCACCCAGGAAATTACCGACTGGTCTCCAGAAATAGGGATCCACATCACGCGATGCCGCCCATCTTTCATGGGCATAATCGGATATGATACGGGCCAGCTCAGCATTGGCCCGCTTATCAATATCCAAAATACGTGATAAGTCCTGTTGCATGAATGCGGCCTTTAGATACATTTGGTTCCATTGCTGATCGGTGAAGTAAGTTGCAGGATACGGATTATCGGCACTAATCGCATCGAAAACCGTCGCAATATTCGTTCTTAGAGCCTCAATGGCGGCTTGTTTATAATTCTCGGGATTGGGGAGTAAAATCAAAAATTTAAGAAAGGTCTCCAGCTCGCTGGAATCAGCTACCTGAATCAGGTTCGCAACCTTTGATTGAAAGTAGTCGTTATTCTCCTCTAACACTCTTGATAAAAGGTAAATTCTTGCCACCTGCAAATTATTTGCCTTCTGCAGGCTTAAATAATTTGTCAATCTATCATTATTCAGATTACTAAATATCAACTCTTTACTAGCTTTTACCTTTGAAGCTAATAGACTATAGGTCATAAAAAGATTTTTTGCCGATTTTTCTTCTACGATACCATACAGCCTATCCTCAATCCATTTCATTGTGGAGGATTCTATATTCGAGTTCAAGACTTTTTTCAATGTTGCTGTGTCGGCTAACCTCATACCCAATTTTTTTACTAATCTATGGTAGCTTTTACGTTTATAACTGATAAAACATAAAAGATAGCTGTTAACAAATTTAATTATTATAATACGAAACCTATTGTTTTGGGCGTTGAAATTCATTGACAACACACGAAGGAGAATTTTTTTATATACCCAAAGCCGAACGGCCATAAATCCTGGTTGTATCGGAACACCATTACAATACTCTCTATACTTTTAACTAATTTTGCCGATGATGGATTCGCATCCGAGCTTGCCTTGATTTAAGTTGCACATAGAACACGAAAAAAATATTTATATGCTAGGACTAAAACTACCTACTGACCCGCGATGGGTGAATATTGTAGAAAAAAATATAGATGAAATTCTAACTGATCATGCCTACTGCGAGCAGAAAGCCGCAAGTACGGCAATATCTTTGATTGTCAGTTTCCCAGAATATTCTGCGTTGGTGCAAGAAATGACCGCCCTGGCTCGAGAAGAAATGGGGCACTTCAAAATGGTGCACGACAGGATTATTGGTAGAGGACAGACCTTAGGTAGAGACAGAAAGGACCTATTTGTCGTTGAACTTCTAAAATTCTTTCCTAAGGGAGGTAGCCGAACCACCCAATTAGTACACAGGCTATTATATGCAGCATTGATAGAAGCAAGAAGCTGCGAACGCTTTCGATTACTTTCCGAAGCATTGAAGGATAAAGAACTAGCGGATTTTTATCACAAGCTGATGGTCAGCGAGGCAGGACATTACACTATGTTTCTATCGTTTGCCAGAACGTATGGCGACCGTAAAGAAGTTGATCAGAAATGGGAAGATTTATTAGCGTATGAAGCTTCGATTATAAAAAATTTAGGAACCAAAGAGACTATTCACGGATAGGTCTAAACCTGTTATCAGTCGCCATAAATTTTAAAATTAAAGTATTCGCGACCTTACCCATTCCCGATCTAAAATCTATTTTTTTAGATATCGGTCTTTGATGGATGTGCTTCAAGGCCTAGTTTTTCCAAATAATAGTCATACATCGCAAATTGCGATCGCAATTTTGGCTTGTTGTTCTTACGATAGCTATTATTACAGGATTTATTCAATATACGAGCTTTTACATTATCCTTCCACGACATTTCAAAAGTATCCAAGAGTTCGTTCTTAATGTCCTCATCGTAAATTGGACAGCCTACTTCTACCCTGTTCACTAAATTACGGGTCATAAAATCAGCGGATGATATATATACGCGCGTGTCACCACCATTGCAAAAAATGAATATTCTAGGATGCTCCAAAAACTTATCCACTATACTAATGGCCTCAATATTTTCGCTCATTCCTTTTACTCCGGGAACCAAACAACAGATTCCTCTGACAATCAATTGAATTTTTACCCCTGCATTGCTCGCTTCGTAAAGCTTGTCGACCATTTTGTAAGAGGTCAAACTATTCATCTTAATTTTTATAAAAGCTTCTTTACCCGCTTTTGCATTTTCTATTTCTTGGGTAATAAGTTTCTTGAAAAACTTTTGGGTATAGTGCGGCGAAACCACCAAATGCTTGTACTTATTTATCTTGTACGTTGTTTCGAAAAAATCGAAGACTTTATTTAGCTCTTTCAAGATGGGCTCGTTAGCCGTAAAAAGTGTATAATCCGTATAAATTCTAGCCGTAGATTCATTAAAATTACCGGTACTAATAAATCCGTAACGCTTGATTTCCTCATTCTCCTCACGCTCAATAAGGCAAATTTTACTGTGTACTTTTAGACCGGGCACTCCAAATATTAACTTCACCCCTTCGGCCTGTAATTGCTCTGCGTACCGAATATTGGCCTGTTCGTCAAAACGGGCCCTCAATTCTATTTGCAAGGTCACTTGCTTGCCATTCTTCACCGCATTCGACAAACAGGCAGCCACTTGAGAGTCATTGGCCAACCGATAGACCGTTATTTTAATCGCTTTCACCTTTGGATCAAGTGCAGCTTCCCTTAAGAATTTGATGATATAGGAAAAGGTATGGTAAGGCGTATACTGTAAATAATCTTTTTCTGCAATCTTCTCCAAAAGACTCCCCTCCAAGCTCAAACCCTTAACAGGTAAAGGCGTAATCTTTTCATACATAAGATCGGCCCTTCCCAAACTAGGGAAGCCCATATAATCACGTTTGTTGTGATATCTTCCACCGGGAATAACACTGTCGGTATCCTCGACTTCCATTTTTCCTTTCAAAAATTCCAAAGTATCCTTTCCAATGGCCTTATCATATACAAAACGTACGGGATCACTGATTTTACGATGCTCTACACTAGAATAGATTTTCTCGATAAAACTTTTACTAAGGTCATTGTCGATATCCAACTCCGCATCGCGAGTAATCTTAATCATATGTGCTGAAATGGACTTATAATCGAACATCGGGAAAACGCTGTCTAGACAATAGCGTATCACGTCATCAAGTATAATTATATAGCTTTTGTTGCCATCCTTGGGCAGTACCACAAAACGGTCGATACCTTTGGGAATTTCGATTAGCGCATAGCGCTTTTCACGTTTCTCGTAGGTCTGTCGGGTGCGGTCATCACTTTTTAATACCATTTTAATGGCGAGGTAGGCAGCGGTGTCCTTTAACATAGGAAACTCTGCCAAGTCGTTCAAAATGATGGTCATCAGTTGCGGGCTAACCTTTTGAATAAAATATTTCTTTACAAATTCACCCTGTTTTTCGGAGAGTTCAGTCTCATTTATCAAGAAGATATTATGTTCTTCAAGCTCATTTTCGACCTTTTTTATGACCTCGACACTCTTACTCTGTTGTTGTATGGCGATTTTGGTAATTTCCTCCAACAAGTCCTTCGCT
>DRGL01000081.1 GCA_011050085.1 Pricia antarctica | reverse complement strand
GCAGAAAAAGGATGGGGCATAAAAAATTTAAAAGAAGAAAAAAGGGATGCCGCCGTTTCAGCCTCTATGATGCTCTTATTGAGCGGTGCCATTATGGCCGTTGCCGCGGGAACGCTATTTATTTCTGGGCAGACCCTTGAAAATACCGTTGAGATGATCGGCCTTTTTGAACCTATCGGTGGAAAGGCCGCAGCTTTTGTTTTAATTATTGGCATTGCAGGGGCGGGACTCTCTACCATTTTCCCGATTGTGCTGATTGCTCCTTGGCTAATTGCCGACTATCAAGGTACACCGAGAAACATCCGGTCCACGGCATCGCGTTTGCTCATTTTCGTAGCGCTAATGTTCACCTTCGGAACCGTCTTTTTAGAGGAACGCCCGCCTGCACTGATGGTATTTTCACAAGCCTTTCAGGCCTGTATCCTGCCGGCTGTGGCAATTCCTATCTTCATCCTTATAAACAAGAAAAAACTTATGCACCAATACACCGCGGAAATCAATTGGAATATCGGTATTGTAGCCGTTATTTTATTCTCTTTGTTGACGACCTGGTTCGCCATTGCGGAATTCTTTTAAGAAGTTTACAACGAGAATAGGCAGTACATTTAAGCCACTACAGATACATTTTAATTTAATAATCAAGCAGCTTTAAACTATGATAAGCACCCTGAAAATAGACAAACTAGAGGTTACGATTTACGAAACGCCCGTAGACTTGGGTAAGGCAGCTGCAGATTTTGTGCAACGAAAATTATCGGATGCGATTGCGGAAAAAGGAAATGCCAATATGATATTGGCGACCGGAGCCTCACAATTTAAATTTCTAGAAGCCTTAAAAGAAAAGGATATCGAATGGCAAAAAATAACGGTCTTCCATTTAGACGAGTACAAGAATATTTCCGATTCGCATCCTGCCAGTTTTAGAAAGTATCTAAAGGATAGAATATTGAATGCGGTAAAACCAAAAAAAATCTATTTTCTAAATGGCGATGCCGATGATGTCGAAACCGAAATGAACCACTATTCCGAAGCGCTAATAAACCATCCTATTGACATCGCTTGTATTGGTATTGGCGAAAACGGACATATAGCTTTCAACGATCCCCCAGTCGCGGATTTTGACGACCCTAAACTGGTCAAACTGGTCAATTTAGATAACGCCTGTAGAAACCAACAATTGGGCGAAGGCTGGTTTCCCACCTTTGAAGATGTACCCAAACAGGCGCTAACGCTGACTATTACCGCCATAATGGATTGCAAGGCCATAAGTTGCGTAGTGCCTGACGAACGAAAGGCGGAAGCCATTTACAATACCTTGTATCATACTATTAGTACGGGTTGCCCCGCCACTATTTTGAGAAATCACAATGAAACCAGATTGTTTTTGGATAGCGCTTCGGCCTCTAAACTTGGTAAATGAGTTTGTGGTGCTTTATGAAATTTATTGACATTATAAATTCCTAGTGTTCCTATATCTTAAATGGGCCTTTCTGCATTGCTATTATACCAAAAGCGTCAATCGATTGTCACCTTACTGCCCCACCACGTATCGTTAGGTTCAAAATTTTCGGATAAATATTCCAAACGTTCTGCTTCTAATCTAGGCATTACTATTTCGACTTTCTCACGGTGGCTGCTCTTTGACAAGGCTTCATCAAAGTTTATGTCTTTACTTGGAATTTTGGCTTCAACTTTCTCAAGATAGGATTGCAACAAATCTCCCATTCTTTCGGCCACTTGGACATTTTCGGAAAATACATCTATTGTTTCGCCAGGGTCTACTTCCAGATTATAGAGTTCTTGATGGCCGTCTTCGTAATAATGTATCAATTTCCATTGGCCTTCCCTGACCATTGATGACGGACTTCCGCCTTGATTACCGTAGTGAGGATAATGCCAGAACAAAGGCCTACTCTCTAAACTCTTCCCTTCGAATAGCGGTTTAAGGCTGACTCCGTCAATATGTTGTTCTGTTTTCAGAGGAATATCAGCTAAGTCAAGTAAGGTCGGGTAAAAATCGGCCCCCGTTACCGGGTAATCAATAGATGCCCCGTTTTGTAATCCAGGTACTTTGATGAAGTAAGGCTCGCGCACTCCTCCCTCCCATTGATACCCCTTCCCACCCCTTAATGGGAGATTGGTCGTTGAAAAAGCGTCGCCAGATGCCACTCCCCCGTTGTCGGAGGTAAATACAACAATCGTATTCTTATCTAATCCCAAATCTTTTAAAGTGTCTAGAACTAGTCCGACGGCATCGTCCATTTGTTCAACTAGTCCTGCGTATATAGGATTATCCTGTACAATACGGATGGGCAATACCCGTTCCATTTCGTAACCCTGATTTTTAATCCCCATTTCATCTGCCTTATCCCTATATTTTCTCCATTTTGCTTGTGTTGTTTGGATCGGAGCGTGAACGGCATAAAAAGACAGGTAGGCAAAGAAAGTACTATCCTTATTTTCACCTATAAATTTCGACGTTTCCTTGGCAAGTCGCATTGATAGGTTTTCCCCATCTTCTGTATTTTCTAAATTCGGATTTTCCCAAGGTGAGAAAAATCCACCTTTGGGGCTGCCCACCTCCCAACCTCCTTTATTCACCTCAAAACCATGATCTTCAGGCCATGAACCCTTTTCTCCCAAATGCCATTTTCCTGCAAAAAAAGTCCGGTATCCATTGGCTTTAAAGGCTTCCGCCAAGGTGGTGTCTTTATCGGGCAGGTTATGTAGGTAGTCTGCAGGAAGCATTTTATCGTTATGGTTGTTCTTGCGCCAGTCTTTACCGGCGGCGGCGCCTATCCAATCGGTAATTCCATGTCTTGCAGTAAACTGCCCGAGAAGGATACTGGCCCGCGATGGACTACAAACCCGACTGTTAGCATAGCCTTGAGTGAAAATCGTTCCTTCTTCACCGATTTTATCAATATTTGGGGTTTCATAATATTTGCTGCCCAAAATACTTAAATCATGTACACCAAAATCATCAGCTAGAATAAATACGATATTCGGCTTTTTTGGTTTATCGGTAGTTTCAGTTTCTTTGCACCCAAAGCATATCATCAAACAAAACATCAGCATTGACTTCCACTTTAGGCAGGCAACCCTATAAAAACCTATACTATTAAATTGTTGTGTCGGCATACTGATCGCAATTATTTCCTAATATACGAATTCATAGTTTTTCGACGGGAACTTAAGTTTAATTATAAGCGCATAAGCCTGTCCAAATCAATCTTAAAAATTGTCTTCCATTATTTAGCATGAATTATTTATAGGTAACGGCACATCATTTTTTCAACTTCTGTAATGCTGTACCCTTCACATCACGTAAATTTTAGGTAATCAAAATCCAACATTGACAAAAATGCCTACCTTTGCGTATAATGAAAAAAACGTTCCATAAAACGATAGCAGTCTGTATGGCGTTCGTAGTCATGTTAACTACGATGTCGTTTGCGGTAGACCTGCACTATTGTGGAGAGACTATGGTCGATTTTTCATTCCTTCATAAAGTGGAGACCTGTGGCATGGAAAAAGTACTCGCGCCACAGCCTTGCGAAAATACTGTTTCCGAAAAATCATGCTGCTCCGATGAGCAAATTGTGATGGATGGTCATAATGACCTTAAGACTTCATACCATACCCTAACTTTCGAGCAACAGACGTTCATCGCATCCTTCCTTTATTCCTATATCAATTCCTTTGAAGCATCGGATGTAAACATCATTCCCTTTAAAGCTTATTCTCCCCCCTTTCTCATACATGACGTGCAAATACTGCACGAGACCTATTTAATTTGATTTTAAGACAGTCCCGTTAATCTCGGGAAAACGGCCCCACTGAACATTCAAGCTGGGCTAAACCTGTTGTACTTGGAATTTTGCTCCCTTGTACTTCTAACTGTCTAAATATCAAACTGTATGTTGAATAAGGCTATAAAATTCCTTATAGAAAATAAGTTGGTTGCGGTACTTATGCTCACCCTGTTCGTGGGCTGGGGTATTGTCAACGCCCCCTACAATTGGGATACGGGAATTTTGCCTTCAAACCCCGTTGCGGTAGATGCTATTCCAGATATTGGCGAAAACCAACAGATTGTCTTTACCCCTTGGCCGGGGCGTTCTCCACAAGATATCGAAGACCAGATTACGTATCCATTAACAACTTCGTTATTGGGCATACCCGGGGTTAAAACAATCCGGAGTTCGTCTATGTTCGGGTTCTCGAGCATCTATATCATTTTTGAAGAGGATGTAGAATTCTATTGGTCACGCAGCCGTATTCTAGAAAAATTGAATTCATTGCCCAATGGATTATTACCTGACGAGGCCAACCCTGCCTTAGGTCCGGATGCTACCGGATTGGGCCAAATATTCTGGTATACTTTAGAAGGCCGTGATACCGACGGGAATGTTACAGGGGGATGGGATCTGCAGGAACTTCGCAGTATTCAGGATTATTACGTAAAGTATGGGTTATCAACGGCCTCAGGTGTTTCGGAAGTAGCTTCAATTGGAGGCTACGTTCAAGAATATCAGGTGGATGTTGATCCCGAAAAAATGCGTCAGTATAGTATTGGGCTGACCGACATCGTACAGGCGGTAAAACAGAGCAATCAAGACATCGGTGCACAGACCTTGGAAATGAACCAAGCCGAATATCTCGTTCGGGGTCTGGGGTATGTGAAATCCATTGAAGACATAGAAAACGCAGTGGTTACTTCCGAAAATTTCACTTCTATTCGCATCAAGGATGTAGGCAAAGTGCATTTGGGACCTGCCACACGGCGTGGTATTTTAGATAAGGAAGGCGCTGAAGTTGTAGGAGGCGTAGTGGTGGCCCGATACGGAGCAAATCCATTGGAAGTCATCAACAAGGTGAAGGAACAAATCAATGAACTAAGTGCCGGACTACCTTCAAAGGTACTGGCCGATGGTCGTACCTCACAAGTCACCATAGTGCCCTTTTATGATCGGACGGAACTCATAAAGGAAACTTTGGGTACACTCAACGAGGCCCTGACCTTAGAAATTTTGATTACTATTTTGGTCATCATCGTAATGATATTCAACCTTAGGGCCGCTATCTTGATTTCCGGCTTACTTCCCGTGGCGATACTGATGGTATTCATTACAATGAAACTCTTTAACGTCGATGCCAATATTGTCGCTCTTTCCGGTATCGCCATCGCCATCGGCACCATGGTTGACGTGGGCGTCATTTTAGCCGAAAATATGATACGGCATTTAGAAGATGAGAAATTAAGGTTCGCCAATAACGGAACCGAATTTACTTCAAACGAAATTATCTATAACGCCACAGCCGAGGTTTCAGGGGCCATTCTTACCGCCGTACTAACTACAATTATTAGTTTTATCCCTGTTTTTACGATGGTCGGAGCAGAGGGCAAACTCTTCCGCCCCTTAGCGTTTACCAAAACGATGGCGCTATCGGCATCATTGGTCATCGCACTTTTTTTGATACCCCCGTTGGCAGCCTTCCTTTTCAGGAAAACCGTTAGTAGCCAACGCACCAAATATGGTATCAATGCCTTGCTGATTGTTTTGGGATGTATCGCCATTGTGTACGGTTACTGGTTGGGGCTTCTTCTTGTTGCCTTCGGAGGTCCGGGAATCTGGTTCGCAAAGAATCAAAAGGCAAGCTATGATTTTTCGCTTTTGAACTTCCGTTTATCCCTAAACAAGAATACCATCAATGTTATAATTTCGGCTGTAGCGATAGTATTGCTACTTGCCCAATATTGGCGCCCGCTCGGTTTTGATCGGAGCATCATCATGAACCTGATATTTGTTTCCATCATCTGTTTTGGGCTATTGGGTGTGTTTTCCCTTTTTAGAATCTATTACGCGCGTATCTTGAACTGGGCCTTACATAACAAGCTGCTTTTTTTAATCATTCCGGGTACCGTATTGACCTTGGGCATTCTAATTATGCGAAATACAGGCAAAGAATTTATGCCTTCCTTAAGTGAGGGAACATTTCTGTTGATGCCCACTTCATTACCTCATGCCGGAGCAGCCGAAAATAAGAGGGTTTTGCAACAGCTCGATATGGCCGTGGCAAGCATCCCCGAAGTAGAAACTGTAGTGGGAAAAGCGGGAAGAACTGAATCTGCGCTGGACCCAGCTCCGCTATCCATGTACGAGAATATCATTCAATATAAGTCGGAGTACATGCGCAACACCGATGGCGAACGACAACGCTATAGGGTAAATGAAGATGGCCTGTTCGTATTGAATAATGACAAGTTGGTTCTCAATCCGAATACGGATATATCCGATACTATCAACTACGAAAAATCGCAGCTGCAGGCTATTGCGAAAAGGGAAGAATTGATTGCTGATGAAGACGGGGAATACTACCGAAACTGGCGTCCAGAAATACAATCGCCTGATGACATCTGGAACGCAATTACGGCGGTCACTAAATTCCCGGGAGTGACCTCCGCCCCCAAATTACAACCTATAGAAACTCGTTTAGTGATGCTGCAAACAGGTATGCGAGCCCCTATGGGTATTAAAGTCAAGGGACAGGATTTATTGGAAATTGAAGCCTTCGGATTACAGTTGGAAGACATCTTAAAACAGGCCGAAGGGGTCAAGGAACAGGCGGTATTCGCCGACCGCATCGTAGGTAAGCCGTATTTGCTCATTGACATCAAACGCGACCACCTCGCCCGTTATGGTATCTCTATCATGGATGTACAGGAAATTCTTCAGGTGGCTATCGGCGGAATGCCCCTTACAAAAACCGTAGAGGGTCGCGAACGCTATGCCATTCGTGTGCGTTATCCCAGAGAACTTAGGGCAAACCCTACGGACCTGGCATCTATCTATGTTCCCGTAGCAAAAGGAAATCCTGTTCCATTAGGGGAGCTGGTGGATATTCGGTATGAAAAAGGACCACAGGTTATTAAAAGTGAAGATACTTTTTTGGTGGGCTATGTATTGTTCGACAAATTAGACGGTTTTGCAGAAGTCAACGTAGTCGAGAACGCGCAAGCCCTTATCCAAGAAAAAATTGATTCTGGCGAACTGGTTGTTCCCAAGGGCATTAGCTACCGATTTACCGGTACGTACGAAAACCAACTGAGGGCAGAGAAAACGCTTTCCGTTGTCGTGCCTTTGGCACTTATCATCATTTTCTTGATTCTTTATTTCCAGTTCCGTTCGGTGGCCACATCGTTAATGGTCTTCACGGGCATAGCTGTAGCCTTTGCCGGTGGATTTATTATGATATGGCTTTACGGTCAGGACTGGTTTCTAAATTTCAGTTTTTTCGGTGAAAATCTGCGTGATCTCTTCAACATGAAAACCATTAATCTGAGCGTGGCAGTCTGGGTCGGTTTTATCGCTTTATTCGGTATTGCAACGGATGATGGGGTGGTGATGGCCACCTATCTCACCCAGACCTTTGACCGCGAAAGTCCGACCGATAAAAAAGAAATTCGTGCCGCCACCTTGGAAGCCGCCGGCCAAAGGATTAGGCCTTGCCTGATGACCACAGTGACCACCATTTTAGCTCTATTGCCAATTTTAACCTCAACGGGTAAGGGAAGCGATATCATGATTCCGATGGCCATTCCGATTTTCGGGGGCATGGTCATCGATATTACATCCTATTTTATTGTTCCCGTTTTGTATAGCTGGAAAAAGGAATATCAACTTAAAAGAGCGAATCCATGAAAATGATAATGCTTATCAGCAAGATATTTATTCTTTCCGATTGTGACGAAGTAACGAGTAGCGCATCCAAAAAAACCTATAAGTACACCTATCTATCATTCCTTTTGCTTATTGGCGCATGTGGACAATCGCAAAACCTTCAATCCTACATCCAGGAAGCTGAGGCAAATAATCCTAACCTACAGGCCTACGAACTTCGCTACAATATTGCCCAAGAAAAAGTAAATGAGGTTAATGCCTTACCTAATACGACACTAAGTGCCGGCTATTTTGTAAGCGAACCTGAAACCCGTACCGGCGCTCAACGGGCACGGTTTTCCATATCACAGATGCTACCCTGGTTCGGAACCATAACCGCCCGAGAAAATTATGCCAGTGCAATGGCGGAAACGGAGTTTGTAGAAATCGCCATCGCCAAACGCAAACTAAGCCTTGCGGTTGCGGAATCTTACTACCAACTTTATGCTTTCAAGGCAGAACAGGATGTCTTACTGAAAAACATCCGATTACTAAAATCCTACGAGCAATTGGCACTTACATCGGTAGAGGTGGGTACAGCCTCTGCGGTCGATATATTACGGCTACAGATTCGCCAAAATGAACTGCAGCAACAAAAAGAGATATTGGAACAGGAATATCTGGCCGAACAGGCAGCCTTCAACCAGCTATTGAACCGAAAGGAAAGCATTGCGGTCGAAGTCTTTTCAGAATTGCTGTTGCCAATGGAAGACCTAACGTATTCCGGTGATAGCCTAAAGCTTAATCCAGAATTACTTAAGTATGACAGACTATACGCATCCATAGCACAATCTGAATTGCTCAATCAAAAAGAAGGTGCACCAGACATCGGTTTCGGACTTGACTACGTTCCAGTTTCCGAAAGACTGGATATGGATCCAGCGGACAATGGCAAGGATATTCTCATGCCCATGGTATCGCTATCCATTCCCATTTTCAACCATCGGTATGCCTCTGTTTCAAAACAGAACGAATTACGCCAGCAAGAAATTGAATTCCAGAAAAAAGAGCGTCTGAACACATTACAGACCGCTTTTGCAAAAGCGGTTTCCCAAAGGAAACAAGCACGTATACGTTTTGAAACACAAGAAAAAAATCTTGACCAGGCGCGAGACGCCGAAGAAATCCTGACCAAAAACTATGAAACGGGCACCATTGATTTTAATGATGTACTCGATATTCAAGAATTACAGTTGAAGTTTCAAACCAACCAAATCGAGTCGGTGCAAATGTATTATCGGCAATCGGCCATTATCAATTATTTAATCCGCTAGGTATGAGAAAGGACTATTTCGTGAAAAATATGGTGTGTGATCGATGCATCAAGGTTTTAAAAGATGAACTAAGTAACAGTACCATCGAGCTGATTCAAATAGAGCTGGGCCGATTACGCCTAAATATAAAAAATGACCAGGATATTAAAAAATTAGAATCGTTGCTTACAAACAATGGTTTTTCCCTAATCGACAGTTCGGAAGAAAAACTTACGGAACAGGTCAAGATCGAGCTTATAAAGGCCTTGGAAGAACTGCCGCTAGAAATCCATAAAAAACTTTCCGTTCATTTAGCGGACACATTGGGACATGAGTATTCAAAAATCAGTAAGGTGTTTTCATTTACCGAAGGCATTACCATCGAAAAATATTTTATCAAGCTGAAAATTGAAAAAGTAAAAGAATTAATACAAGCAAAAGAACTCAACTTTACCGAAATGGCACAATTGCTTGACTACAGCCATATCAATCATTTGAGCCGTCAATTTAAAAGTGAAACGGGCATGAGCCTTTCACAATATAAATCCGAACAGCGAAATTCTAGGAACGCCCTGGACCAAATTAGGTAGATAACAACCATAATTATGACACAACCTTCTGAAAATCAAAGGTATCTTTAACCTAAATTAAGTATAACTAAAATATTTTAATATGAATAATGAAAAATTGATTCAAGCCTTAAACAATTGTGTCGCACATTGCAACTATTGTGCTGATGCCTGTTTGGATACAGACGACATAAAAATGATGGTCGATTGCATTAGAACAGACAGGGCCTGCGCCGAAGTATGTAGTACAACAGCAAAATTGTTGGCCGCAAATTATGCAGATGTAAAAGGTATGGTTGCGTATTGTCATGGCATTTGCAAAAAATGCGCCGATGAATGTGACGGTCACGATCATCAACATTGTAAGGATTGCGCGGAAGCGTGTAGAAAATGTGCAGAAGCTTGTGAAGCCTATTTGGCATAGCACCCTAATTGCCTGCCCAATTCGGGTGGGCAATTATTATTATCTTAAAAAACACTATGAAAATCAATAGCTTGCTATTTTTACTGATACTGGTTTCGCCATTTTTACGCGCGCAAAAACCCGACAACCCTTATATATCTAACACCTCCGAAGAGAATATTGACAATTGGCCCGAACATGTGTATGACCTAACAGTTGATTACGGTATGGTCAATGTTACAGGTAAACCGGTCAAGGCCATGACCATCAATGGTGGAATTCCTGGGCCCACGCTAGAATTTAATGAAGGTGAATTCGCCATTATCAATGTAACCAATAAGATGGACGTGGAAACCTCCCTCCATTGGCATGGTATCGTTCTCCCAAATTTTTACGATGGTGTGCCTTATTTGGAGACCCCTCCGGTGAAGCCCGGGGAAACCTTTACCTATAAATTCGCTATTAAGCAATCAGGCACATATTGGTATCATTCCCATAAAGGGCTGCAAGAACAGCGCGGTGTCTATGGCAGCATTCAAATTAATCCGAAAGAGACGGATTTGGAGTATGACAAAGATTTGGTGCTCGTGCTATCCGATTGGATGGATGAAAATCCAAAATCCCAATATAAGAACCTAAAACGAGGCAATGACTGGTATTTGATAAAAAAGGGGCAAGTACAAAGTCTGAACAAAATACTCGCCAAGAAAGCCTTGGGTGCCAAGTTGAAAATGGCATGGCAGCGGATGCCCGACATGGCCATTTCAGATAATTTTTTCGATCAGTTCTTCGTTAACGGGAAACACGAACAGACCTATCCTGATTTTGAACCTGGAGAACGTATTCGCTTACGGTTTATAAATGCGGCTGCAGCATCCTATTTTTGGCTAACATTTGGCGGTGGTGACCCAATGCTGGTCTCAGCGGATGGCATTGATGTAGTTCCCGTAAAAAAGAACAAAACCTTGATTGGGGTGGCAGAAACCTATGACTTTATAGTGACCATCCCCGAGAACGGGAAACTGCAGGTCCGCGCCACGGCACAGGACGGTTCTGGCGAGGCTACAGCCTTTATTGGAAAAGGACCAACACTACAGGCTCCGGAAGTTCCAAAACCCGACCTGATAGAAAGTATGAAGAGCATGATGGCGATGAACATGAAAATGGGTGCCCCGGCGTCAAAATTCAATCCTTCTAAAAATGATTCTATTGAAGTTATGAAAAAATATGCCATGAAGAAGGAAGGTATGGGCATGGGGGGAATGAAAATGAAAGGCATGGATATGAAGAGGGATACCTCAAAAATGCACCACGGAGAAATGGACATGGAGGGAATGCACATGAAAAAAGATACCTCCAAAATGAAACACGGTAAAATGGAACATGGCAAAATGGGCCAAAAAAAGATGGCCATGTCCAAGAGCGATATGAAGATGAAAAAAGGGAAGTCCAATATGGAAATGGGCAAACCCATGCCCATGAAGAATGACATGAATATGGATAGAATGAAAATGGGATATACTGTTCCAGAAGATAAAGTCGTAGGGGAGAATATGAAAACCGGAGCGAACCCCTCATTTAACTATAATTACCTACGCTCACCGGTAAAGACCGTATTCGACACCGACCGTCCGGTTCGGGAGATGCTTTTTAACCTTACGGGGAACATGAACCGATACGTTTGGAGTATCAACGGCGTACCGCTTTCCGAGCAAGACAAAATTAAAATCGCCCAAGGGGAAGCAGTGCGTATTACGCTCAACAATATGACAATGATGCACCACCCTATGCACTTGCACGGGCATTTCTTTAGGGTACTCAATGAAAATGGCGAATACTCACCCTTAAAACATACGGTCAACGTGGCACCCATGCAAAAAGTGGTCATCGAGTTTGCCGCCGATGAGACTGGAGATTGGTTTTTCCATTGCCATATATTGTACCATATGAACAGTGGAATGGCACGTGTATTCAGCTATGATACACCCCGTGATCCAAGGTTAAAAGGCTATCCCGCATCTACCCTGACCAACGAGGCCAATCACATGTTTACTTGGGGAGAGGTAACCGGAGCAAGCCATATGGCCGAACTTTATGCTACCGCCTCAAACATCAGAAATCAGTTCACTTTGACCAGTGAATACGGCTGGAACCAGAATATAGAGGCCGAAGCCAGTTATGAGCGCTATCTGAACGACTATTTCCGCGTTTTCGGAGGTGTAAATGTTGAAAACGAAGGTGCCGATAGCCTTGATGAACTGAATACTACAGCGATTGCAGGAGTACGGTGGTTGATGCCATTACTTATAAATTCAGACTTCCGCATAGACAATAAACTACGCCCACAGATTGGTCTGAGCACCGGGTTCATGATTTTCCCGAGATTGGGCATTTATGGGGAATATGAATACCAAATGGACTTCGGATGGGTAAAAGATTTCGAGGCCGGTACCAATTTCGAAAGTGAGACCGTTTGGCAAGTTGGGCTAGAATATGTCTTGGGCAGAAATTTTTCGCTTATGGGAAGTTACGACAATCGTTTTGGAGCAGGCGGAGGTCTATCGGTACGATTCTAAAAAAAATAACCCTCAAATTACATTCAAAATGAAGAAAACAAACATGAAAACAGGCGTCTTGGCATTGGTACTACTAATCGCAAGCTGCGGAGAGAAGCAAAGCAACCAAGAGACACAGGTCAGTACGCCTCAAAGTACAGAACTGAATAACGGAAACAACACCGATATGGCAGAAGCAAAATTTGCCGATCAGATGACGGAAAAGGTGTTCAACAGTTACCAAAATGTACGAACAGCCCTAATCGATTCCGATGCAGATGCGGTACAAAAAGCGGCCGGAAAACTTGCCGTAGGCATTTCTAAAGAACATGAAGATATGCTAGCTACTACAACAAAACTAGCTGACGCGACCGATATTGAAAAACAGCGCGCACTATTCTCAGAACTAACCGATCAGGTTGAGCCGATACTGAAAGATGCCATTTCAACAGGAACCCTCTATAAACAGTTCTGTCCGATGGCATTTCAGGGAAAGGGTGCATATTGGATCTCGAATAGGGAAGAAATCCGAAATCCGTATTACGGTCAAAAAATGTTGACTTGTGGAAAAGTTACGGAAGAAATTCAATAGGGTGGAAATTAGATTTTATAAAGAAGGATAAGTCAAATAGTGTTTGGCATCTTTCTAAGTAATAGTAAAACAATTATATGGACGATTTTCTACAGCAATGGGGTGAAGCCGCCTATACCTCTACCGGTTTTTTTTGGATGGCGCTTTGGGCGTTCGTTCTGGGCTATATCATTAGCAGCATGATCCAAATTTTTGTAACCGAAGAAAAGATGCAAAAGGCGATGGGCGAGAATGAGGGCAAAAGTATGTTGCTCGGTACCTTCTTCGGATTTATAAGTAGTTCGTGCAGCTTTTCGGCATTGGCCGGAACCAAATCTATTTTTAAAAAAGGGGCAAGCTTTGTTTCTTCCATTGCTTTCCTGCTTGCTTCGACAAATCTGGTCATCGAATTGGGTATTATTATTTCCATCTTCCTAGGTTGGCAGTTTGTGGTGGGTGAATACATAGGTGGCATTTTGCTTATTTTGATTTGCTGGTTACTAATACGGATTATAAATCCTAAAGAGTTAATTGAAAAAGCACGTGAAAATCTCGAAAGCGGAGATGATGATGCCATTGACGATTCGAAGGACTGGAAAAAACAGATTCAAAAAGAGGATAGCTGGGCGCGGGTAGCCAAAAAATATAAGATGGAGTGGCAGATGGTCTGGAAAGATGTGACCGTAGGTTTTACCATCGCGGGCATTGTTGCGGCCTTTGTGCCAGACTCCTTCTTTGAGACCCTTTTTATCAATAGTGGTCAGGGCAACACCGACTTCAGCTTTTTCGAAATACTAGAGCATATTATCGTCGGGCCTATCGCCGCATTTCTGACCTTTATCGGTTCTATGGGAAATATTCCCTTAGCAGCTCTTTTATTTGGTAAAGGGGTAAGCTTTGCTGGGGTAATGGCCTTTATCTTCAGCGATCTTGTAGTTTTTCCAGTTTTGCGTATTAACGCCAAATACTACGGATGGAAAATGTCATTGTTCATTCTATTTCTTTTGTTCACCGCATTGATAGGAGCGGCATTGGCCTTACATTACAGTTTCGACCTGATCGGAATACTGCCTGACCCATCCCAAGTGAAAATAAAGGACAGTACGTATTTTAAGATTGACTATACCTTCTACTTAAATCTTATCTTCTTGGGCATCTCGGGATATTTGGTCTATTTAGGATTTTTTAAAAAGAAAGACGTTGAACACACTATGAGCGAGATGGCACCTAAAAGCCAGCTGCTTGAACGTGTTTTAAAATATATCGCTTTTGTTTGTTACATCTGGCTTGCGGGAGGTTTGATGGTGAAGTTTTTTCTGTAGTTTGAAAAATTTAAATGCCAAGGCTGACGCCCGACTGCTAAAAAGGGCAATCTAAAATAGTAGACAATGAAACATACCTATCATATAGAAGGGATGACCTGCAATGGTTGCCGCAGTCATGTTGAAAACACACTTTCAAAAGTGGAAGGCGTGAAGAATGCATCCGTCGATTTGGAAAAGGCGGAAGCTGCGATTGAGATGGATTCGCATATCGCCATCGAGACTTTTCAAAAGGCTTTGCAAGATGATGGGGGCCGATATTCCATTCAAATGCCAAGAGAGGAAGGGAATGTTGAGAATACAGTTCCCAAAAAAACTACACAAGAAAAGCCAAAGGGGAAAGGAACTGGTAACTTTTACTGCCCCATGCACTGTGAAGGCGATAAAACGTATGACAAGCCAGGAGATTGTCCCATTTGCGGCATGGATCTCGTAGAAGAGCAGAATCTATCCGCTACCTTATCGGAACAATGGACATGCCCCATGCATCCGGATGTTATACAGGATGAACCCGGAGCTTGCCCCATTTGCGGGATGGACTTAGTACCGTTGCAACCAGACCTTTCCGCAGAGGAGAAGACCTACAAAACACTAATGAAAAAGTTCTGGATAGCACTTGGTTTTACATTGCCCATATTCCTTATCGCCATGAGCGAGATGATTCCCAACAATCCGTTGTACGATATACTGGAACAGAAATGGTGGAACTGGATCCAGTTCGGCCTATCGTTTCCGGTGGTGTTCTATGCAACTTGGATGTTCTTTGAACGGGCCTACCGTAGTATTACAACCTGGAACCTCAATATGTTTACCCTCATAGGCATCGGTTCAGGGGTCGCTTGGCTATTCAGCGTGTTCGGGATGCTGTTTCCTGACTTTTTCCCAGCGCAGTTCAAGACAGAATCGGGGGCGGTTCACGTTTACTTTGAAGCGGCAACGGTAATTCTAACCTTGGTTTTAATGGGCCAAGTTTTAGAGGCAAGGGCGCACAGCAAGACCAACTCGGCAGTAAAGGAATTATTGAAATTGGCACCCAACAAAGCGGTGCGCGTTGTCGATGGAAACGAAGAAACCGTTTCAATAGACCTAATTCAAAAAGGGGATATCCTTCGTGTTAAACCTGGCGATAAAATTCCGGTCGATGGCATTATTACGGAAGGGTACACGTCGGTAGATGAATCGATGATTTCTGGCGAGCCCATTCCCGTTGAAAAATCAGAAAATGATAGCGTAAGTAGCGGAACGATTAATGGCAATCAGTCCTTTTTGATGAAAGCCGAAAAGGTAGGGAGCGACACCTTACTTTCCCAAATCGTGCATATGGTGAACGATGCCAGCCGCAGCCGTGCTCCTATCCAAAAGCTGGCGGATACCGTTTCGGGATATTTTGTGCCCGTGGTTGTCATTATTGCCGTCATCACCTTTGTGGTCTGGGCCGTTTGGGGGCCTGATCCGGCCTATGTCTATGCGTTGGTCAATGCCATTGCGGTCTTGATAATTGCCTGTCCTTGTGCGCTGGGATTAGCGACACCTATGTCCGTTATGGTAGGTGTAGGAAAGGGAGCCCAAAATGGCGTATTGATAAAAAATGCAGAGGCTTTGGAAAAGATGGATAAGGTCGATACCTTGATTGTAGATAAAACAGGGACGATTACCGAAGGAAAGCCAACCGTAGAGAAGATGGGCTCATTCAGCGAAGCATATCCTGAGGAGAAAATAACGCAGCTTGTAGCTTCATTGAACACTGCTAGCGAACACCCACTTGCCGAAGCTACCGTTACATACGGAAAAGAACAAAAAATTGAAATACTCAAAGTAAAAGACTTCAGTGCAGTTACCGGTAAAGGGGTGAAAGGCTCTGTTAATGGATCAGCACTCGATTTGGGCAACGCTACAATGATGGCGTATGCCAAGGCCGACATTTTGCCTGAAATGGAAACCGAAGTACAAGCCTTTCAGAAAAACGGAAAAACAGTTTCGTATTTAGCCATCGATGGCAAAGTGGCCGGCTATGTAGTCATAGGGGATAAAATCAAAAAAACCAGTGCTAAAGCCATAAAAGCGCTGCAGGATAAAGGCATCGATGTGATCATGCTTACTGGAGACAATCACGACACGGCAAAAGCGGTGGCCAGCGAACTAAATCTCGCCAGTTTTAAAGCCGGAATGTTACCCGAAAATAAACTGGAAGAAGTAAAAAAACTACAAGAGCAAGGTCATATTGTAGCCATGGCAGGCGACGGTATCAACGATGCCCCGGCTTTGGCAAAAAGCGATGTAGGTATCGCCATGGGCACCGGAACCGATGTAGCCATCGAGAGTGCTATGATCACGTTGGTCAAGGGTGACCTTCACGGTATAGTGAAGGCACGGAACCTAAGTGACGCCGTGATGAAAAATATAAAACAAAACTTGTTTTTTGCCCTAGTATACAATACGCTCGGCGTACCGATTGCCGCAGGAATATTGTTTCCGATTTTCGGAATTCTGCTGTCTCCTATGATTGCAGCTTTGGCCATGAGCTTTAGCTCTGTCTCGGTCATCGCCAATGCCTTACGGCTAAGAACAAAATCAATCTCTTAATAATAAATTTAGCGCTAATACATATAAATCATGGAACAGAATAAAAAGACGATTAAAGACACTAGTACTATGGGGAACGACTACGCGAACTTTATGCTCATGCTAGCTCTTTCGTTTGTCGCGATGTATATCACGATGTACCTTAACACCTACGCACTAGACCAAGTATATTTTAGTTTGACCCGATTCTATATGTCTTGTTTGGGGATTGCGGCCATGGCCGTCATTATGCTATCTCTAATGCGTAAGATGTATAAGAATAAGAGAAAGAATATAACTATTTACTTGGGAAGCATCGCCTTGTTCGTTACTGCTTTAGTACTAGTACGTTCCCAGAAACCTATCATTGGCGATGTGCTTTGGATGAAGGCTATGATTCCACATCACTCCATCGCGATATTAACCAGCGAAAGGGCAGATATCGAGGATCCTGAAGTTAAGAAGTTGGCCGAAGGTATCATTAAGGCCCAAAAAAAGGAAATTGGGGAAATGAAAGTGATGATAGAAAGGTTAGAAAACGAGTAGTAATAACACTTTTCTATACCTAGGATTTTAATAAAATAGTGGATTTCGGATTACGTAATACTAGAAGCTTTTATAATGGTATGGTATTGGTAATACAGAATCAAATGGAAAAATTAAAGTGTAGGTATTGAATGCACAGTTGAAATAAAAATTCTAGTTACGCTAATCATAATGAAGTATTCAAAAGAAATATTATGAATAAAAACGTCTTGTACATTGGTGTCGCCTTGATGGTTGGATTATTTGTCGGTTGGCTTGTTTTCGGAGATTCACAGGTTGGTTCCAACCAAAAAATGGATAGTTCGAATACATCTAATCATGACCATTCTGGGGAAACAGCGGAAGAAATGTGGACTTGTTCCATGCACCCACAGATAATGCGGCAAGAACCTGGAGACTGCCCGATTTGCGGAATGGAACTCATTCCGGCAGAATCAAGTGGCGAAGGTCTGGCCATGAACGAAATCAAAATGACCGAAAATGCTATTGCCTTGGCCAATGTGGAAACTAGTCTAGTAGGAAGCGAAGCGGCCGATGGCAATTCTAACATTTCACTCTCAGGAAAAATTACCGAGAATGTCGATGAAACTGCCACTCAACCTGCCCATTTTGATGGAAGGGTGGAGCGATTGTTCGTAAATTCTCTAGGACAAAAAGTAAATAAGGGGCAACGTGTGGCCACCGTTTATTCTCCTTCGTTAGTAGCCGCCCAACAAGAATTGATTACCGCTTATCGAATCAAGGCGTCTCAACCTGAACTTTACACAGCAGTACGAAATAAATTTAATAATTGGAAGATACATGGCGATGTCTTGGATGAAATCGAACGGACAGGGAAGATTGTAGAACAATTTCCAATCTATTCCCATGTCTCTGGTGTAATTACCGACATTTCAGTAACCGAAGGCGCACATATCGTGGACGGAATGCCCATTTTTAAGGTTAGCAACCTCAGTTCGGTTTGGGCAGAATTCGATGCCTACGAGAACCAGATTGCCCAATTACAAAAAGGACAAAATATCAAGATTATATCGAATGCCTATCCCAATAAAACCTTTGATACAAAAGTTTCATTCGTTGATCCCGTTTTAAATACGCAGACCCGAACGGTAACCATACGGGCTGTACTTAAAAATAAAGAGGGGATTTTCAAGCCTGGAATGTTTGTAACGGGTAAAATCGAAAATGAGTCTGAAATTGCTTCGAAAGAAATCAGCATCCCGGCAACTGCAGTACTGTGGACGGGTGAACGTTCTTTGGTTTATGTAAAGACCAATCCCGATGAGCCCATTTTTGAAATGCGGGAGGTTTCCCTAGGCAATAGACGTGGAGACAGCTTTACAATTCTATCCGGATTACAAGTGGGTGACGAAATTGTGACCAACGGTACGTTTACAGTAGATGCAGCAGCGCAGTTACAGGGAAAAAAATCAATGATGAATCAAAAGGATGAACAGCAGATTGAAGAGGCTACCGAAATGAAAATGGAACTATCGGATAACTTTCAAAAAGAATTCCAAAATAAGGTTCTTCCATCCTATTTGAAAATGAAGGATGCCTTTGTAGCAAGTGACGCGAAGCAGGTTTCCGTTTTTGCAGGGGAAACAGCAAAGAATATGAATGCCATCGATGATCGTAATTTGGGGGAAATGGCAGAATCCCATTTTTCCAAAAGTTTGCAAATGCTCAATGCTATCGCCGAAAACACCGATTTGAAAATACAGCGAAATCATTTTGTATCGCTAAATCAAAATCTTATTCCCTTTGCTATAAATATCAAAAACCTAAATCCAGAGCTATTCATTCAGAAATGTCCGATGGCCAATAACAATAAGGGGGGTTTTTGGATAAGTGCTACAAAAAAAATCCGAAACCCATATTATGGAGAGCAAATGATGACGTGCGGGAGTATTGTCGAAACCACGGAATAGTTTTCCACAAAAATGTATCAAACCATTTTCTCCCTAGAAGTTTGATATGCAATGCCAAATGGCCGCTGATTTAATAGAAATAAAGTTTTATAGGTTGACTGTCTATACGAACATTGAAATAGATCCGGATTACAGATTGTGGTTGATTTTAAATACCGCGTATCTTTGAATTTACTTTTACTGTATAAAATGGATAACGAAGAACATTATGGAAATCGGAGTGGTTGGCTCAGGGCGGCCGTGCTCGGCGCGAATGATGGTATTCTCTCTACTGCCAGTATTATCATTGGGGTTGCAGCTGCCAGTACCACAAGAGAACCCATCCTTCTTGCCGGTGTTGCCGGATTGGTGGCAGGTGCGTTGTCAATGGCGGCCGGAGAATATGTTTCCGTAAGTTCACAAAGCGATATAGAAACTGCCGACCTAGACAGGGAGCGAAAAGAATTAGAGGAATCACCCCAAGCCGAACTCGAAGAACTTGCCGAAATTTATGAAAAAAGGGGGCTTGATAAAGACTTGGCAATGCAAGTATCTAAACAACTTACGGCCCATAATGCTCTCGAAGCCCATGCACGCGATGAATTGGCTATCAATGACATTACACAGGCAAAACCTTTGCAGGCAGCTTTATCTTCAGGAGCAGCCTTTACCGTTGGCGGACTACTTCCGGTACTTGTCGCCTTTTCGGCATATCTAAAATGGATGGAATACATACAATACGCTTCCGCCTTAATATTTCTGATTGTTTTGGGCATTGTCGCGGCAAAAGCAGGGGGTTCAAATATTATAAAGGCGGTACTACGAATAACATTTTGGGGAACGATTGCCATGGGAATGACCGCCCTTATCGGTCATTTTTTTGGCGGATGATTACTGGGTTATATCAAGTCCATAATATAAAGGTGCACATCCTTTAGAAAAAGTTACAATCAAAATTTAGTCCTCTTCTTTTTGCAGCGTAACTTTCCGCTGTGGGAAGGGAATCTCAATATTTTCCGCATCAAAACGGTGTTTGATGCTTTGTAAAAGATCACAATAGAGTACAAAACCGTCGGTAGCATTTTCGGCCCAAGCCCATACCTTTAAGGTAACCGAAGATTCGGCTAGAGCAATGACCCTTGCGACTACTAAAGGTGTTCCGTTTTTGATATCCTTGGGCGTTCGAGTATCTATGTAGAGGGGGTGTTTAGCAACTTCTTCCGTCATTATTTCTAAGGCGCGTTCCATGTTTGAGGAATAACCAATACCGATTTCTATCATCTTGCAACACTTCGCATCGCTCATATGGGCATTCACTATAATGTCGCTGCTAATGACAGAATTAGGGATGATAATCCGGTTATTCTCAAAATCCCTAATAACTACCTGTCGAAGATTGATGTCTTCAACGATGCCGGTAAACGTTTCCCGCAGGGTAATTCTATCGTTGATTCGAAAAGGCTTAAAGACTACGATCAATATTCCGCTCATTATATTGCTTAAAGCCTGTTGTGATGCTAACCCTGCAACCAATGAAATAACCCCCGCACCAGCCAATAGGGAATGACCAACAATTTTTAGTGCCGGTATCTGCACAAGTGCAGCGGCAAATCCTACGAGATAAATGATGGCGGTTATAATATGTCGGAAGAACTGGAAGCTGGTCACGTCATGGTCGGGCATCATCAAACTTCGCTTAATATAGCGGTGTGCCATCCAATTGAAAAGAAAAGCGATCAAAAAGGTCGCGGCAATGATAATGGCAATCATCGAGATAGTACTGAATTCCCCAGAAAACTTCTTTAGCATAAGAATTGGTTTTGAAATATCCTATTTTGTATTGAAAGTCCCGTATTTTTAGATATAGCATCCTAGTTAGGCATCTTAGTATATATGATTAGTGAACAACCTAAGATACAATTGAATTAATGCGATTTACAGTTTCTTTTTCGTGTTTTCCGTCCTAATACAATAATAATTATACCGCCCCAGTAGACCGTAAACCATCCACTAAGCGCTCAACAGTCTCCACACGAAAAGTTTTTTCTTAATCAACCTTGATAGCATTAATTACCACCAATTATAAATATTACCGTTTTACCTCAGCCTTTCAAAAAGCAATGAAAATGGTACGTTTATAAAACAACTTTGAAAGTAAAATCGAAAAACATGAATATTGGTAATATTACATTTCAATCTTTTTACAAACTACTTCGAAAAATTATTGATTTTTACGAAACTTGACATATCCGAATTCAATCACAAAGCAAGCCACTATAATACCAAGCGATATAAGTACACCGGTTTTGTTTGACCCAAACTGTTGCACAATCAGCACCACAAAGGCAGCGGCACATAGTAGTGTTCCCAAAAGCGTAACCGTTTTACTTGCCTTCAATAGTTCAGCTTTTCTAAAAGCGATATAGTTGACTACGGCAAAAATCAACAAAAAACCGGCGCTACCCGAAGTCGAAATACTCTCCAAATTTATAAAATTGGCTACGACCAAGGTAAGAATGACCGTTATAAGAAGACCTATCGGTTTGTTCCAAAGTTTATACGTGAATTCATGGGGTAACTCATCATCTTCAGCAAGTTCATAGCTCACACGACTACCTCCATAAAGGGTCGCGTTGATTGCTGAAAACGTAGAAATTAATGCTGCAACAGTCATGACGGTAAATCCAATCTGCCCGATAAGTGGTTTTGAGGCTTGGGCGAGAACATAATCTTTCGCGTTCGCGATTTCATCAAAATTAAGCGACCCAACAGTGATAGTTGCTATCAAAATATAGAGCAATACCACAAAACCTACCGAAATGAAATAGGCCTTGGTTACCGTCTTTTCCGGATTTACCATATCCGGAACAGCATTGGCAATCAGCTCAAATCCCTCATAGGCCACAAAAATGACCATACCGCCGGCGATAAGTTGCAAAGGAGCTTCCCAGTTTAACGGATCAAGCTGTGATAGGTTCGCATTACCTGAGAGGCCGTAAATACCAATTCCGACAAAGGCCAATAGAATAAAAAGTTTAATAAAAACGGCCGTACTTTCAATTTTCCCAACCACTTTCAGGCTATAGTAATTGATAATCGCGGCCAACAGTACTACAAAGGTGACATAAATGTGACTGTCAACCTGCTTATCGCCTGTAACGGAAAACAGTTCTGGGCCATATGAACCGAATGCGCTGGCGTAGAGCGATAACATAATGATGTAGCTTACCCAAAGCACATTGTTTATGCCGCCGCTAAAGATACCCCTGCCAAAACCTTCGTTAATAAATCGAACCGTGCCGCCGCGGTCCGGAAATTGCAGTGAGAGTTTTGCATAGGCATAAGCGGTAAATAAAGCAATTACGCCTGCAAACAAAAAAGCCAAGGGTGTGCCCCCTTTTGCAAGGGACACTGCCAAGCCTAGAACGGCAAAAATTCCGCCCCCTACCATACCGCCAATTCCGATGGCGATAGCATCCATCAATTTAATTTTGTCTTTGTCAGGCATCGACCGAAAGTAAAAATTTAAAAATGTTTAAGCGCAGATACCAGTCGCTAGCTATTCATTTAACGCCATTTTAACATCAATTGAATTCGTATAGAAATCTAAAAGACGATGTTTTAGAGTAAGTATTAATTACATTTATCCCGTTATTTTATAACAGTGTCTTCGATAGTAAAACCAGATACAATGATGCTACTTGCTATTGATTTCACGCTGCCATTCGCAGATCCAGTATTAAAGTTTTTAGTAATTTTGGCCATAATTCTTATAGCGCCGATCTTACTCAACAAGATACGCATTCCCCATCTTTTAGGCCTTATAATAGCGGGTGCGATTATCGGGCCTCATTGTCTTAATCTGATGGAACGTGACAGTGGAATTATTCTCTCCGGAACGGCGGGGCTACTCTACATTATGTTTTTGGCGGGACTTGAAATCGACTTGGCGGATTTTAAAAAGAATAGTAAAAAGAGCTTGGTCTTCGGAATGTATACCTTTCTCATACCCATGACCTTGGGTTTTGCCGCGGGCATCTATATTTTACGATTATCGGTTCCAACTTCCATTCTCCTTGCCAGTATGTTCGCTTCACACACCTTGCTAGCCTACCCTATGGTCAGTAAATTAGGGGTCGCTAAAAACAGGGCGGTCAACATAACCGTCGGAGGTACGATAATCACCGATACGTTGGCCCTGCTCGTTCTTGCCGTAATAGTAGGTATGTCTACGGGTGAGGTCAATACCGCGTTCTGGTTACGACTTACGGTTTCGATTTTAATTTTTGGATTGATCGTACTGCTTGTTTTTCCGATTATCGGCCGGTGGTTCTTGAAACGGTTCGACGATTATATCTCCCAATATATCTTTGTGCTAGCCATGGTTTTTTTAGGTTCGTTTCTGGCCGAGGTCGCAGGTATCGAACCTATCATAGGAGCATTTCTGACCGGTCTTGCCCTTAATCGCCTTATTCCACACACATCGCCGTTAATGAACCGTATTGAATTTGTGGGGAACGCTATTTTTATCCCGTTTTTCTTAATCGGAGTGGGAATGCTCATCGACTATCAGGCTTTTTTTAAGGATTTTGAGACGCTTAAAGTGGCCCTTCTCATGATTGTGGTTGCCACCTTGGCGAAGTTCATTGCCGCATGGTTAACCCAAAAAACCTTTAAATTCTCTGTCGATGAACGCAGGTTGATATTTGGGCTCAGCAATGCGCAAGCCGCCGCAACCCTGGCTGCCGTATTGGTAGGATATAACATCATAGTCGGCGAAACGGCATCCGGTGAGCCGGTACGCCTACTCAATGAAAGCATATTGAACGGAACCATCCTTATGATTTTGGTAACCTGTACCATTGCTACGTTCGTTGCCCAACGTGGAGCTAAAAATATTGCCTTAGCAGAAGCTGCCGGCGATACTGCAGCTGAAGAATCCGATATCGTTGAGAAAATCCTTATCCCAATTCATAATTCGGAGACGATGGACGAACTGATCAACTTGGGGACAACCATCATATCTAACAAAAACAAAAATGGTTTATATGCGTTGAACATCATAGCGACCGAAAAGTCGAACAACGCTACGAACAAGAATGCAAAAAAACTACTCGAAAAAGCAGCGATAACGGCTTCCGCAACCGATAATCATTTGCATCAATTGCTACGTTACGATATAAACATCGTCAACGGAATCTCGAACGTAATCAAGGAACATGAAATAAGTGATCTTATTTTAGGCCTTCACATAAAACAAGGTATTTCCGATTCTTTTCTGGGAAACCTTACTGAAGGTATTCTGAGTAAATGCGACACTACCAGTTTAATCTATAAACCCCTGCAGCCCTTAGGTACTATCAAAAGGCATCTGATCATCGTGCCCCAACATGCCGAAAAAGAAATTGGCTTTCCGTTCTGGCTTTTAAAAGTCTGGAATATTGGGCGTAACTCGGGCGCAAAACTGGTGTTTTATGCCACTGCCGAAACCTTGAACTTTATTCGGGAAATACATGCAAAACATCCGGTCGAATGTGAATTCGAGGCTTTTGATGATTGGGAAGATTTTTTAATCCTTTCGAAATCCTTTCGTCAAGATGATAGTCTTATCATTGTAATGAGCCGTAAGGATAAGCTATCTTACCAAGAGCATATGACTAAAATACCTACCTATCTGAACACCCATTTCAAAACGTATAGCTACATACTGATATTCCCAATGCAGGGCGTAAATTTTAACGCTTCAAGAATTGATTTTAAGAACGATACGTTTATTGAATCGTTCGAGACCCTAGCCGAAATAAGTAACAAGATTTCGACCTTGTTCAAAAAAAAATAACGGTGTATCCCCAAATACCTTCACAAAGAATCGCTAAGGATTCTGAAATTTATTCCAATGGACCAGTCGCCCCTTAAAGACTATTCAAATAATCCGCAATGCGGATATGTTCCATTTATCTAAAGGTAAATTTGAAGATTTTACAAAGTGACTGCCGATTGAGTGGGCCTTGGTTTATAGTGGAAATTATTCCGATTTAGAATGGAATCGTTTCAACCTCGATTTTTCTCTGACCATGAATTTTAAACAGACTTAGGATGCAAACTAGTTTTCTTCGAATTTGTAGATGTTACCGTCAAAAGCGCAAAAATATAGCTCTTGATCGGCATCGGTGCCAAAGGAAACTATTCCCAAACCAGTTTCTGCTAGTTGTCTATTGGTACTGCCATCTTCATCCAATGCCCATATTCTCCCGCTAACGAAATCACCGTAAATATACTTACCTATGATTGAAGGATTTTCAGTGCCACGATAAACATACCCCCCCGTAATCGAACGGTCCCCGCTGCTTTGCTGGTATTCAAAAATGGGATCAATCAAACCTGAATCGTTACAATCTCCCGAAAAGCATTCAGTGCCCTCGTAGAAGTTCCAACCATAGTTTCCACCCAATTCGATGATATCGATTTCCTCAATTTTATTCTGACCCACATCTCCTACCCATAATTTATCGGTTTGGGTATCAAAGCTCATACGCCAAGGGTTGCGAAAACCATAAGCAAAAATCTCACTCCTTAAATCGGGTTCATCAACGAATGGGTTGTCCGCTGGTATCGAATAATTTAGATCTCCTTGAATATTATCGACATCGATACGTAAAATATTTCCCAATAAATTCGTCCTATTTTGGGCGTTTCCATCGGTATCACCGGCACCGCCACCATCGCCAACCGCAATGTATAAATATCCATCAGGTCCGAAAGCTAGCTGTCCTCCGTTATGGTTGGTTTCTGGCTGAGGAATTTCTAAAAGAAGCGTTTCGCTGCTTGGGTCTGCCAAACCCGAATCACTTTCCGATATTCTAAACCTGCAAACGCGGGCAACGCTTGACACTGGAGTATAATAGATGTAAAAGAATCCATTAGAATTAAAATTTGGATGGAACGCAAAACCTAATAATCCTTGCTCACTGTCTGTCGAAATACTGCCAAGATCTAAAAACGTCTCAGTAGTACTCGCTTCTGGATTATTATCGAATACCTTAATCGTACCTTGCTTTTCTGCAATATAAATTCTATTTGAATCATCGTTAGGCGATTGCAAATCCAAGGGTTGTGAGAAGGATAGATTCGGAAAAGCATTGACTTGAGATAGCATTACTTCATCATCATTTTGCCCATCATTGTCATTTTCTTCCTCTTCAACATCTTGGTCTTGAGGTTCCTCCATTTCAGACGGTACTTCTACATCAGCCACGCCATCATCGGCGCAGGACAGCAAGTAAAAGGATGCTGCGGCCAAGATTAAAATTCTAAAATATTTCATAGTAAATTCTTTATTATTATATACGCATATCATGTACCAAAAGATGTCAAAAAATATATCACAAATACAATAAAGCACTTAAAATATTAGCGCAGAAAGCGGGTATAACCAAGAATTAACGAGTTATGTTGCCCGTTATACCTTTGCTATGTGTCTACGCGAGAAGGTTATTAGCATTGATGTAATCGGAGAGACACTTGGGCATCAAAGTGTTCTGATTACACAAGCGTATGTCCGGGAATTTGGCGTTGAAGAATTGGATGAGGCTGTAGAAGTATTACTATGATAAATTATTAAAAATAGATAATATATTATCCTTTTATCGTATATTAGAGTATAATTAGCTAATATGTTATCCATAATATGAATAAGTACAGCATCGACAAACTTCCTGGGGATGTCCGTTTAGAACTAGCACGGAAACATAAAGAACTTCGAAAACAAAAGGGACTATCCCAAAATGAACTAGCAGAACGTTCGGGAGTATCCTTGGGCAGCTTAAAACGTTTCGAAACCAAAGGGCAAGTTTCCTTAGAATCACTTTTAAAGTTGGTATTTGTTCTAGGTCGTTTATCCGATTTTGAAAGAGTTTTGGAGCCTGATAAAGACCTTAAACGTATTGAGAAATTATTTGATTCGAAAAAGAAAAGCTAATGGAACCGATTGAAAAACTTCATGTTTACCTTAGTTTTACAGACACCCCTGTTCCCGTTGGTCAAATGGTCTCAGACAACGGAACCATTTTTTTCAAGTACGATGCTGCTTTTATAAAAAAGGGGTTAGAATTATCCCCTTTTAAACTGAAACTTTCCGATACTATTTTAACTCCTGAAACCCCCATTTTTGATGGGCATTTCGGAGTGTTCAATGATTCGCTGCCCGACGGTTGGGGTAGATTGCTATTGGATAGAACATTATCGTCAAAGGGAATATCCCTAAATCAAATAACACCCTTGGAACGTTTGGCCTATGTGGGTTCCGGTGGCATGGGTGCATTAACCTATAAACCATCCCTAAACTCTAAAGTTAAGTCTGATACCCTTATGGAGTTGGACGAAATTTTTCAGGAAATGAATAAGGTACTGTCAGGTACACCTTCCAGTGTAATAGAAGAACTGTTCAATCTTGGAGGTTCTTCCGGCGGCGCAAGACCGAAAATTTTTGTGGGTTATAATCCTAAAACCAATCACCTTATACATGGGCATTCTTTGCTTCCAAAAGATTACGAACATTGGATAATAAAGTTCCCGTCTTCGACAGATCTGCCTGACATCGCTCAAATAGAATATGCGTATTATAAAATGGCATTAGCTGCGGGTATAGAAATGTCAGAATGCAAATTATTCAAAGGTCCGTCCGGGGCAACATATTTTGCGACCAAAAGATTCGATAGAATACAAAATGACCGTTTGCATTTACATTCTACAAGCGGACTTTTAAATGATAATTTTCGGTATAGCAATTTAGACTATGGCAATGTTATGGATTGCGCTTTTCGTCTTGAAAACCATGTGGCCGCCTATTCAAAAGTACTTCGGTTAGCTGCTTTCAATGTCTATAGCCATAATAGGGACGACCATAGCAAGAATATATCCTTCCTAATGAACGCTACTGGAGAATGGAAATTAGCCCCGGCTTATGACCTTACCTTTTCAAATTCATCGCACGGTATGCACAGTACCATGGTTGCAGGGGAGAGTAAATCACCTGGGGAGCAAAATCTATTAGAATTGGCAAATACCTTCGGAATAAAAAACCCAAAAACAATTATCGATGAAGTAAAAAGTGCTTTGGCCAACTGGAATAATTATGCGAAGGATTTAGGAGTTAGTGATGATTCTAAAAAATTAGTTGACAAAGCAATGACGGAAACAACCAAGGGGTAAAATACGGGTTGTGGTGGATTCGGTTTAATTAGTGGCATAAGGAACAATAACCACAACCGGTATTGCGCGAAATCGGAAACTCTTGTTTTTGAGTAAATGTAGCCAGCGGAATGAGGGAAAAGATAAGTGTTGGACTGGGGATGGACGTTACCCTCTATTTGCAAAATTGTTTGTGTCAATTTCTGTCAAAAAAGGTTCCGTAAAAAGTTAATTAACGGGAAAAACAGAAGACAAAAACGATGGAAATTTCAACTTAACGCTGCTTTATAGGTGTCATTAATTTTACTTAAATCTATGGTCACCTCAGTTCCACTATGTTTCGGTAAATAGATAAATTTCTCCCCCCATTTTATTTCTTTTGAGGTATAAGAAGATTTTGAATATACGGTTTGGGAAAATGATTCGTCAAAGGCCTTGATCATTACTATGAATTCTGCGCCTTTTTCCAATATTTCCTTTTCAGTTGTACCATATATAGGACTTAAATCGGTAATAGGATGAACAACAGTCCACATTGCAGGAAAAAAGACAACCTTTGAACGTTCAAGCTCTAAGAGATGAAAATCCCTCAATTCAGTACCATCGCGCTTTAACGATAGAGTGACAGTTACTTCGACTTCCATAAGTTGATTTCTTTTAGGATTGACAATTCTAAACATAAAACCATTAATTTCTTGATAAGGTGCTATTAACGCATGGGAGCTATATTTAATCGAAGCATATGGTTTTGAAAATCTACCATACATTAAACCGGTTGCCAATGCAAATAACAAAAGGCCTAGTAATGACTCTGTCGCAGCAACAATGTTTGCAGGCAAATTCAAAGGAGCAATCTGACCATAACCAAGTGTGGTTATGGTCTGTGCGCTGAAAAAGAAAGCTTCAATAAATTGGTCTAAAGCGTTGGTTCCACGAATATTAGTGAGATTTTCTGTACCAATCATCGTATATAGACTAGCAAAAACAATATTAATTGTTAAATACCCAAAAACCAACACGGTGAAGAACCGAATCCATGACATGGAAACCAGGGAATGGAATATGTTTATCCGCTCATAAAAAGAAACATTCTGTTTTCTTATATTGAAAGTACCATCCTTGTTCAGCATTCGATAGCCTTTGGCTACCGCTTTGGTATCCAACCCTAAATCTTCAAATTTTTCCTTCTTCGCGGTTTTCAAATAAGAATATTTTGTTTTCTGAAAAACTGATTAAATAAAATTAATCCAAAAAAGTCCAGTAATAAGATTTAGCTTCATTGAATTTAAATAGACTCCTTTTATTTTAAGAATCTTGTATTAATTCATAAGTAGTGTCATGTAAGGAAAGTTTTCTAGCACTCATTAAATATAATAAGTCCGAAATCTTACCCTTAAATTTTCCGCACGGATTTTTTGAAGTTTTGGTAGCGTTCCGATAGATAAGCCTGCCAGGCGTCAGGGAGGCGTTGTGCGACAACCTTATAGGGCGCATCCTACTTTGTCTATTAGCCCTATTCGATAATAGTGACAACCTACTATGGAAATTAGTCAATCCTGCTCGGAAAATTTTGTCCAGTCAGCGTCGACCGTTCTTGGATTGAAATGCAGTGGATTTCTTAGACATCTTTTCCTTTCTTAGAAAGAGTTTTCATATTTAGGCGTGTATCCCGTTCCGAATAATATAGGATAAAAGACGTTTTAAGTCTTTGAGAGTATAAGAAGTTATGGATAATGGATAAGCAAATCTCCACATTCAAATGCTGTTCCACAACCATACTTAAAGTTTAGCTCATTTGGTATGCCCAATCTTATAGTTAACACTATGTTTTCAATGGTTCTAGGCTCTTAACTATCGGATATTGAATGGTTTGGGTATGGAAAAATGTCATTCTGAATGTCATTTTGACATTTTGAAACTGACATTGCACCAATAGATTAGCATAATTTCTTAAAAGAATCTTAAAATTGTACCACTCATTTTTTGGGTATCCAGTTTTGGCATTTTTTTTGTCCGAAATAAAGTGAAAATTTATTGTTTAATTTAAATCTTTATTACTATGAGTACTTTAGCAAAAGTTTCTAACAATGGGGGTTTGACACGAACAAATCCCGACAGGTCATCGAACCTTCCCGTATGGTCATTAATCGACGAGGTCTTCAATAGGGATTGGCCATCGGTATTTTCCCAGAACTTCAACACCGGCATGAGCCTTCCGATGGTGAACATCAGGGAGACCACGGATGCCTATTTCGTCGAAATGGCCGTTCCGGGGCTTAAAAAATCCGATTTTCACATAGACCTCGAGAATCATGTACTCTCCATATCTACCACAACACAAAAGGAAAACGAGCGGGAAGAAGACAACTACACCCGCAGGGAGTTCGGGTACTCTTCTTTCAAGAGAAGCTTTACCTTACCTGAAACCGTGGATGACGGAAAGATCAAGGCCGAATATAACGAAGGTATTCTGAGCATCCACCTTCCCAAAAAAGAGGAGGCTAAGCAGAAACCCGCAAGAAGTATCAAAATCTCTTAGGCTTCAAGTGAATGGGAAGGCGGGCAGAAGAAACGGCCCGCCTTCTTTCTTTTGGAACTAATCCAATCTCATAAATATACTGTATGGTGAAATAAATATTATAATTTAATTAAACTCATAAAAATGAAGTTGCAGGACCTAAGATTAAAGACGGTAGGGCTGGTGTTATCGGGGGGCGGGGTCAAGGGAATGGCCCATATCGGAATCATCAAGGCCCTGAACGAACGCGACATTTATCCCGATACCATATCAGGGGTAAGTGCGGGCGCTATAGTCGGGGCATTATACGCGAATGGAACAAGCCCGTTGAATATGTTGGCCTTCTTTAAGGAAACACCATTGTTCAAATACAATTTTTTTACTATCAACAAACCTGGACTGTTCGATACCGAAAAATACTATCTCTTTTTCTCGAAATATTTTGAGAAGGATACTTTCGATGTCTTGGAAAAAGAACTGTTTGTTACCGCTACAGATCTCCAAGCAGGGGTTCCCAAGGTATTCGGTTCCGGTGAACTTATACTGCCTTTGTTGGCCTCCGCAGCGCTGCCCCCGGTATTCAACCCCGTTACCATAGATGGCCGCCTCTATGCCGATGGAGGAATAATGAACAACTTTCCCTTAGAACCGTTAGCGGACAAAACTGATTACATCATTGGTTGCTATACATCAGGAATGAAGGAAATCGGCAAAACGGTCCTGAAAAACCCCCTTCAGTTGGCCAATCGCACCAATAAGCTCATGCTACATGCCAACAGTAGGGAAAAGCTATTCGCAGCCGATATCCTTTTCCGTCCCACAGATCTTGAACATATAAAGGTTCTGGACAAGAAGGGTATTGATAAAGCTTTTCTGATCGGTTACGATAATGCCTCTCGATATCTGGATAATTTTCTGGATATATAATCTGCACTTCTTCCTTCAAGGAAAGCCAAAGCATTGAATGTATTAGCCCAACTGTTTAACAAATTTTAAGCTGACGGGCACTATTTGGGATTGTTGTCAAATAGGTGATTTGGTAAACTACTATGGGGTTATCAAGAATCGAAACTGAAGAAACTAGAAAATAAGTATTCTAAAAGGGTAGTTTCAGTAAGTAGACTGACTATTGGTCTCAGTTTTTAATCCTTTACCAAGGCTTATAAAAAGCAAATAATATTTATCAGCTACAGAACATTCTGTCATGGTCAATTTCGATAAGTTTCGAAAGTTGAAAACTGATAACAGAGCTATTATCGATAGTGGAGTCAACAAATTTGAGTCCGCAAATTCCTGATTGATACTGGTTTGATTACAATTGGGTTCAAATGAAATCAAAAAAAATGAAGAAGGAAAAATTTATATTCTATGTGCAAATTATGTGCAAATAAAAAAGGCTTCAGGAGTGAAAACTCTCTGAAGCCTTGCTATTGCTAGCTCCTCCTCTTGGGCTCGAACCAAGGACCCTCTGATTAACAGTCAGATGCTCTAACCAACTGAGCTAAGGAGGAATTTAGGTTTTCTCTTTTGTTTTTCACAAGCTAAACCTGAGTAAAACAGTCTAAGAGGGTGCAAATATAATTGTTTTTTTAAATGTCCCAAACAATTTTCACTTACTATTTATCCGTGAGCCATCGATAAAGATCATTACCGTTGGCAAAAAGCACCAAAGCGAGCAACAAGAAGAAACCAATCATCTGTGCATATTCCAAAAACTTATCGCTCGGAGTTCTGCCGGTCACAATCTCATACAATAGGAACATAACGTGGCCACCATCAAGTGCCGGTATAGGTAAAAGGTTCAGAACGGCCAACATTATGGATAAAAAGGCTGTCGTTCCCCAAAATACCTGCCAATTCCAAAATTCGGGAAATAGACCGCCAATAGCGGCAAAACCTCCGACACCTTTATAAGCGCCCGTATCTGGATTGAAAATTTTCTTCAGTTGCTTCAAATAGCCGGTCACAGTACTTACACCCTTATTAATGCCCGCGGGAATCGACTCTGCAAACGTGTATTTCTTCGTTTCTATCTTTAGCAATCCCCTTTCAGCATAATCTTCCAAACTAAGACCTCCGAGGGCCAAACCGAGCATACCCTCTTCACTTACCTTGGCATTCAGTTTTTTTGAGCTACCGTCGGCACGCTTGAGATCAATAGCTACGGTTTTACCCTTATTGTTCTGTAAGATGGGAGTAATTTCATCTACGTACATCACTTTTTGACCATTTATGGCTATTACCTCATCTAAGGGTTCGAATCCGGTATCGCGATTTGGGGAATCTTGCGGCACATCCGAAACAACAAAAAGCTGTCGATAGGTTATAAACCGCGCCTTATCGGTATCATCCATAAGCGATGATATGAAGTCTATGGGAATCTTTTTTTCGATGGTCTGCCCATCCCTTTCTATCGTTATGGAATTACCATTGACAATTTCCATCATGGTACTTCCAAATTCCTTGATTTTATTACCGTCCACGGCAATTACTTTATCCCCGGTCTGTATTCCTATTTCATCGCCCAATCTTTTTTCGGTAATCGATACACCATCCCTTAGACTATCGGCAGGAATATATTGTTCACCATACGTGTAAGCAAGACCGACATAAATTATAAAGGCCAAAATGAAGTTTACCGACACCCCGCCAATCATGATAATCAGACGCTGCCAGGCCGGTTTGCTTCGAAATTCCCACTCCTTGGGCGGTTCCTTCATCGCATCGGTATCCATACTCTCGTCAATCATACCGGCAATCTTAACATAACCGCCCAAAGGAAGCCAGCCAATGCCGTAAACGGTTTCCCCTATTTTCTTTTTGAACAAGGAAAACTTGACATCGAAAAAAAGATAGAATTTTTCGACCCGTGTTTTGAATAGTTTTGCGGGGATAAAATGCCCGAGCTCGTGAAGGACTATAAGTAGTGAAAGACTTAAAAAAAACTGTATTGTCTTTATTAGTATTGGACTCATTTAAGGTTTTAAAATTTAATAAGGATATCCTTCTGAAATTAAATTAGTACTAAATTCATAGAACCAATTTCTAAGCATTGGGTTCTTTCCAATACCGTGCCAAATTGAAATAGCGTATTCTATCCATCCCCATTAGGTTAAGGTGAATTCATCTGAAATTCAGCGCACAAAAGTAAGCTTTTAACGTCGCTTTGAAAAAGAAAGTATTTTTGACTGAGCGCTTTTAAGAAACATTTGGCAGCATTAAGGGGAATACCGGTTGAACGTCACTCTTTGCTACAGTACCTTTACAAAAAAAGCGCATGCGCAGGTTTTTCGCAAAATACAGACTTTTCGCCATTGTCTTTTTAAGCCTGGCCACCGTGATTATGTATTTGTTCTATAAAGCCTTACAGCCCCAAAAAATGCTGGCCGTCTACCAACCATCAATGGTTAACCCTGAATTGGTCGATAGTACGTTACAGTACAAAAGAAAATATCACACCGTTGCCGACTTTTCGCTGACCAACCAGAATGGGGAGATTATTACACAACGGAATTATAAGGATAAGATCTATATCGCCGATTTCTTCTTTACCACCTGCCCCACCATCTGCCCCATAATGACCAAGAATATGGCCGATATTCAAGAACGTATTAAAAACGACGACGATGTCATGCTATTATCGCATTCAGTCACCCCTCAAATCGATTCCGTTGCCCAGCTCAAAAAGTATGCCTTGGAAAAAGGGGTCGATGATACGAAGTGGAACCTGGTTACCGGAGATAAGAAGCAAATCTACGAACTGGCCCGGAAATCATATTTAGCCGTTAAGGAGGATGGTGATGGTGGCCCGTATGACATGATTCATACCGAAAATTTTATTTTGGTAGATAAGAAAAAACGTATCCGAGGATTTTACGATGGTACCAAAAAGGAGGATGTTGATAAGTTGATGACAGATATAGCAATTTTGAAAAATTCGAATTCGGACTGAACAGTAGGCATAGACAGCATTCAGAAGGCGAAAAAAATATTCGGAAAATTGTGAAATTGGCCAGTGTCATAGTAGCATCATTCTGGAAAAAGTATCCGTGTTTTCACAAATTCCTTTTTTGCAAGATAGACTTGGTCGTCAAACACAATCAGAATTAGCCTTATGATTAATAAGCAGTTCAAGAGTGATTCTATCGTAATAATCCTATTTTTACTTCCCAAAAAAATAGGTACTTCAGTGCCCAATCCAATTATTAAAACATCGATCAAAATTTACTTTTAAAAAATTTGATTTCAGTTAGGGTCAGTTACTTTAGAAGATGAGGTTGAATTGTTGTTTTTCCTATCAAACATTACAGTAATCCAACATTTTTCCCTTAAATTTGTCTTCCTTATAATCAATCTAAATAAAGATTGGCAAACTATAGCAATGACGGTAGCACAGCTGAAGCGAGGACAAAAAGGGATAATCAAGGAATTTGCCGATGATATTCTTCCCATAAAACTTATGGAGCTAGGCTGCTTACCGGGCAATGCTATTGAACTTGTACAAATAGCCCCTTTCAAAGATCCAATCTACATCAACGTAAACGGATGCCATATCGCTATACGTCGTGAAACGGCAATGCTGATCGAACTTGACATAGTAGAAGATACCCGAGCGCTATGAGCAGGCAGATAAACGTCGCCCTTATAGGTAACCCGAACACCGGCAAGACTTCCGTTTTCAATCAATTAACGGGTCTGAAACAGAAGGTCGGCAACTATCCCGGAATTACCGTTGAGAAAAAAGAAGGTATTTGCAAATTACCCAGGGGCGTAAAGGCACATATTCTTGACCTTCCCGGCACGTATAGCCTAAACACCACTTCGTTGGATGAAAGTGTTGCCGTTGAACTCCTGCTAAACAAAAACGATAAAGACCATCCTGACGTAGCAGTCGTAATATCTGATGTCGAGAACCTGAAGCGTAATCTGCTTCTTTTTACCCAAGTAAAAGATCTTAACATACCCGCCATTTTAGTTATCAATATGTCAGACCGCATGTCGCGACGTGGCATTTCGTTGGATGTTGATTTATTGGAAGAGAAGCTCGACACCAAAATTGCCCTCGTAAGTACGCGAAAGGGTACGGGCATCGAAGAACTAAAGCAACTCATTGCCGATTACAGGATGCTATCCGCCAAGAAAAATGTGGATGTAAGCGTTATCGCCCCCGAATATTTCGAAAAATTAAAGAAAACATTTCCCAAACAAGACTTGTATAAGCTATGGTTGGTCATCACCCAAGATGTCAATTTCATGCCCATCGACAAAGCTTTGGTCGAGGATACTACGTCATTATATACCAAACCAAAATCGGAGCTTAAACGGCTACAGCAGAAAGAGACTATTCTCAGGTATCAGTTTATCAACGGAATTCTTAAAGAAACGTACAAGGTAGATCCAGCAGCGGCGAAGGGTTTTCGGGCAAGCCTTGATAAAGTTTTGACGCACAAGGTATTCGGATATCTTATTTTCATGTTCATCTTGCTACTCATCTTTCAGGCCATCTATTCATGGAGCGAGTATCCGATGGATATGATAGACGAATATTTTGCCGCCGCCAGCGAATGGGTAAAAAACACTCTGCCTGCTGGTGCGTTTACAAACCTTATTGCTGAGGGAATCTTAGCGGGTATCGGGGGTATCGTCATATTTATTCCACAAATTGCCTTTTTGTTCTTTTTTATCTCTCTATTGGAGGAAACCGGTTACATGAGCCGGGTTGTATTCTTGATGGATAGATTGATGCGGCCATTCGGACTAAGTGGCAAGAGTGTTGTACCCCTAATGTCGGGCACTGCCTGTGCCATTCCCGCAGTTATGGCAACCCGAACCATCGAAAACTGGAAGGAGCGCTTGATTACCATCTTGGTCATTCCCTTTACTACTTGTGCCGCGCGCCTGCCCATTTACCTTATCATCATTGCTTTGGTCATTCCCGAGGGCACCTTTTTAGGGCTTAGCTTCAAGGCATTGACCTTGATGCTATTATATTTGATCGGATTTGCCACTTCTATTTTGTCCGCAATGCTGCTGAACAAAATTTTAAAAATTAAGGGACGTTCATTTTTCGTAGTGGAAATGCCAAATTATAAACTCCCGCTATTCAAAAATGTGGCCTACACCGTCTGGGAAAAGACAAGAAGTTTCGTCTTAGGGGCCGGTAAAATCATCTTGGCCATATCCATCGTACTCTGGTTCTTAGGTTCCAACGGCTTTTCAGACGATTTCAAGAATGCTGAAAGCATAGTCTCACAACGTATCGAAGCACAGGGGTATTCGACCTACAGTCAAAACTATATGACCTCAAAACTCTCGGATTATAAAAAAGAAAATGGAGTAAGTGTCATCGAACAACAGCGCACGATGGGCCTAAGTACTTTTCAGGATAGTCTTAAACTACAGTCGGAAGCTTTGAAAGAAAGAGCCAAAAATCAGGAAATCGCTAGTTTTAAACTAGAGCATTCGTACATCGGATATATGGGAAAAGCTATAGAACCGATTGTTCGGCCTCTTGGCTACGACTGGAAAATCGGCATAGCCGTTTTAACCTCATTCGCTGCCCGAGAAGTTTTCGTGGGCACACTAGCAACGATTTATAGTGTGGGTAGCGATGAAGAAGAAACCATTCAAAACCGAATGGCTGCAGAAGTAAATCCAAAGACTAAAAAACCCTTGTTCAATTTGGCCTCCGGTATTTCACTTTTACTATTTTATGCTTTTGCCATGCAATGTATGAGTACCTTAGCTATAGTAAAACGAGAAACCAACAGCTGGAAATGGCCTATGGGGCAATTGGTTTTTATGAGTGCTTTTGCTTATATTGTTGCTTTCGTGGCCTATCAAGCCTTGAAATAAATGTATGTGGTTGAAGTAGGCGATACTAAATTTTCAGTAGTAAACTTAAATTGACAAAAATGATTTCTTTTCAAACCATATTGGTTTATATAATTCTCGCAATTGCGGTGGGCTATCTAGTCAAGAAATTTATTTTGCCCAAAGCCTTGTTCGCTTCTAATAAGTCCAATTCAAAGGGATGCGGACAGGATAATTGCGGATGTCATTAGAACTTTAAAACCAGCCATCCTTTTTTGATATTGCTAAGCAATACTTGTTCAGCACGATTTGTAATTTTTTTCCATACAAGGCGATTACATACATGTCATAACGTTTTCAGTTGTTTATTAGCCTTCTTCCCAGTTCCGTTAAAAAAATAATAATTCCATACTAATAAAATCAAAAACGAAGGACGTATTCGATAACAATTGCTTTTTTTTCGGGAAATAAGACCGATACTCCATGTCAAACGTTCGAAAACTTTCGTTTCTAACCCTTTTGCTTACTACGATACCTGTATTGCAAGCCCAAAAACTGAGTTCGATTGTCATCGATTCCGTTTCCGAAAAACCTATTCCCTACGCTACCGTACAGTTTAATAACAGGGGAATGATTACTAATGAAGAGGGGCGCTTTAACTTCTCGTTCGATTCAATTATTTCAGAAAACGACTCCCTGTTCATTTCAAGTATTGGTTATGAATCAATAGCAAAGCCAATCAATGCTTTTACGGACAGTGTAATTGTCTTACGCCCAAAAGCAATAGAATTAAAAGAGGTTATCGTTTCGAATAAGGACTATACACCCAACGAGATTCTTGAGATGGTTGAAGAAAATATTGAGAAAAATTATAATACAGCTTTTACTAAAAAGCGTGTATTTCTTAGGGAGACGTATCAGAATGAAATTCTGAAGACCGATTACGAGCTTAAAGAATCGACCATAGCTGCATTTAACGAGAGTTTCTTAGATAGTGTAATCAAATCTTTTCCTAAACAAAATACGTATTATACAGAAATGCTGGGTGACCTTTATGGTAGTGATGATGCCGATGATCAGAAGCTAGATATAATTAAGGCTTCTGAAATGTACGATAAGGACAAAAACCTAGATATCGAAAAACTGGAGGAAAAATTCAATGCAATCGTAAAGCAGAACATTAAATCCGACTCCTATTTCAAAATAAAATCAGGATGGTTCTTCGGAACTAAAATCGATGCCGATGAAATGGGAGACTTCTTCGCAGCGGATATAGATTCTTCAGATGTGGCCGCCGTGAACCAACGTTTAAAAGAAGAACAAAAGCAACAGGAAGAACGACGAAAGTCATATGCCGGTTATAAAAGGCAAAACCTGGGAAACCTTTTCGAAAACCTTCCCATTTTTGACGATACGGATTACAATGTAATTTTCAAGCCCGGCAGATACGAGCTTACTTTGAAAAACTTCACTTTTCTCGGTGATCAAGCGGTTTATGTTATCGATTTTATGCCTGACGGTTCCCCAGAATATAAGGGGCAGCTCTACATCAACGCCGACGATTTTGCCCTTATCAGAATGGATTTCGAGAACACCGAAGACTTGCGTGATTTCAAACTGCTCGGTGTTTCCATCAACGAATATTTGGCCAAGGGCAGTATTTTATTCGCTAAAGGTTCTGACAGCAAATACCATTTACGGTACTATGATATTATCAAAGGGATACGCGGTGGTGTCAAAAGACCTTTAAAAATCATTGAAAAAAACAAGAACGTTAAAGGGCGGAGAAAACAAAATGAGTTATCAATGAATATAGATGCCTCTTTTGGGAATGTAAACCGATACGAGCTGGTCGTCTTCGATGAAGAGCCCATCACAGAGCAACAGTTCGACTATTACAAAGAGCGAAATGAAGTACTTCCCACGTATATGCCTAGCTATGACCCAGAATTTTGGAAAGGCTTTACTATTATGGAGCCTAATCAAGCAATCAAGACGTTTACTTCAGAAGCGGAGCTTGGTGAATGAGTAAGCATTTTGTTTACCAAGAATGTATTCTGAGGTGTGAGCAGTAAAACTTTGCTGTATTCAGAGGTTTGCAGACATTAATTATATTTCAAGCCTAGGGTTTGGAGCAAAAAATACTAAGCCTGAAATCTTCGACAGTTATTTCTCAAGGTAAGTGCGGTAACTATCGGTAATTCTAAAAAACGCATCCTTAAAAGTAACGTCCAATAAACTGATAGACTAAAAGGGCCCAACCGATTACCAATAATAACCCGCCTAAAGGGGTTATCGGTCCTAGAAATTTCCAGGTTTTTCCTTTGGCGGCACTTAACGTCAGTCCGTAAATACTGAAGGAGAATAAGAAAGTCCCGATTAGAAAACAGTAGGCCATAAATCGCTGTGATGGCGTGTCAAGGTTAAAGTTGAAGCCTATCATAATCAATACAATCGCATGGTACATTTGATATTTGACGCCAGTTTCGAAACTCTTTAATTGCTCTTCTGAAAACGATTTCTTAAGCGCATGTGCCCCAAAGGCTCCAAATATGACAGCTAGTAGACCGAGTATTGCGCCAAGCGCTTGCGAAATAAGAACCATATTTTTTATTGAAACAAATTAGGTATAAAGCAATGCGATAAAATCAAGATTCTAAATGATACACTAGACCAACAAACCTAAGCAAAAAGGTACGGCTTTAACCTTAGTCAACCTTGCATTCTAAATTTTGAATTTTCTCAATTATCTTCATCATAAAAGAACTGTTCTTTGACTATTTTACCTTCCTGAACTTGGTAAACGGCTACTTCTTCCATGGTCGAGCGTTGGCCAGAGGGCTTATGTGTAATATCCATCCTAAAAATGCATGAAAACCAGTTTCCGGCAATAATCGGTTCGGAAGCCTCGCTACGATGCACCTCAAAATTTTCTTGCCACCACGCCCCTTTCTTTTGAATACCTTCTAAGCCTTCTACATAGGCTCCTTCTGCCGTACCGTCGTTTTCGATACTTATTATTTTCGGACTGTACAACTCTTGATAAGGTTTCTCAAAATCCCCCTCATTGCACCAATCCACTAATTTTTTGGCTATGTGCTTTGTTTCCATACTTCCTAATTGTTTTTGGGTTTAGGAATCAATTTACGATTCACCCGTTTGAAATACAACCGTTTATATAAACTAAATGCTATATTTTCAGGAAAAGAAAGGAATACATTCGAAAGCGAGCAATTATTTTATAGGCACAGATATCGATTGGTTTGAAGTAAGCTCGAATGAACATTCCGAAAAGCTTGGGGGTCCGAAAGTTTTCATTTTACCCTTTGAAAATCCTAAAGGTTCTTTTGGAATACCTAACATATTGGTATCGAGCTCCCCATTAGCATTCTGATCGTGAAAAGCGGCAATAGCGTAGGTGCCTTGGGGCAAATTTTTTAATACAACTTCGGTACTTCCTTTTTTACTAGGTTCAGATACTGCTTTAAAAACCTTATCGAATTTTAGAAAACCCTCTGAACTGTTATACACCGCAACGCTAATTTTACCATCGTTTGATGTTACGTTTTCAACGGTAACCGTAAGATTGAATTGTGCCATAGTAAAAAAGGGAATTAAGAATAATGGGGCGAATATTTTCATGTCTAGAGTATTTTATGATAACTCGTAATTATTCGGAAAAAATACTATAATCAATTAGGTGGCTCCGGGATTTTTGCTGACAAGAGCTGATAGGTGTTTTGCGTCTTAATCGAATCGTTGAAATTAAAATATAGTTTCAACGAATCTTGATACGTTACAGCAATTTTTTGATGCGAAAAGTTATCAATGAATACGTAGACATTTTTATCGGTAAGTGAATCTTTGAATTCCCTATAAATACCTTTTCCCTTTTCTTGGACAGAAAAACCGTTCAATCGTTCCATAGGTGGAATCTTTTCTACCAATTTAATGCTATCCAGTTCCGAGAATTTCAGTTTTTTATAATAGAATCCCGAAAGTATTTTCATTTCGTTGGCATCGGTAGAAGTCCAGTTTTTATAATGCATAACAAACGCTGACAAACAGATGATGACCGTCAACACTGCCAAAACATTCCAAAGCCAAAGTCGTTTTTTCAATAGTTATATTTTTATTATTTCCGTATTAAAGTCTCTTAGCATTACATTGCATGGCAATAATATCAGTCTAGAGAAATTCCCTTTGTTGGAAATACCAATACTCACATCTTGATCTTACTACTCAAACTAACCAGATCGGATTATATTGTTTTACAAGGTCTAATTTTTAAGGATAGATAAAAAAAAGAGCTGCAGTGTCTACTGCAGCTCCTTCTGGCTATTTCCAATTTATGTATACTTACTTAATCAAACCTGTCAAGATTCATCACTTTATTCCATGCCGCAACGAAATCTTTTACGAATTTCTCTTGGGCATCATCGGTTGCATAGACTTCAGCAATGGCCCTTAGTTCAGAATTGGAACCAAAAATCAAATCTACACGGGTACCTGCCCATTTAACCTCGTTTGTTTTACGGTCACGACCAGCAAATACTTGCTCGTCGTCAGAAGTTTTTTCCCATTTTGTGCCCATATCCGTAAGACTTACGAAGAAGTCGTTGGTCAGTGCGCCTTTATTTTGGGTAAAGATACCGTGCTGTGAACGCTTATGGTTTGCATCAAGTGCGCGTATTCCTCCTAGTAATACCGCCATTTCGGGTATGGTCAAGGTTAACAATTGTGCACGATCGATCAACATTTCTTCAGCTGATATATCATGCTCGGTTTTGTCAAAATTTCTAAAACCGTCTGCTTTAGGCTCCAATACCGCAAAAGCTTCTACATCGGTCTGCTCTTGGCTAGCATCGGTTCTGCCCGGCCTAAAGGGTACGCTTATGTCATGACCAGCCTTCTTTGCACCTTCTTCGACACCAGCACAACCTCCCAATACTATAAGGTCGGCAATCGAAACCATTTTATCGCCAGACTGATTACTGTTGAATTCACCTTGAATTCTACCAAGCGTATCCAATACACCTGCCAATCTCTGCGGATCATTCGCTTCCCAATCTTTTTGGGGAGCTAGCCGGATACGGGCACCATTGGCACCGCCTCGCTTATCTGAATCACGATACGTGGAAGCAGAAGACCAAGCTGTTGAAACCAAATCAGATACAGAAAGACCAGAAGCCAAAATATTGGCCTTTAGAGCTTGAATATCCTCATCATTAATCAACTCATGATTTACGGCAGGTACCGGGTCTTGCCAAATCAGTGCTTCATTGGGCACCTCTTCGCCAAGATAGCGAGATAAAGGCCCCATGTCACGATGGGTCAATTTGTACCAAGCCTTTGCGTAAGCCTTGGCAAACTCATCCGGATTTTCGTAAAAATGTCTTGAAATCTTTTCATACTCCGGATCCATTTTTAAGGATAAATCGGTAGTCAACATGAAAGGAGCATGCTTTTTATTAGGATTGTGCGCATCTGGAACAGTATCGGCACCACCATTGTTTACAGGCTTCCATTGATGGGCTCCAGCAGGGCTTTTGGTAAGCTCCCATTCGTACTCGAAAAGGTTTTCGAAATATTTATTGCTCCATTGGGTAGGGGTATCCGTCCAGGCACCTTCGAGGCCACTAGTAATCGTATCGGCACCTTTTCCCGTACCATATGAATTCTTCCATCCAAGACCCATCTCTTCAATTTCAGCTCCCGCAGGTTCTGCACCTACATATTCTGCTGGATCGGCAGCACCATGGGTTTTTCCAAAGGTATGCCCACCAGCAATCAAAGCAACCGTTTCATAATCGTTCATGGCCATTCTACCAAAGGTTTCGCGGGTATCGTAAGCAGCAGCCACCGGATCAGGTACACCATTGGGTCCTTCAGGATTTACGTAAATCAAACCCATATGCGAAGCGCCCAAAGGCTGTTCAAGCTGGCGGTCGCCGGAATATCGTGCGTCATTGTCCATCCATTCCGTTTCTGAACCCCAATAAATATCATCTTCAGGCTGCCAAACATCGACGCGTCCTCCAGCAAACCCGTACATTTCGAGACCCATTGATTCGTGGGCACAGTTACCTGCAAGAACCATCAAATCTGCCCAAGAAATCTTTTTCCCATATTTCTTTTTGATAGGCCATAGTAATAAACGAGCCTTATCAAGACTTGCATTATCGGGCCAGCTGTTCAGAGGAGCAAAGCGCTGCGATCCAGAACTTGCGCCACCACGACCATCGGAAATACGATATGTACCTGCACTATGCCACGCCATGCGTATAAAGAAAGGACCATAATGTCCATAATCGGCAGGCCACCAATCTTGCGAGTCCGTCATCAAATCATAAAGGTCTTGTTTCACCGCTTTCAGGTCAAGGGACTTGAAGGCTTCTGCGTAATCAAAATCAGCCTCCATAGGGTTCGATTGCGGTGCGTGCTGTCGAAGGATGTTCGTCTTTAACTGGTTTGGCCACCAATCACGAACCGTAGTTCCCCCACCAGCAACATGATGATTTTCACCTCCCATAAAAGGGCACTGGGCACTTGATTCATTAACATCCCAAACTTTTCCGTTGTCTTCTGAATTTTTATTTTCCGTACTCATACTCTTATAATTTTAAAATTCTTTAAAATCTATCCTATTTATCCTTTAAAAGTACCAAAAACAGGCTAAAATACATAGATAGCGAATATTAAAAAATTATCAATTGATAGTTTTTGACTATTAAAACCTCTTCGGCCCATATGAAAGTTCGGGATGTATTCCTACAATTTTAAGTAAATTCCTACGTTCTTATAAAAAGTTATTATTTAATCATCCAAACTGAAACTAGCCTTGAAAACAGTATCGAGCAAGTTCCTTATTGAGGATTCTCCTTGCGCAGTTGCTATTCTTGATGTCGATATGCGATTTATTGCACATTCTAAAATCTGGCAACAAGAATTTACACCCGATTTCGATTCGATAATCGGTCACCTATATTACGATATTCTACCGAACACGCCTGAAGCTCTACGGGAGATGTATAGTGAGTGTTTGCAGGGAGCATCAATACTGGATAATGGCATTAAATTTATTTTGCCCAATGGTTCAATTCAGTGGTTAAATTGTAAGATAAACCATTGGAAAGATGAAAAGGGAATGCTTGGCGGTCTTATGATTATGTTAGAAGATGTAACCGAAACCAAACGTCGGGAAGAACTTCTATTAAAAGCGGAGCAAGTTGCACGTATAGGGGGATGGGAAGTAGACATGACCACCAATAAGGTGTACTGGACTGAAGTCACTAAGGAAATACATGAAGTTGCTAAAAATTTCACGCCAACAATAGAGCAAGGTATAAATTTCTATAAGGAAGGCGAATCCCGTGATACCATCACTTTATTATTCAGCGAAGCCTTGGCAAACGGCACACCCTGGGATACCGAACTTATGATCACAACCGCTAAAGGCAAAGAACTTTGGGTGCGGGCCAGGGGTGAAGCAGAAATGGTCAATGGTAAATGCTCCCGCATCTATGGAACTTTTCAGGATATTGATGACCAAAAGAAATTTGCCCTGAACTATAAAGAAGTAACTGACAAACTAACGGCCGCCACCGTAGGCGCCAATTTCGGTATTTTCAATTTTGATATCGTGAATAATGTACTGACGTGGGACGAAAGCATGTACCGTATTTATGGTGTCAAAGAAGAAGATTTCAGTGGTGAATTCGAAGCTTGGCGTTCTGGACTTCACGCAGACGATATAGAGCGTTGCGACAATGAAGTAGCCATGTCTTTGTCAGGAGAGAAAAGTTTCGATAGTGAATTCCGGATTATTTGGCCTAATGGAGAGGTAAGACATATCCGAGGTATCGTTATAATACAACGCGACGCCGAAGGGAATGCAATTAAAATGATTGGTACCAATTGGGATGTAACCGAACTTAAGAATACTCAATTAGAGCTGAAGAAAAGTCAAGACTCATTTTCCGGCGCCTTTGAAAATTCGAATACGGGTATGGCATTGGTTGGTCTTGATGACGACTGGATCAAAGTCAATCAAAGTCTTTGCAATAGTTTAGGATATACAGAAGATGAATTGATGCAAACGAGCTTTAAGGATATTAGCCATCCCGATGATTATAAAGCTAGCTCTGAATTATTGCAAGAACTAAAAAACAATGAGAGGCAGAGCTTTCAAATCGAAAAGCGATACTATCACAAAAAGGGACATTTGATATATGCTATTTTGATGGTAACCGCAGTTCGAAACATAGAAGGGGAATTATCTCATTTTGTTAAACAGGTAATGGACATCTCCCACAGAAAAATTGCTGAAAAGAAGATGAGCCGTATGGTCGAAGTTACTAGCGAACAAAATGAAAGCCTATTGAATTTTGCTCATATCGTATCACATAATCTTAGATCACATTCTAGTAACTTATCAATGCTTTCCGGGTTTTTGAGTACCGAAGAAAATGAAACAGAGCGAAAGAATTTGTTGCGCATGCTTGTTGATGCTTCAGAAAGCCTTAATGAGACCGTATTGCATCTGAATGAAGTTGTACAGGTCAAAGTAGGTGCTATAGATAAGATGAAACGCGTAAATCTTCGTAAAACCATCAAAAATGTCAAAAAGAATCTTGGGTTGTTATTAAAGGATAAAAACACCTCCTGTACCATGGATATCCCCGAAAATCTTACAATCAATGCCATACCGGCGTATGTGGATAGTATATTATTAAATCTCTTCACGAACAGTATTAAGTATAGTTCGCCGGAAAGACCACCAAAAATTGTTATTTCTACAGAAAACATAGCCAATCATACCGTACTTACCTTTTCAGACAATGGCCTGGGAATCGATTTAAAACGCCATGGAAAGAAACTCTTCGGTATGTATAAAACTTTTCACCGGAATAAGGATGCCAAGGGAATCGGACTTTTCATAACTAAAAATCAAATAGAGGCTATGAACGGCCGTATTGAGGTGGAGAGCAAAGTAGATGTCGGAACTACATTTAAATTATATTTTGAATCAGCTGCCGCTTAAATAGGCAGTCAACATTTACAACGACAAATGAAAAAAATTGAAAAACTTTGTATAATAGACGATGACCCCATCTTTATTTACGGTACAAAACGCCTTATGGCAGAAGTTGGCTTCTATGAGTCTGTAGTAATATATCAAAATGGCCAAGATGCTATCGATGGCCTAACTGCGATCACTGCTAACGGTGAAAAGTTTCCGTCGGTCATATTTTTAGATTTGGATATGCCCATTATGAATGGATGGGAATTTTTAGAGGAGTTCGAAAAAATTTCGAATTCTAATGTAGAAAAGGTTGTTATTTATATTGTTAGCTCTTCGGTCGACCCCCGGGATTTGGAAAGAATTAAAAATTATAAAATTGTAAACAACTATATTCTCAAACCTTTTTCAAAGGAAGATTTAGACAGTATTCTAGAATCGTCGTCTTGAGGCGGGCTTTCGCAACAAACTATTCTATGAAACCATACAGCCAAATCTGTATTATCGATGATGACGCCATCTCTGTTTTTGGATTCAAAAGGGCTCTGACCAGTATCGGATTTACGCCTGAATTGTCGATTTTCGAAAACGGCCTAGATGCCCTTGAAAATTTCGAAGAACTTTTAGAAGAAGACACTTCTTTACCTTCTATACTCTTTATAGATCTGAACATGCCCGTAATGGACGGATGGGATTTTGTGGAGGAACTGACAAAGCTTAAAACATCGGATATGAGTATGCCAGAAATTTACATTATGACCTCTTCTGTAGACACTAATGATATTGAGACGGCTAAAACCTATGGGTTGGAAACCCATTATTTAATCAAACCGGTTTCCGCTAAAATTTTAGAAAGCATTTTTGTATGCTCAGCTGAAGAAACCAAATAGCGAAATATTCATTAAACATGACCATCGATTAGTTAAATCCGTTCTATAGCGATGTATTCAAGCCCTTCCAAACAGATTGACCTACTAAGTATAAGTACACCTTCACAAATAAAAAATAGGCAATTTTTAATGCTCTCCAATAATTTAATTCTCACGTATCGATATAGGTTTCACGGATATGCTTGCTCTTCGCATACATATCAAACCCTATTAATCCCGCTGCCCGGGCTTAAAATCCTGAGGCGCATTTTGAGGTAGTTTTATAGTTTCCGAATCTCCTGAATCATTGTATATTTCCCACTCGCTAAAAGTGTAGTTAGGGTTACCTTGGTCTATATTAGTATTTCTCACAGCCCTTCCATCCTCGAATTCATGGTTCGTACCCGTGCCATCTATACCGACAACGCCGAATACATCAACGACCTTTCCAAACGGATCTACCAATTCTATGTTATCATCGCCATTGGAATCCGCAGGACTATTTTTACCGACGCCAAAATCCGGGGCAAAGCCATAGACCACTTCAAACTCGGTAGCGTTCGGGGAAATTACAAGTGTACTTTCGGCGCCGATCGTAATATTGGATAGGTCTACGCTCGAGCTGATTTCAGTATTGGCATTGGTGTATCGATGTAAAGACCATCCTTTTAACGACAATGGCTTTTGGGCAGAATTGTACAGTTCAATAAAACGCGCCGCCAGATTGTTGTCGGGATCGGCCAATTCAGAGATGAAAATTTGGTCAGATGTAAATTCATCGACCAGGGCGGCACAGCGTCCATTTCCGAAATCAATATCCCCTAAAGTCCGAATTGCCAATCGATATTTATCATTCTCACGCAACAAAATACCAGTGATGCTCCCATTACCTTCAGGAAGTAATTCTGCTTGAAATTCCGAAAATCCACTATTTAGCAAAATGAGCTCATTATCGTCACAATCGATCAAAGTTCGTTCAGTCTCTTCGCGCTCAAAGGCAAATGCTTGGCCCACTTCGGCATCGGAAACCTCGAGACTATCAAGGCGAACAAGGGTATTGGTCAGATTTTTTGGGATGTTTGTCAATGCTATTTTACTCGGAACAATAGCCACGATTTCATCACAGGCCACAAAAATATGCTTATCCACTATTGTAGAAGGCAATCTGCCTACGGACACATTTCCAAAGGATGTAAATACTCCGCCAATCTTGAATACATCTTTACTTTTCCCCAAAAAGAGGCCTTTCAATTGTATATAGATTTTAGTGCCGACGGGATAGAACAAATGGGAATCTCGAACGTCAAATTCGATTTCAAAGCCTTCGGTCGGACCCACCGGGCTATCTTGAAAATGGAGCACGCTAAAGAAATTACCGTCTTCATCCGACGAGGCTACATAGCCCTCAATAATCAGATCTTCTTGAATTTGAAAGGTCTGGTCTACGTACAACCCCTTAACCTCTGCAAAGGTGGCGTTAGGTACCAGCCCAGTAGAACATTCGTTGGGCGGCGGGTCAAAATTACGGGATTTGGTACATGAGAAGGTATACATGAATATAACAAAGATGATAACTGCACGTTTGGTGTTGTTGGTAAAATTTTTTGCTTTGTCCATATTCTTTAAGATTACTTCCTTGATTGCAAGGATTTTATAACGTCTGTTTAGATTTTCAAAAACTAAACGCAAAATTCAAAAAGTACGTTCGGCCGTAGCCATACCAATATTTTGGTGCAAAAGAGGGCGTTCCGCTGAGATTATCATCCCTGAGCTGTCCGTAGTTACCATTTCTGCTCTGCTCGTAACCGCCGGTTCGGAACACTGCATCGAAAAGATTGTTGACACTTGCGAAAATGCTGATGTATTTTCCCTTTTTCAGCCATGACTTTCCCCCTACCAGATTTAACAGATAAAAGTTGTCTAAGGAATTTTGGCCTAACAGCCTATTCACATTCTCTTCAGTAGCCTCGGGAAAATTCTGCCCTGTTTCCGGGTCTAGATAAAAGCTTCGGGTTCTTGTGATGGAAGAAATACCCGCATAGTTATCGGCCAGATAATTGGCTGACATACTTACCCACCAGTATTTAGGGTCCCGATATTCGATACCCACGGCGTATGCTTGCTGCGGACCCTGTGACAATCTTAAATCTTTGATGTTCGCTATGCCGAGGTCACTATTACCTTCTAAATTGATTAGATCTTCTTCGCGGCCGGCCGTATCGAAATTTATGGTGAGGTTGGGGTTACTAGCATATAAATATTTACCTACAGCGGCAACTCCTGTCAGCTTGACGGAAGACGAAATTTGATACTCCAAGCCCAATTCCGTACCCATGTGCAACTTATCTAGGTCGGTGAGTACCTCTTGCACAAAATCAGAACCTACACCGGTATCGACAAAAAAGAAATTGATATCGGTAGTATTTTGAAACCGAGTATAAAAGCCGGTCAACCTTCCCGTCAATTTTGGGAGGCGCAGGTAATAGCTTAGGTCTGCAGTAGAGACGGTCTCTGTTTGAATATCAGGTACTATCCGATTATTTTCCCTAGGATTGATGAATATGTTTTGCAAAACCGGAGGACGTGTCAAATAGGCGCCTTGTAAACTTAAACCGTGTCTACCGGTCAAATTATAGGTGAAGCCAGATTTAATCCCATAATCAGAAAATTTTACGTCATCACTTTCCCCAATCGAACTATCCGGAAACCTTTCGTTTTGAAAAAGACCATCACGTTGATAGTTGGTTGAACCAAAATTACCTGCAAAAAATGCGTTCCATTTTGTGTGGGTATACCGGATTTGGGCAAAACCGTCGAACTGGGCAGCCTGAACCTCATAATTATAACTAAATATAGCATCCACTTCTTTTTGAATCTGTCCTGTAATATCGTTTAGCGTGTTGGAAAACGGATCGATATCAGTATAGAAATCGGCACCCAACAAATCATTAATTTCCGCATAATTAACAGAAGTCAGTTTTTTATAGGCCAATCCGAAATCGGCCTGTAACCGGTCATTAATAATCCAATTACCTACCGTATTTCCTGTAAATTGGGAGTCCTCGGCAATGTCGTCGTATAAGACGTAAGCAGCCTGCTCGCGGGAATTGGCGGTGTACACTTTTTGCCAATCAAGTTGTGGATTCGCTAAAAAACCCTCTTTGGTGGCATTGGCACTGATAAAATTTGCGCCAATCGGACTATTTACGTAAAAACTTGGTAGGTAACGGTAGTAGGTTGGGTCGGGGTTTGGCGCATTATAATAACCCAATCGGCTGCGTGTATTGGTGCCGAATTGAAATGCAACGCCCGTATTTAAGTTAAAATCATCCGATTCGAAAAAGTGGTTCAGCATCATTATCGGTTCGGCAATCTTCCGCTCCCTTGAGTTCCTGATTTTACCATCTTGTTCGCCCCAATACGGATTGTAACGCTTACCGGCCAATTCGAATACTTCTTCGGTGATGGCAGAAGAGCGGCCGCGGCGGTTACTGGCTAGCATCCCCGTAAAATTTAAACTGTTTTTATCATTGAACTGGTATTCCAAAGCCCCGAAAACGGAATAGGCATCGTAAAGCGTTCCATCGATGTAGCCTTGTTTGGCCCATCTTCGCGAAGCCGAAACGACGTAGGCGAATCCGTTTTTCTGCAGGCCTGAATTATAGGTAGCCATCAAGCGTCCGGCATAGGTACGGTTTGACGCAGAAGCTGATAAACGAGTCCCCGGACGCATACCGGACGGTCTTGTGTCAATATTGGTATTGCCCAAGATGCCGCCGAACGTGAAGTCGGAAGCTGCCAAACCATTGGTGAACTGCTGATTTCTAGTTACGTCGTTCAATCCGCCCCAGTTGTTCCATTGCGGCCTACCATCATAGAACTTATTCATCGAGAGGCCATTGACAAGAACTTCTCCATTTTGGGAATCGTAGCCGCGCACCCTAAAAAAAGCCTGTCCGAAATCAAAGGCGGCCCTGCTTAGAAAAACATCGCGGGTAGCCTGAAGCAAAGCCGAGGAATTGGAGTTGATTTCATCGTCTAAAAGTTCAGATTCAGTAAGGCTAATGAGATTATCGCTCTGTTCTACGGCAATATCCTTTTCTAAATAGATGCTATTTAAATCGAGTAACCGGCCATCGAAATGTATCGGAATTCTTTTGGCTACAAAATCGGATGCCGTAAGCGTCAGAATATAATCGCCTTGAGAGATAATTATGATCTCAAATCGACCTTCATTATCGGAAATACTTGAAATTTGGTTCGTCTCGATACCTACAACAACCCCTGAAATTGGCGCTTTGGTTCGCATATCTAAAATAGTTCCGGAGACCATGGCATTCTCCTGTGCCGAAACGGTTTGTAGCGTGGCAAATAGTAGTGTCAGAAAAGCAAGAAAACGCATTTGGACAAATTTGATATTTACGAATCTTGACAAGTTATCGAGTAGTCAAACCCTTGAACAAAAAAATCCCTTGAAACGGATTTTTACTCGTTAATTGGTGATTTTAGTATTGTAATCCTATGAAAATCAACCTAATTATCGCATTTTCCGTATTCTCGTTGCTAACCATGGCCCAAGAACAAAAGCAATATAAAATAAGGACCATTGCATTTTACAACCTTGAAAATCTTTTCGATACCGAAAATGATACCCTGATTTTTGATGATGACCGCACGCCTGAGGGAAAGGATAACTGGACCCTTGAACGCTACCATCGGAAGTTGGATAATCTGTCTCAAGTGCTGGTCGAAATAGGTTCGGAGGTTACAAAAACATCCCCTGATATCATCGGTATTTGCGAAGTGGAAAATCTAAAAGTTATCGAAGATTTGGTCAATCATACTACCCTACTACCCAAAGACTATGGTATAGTTCACTTCGATTCACCAGATGAACGCGGGATTGATGTTGCGCTACTTTATAAGAAAAACGCCTTTATGCCTACTTCGTTTGACAGTCGGAGATTATTATTAATCAACGATAATGGCGAACGAAACTATACCAGAGACCAGTTGATTGTTGGAGGACTTTTAGACGATGAACAGTTTTACTTCCTGGTCAACCATTGGCCTTCTCGTAGTGGTGGCGAGGCGCGTAGTAGACCTAACCGTATCGCAGCTGCCAAGCTAAGTAGACGCATCGTCGATTCAATCCAAAGGCTGGATATTTCTTCCAAGATTATCGGTATGGGCGATTTTAATGACGACCCAGACAACGATAGTTTTAAAAAAATATTGAGAACCCAGCTCGAACCCACAGAGCTAGTTGAAAATGTGGATCAACATGAACAGGTCAACCTAATAAATCCTATGGAAAAATTATATCGAAAGGGAGTAGGTTCTCTGGCCTATCGTGATAAGTGGAATCTCTTTGACCAGATTTATTTTACAGAAAACTTAATCAATCCGGATGATGAAAAATACCAGTTTTGGAAAGCTGGAGTATTCAAGGCACCTTATTTGCTAACTAAAAAGGGGCAGTATAAAGGATATCCGTTTCGCACCTACGCGGGTGGCAGCTATGCTGGAGGATATTCGGATCATTTTCCGGTATATATGTATTTGATAAAGGAAGCACCTGACTTAATTTCAACGTCGGAACAACAATGAATAATCCACAAGGAAGCGCCGCCGAGATAAAAAATCGAAAAAAAAATAATACTTAATGAACACCATCCATCTTCAAAATTTCCATGAGACTTTCGACTCAAAACATCGGGCGGACTTTAAATGACTCGACTGCAAACAATGCAAATTTTTAGAATTTCTTCATTTAGATAAGAAAATATCTTATGAAAATATAGATTCTTTTACTTGGTGTTTAGAGTACGCTTTTATCCTGTAACAAAAATGATGACACTATCGAAGAATGCAGCGGTTTCATTGATTTCATAGCGCCACCGTCCTTTATAGTCCAATATTTTGACAGTATGGTGAAAAGTTTAATTGAAAATGGAATTTTACCTATATCTGAAATTTCAACTACCCTCAATGGCGAAATTTTCACTGGTGAACAACAATCCATAATTTCTGACAAACACAAAGCGAATATCTTAACGACTTACACCGGGAATGAAGGAAACTATCAGTGAGTAGTTAGTTTCTCTGAAGCCCAAAAAGACACTTTAACTTTTACCTGACAAATAAGCAAGTCAGGCAAGAAAGTGAGGGAATCTTATTCTGTGGAAGCTATTTCGATTTAGACGAAACTGATTACAATGAAAATATATTATCTTCAGAACAATCAACGGATGAAAAATTATTTGGTTCTATTCATTAGTTCATCATTAAATAACGGATGTTTGAACGAATCAATATTATTCCAATTCCTTAATCTCGATATCTCGCCACTTAACCTTAATTCCACCACCATCATGGATTTGAAGCGCAATACCGCCTTCACCCTCTCCAATTTTTGCATCGGTAAGCGTGACCATTTCTGTGCCATTCAGCCATGAGGTTACCGTATCGCCTTCAACACGGATTTTCATTTTGTTCCATTTCCCCATTTTTAGCGACTTATCCTTTTTGGGGTCAGGTTTGATAAGCCATCCTCGGCCGTAAGACTCGTAGATTCCGCCAGTATCATGCCCCGGAGGAGCCACCTCTATCTGCCATCCACTTACCTTGGTACCATCAACAGTAGATCGAATAAAAACACCGCTATTTCCATCGGCCTCTTGTTTAAATTGCAAGGTCAATTCGAAGTTTTTATAATCTTTATCCGTGCCTAAGTATCCATATTGGGCATCAGGTCCGCTTTCACATATCAATAGCCCGTCTTCAACGTACCATTTTTCAGTACCATACACGGTCCATCCGTCAAGGTTTTTTCCGTTGAACAGGTCTTTCTTTTGCGCAAAGCTTAGGGTAGTTAGCAAAATGGCTGCTAAGGTTAGGATTTGTTTCATACAATCAGAATTTTAATTTAGTTTTTGAGTGAAAATCAAAGGTGTAAATAGCTTAAAAATATTATATCCATTGTGCCCATGGAATACGACTTAGAATCAAGATCAGGCCGAGCCCGTAAAAGATGGTAATGCTCTTGAACTTCTTTTGGCCTTCCATAAACTTTTTATGGCGTGACCAACCTATCGTAATCAACACTATTGCAATAATATTGATAAAGGGATGTTCCACTGCCAAGAGACGCGAAGCGGAATTCAGGCCGCCCATACCCAGGGCCTGTACCGCTTGTAGGCCGTTTGGGGAAATGAAATAAATCAGTAGCCCCACCAATAACTGGATATGTGCAAATATCAAGGCGAAAAGACTCAATCGAAGATCTTTTTCCATGGTAAACATTTTATCGCCGACCCATCCCATAATGGCGTTCGCTACGGCCAAGAATAATACAATCAGTACTATATAGGCCAAATAGGAGTGAACAACTAGTATCGTTTCGTACATAAAATCAAATTTAAGGACTAAAGTACTCAATTTTGGGCATAAAAAAACCCCGACCTGAAGGCTGGGGTTATTTCATTTTATGATGTGATTATTCTAGAAATTAAATCTTACACTTGCATTCCATGTTCTTCCAAACCCGAAAAACACACGGTTACTTACATTAATGCCATCATAGGTTGTATCACCTGGCTGAGCAAAATTATTGGTATCCGACTCAGCGATGTATGTGGTATCGAAAACGTTATTGACATTTACCCGAAAGCTTAGCAATTTATCCCCAAGTGGAAGACCATAGGATATACCTGCATCGGCCAAACCAAAAGAAGGCAATTTTAATGATCCTTCTTCATTGACATCAGTTGCATCAAAATCAGCGTAAAGATTATCCGCAAAACGGTAGCCAGCATCAAAATTTAAATTTTCGATGATACCGACATCCGCACCGATATATGCAGTGAATTGGGCGGCGTCGCCAACCTTAACCCCATCTAAAGGCAAAATTTCTTGTTGGGCTTGGCCATCAATAACTATAGGTGCCTGGTCATTGTCAAAGAATGTAGCACTTACGTCACCCTGATATTCCCAATTGCCAATAGACATCATACCTGTTAAAGCAAATCTATCGGTTACTTGAAGTCTTGCGTCAAACTCCGCACCGCTATGAACTTGAGTTATTCCTAAAAGATTTGCAGCTCCCCTGATTTCGTTAGGTTCACCTGCGTTGAATGTTGCGCTTACACTTTCGAACCTATCTTTCCAACTGGTTCGGTATAGGTTGACATTAGCCCTGAAATTAGAACTTCGGTAACCGTAACCTAACTCTACACCTACAATTTTCTCGTTAGTTAGATTCGGATTTAAATTATTGCCGAAGTTGATGTAGACCGCGTCGAATAATGGCTGCTTGGAATAGTAACCCGCATTTCCAAAGACGTTATGGTTGGCGTCTATATTCCAGTTCAGGCCTCCTTTGACGTTACCTCCTAAAATATTTTCAAAATCCGTTTTTTGCGGAGGTGTTTCACCAAAAAATTCTTCCCGTGCAAAACCTTGATTGGATAATGCCCCCTGTAAAAACCCAGTTACATTTTCTGTGAAGTTATACTCAGCTTGGCCAAATACTCCTAACCAATTTACAAGACCTGTATTGTAATAATCTATTTTCTCTTCGTCATCGATATTTCCAAAAACCCACCAAGGCTGATTTGATTTATACGTCTCACGATAAATGGGATTAGGGTCGTTATTATCATTGTCGGTTTGCAGGTATGCATCCCCGCCAAGTAAATTATCTACCCTTCTGTAATGAAAACCTTTATAGGTTCTAAGATCAAAACCAAAATCTAAAACCAACTTATCGCTTATTTGGTTATTGAAATTCGCTAAGATACCGTACCAGTCGTGTGAATTTACAGAAGCTCTACGAGTTATACCATTCGTATTATTTTCATTTGGATTGGTATCACTATTATTAAGGTAGAGACCGTCGATTTGCTCACGCGGAGTAGGACTAAAATCGGGCACTAGTTGTCCGCTATTATAAGCTACAATATCATCTACACGAATAAGGCCATCGGCCGATCTCGGAAGTGCGAATTGTCTTTGCCCATTAATTTCACCGATTTCCCCAGTACCACCACCACGGCCAAAAGAGGCGTAAGTAGAGGTTTGAAGGGTGGTAATATCATTGATTTTCCACTCCCAATTCAAGCTGATTACCGGCTTGTGATAGTAATTTCTTCTAAAGCTAAATTCTTCACCGTTTAAGGTGCCCCAATCTTCATTGTACCTCCTATTCGGCTCTCCATCACCATCTCCATAAAGGATTTGATTTTCAATAGATGTGGCTTGACTTCTTTGGTGGTGCCATTGTGGTGCTCCTGTTACCGTAAACTCAAGACTATGTTTAGCAGTAGCATATCCTAATGCCACGAAAAAATTATAACCTTCGAATTCAGTACCATCGGCATACATACTTCCACCGGTTCTACTCAACAGCATTGACGCTGAAAAACCATTCTCCAATAAACCCGAAGAATAAGAGGCCAAGGTCTTAACATATCCATCATTTCCAACTGTACCACCAATGGTTCCTCCCTGTGCATTTGCGGAACTTCTAGTTACCACATTAATAGTACCCCCAACCGAAGAAACGGCCAGTTTTGAAGAACCCAGACCTCGCTGTACTTGAAGGGCAGAAGTTACATCAGCTAAACCTGCCCAGTTGCTCCAATACACTTGACCATTTTCCATATCATTGACGGGCACTCCATTAATCATAACTGCGGAGTTGTTGGTATCGAAGCCTCGGATGTTAATTCGTGCATCCCCAAAACCACCACCAGACTTGGTCGCGTAAATGGAAGGAGTAGTATTTAAAATTTCAGGAAGTTCTTGAGACCCTAGTTTCTCCTGTATTTCCGATGCCTTTATCGTAGAAACGGCAACCGGGGTCTTTCGATCTTTTGCAATATCCTGAACACCGGTAACAATGACTTCGTCTAAGCTCTCGGCATCTTCCTGCAAGGTGATTTGACTGATTGCGCCAGGACCAGTAAAAGGTACCTCTTTGGGTATATAACCGATATAGGATACAACCAACGTGCCGGATGGATCAGAAACTTCAATGGAGAAGTTACCATCAAAATCTGTCGAAACTCCGGTTGTAGTTCCTTTTACCACAATATTGGCGCCAGGCAAAGGCTCGTTCATCTCCCCATCCATAACAGTTCCCGTTATAGTTCCCTGCGAAAAAGCAACAGCCGTCATCAAAAACGCAGCCATGGCAAAGTAGAATTTTTTCATTTTCTTGAGTATTTGTTAGTTTTTCAATTTCGCTGCAAAAGTCTCTTATTTTTAGCGCACCAATATTAAGAGAACGTTAAATCAGCACAACAAAATTAACGGATAATTGGCAACTGCCTTGACTCAAAGCCAAGAAGTTATACCCAAACTGTCAAGAAATGAACATATGGCAAATCAACTCTTAAAAGAATGTAAAAGTTGTAGTGTTGAGCTGTCGTGATCGGCAATTTCGGAACCTTCAATATCCTTTAAAATGGTACCTGCTAATTGCTTGCCTAGTTCAACGCCCCACTGATCATAGCTAAAGATGTTCCAAATGATGCCTTGAACAAAGATTTTATGCTCGTACATAGCTATAATGCTTCCCAATGATTTGGGCGTCAACTTATCTATTAAAATACTGTTTGTAGGTTTATTGCCTTCGAAAACCTTGAACGGAACAAGCTTCTCCATTTCTGGCTCAGACATATCTTTTTGTTTAAGTTCTTTACGGACCTCATCCGCGGTCTTACCGTTCATAAGGGCTTCCGTTTGGGCGAAATAGTTTGCCATAAGCTTATTATGATGTCCTGAGTCACCGTGCAATGACTTTTTAAATCCTATAAAATCTACAGGAATTAATTTTGTGCCCTGATGAATCAGCTGAAAGAAAGCATGCTGGGAATTTGTACCCGGTTCTCCCCAAATAATGGTACCTGTTTGATAATCGACGCGGTTACCGTTACGGTCGACACTTTTACCATTGCTTTCCATAACGCCCTGTTGCAGGTAAGCGGGCAAACGGTGAAGGTATTGTGAATACGGTATGACCGCCTCGGTCTCTGCGCCATAAAAATTGTTGTACCAAACACTAAGCAGTGCTAAAACCACGGGGATGTTCTCTTCGAAATCCGCAGATTGAAAATGTTCGTCCATTTCATTGGCGCCTTCCAACAAGGCCTCAAAATTCTCGGACCCTACCGCCAATGCTATCGATAATCCCACGGCACTCCATAAAGAGAATCGACCACCGACCCAGTCAGACATCGGAAATACGTTTTCCTCAGCAATACCGAATTCTGAAATCGCCTCGGTATTTGTAGAAACTGCCGCAAAATGTTTGGCGATATCTTTCTGCGAAGCGTGCGTTAGAAACCAATTTTTAATCGTTGTAGCATTACTTAAGGTTTCTTGGGTGGTAAAGGTTTTAGAAACCACAACAAACAGTGTGGTTTCAGGGTCAAGTTCCTTTATAATTTCGTTTACATGATCACCGTCAACATTGCTGACGAAATGCATCTTGAGATGGTTTTTGTAATATTTAAGGGCCTCCGTAACCATAGCTGGACCCAAATCAGAACCCCCGATACCGATATTTACAACATCGGTAAATGCTTTTCCGGTATAGCCTTTGATTTCTCCAGAAATCACGCTGTCGGTAAAGCTTTTGATATGCGCCTTGACCTTATATACACCAGGGACAACGTTTTCACCATTCACCATTACAGTGTCATTTTTTCTGGCACGTAAAGCCGTATGCAAAACCTCGCGACCCTCGGTCTGGTTGATCACATCACCGGCAAATTGTTTCTTTATGGCATCTTTAAGGTTCACCTCTTTCGCCAATTGCAAAAGAAGGTCAAAGGTTTCGGTAGTTATCCTGTTTTTGGAGAAGTCTACGAGAAAATCATTCCACTTTAGCGTGAAGGTTTTAGCTCTTTTGGCATCTGAAGCAAATAACTCTTTGAGATGTGCGTTTTTGGTATCCTTAAAATGTTCGGAAAGGTTTTCCCAAGCTTTTGTAGTAGTGGGATTTATATTTTGTAGTGACATGCAGTGGTGTTTTTAGCTATTATGTACGATAGCTAAAATAAACCTTTAATGTACTACTCACAAACGCAATCGAAAAGGCTATTCAAGATTTAGCGAAGCTATATCATCGGCATCTACATTACTTTCGACCGGTATTTCAGGATAGACCATACAGTCTAACTGATCTTTGATTGGTGCGATGTATGCGAAATATTCGGGCTGTAGCGTCTCAGCCAAAGGTTCGGCCTTCGGAAGTTCTTCTTTTAAGGGATCTACCTGCCTTCCATGTCGCCAAAAACGGTAGCAAACGTGCGGACCACTAGTATTTCCGGTCATTCCGACCCATCCTATAACATCACCCTGTCTAACGAATTCGCCCTTTTTGACATTCTGCTTTTTCATATGTAAATACTGGGTCGAATAAGTGCCGTTATGACGAATCTTTACATATTTACCATTACCGCCCCTTCGTGTCGACTCGGTAACGGTACCATCGGCGGTGGCCATAATTGGTGTGCCTACAGGTGCAGCATAATCTGTACCCATATGGGGTCTAATACGGTTTCCATAATAGCGAATCCTTCGTTTCAAGTTATATCTTGATGACAACCTACCGAATTCTACGGGCATCCTTAAAAAGGTCCGCCTTAAATTGTTGGCACCTTCATCAAAATAATCGACTATACTTCTTAAGGAATCATTTTCGTAGGCAAACGCATAAATCGGTTTACCGTTGTGTTCAAAATAAGCAGCTTCTACAGGTTCAGATCCCGCATAAATAGAATCGTTGATAAATTTCTCCTTGTATATTACCTTGAATTTATCACCTTTTTGAAGCCTAGAGAAATCTATGGTCCAAGCATAGACGTTGGCCAAATTATGGGTCACCATATAATCTATCCCCTGTTGCAATAACGCATCCGACAAACTGGTTTCTATAACCCCGGACAACTCTTTCTCTACAAATTTTACTTTTTTCCTTTCTTTATAGGCCCTAACGCTATCCCTGAAATCTACCACCGTATAATTGATGGCATCGTTCTCATAAATAAAAACTTGTGCGCTTTGTATGGTATCCTTTGATTTTAGGATGATATATGGATTTCCGACCCTTATTTTACGGACATCGAACGTATCGCGATATTCCTGTGAAATTTTATAAATTTTGGGATAGTCTACCTTATGCTGCAGCATGAGTTCTCCGAAACTATCGCCTCTTCTAATCGTATCTTGTTGGACCGTAAATTCATTGAGGTCGAACCCGAACTGTTTGATAATTGGTTTTTCTATGGGAATAAGGGCAGGGATTCTTTTATCGGCATTGCTCATATCCGAAGCAGAATCTTTGTTCTCTGTACATGAAAAAGTTACTATTAAAATAAAAATGATGCCCCAATATTTCCTCATGATGTATACTCGTAATTATGTGTTATTTCTTGTCGGGATTGAACATATGGTCGACCCATTGCTTTCCCCATTCACTTGTCTCCTGTTCGGAATATAACTCCGGAAAAAATATGATGTTCTGAAAAGCAGGAGGTAAATATTCTTTCCAATTTGTACCTCCCGTGGCTTCGATTTCGCCCTTATCGTTCGCTAAATGTCTATGTGCCGCACCCATGTGCATTAAGGGCCAATTGATATTCGCGTTGCTATCTAATGTCTTTAACGCTTCGATCAGCGCTTTAGTATCTTTTTTCTTCTGCGACAGCCCTTGATATTTATGATATATTGTATTGCTATATACTTGTTTCGCAATGCGAATCAACCTCGGGGTATACCGATACTCGAATTGCTTTAACGTAAGAGTTTTTTCACCGGTAGCCAAATCCGTAGCTCCTTTTTTCCAATAAATTTCACTGTACAGTTCTTCGACGCTATTTTTTACTGAAAATTGATTGCGTCTTGAATGGTGTACCAGGTTCTCCAATGGAGTCGCATAAATCTCGATCATGCGGAACTGTGCTGATTGAAATCCGCTGGCAGGAAGCAATGCCATACGGTATTGCAAGAACTGTTCGCGCTCCATACCCTTTATCATAATGCCGAACGATGAAATCAAAGCTTCGTAATAGCTATTAATTCGCTTTGCCTTTTGGATAAAGAAATCCAAGTTTTGGGAACGGTCGTCAACCAATTGCTTTTGCTCGTGCAGGATAAGCTTGAAATATAACTCGGTAATCTGATGATACATGATGAATATTTCCTCATCGGGAAAATAGGTGCGCGGTTGCTGTAAACTCAAGAGCGTATCAAGATTGATATAATCCCAATACGTTAGATATCTTTGGTGTAGCAATCCATCGAGATAGGCGCTCAAATCTTGGCCCGAGTCTTTATACTTCTCTTCAAGCTTCAAGACCTGTTCACCGATCCGCGCTTTATCTTTCATCCTCAGAAATAAATTTTGTCTTGATAAAAGGATAATTTAAAATCGATTCTCACTATTCAGAGCGAATTAATCCATAATTATCTTAAACTGGTTTTTTAATCCGTTATAGGCTTCAAGGTCTACTTTTATCGAACCTACAGACAAATCTGCCTGTATACGAACGGGTATACGATTATCATCATTAGAAACCCAAAGGGTCAAGCTTTCTTGCTCTTTAAAAACCCTGCCTGACTGTACCAAAGGTCTAAATTTATAACATTCGACCTTACCGAACTTAGTTTTTAAGATTTCGGTTCCTAAATATTTTAGTTTAAAGTCAAAAATACCTTCATCATCATACAACATTTTTAACTTCACCGCTTCGCCCTCTACCAAATCTTCAGGGTCATAATTATTTCTCAGATAATAAAAAGCGGACAGTAAATCTTGGATACTGTCTTGTAAATCAAAATCGTAGGTTTTCTTGTTCTTTTTATCGTTTAGTACTGCAGTATCTTTTTTATGGTCGAAATTTATCTCGTAATCTTTAACATAACCACCTTCATTAATCTTGCGGATAAACTTATAGGGTTTTCCATCTTCCATCCCAAAATAACTTTCATAGGTATCGTCTACATTGAAAAAGATACTGGCAAAACCTGAAGTCCGGCCTTTTCCGATAACATGATATACGGGAACACCCTTTATCATGTTGGCTTTAACGTGCAAGGTCGCATAACTGGCATTCAAAAAACCGTAATGCATCCGGAATTTTAGCCACTCGCCCGGTTGGAAAGTAGATTCCTTTTTTGGCTGTTTGAAGCTTTTGTGTGTTACCTTATTTTTTTCGGAATTTAGCGCCAAATCGCCGGAACCACTTTGCTGTGCATTAACCAGCAAACCGTACGATAGAAAGAATAACATTAAAAAATTCCTCATAGCTTTAAATTTAGAATAAAATTACTAAATGCCCTTGCAAACATTTGTTCGATAACTATTACTTAAACAAAATTTGTTCCAAAGTATTGTGTCAGGGTTTAGTGTTTGTTTTGGCAAAATATCAATTATAGTCCGTTATGTATACATTTTCTATTTTATGGAAATCTCAAAATATTGAAAAAAAAAGCCCTGACATATTTGCCAGGGCTTTTCCTAAATAACCAACCAAACTTTAAATTATGAAAAACCAATACTTAAAGTTGCTCGGGAACCACCCCTCGCACTACAAATATACGCCTCATATTCAGCTGGAAATTCGTTTTAACTTACTTTAACTTCGACCTTAACAAATTTTTAGGCATAAACATGCCCAACTACCATGTGCTAGTTGGTTTGATAAACCAATGAAGTAGTTTGAACTAACAGTATCAGAAGTTTTCTACCTTTTAATGAATATCTATGAAACGCAGCACAGTCAATCAATATGGATTTAGCAAATATTTATGGGATATCTTGACCTCATCTTGCCTATCGATGAAAATTCAATTCAAGTAAAAGCAAGGAACTGACAATTTATCCCACCTCATCTTTTGCAACAAATCCATTCTAACTGATTGAATAGTTTAAACTTAAATTTAGGCTTTGTGTAACTGCGCCACATTTTAAACAATTCCCAATACGCTGAAGAAGAAATACCTAATGCTATCGCACTTTTAGCGGATAATTAAAAGAGAATTTGATTTCAAAGACATTAATTTTCTATCAGGAAAACAAAAGATACTATGGAAATCTTGAAGGAATCAACTGCAACTATCAGTGACAATAAGCATTAAAAATGATAGCTGCGACGTCAGTTGCAATCTATTATTGGGTGAACTGAAGTTCTATCATAATAACTCTAGAAGGAGAGGTGCGCAATTCCTAAAAACTTTGACATGTGGTACATTAAAATGATACATAATCATCAGGCTTGAACTTTGATATCCTCATACACTTCTTTGATTAAGTCTTGACCGTATTCCCGTTCCAATCGCCTGATGCCAAAATGTGCTTCGGCCATACTCTGAAAATGTTGGATGAACGCCAAATTTATTGCTCCACCGCCGAGCGCACCAACTACAGGAACCGCCTGAGCCACAAATTTTTCAGAAACCTGAATGCTGAACCTTGATGCCACCATGCCCAATACTCTGAGCATCGGCGCTGATGCACCGACCAATAGACCCTCTACCAATTTACTGGTTGAACCCTTCACAGCTGCATTCAAGGCGAGTCGAGTAGCGAAATACCCTGTATCCAAACTTTCGTCGTGCTTGGTTTTTCCTCCTAAAGCGAACACCTGAAGACAGGCAAGTTGGGTATCGAGCGTAGTCAAATCTTCTCCCTCGCTACGGGCGATGTCCATAATCGAGCGCATCATCAATTTTGTAGTTAGCACCAAATCCAAGGCAAATGCTGTAGCCCCAAATGCACCGCCAATAATTCCCGATGAAGTCACCATCGCCTTATAGGTAGCATTCAACGGGGATGTTCTTAATTTATCCGATTTCATGGAAAGCAAATTGGTGGCCACCACTTTCTGTAGAACGTTATAACTAACATGTTGTAGCCACCTTTGCTGCTTTTCAGGCAATAGCCGTATTCGGCCATCTATAAAGCTTCCCATCTTATTCAACCCTTCCATAGCCCAGCCGATGTCTTCCATCTTTTGTTTGGCAGTGTTTAACGTAATTTGGTCTTCGGGGGTGAGGGTTTTTGTTGCGGTCATAAATTGTATTTTAAATGACGGTAAAGTATCACATCATATAGTGTAAAAATATAGTAGTTTTCCGAGGTTTTTATGCTCTATAAAAATCTTTTGTCTTTCAGATACAAGTTGTGTAATCAACTTGTATGGGAGTGTGGTCTTACATCTACTTCCTTTATCAAGTGTCGAAATTGTTAATTGGGCGGAGCCTTTTACCGTTCCTTTTTAGAATCCATGAATGATTTTCGTATCCGATAATTTTGTTTATTTTATCTAAAATCTTACAAAAAATAGTGAACAAGGTCTAACGAAATATCTTAATCCACCGAAAAATATTCCATGTCAAAAAAATATCTGTTTTTCTTTTGCATTTTATTGAGCCTCCATCTAGACGCACAAATTGCTAGGGATAGCGTTCTGAAGATAGGTTACGCCGGTTCCAAACCTTTTGTAATGGCAGATGACCAAGCCAAGGGAATCGCCCCCGATATTTGGAAAGAAATTGCTTTCAACGCTGGGCTAAACTATAAGTTTAAGCCGTATGCAAGCATCTCTGAAGGTATAGTAGCGGTACAATCAGGCGAACTGAACGCTTTAATCGGCCCGATAACCATCAATTCGGAGCGCGCGACCAACGTCTCGTTTTCACAACCTTTTTTCGATACTGAAATGGGAATCTTGGCGCCCATCATGGAACAAAGCCTTTGGGACCGTATTGAACCCCTATTCAGTCTGAACTTTCTGATTGCCGTATTGAGTTTTATGTTGCTTCTGACCTTTGTTGGCCTTATGTTTTGGTTGGTCGAAGGCCGAAAGTATCCAGAGGATTATGGCCATAAACCCTCTAAAGGTATAGGTTCGGGCATCTGGTTGGCCTTGGTGACCATGACCACTGTCGGATATGGTGATATGGCCCCAAAGACTACCGCGGGAAGAGTCGTTATAGGTTCATGGATGATTATCTCCCTAATCATGGCGACTTCGTTCATCGCCGGTATCGCAACAACGCTATCATTGACCGGACAAAGTGAAAAAACAATTACCCAACTAGGTCAGCTCGAAGGGAAAAAGGTAGCCGTACCCAACTATAAAAAAATGCTGGAAAATTTTAAGGCGGTCGGTGGCATTCCGATTACAGTTGACCATGTGGAGGATGGTTATACATTATTAGTTGAGGGCAAAGTAGATGCTCTGGTGTACGATATTGTTCCCTTAACATATTTAATTAACACTGAACCTAACCCAGATTTTAAATTGAGCAAACGAAATATAAATCCTCAACATTACGGTTTTGTCTTCCCTCTAAACAGTGAATTACGCCATACCGTAAACCTCGAACTATTACGGCTCAAAGAGTCTAGCGAAATCGATCAGATAATTACAGGTTACGTGCAATAGAATGATGGTGCACTTTTCATTATATTTGGTATCGTCAGAAAAGCCATATCTATATGAATATCAACCTGATATTAATCTTTGCAGCTACATTACTAGGTGCTACCGTTGTTCATGCACAGAACTATTATAAAATAGAGAGCGATGTGGTAGACGAAACCACTCTTAATGAGGGCCTAGATTTGATGGCGCAGGAGTATAGCCAACAAATTGTCACCTACAAAACCTTTGAAAGGGTTAAGGCGCAAGATTCCATTATCGAAAATATTTCTATCGTTGTTCTCAACGAAGAAGATGATGAAAGGGTATATCGTGTCTTCGATTTTTTAGGAGAAAAATTACCTGGATATATTTTTTTTGATGATGGTGGAATATCTGTTTCCAATACTGATTTTCTAGGAAAATATACGGTTTTAGGCCTTTATAAAGATCCCGGGCAAATGCGTAATTCCCATATTAGGTCAATGAACGATCTTACAGAAACCGGACGATATAATGCGGTGGCCCTTATTGCTAAAAATGGGGCGAAGGCTATAACTCGCAAAGCTAATTTCCCCATTTTGAATGAATGCATAGCCTGGTATATCGAAAACCTGTCCATTCCCGAATCCCCCAAATTTCTTGTGCTTGATGAAAAAGGGAAACTTCGATATATATTTCAAGAATTTCCACATAAAAAGAGTACGGATCAACCTATCGACTCGAAAATAATAGAAATTTTTGATATTCTGAAGTAGCATAATTCGTCTATGGATATTCAGGGAGCTATTTGTGAGGATTGAGAGGTATTGGCTAACTTTACAATCTATAACCTGTAATCCAAAACTTTGTATAATTATATTAAAGCCCTTCATTTGATTTTTGTGATTACTTGGTTCGCAGGGCTATTCTACATTCCCCGTCTGTTCATCTACCACATCGAAGCATCCCAAAAAACATCGCCTGAAAAGGAAATACTGACAAAACAGTTGCAGATGATGACCAAACGGCTTTGGTATATCATCACATGGCCCTCAGCGGTTTTGGCTATATCGTTTGCGATTTGGTTGCTTATGCTCATGCCGGGTTGGTTACAACAACCTTGGATGCATATCAAACTCGCTTTTGTTGTTCTGCTCATCGCCTATCATCTTAAAAATCATCAGATTTTCAAACAATTACAACGCGACGAGGTTAATTATACGTCTAACTTTATGCGTTTCTGGAATGAGGGAGCCACGCTCATTCTCTTCGCTATTGTATTTTTGGTCATACTCAAAAGCACTTTCACTTGGATTTTTGGCGTAATCGGCATTATAGTCCTAAGTATTTTATTGATGCTGGGCATTAAGCTTTACAAACGTTTTAGGAAAAGAAATCCGCAGGCTTAGGACCCCATTGCTTTACACCTTCAAATTGGTGCGATAATTGCTAACTTAGTCATAAACACCGACCCCTTGTTTAAAAAACTTTCGCTTAGATCGCGCATATTCCTGTCCATGATTCTATTGGTCGTGATTGCATCGGTATTGATTGCAGGAGTCACGGTGTATCAATACCGGGAGCAGGCACAAGATTATCACCAAGAACGGTTAGAGCGGAAGGAAGAACAAGTACGTCAAAGCGTTGCCTACGCACTACAGAGTACCTCTTACCCAGTATCTACTGAAAACTTAGGTTCGATTTTCAATACGCAAATCTATCAGATTGCCAATGTACAGAATCAACGCTTGAATATTTATGACCTTGAAGGTCAATTGATAAAAAGTTCACGGGCCAAGTTTGAAACCGATTCAATATCTAGCTGTTTAGATTACTATATTTTAAAAAGATTAGAAGCAAGTCACGACAACCGTTACGTTGAAGAAAAAGCATTAGCTGGTGATAACTATCGCGCCTCTTATACGTATATACAAGACAACCGGCTGAAACCAATCGGTATATTAAATCTTCCGTATTACGAAGATGATTCGTTTAATAATATGGAGTTGAGGGAATTTCTCATGCGGTTAGGCGCCGTTTATTTTTTAATGTTACTCATTGCAATTGGGTTGGCCTATTTTATATCTACGTATATCACCCAATCGTTACAGACTATTTCCGATAGGCTAGATAAGACCGATCTGACCAAAACCAATCAAAAAATAATGATTGAAAACCCAAGTGAGGAGATTAAAAAGTTGGTCGATTCTTACAATGCTATGATTGATGAGCTTGAACATAGTGCAGTCAAATTGGCCCGAAGTGAACGGGAGCAGGCCTGGCGGGAAATGGCTAAACAGGTGGCCCATGAAATTAAGAACCCTTTGACACCAATGCGTTTGAGCGTACAAAGCTTCGAGCATAAATTCGACGCAAAAGATCCGGAGATCGAAAAAAAAGTAGCCGAGTATTCCAAAACCTTAATACAACAGATCGATACGATGAGCAGCATCGCCTCGGCGTTTTCGAACTTCGCCGAAATGCCGGCCCAACAAAATGAAACTCTCGATGTAGTTAATGTTGTAAAGCTTGCGTTGGATATCTTTAATGAAGACTATATTCATTTTATTGCAGACCAGAAAGAGCTTATCGCAAAGTTAGATCGAACCCAACTTATACGTGTGGTGACTAATTTGGTGAAAAATGCGATTCAGGCCGTACCGGAGGTGGAGTCACCACGTATTCTTGTATCCGTGGCCGCTGATGGCGATTATATCAAAATTTGTGTGGCAGACAACGGTATCGGAATCGAGGACAGCAATAAAGAAAAAATATTTGAACCTAAATTCACTACCAAATCAAGCGGTATGGGCCTTGGTCTTGGTATGGTTAAGACGATAGTAGAAACCTATAAGGGCAGTATCGATTTTACCTCAAAACCTGGGAAAGGAACAGTATTTTCAGTGCGATTTCTTAGGGAAGATATTAATTAGATACTTATTTCAACTTACGTCAAATAGCAAGTCGCTTTACTCCGTAAATTTCTATCCGCATCGAAGGACGGAATAAAACCATTGTTTATAATAGTGTCTATTTTAATTTCAGGTTCCGAAAACCTTCCACATTAGCAGCACTATTGTCATACATACTTTATGCAAAGATTTTCATTATTCCTTCTTTATATTTATACGGTTCAAATTCGATATTCCCTCATATTTGAATGGCATTTAGACAACAGCCATGTAAAGATGATATGACTGTAAAAGGTAAAACTTTTTAGTATCAATATATGTTTTAATGTATAAGCCAAGCATCGAAAAGTCTGCATTGGTAGAAGATTAGTATTGACTTTTCACTTCAATAGGTTAATCAGTATCTTTGATAACAACGGAATTTCAAGCGAAATTTCAATCAGTTCCTAAAATTCATAAAATGAACTACGACACTATTTTAGTAGAAGAGAAAAAAGCTATTGGAACCATCACCATCAACCGTCCTAAAAAGCTAAACGCCTTAAACCGTCAGACGATTCAAGAACTTCATGATGCCTTTGAAGCCTTGGAAACGAATAAGGCTATTAAGGTCATCATTTTGACCGGTAGCGGCGAAAAAGCTTTTGTTGCCGGAGCCGATATTTCTGAATTTGCCGATTTTACAGTTGAAGAAGGCGGCAAACTGGCCGCAGAAGGTCAAAAGTTGTTATTTGATTTTGTAGAAAATTTGAAAACACCAGTAATTGCGGCCATCAACGGCTTTGCCTTAGGTGGAGGATTAGAACTTGCTATGGCTTGCCATTTTAGAATTGCCAGCGATAATGCCCGTGTGGGGCTTCCTGAAGTTTCGCTAGGCGTGATTCCTGGCTATGGTGGCACCCAACGCCTGCCGCAACTTATCGGTAAGGGAAGGGCAATGGAACTCATCATGACCGCCAGTATGATTGATGCCGAACGTGCCCTGAATTATGGTTTGGTCAACCATGTTACATCCCAAGAAAATTTAGTATCGCTCTGCGAAGACTTGGCAAACAAAATATCGAAAAACTCACCTGTTGCAATTGGTTATGCAATAAAAGCAGTAAATGCGGGTTTTAAGAATACCGATGGTTACTCCGCTGAAATTAAAGCTTTTGGAAAATGTTTCGGAACCTCAGATTTTAAAGAAGGTACAACGGCATTTCTGAACAAGCGAACGGCTGATTTTCCCGGAGAATAACAATCAACCATTTAAAATATCAAGCCATTTCCCAAATCATGGCTCGATTATAACACAACGAAAATCCTACTTATGAAGACCTCAAAAGGCTTAGCCGTGCTGCTTTTTTTGACCACGATCATCGTAAGCCAGGCTCAGGAAATTCCTCTAAACTATGTGCTTGGCGAGAATAATTCCGATAGGTATAAATTTTCTACCTTACTAGCTAGCGCTACTTCCTCAGAAAACGAGACCGTATTTATTCGTACGTATTATGGCGGATACCCCCTTAGTCCCAAAGGACATTTTATTGAAATTTACGATACCGACCTCAACCTTATCCGTGATTATAACTATAAATACGCCGGAGAACATATGGTTGATGGTTTCGTTAAAAACGGACAGATATATCTACTCGAACTGGTATATAGTGTAGAGCAGAGGGCATATCAGTATGTAATTCACCAAAGTCCACTCCACGAGTTTAATTTTACCGAACGAGTACTTCTATCCGTTCATTCAAAAGAGGTGAACGACCCGCTTGCCGTCAGTAAATACAATCGGAATTTCGGAAACGGATTTTCAACAACCGTACATTTTAATGATGAGCGCTCAGCTTTTGCCATAACCGTACATCACCGCGAAGGCCGTGACGAAAAATACAGGATGTTTCTATATGGAACGGATTTAAAGCAGCAATTATCTTATGACTTCACGGAACAGATAGCCGAGAAAAATTATGCATTTGAGAACATCGAGGTATCGACAGATTTAAAGACACTCTATTTAATGGGCAAGGCGTTTTTCAAAAAAAAGCGTTTTGAAGCTTCCGAAAGAAAGTATCAGTATGAGTTGGTCAAAATCGCAGTTAACGGCCATACAATACAAGAATTTAACGATACTGGAAGATTTCCCGAAGCTTTAAAGCCTATACTGACAGGCGACAAATTAAAGATTCTTGGTTTTTATGCCGATCGAAAAGATAACCGTTATAACGGATTGGTTTATTTTAATTTAAATCCAAGCTCGCTAAATATCAACAGCAATAGGTATAATCCGTTCTCTGATCAATTCATGTTGGATAAGTTCGGCCGAGAGGTCGATGCCGAACTGAAGAACCTAATTTTTAAGGATGTTCATAGTACACCAGATAACGGTATCGTATTTAGCGCCGAAGAGTATTTTGTAACCAAGGGAGAAGATATCTCTGGGGGTGGGACACAAATAACGGAGCGGTATCATTATAACGATATTATTGTCGCAAAACTAGATGCATCCGGAGAAATGGAATGGGCACGTAATATCAATAAGGCCGAAGTAACCCAAGGGGATGCTTCATACGCTTCCTATTCCGCACATGCTGATGCTAACAATATGTATTTCTTTATTAATTCAGGAGAAAATCCACAGAAAATGAGTAAAGAGCGGATAATGTTCAAACAGGGCTATAGCCGTAATCCAAACATGTTTGTTATCAAGGTGGATGCAGATGGTGGACTCACCTACAAAAAATTGGTCGACGATAAAGATGTACGCTTACCGATTATGGTCTCACGACCGATTATTGATAAAATCACAAACAATCTCTTGTTTTATGCGAAACGGGGAGGTCGAAAGCAGTTAGTGCTGGTTTCGATGAAGTAAGCCCTGGATAATAGCATAATGTATCTTTTGATTAGCCTCCAAAAACCTGTTTTTGGTTCTTTATAGACAATCCGTATTGGCAGCAAGCTTAACTTTTAGTCTACCTAATTTTGTCAAAGCGAGTCTGGTATCAATCATATAAAATACAGGAAAATCTTTAATTGGAAGGAATTATTCCATAATTTTGGAATAAATCCATTACATTGAGCGAGTACAACTATATTAAAGGCCGGGGTGCACAAGAAAATACTCCTAACAGATTCTTCGAATATAATCACGAGATACGCGATGATTTTTTGGAGTTCTGCCGTCTTGAAGGTGAGGAAGCGGATAAGAATAGAACGCAATACATCCCTATATTTCCGAAGACCATTATCAATAAAGTAACAAGTCCGGATGTAGGGATGCAATATTCCATGAACCCGTATCAAGGATGCGAGCATGGTTGTATCTATTGCTACGCCCGAAATACGCATGAATTTTGGGGTTATGGTCCAGGACTTGATTTTGAGCGTAAGATTTTGATAAAAAAAACGGCACCTGATTTATTGGAAGCCAAACTGAAAAGCAAACGCTGGGAAGCGAAAACAATCGTATTATCCGGTAACACCGATTGCTACCAGCCAGCTGAAAAAAAATTTGGTATTACCCGTGCTTGCCTTGAAGTTTTTTTAAAATATAGGCATCCAGTGGGTATCATCACTAAAAATTCGGCAATACTTCGTGACCTAGACATTTTAACAGAACTTGCAAAACACCAATTGATCGGTGTCAACGTATCGGTCACCTCATTATCAGAAGAAACGAGACGCATTCTCGAACCCAGAACAGCTAGTATCAAAAAAAGGCTAGAGACCATTCGGATTCTTTCTGAAAACGGTATTCCCGTAAACGCAATGTTAGCCCCTATTATTCCAGGCATCAACAGCCATGAGATTATGAACCTGGCCAAAGCGGTTTCCGATAATGGGGCTTGCTCATTTGCTTTCACCGTAGTGCGGTTAAACGGAGCTATAGGCGGAATTTTTATAGATTGGATTAAAAAAGCCCTTCCCGACCGTGCGGATAAGGTATTGCACCAAATCGAGGAGTGCCATGGCGGCAATTTGAACGACAGTAGGTTTGGTATTCGCAGCCCAGGCGAAGGTATAATTGCCACCCAGATACATGACATGGTACGATTGGCACGGAACACCTACTTTAAAAACAAAAAATTCCCATCATTGAACCACGAACTACACCGGCATCACAAAAGTGGACAACTTAGTTTATTTTAAAGAACATCCCGTATTTCGAAACTCGAATCAGATAGCCTCGTTTCCATCCATAGGACGCGATAAGGGATCCCATTCGATATAAAACTGTCTGACATACTCCATCATGTATTGATGGCGTTGCTCAGCCAGTTGCTTACCGGTTTCTGTATTCATTTTATCTTTTAGCAAAAGTAGCTTTTCGTAAAAGTGGTTTATTGTCGGCGCTGCGCTGTTTTTATATTGTTCCTTGGTCATTTTGAGGTTTGGTGCAATTTCAGGATTGTAGATTTCCCGGTTCTTAAACCCTCCATAATTGAAGGCCCGGGCTATACCAATAGCACCCATGGCATCTAATCGGTCGGCATCTTGCACGACCCGTAATTCCTTAGAATTAAACTTACGACCCCTTTTCTTTTCAATGTTGTTCTTGAACGATATATTTTTGATAATCTTGACGACATGGGCAATAGTTTTTTTCTTGACCTTGAGCTCCGCCAAGAAACGTTCTGCCAATTCAGGTCCAATGTTCTCGTCACCTTTATTGAACTTGGCATCTGCAATATCGTGGAGAAGCGCGGCCAAGCTAACTACCAATACATCCACTTTTTCATCTTTAGCGATGAAAAGAGTATTTCTAAATACCCGCTGTATATGAAAAAAGTCGTGACCACCTTCGGCACCGGTCAAAGTTTCCTTCACAAATGCAATGGTCTGTTCCACAATCTCGCTATCGCTCATCTTATGCATCGGTCGCTTCATTTGTTTGTGATGTTTTTTTAAAGGATGTCACACCTGAAACTACTGCCTTTTCTGTAGCTGCGATAACGGCATCCAAATCTGCTGTAATTTCGATGGGCGGGTGCACCTTAAAACTTATATGGTTACCGATTCCGTTCGGAAATTTTCCGTAACGTAACATTTTCCAAGAATTATCAATACTCACAGGAACCACTAAGGCAGATGGTGCGTTTCTCATTAAAACCTTTAATCCCGTCAGCTTAAAAGGTTTCGGGTGTCCTGTTAAACTTCGCGTACCCTCAGGAAATATAACTGCGCTACGATGGTGTTCTTCTATATATCTCCCAAGTTTGGAAATTTCAATCAATGACTGTCTGCTATCTTTCCGATTTATCAAAACCGAACCGCCATGCCGTAAATTATAGGATACACTGGGTATGCCCCTACCCAATTCGCTTTTACTCACAAATTTTGGATGCCATTTACGCATATACCAAATAATTGGCGAAATATCGTGGAGGCTCTGATGATTGGGAACTATGAGCAGAGGTCGGTCTGTTGGCAGGTCATTCTTATTTTCAAAACTGTAGGTAGTACCCAAAATATGTGTACTCCTCATAAGGCAAAGGTTCAGGAGAGCAACACTTTTACGATGTGCCTCATAACCAAAAACGTTAAAACATACCCATTGTATCGGATGAAACACCAATAGTGTAAGGCCGAATACAATCAGATATAGAACGGTTAACGGATATGCCAATAGCTTCTGCATGATGCAAAAGTAATATTATAGGAATATTTTGGAAAGAAAAAAGAAGATAGAGCAAATATGCCCATACATATCGAATTGTGTAGCATTCAAAAAAAAAGACCATCCGTTTCGGGAATGGTCTTTTTGAAATTTTTAAAACTGTTTGCCTATGAAATGGGCTGCAAAAAAAATTCTAACAGAATTCGTTATACGCACCGGTTAAATTTTCGGCAATCAATTCGGCGGGTCTACCTTCGATATGATGTCGCTCGATCATGTGTACCAACTCACCGTCCTTAAATAAAGCGATGCTTGGGGATGATGGGGGAAAAGGAACCATTAAGTCACGAGCTGCCTTCACGGCCTCAACATCTACACCTGCAAAAACCGTAACCGCATGGTCTGGTCTTTTAGCATTTTGTAGGCTCAATTTTGCGGCGGGTCTTGCATTTGCAGCAGCACAGCCGCAAACAGAATTGACCACGACTAAAGTAGTACCTGGTTTATTAATTGCGTTTTCGACCGCTCCGGCCGTATATAATTCTTCGAACCCAGCCGAAGCCAAGTCGTCTCTCATTGGTTTTACTAGTTCTGCGGGATACATATTTGTGTATTTTAAATTGATTAACAAAGATACAGTATTAGTCGTGTTTATTAGGCTTACTTAACGTTTCGTTGCGAAAAAGATATATAACTTAATAAAGTTTCCGACGAAAAAAACTTAGCCGTAGGTGATTCGAAAATTTAAATTCATAAATCGTACAGATGAATTACTTCAAGGCAGATATTATAACACGATGCTGAAATAGGTCATAATCTAACCAATTCCATGTTAGTCTTTTTTCTGTTTTATTCACTTAAGTGAATTCATATCTCTTTCAGTATCTTTGCCCAAATTTTTTAATATTATGATTAAATGGTTCGCGGCCATAGTAGGATATTATCTTTTTCGTTTTCCCGGGGCTATCCTAGGTTTTTTAGTGGGCAGTTTTATAGACAACCTAAGCCGCAAAGGTGGTGGGGCCCAGTCGGTTTTCAGTGACATGACCCGTCAAAGTGTTTCCCCTGCCGATTTCGAATTGAACCTTTTGTCGCTTTGTTCGATTGTCATCAAGGCCGACGGAAAAGTCAGCCAGCGAGAAATGGACTATGTGCGTCAATATTTTCTCAGTACGTACGGCAAGGAAAAAGCCAATGCCATTTTCAGGACATTTAACGATGTTGTTAAAAAAAGAGAGATATCGGCCCAGCGCATATGTGCTTTTTTGAATCAACGAACGCGTTACGAAGTGCGTCTTCAATTATTACATTTTCTTTTTGGAATTGCACAGGCAGATGGTACCGTCAGTAATCTCGAAATTGACAAGATTCGCGAGATCGCCGGTTATTTACGCGTAGGGGCTAGAGATTTCGAAAGTATCAAGGCGATGTTCATCAAATCTGCCAATAACGCTTATAAAATTCTTGACATCGATAAGTCAGCCTCAAATGAGGAAGTCAAGAAAGCATATAGGACTATGGCAAAAAAATACCATCCCGATCGGGTCAACACCGAGAACGAAGCTATAAAAAGAGGTGCCGAAGAAAAATTCAAAGAAGTACAGCGCGCCTATGAAGAAATTCAATCTGAACGCGGCATCGCATAAAGGGCCGTTGCAGTAACCGAACGCCAACGCTCATGGAAGACTTTTGGTTTTACATACAACTCGGCCTCGATCACGTTCTGGATATCAATGCTTACGATCATGTTCTATTTTTAATAGCGCTCGCATTGCCATTTACTTTCAAAAGTTGGAGAACTGTTGTTTTTTTGGCTACCCTGTTTACCATAGCACATTGCCTATCTTTGATCTTGAGTTCTTACAACGTGCTTTCTGTTGACGTAGCGCTAATAGAATTTTTTATCCCAATCACCATAGTTGTGACCGCGGTATTCAATATGTTGTACGCCAAGTTAGGGTCAAACGAAAAAAATATCTGGCCACATTCCGTCGCCACCGTAATCTTCGGATTAATTCATGGGTTCGGATTTAGTACTTATTTTAAGATGCTAATGGCGGAAGAACATAATAAACTTTGTCCCCTAATGGGCTTTGCTCTTGGTATAGAAATTTCACAGGTAATCATCGTACTGTCCGTTTTAATACTCTCCTTTTTTCTCACATCCTTTACAAAACTGAAGCATATATCTCTGGTCTTTCTTCTTTCAGTTTTAATCATTTTACTAACGATTCCCTTACTTATAGAAACATTTCCTTACGGCACACAATACTAATAACACCACTGTCAAATACTTGTGATATACGCCCAGTCGACGATTTTCACGTAATATTAACCCGGTTTGTTATTAAGCGAACCTAATGCGTGGTATCTTAGTCATTCTTCTTGATTGCAATGAAAGAAAGCAAACAAAAAAAGTACGATAAAGCTTATCTCCGGATGGCAGAGGAATGGGGCAAACTCTCCTATTGCAAGCGCAAGCAGGTCGGAGCTATTATAGTAAAGGATAGAATGATTATTTCCGATGGCTATAATGGCACACCTACGGGATTTGAAAATATCTGTGAAGACGATGAAGGATATACTAAGTGGTATGTTTTACATGCCGAAGCTAATGCTATTAGCAAAGTTGCATCTTCAACCCAATCTTGTGAAGGTGCCACACTTTATATCACCCTTTCGCCATGCCGGGAATGTAGCAAGCTAATACATCAATCTGGCATAAAACGTGTTGTATATAAGGTAGCTTATAAAGATGATTCGGGACTTAGCTTCCTGAACCGGGCTGGAATTGAACTTGTTCACCTTGCCGACATTAAAACGACCCCTTAGCAGTAATGCCCTAAAAATCTATGAAACGAAAATATAGTTACATTTGGCCGACCATTATCGCAGCGGCAGTCGCGATCGGTATTTTCATTGGTGGCAAATTACATTTTACCGATTCCCCAGAAAAACTATTTACTACTAATTCAAAAAAGGATAAGCTGAACCGACTTATCGACTATATCGATTACGAATATGTAGATGAAATCGATACTGATAGCATAGTAGATATAACCGTAAATCAAATACTTGAAAAATTGGACCCTCATTCGGTTTATATTCCGAAAAACGAAATGGGCAGGATATCGGAAAACATGAAAGGGGACTTTGTGGGTATCGGCGTGAATTTCTATCCTTATAACGATACAATAGCGGTTATACGTACTATACCAAAGGGACCTAGCTTTCTCAAAGGTATAAAAGCAGGAGACCGCATTTTAATGGCCGGGACCGATACACTTTTTGGGAAAAGTCTCAACAATGAAACGATAGTTGGAAAATTAAAGGGCGAAAAAGGGAGTTCGGTCAAATTGCAAGTCTATCGCAAAAGCAACGACAAGACATTTACGGTCAACGTCAAACGTGATGTAGTACCCATTAAGAGCGTCGAGGCCTTCTATATGATGACCGATGATATGGGCTACATCAAAATCAACCGTTTCGCTGAGTCGACCTACAAAGAATTTAAAGCTGCCTTAAGCAAGCTTCGCAAGCAGGGCGCTGAAAAATTAACTTTAGATTTAAGAGATAATCCAGGAGGGTATTTGGGTGTGGCGGAACAATTGGCCGATGAATTTTTGGAGGATGGTAAACTGATACTTTTCACCAAAAATAAGAAAGGGAAAATCGATAAAATGTATGCTACGGAGAAAGGAAGTTTTGAGGATAAACCCATTTATGTACTAATTAACGAGCGCTCGGCTTCTGCGAGTGAAATCATCGCAGGTGCCCTACAGGATAATGACATTGGAACTATTGTGGGTCGCCGTTCTTTCGGCAAAGGACTCGTACAGCGCGAAATGGAGCTGGGCGATGGCTCTGCCGTTCGCTTGACAGTTTCAAGATATTACACCCCTACCGGCCGAAGTATTCAAAAATCGTACGAGAACGGTACTCAAGATTATTACCAGAAATTCACCGAGCGCTATCACAATGGTGAAATGATTTCAGTGGATAGCATAAAAGTTGCAGATTCGTTGAAATTTGTCACTCCACAAGGCAAGGTAGTATATGGTGGTGGTGGCATCATACCCGATGTATTCGTGCCCATCGGAACGAACGAAGAAGAGGCCGTGGAGAGCATGGAGAGCATCGGATGGTTATCCCGCTTCGTGTTCGAACACCTTGATGGAAATAGAAATCAGTACAGCGGATATTCCGAAAAACAGTTCGTAGAAGAATTTACCGTAGACGACATCCTTTTTGAATCTTTTGTAGACTACTTGATACAAAGAAATATGAAAATGGATTTCTATGATTATCAGCGACCGATAAAAACATATCTAAAGGCGGCATTGGCCGAACAACTTTTTGGCGCAAACACACATGCCAAAATCAAAAGTACGGAAGATGCGATGTTGCAGGAAGTGCTCAAATTGGACAATCCAGCATTCATATCGGAAGAATCCGATGCAATTGAAACTATTAACTAAATTGTAGCCTTATCTCCAAGTTGCTCGATTAGTTCAATGCTTTTCTGAAATGCCAAAAAAAAATTGACAATTACTTTGCATTTACCTTTTGCTGAATTTTTTTACTAGTCCTAAAAATCAATAATAGCACTATAGCGCATAATGGCGCCAAGATTCCGATAAAGGCAACTATACTATTACCTTCAAACGGATTGTCAAAGTCAATATTCGTTACGTTATAGGCTGCTAGCGCCAACGCTAAAACTATGAGTACGATGTTGAGCGTTTTATTCATCCTTTAGAAAAGTTGATTAATGTTCGCTGCAAATAACTTCACTGAAATGGCCAAGAGAATAACTCCGAATATCTTCCGGATGATACTAACCCCATTTTTACCCAGTACCTTTTCAATGCGTTTTGAAGTTTTCAATACAAGATATACAAAGATAGTGTTTGCTACGATTGCTACGATTATATTTTCTACGTGATATTCCGCACGCAAAGATAAAATCGCTGTAAGAGTACCGGCACCGGCAATCAAGGGAAAGGCAATCGGTACAATAGAGGCGCTATCAGCTTCCTCTTCTTTGTAGAGGGTTATCCCTAAAATCATTTCAATGGCTAGAAAGAAAATTACAATTGCACCAGCAACGGCGAATGAATATACATCTATGCCGATTAGCTTTAAAATTTCTTCGCCTACAAACAGAAAAGCTACCATGATAACAGCGGATACAATAGAAGCTTTTTCCGATTGTATGTGTCCGACCTTTTGGCGTAAGCCAATAATTACAGGTATGCTACCCAAAATATCGATCACCGCAAAAAGTACCATGGTCGCAGTAGCAATTTCCCTAATATCAAAATGGAATTCCATACTCATCGTTGAAAATTTACCCCCAAAGCCTTTTTGCCCTTGCCCGGGTAAAATGCGTGCAAAATTACAATTTATTAAACTGGTTTTTGGTCTAGTAATCCAAATATCTTACACCAGAATACATCAATCCATCAAGCTAAAACGTATTTTTGCAAACCCAAAATCAAACCATGTTTCAATTAGGTAAAACTATAGTATCGGAAGAGCTTATCGAGAAAGACTTCGTCTGTAACTTATCGGCTTGTAAAGGGGCTTGTTGCGTTGATGGCAATGCAGGTGCGCCTATAGAAGATAGCGAGACCGAGATATTGGTCGATATCTTCGCCAAGGTAAAACCCTTTTTACGCCCTGAAGGTATTGCCGTGATTGAAGACCGTGGCGCTTTCGTCAAAGGTGATGATGGAGAATGGGAAACCCCATTGGTCAATGATAGTGAATGTGCCTACGTGACCTTCAGCGAGAATGGGATGGCGAAATGCGGCATTGAAGAAGCTTACAACCAAGGCGCTATAAAATGGAAAAAGCCGGTTTCTTGTCATCTGTATCCCGTTCGGGTACGGGAATATACCGAACTGACCGCCGTAAACTACCATAAATGGGAAATTTGCGACCCTGCCTGTGCACTAGGGGAAGAACTTAAGGTACCGGTCTACAAATTTGTAAAGGAAGCCCTCATCCGAAAATTTGGAAAGGCTTGGTACAAAGAACTTGAGCAAGTCGCAGCGGAACACAGGTAAATGTCAGGCGCGTGAAAATACGTTATATACCAAATGGCATCAAACCGTAGGTAGGTGTAATATGACTTTTGTACCGTTAGCATCTCCATCTTCACTATAAAGATCGACAATCTCAAGATAAAATGAATTCTGATAGTCCTTGGCAAAATTGGCCAAGCGTTCCTTTGTGATATTTATACCTACCGATTTTCGCTTGAGTACTTTATTACGTTTTATTTCTTCAGCTGCCACCCTTCCGATTCCATTATCAATTATGGTGATGTTGATATATCCCTTTTTATCCTTCGTTACCTCAATCCTGATTTTTTTATCGCCATTCTTGCTCGATAAACCGTGCCATAAGGCATTTTCAAGAAAGGGTTGTAAAATTAACGATGGAACGCGTATCGTATGCGCATCGACTTCCTCATCGATTTGAATAGTGAAATCCAATTCTTCGGAAAAACGAATGTTTTCGATTGTCATATATAATTCGACAGTCTCAAGCTCTTCATCTAGAGGTATTTCACGTACGGATGAAGATTCTAGGATTTTGCGGACTAGTTTTGAAAATTTATTAAGGTAGTGTACTGCATTTTTCTGTTCGTTGTTGATGATATATAATTTGATGGAATTCAATGAATTGAACAAAAAGTGTGGATTCATCTGGCTACGCAGCATACTTTGTTCTAGGGTCAGCATTTTCTTCTCATTTTTTAGCTGGTATTGCCGATACAGAATATAGAATATACCGGCTAAAAGTGCTAACGCAATACCACTTATCAATAGTGTCGTGTAGGTCGTACGCAATTTCATTTGAATCATTTCATTCTCTTGCGCCAGTAATTGAACGTCGTTTTTGGTTTTGTCGGAATTATATCGAAAGAGAATATCGTTTACGTATTGTACAGTGCCCTCGTTGAACATTTTTTCATCGTTGGCAACAGCTAACAACTTATAATCTAAAGCTTTTTTATAGTCCTGATTTTTTTCGAAAAGTTTCGATAATAAATGGTTGGCTTGTGAAAATCTATCGCTCAATTTGAATTTTTCGGCCAAGCCGGAACCTTGCAGTAGGTTATTTTCAGCACTGATATATTCGCCCATTTGCATCTGTGCCCATCCCATTACAATAAATACGGGTGCTATTAGAAAGCCGTCACCTAGCTTTTGCGCCAATGGTAATGTGGTCTCAAGCAAGCTTAATGCTTCTTTTGAACGATTCTGTTTCAGGTATATTTGGGCCATACTGGTTTTACAAATGACACGGCCCATATTATTATCGATTTCTTCGTTATAGGCCAATGACTCACGATATTTTTCAAGGGCCTTATCTAAGTTTCCCTGTTCTTCAAAACATTTTCCAATATTTTGGTAATTAACTGCAAGCCCGAGCGTATTACCTAATTCGGATTCAAGTTTTACCGACCTCTCGAAATAGACAATAGCTTCGCTATATTGATTGAGCATTAGGTAAAGATTGCCAATAGAATTAATTGACACATTAATACTTCTCTTTAAGCTTACGGACGGGTTTTTAACGGTTTCTGCCAGTTCAAGAGCTTCTTGATTATAATCCATTGCACTTCGGATGGAAAAAAGTCTTCGATACACCACACCGAGGTTATTCAAACTATACACCCTCATATCTAGATTATCAGCCTTTTCGCTTATCGCTTTAGCTTCTAAATGTAATTTGATGGCGGTTTCATATTGTGATATGTTTCTATAGGTCCTTCCCAATTCGTTCAAAGCATAACCTAGCCCTGCGAAATAGTTTTTCTTTTTTGAAATGTTCGCGAAGTAACGCATGAGTAAGGTGTCACTTCGCTTTTGATCCATCACCTCGTGAATATCGGAAAATGTTTTGGGTGCTGCTTTAATCAGACTGTCGACCGTATATTGGAAGGTTTTGGGGATTGACTGGGCAGTCGTTCCAGTAATAAACAACAAAAAGATAACAGCAGCCAATACCAGCCTCAAAAATGGAGACGAGGCACCACTGATTGCCGAACTATGTGTGGTATGCAATTCCATTATGGCCTACAGCATGTCTAAAAATCCAGATTTTTTTTGTCTTGATACTGGAATTTTGTGGTTGGATTCTAGCACCACATAGCCGTCGGTCTTTAAGAATTCTTTAATCTTATTGAGATTGATGATATAAGAGTTGTGAATTCTAAAAAAGGAATCTTTTGGTAAAAGGGAATTGACCTCTTTCAATTTCTTGGTAAGCACCATCTTGTGTCCATCGGAAAGGAATATGGTCGTGTAATTTCCGTCGGACTCAGCATACAAAATATCTTCACTGTCTAAGAAAATCAATTTACCATCTGTATTGAATGTAATTTTTTTGTGCTTAGCGCCAGCGTTAAAAGTCAAAAGGATTTTCTCTAACCGCTCGGCCGTAAAATTCTTTGCATTGAATTTTCTGATTTTAGCTATGGTCTCTTTGAGATCATCAGAATCGATAGGTTTTAAAAGATAATCGATTGCCTCGTTTTTTAAAGCTTTTATAGCATACTGGTTGTAAGCCGTAGTAATGACCACAGGGAAATTTTTATTCGTCAGTTTTTGAATGAATTGAAACCCATCCATAGTCGGCATTTCGATATCTAGAAAAAGACAATCGGGTGTATTTTTCTCTAAATATTGCAAGGCTTCGAATGGGTCGGTAAATGAGGCACCGACCTTTATCTCATCGCTAAAATTGGTAAGTTCCCAAGTTAAGCTTTGTAATGCTTTTACTTCATCATCAACTATTACGGCTTCTAACATGGGTATACTTTTAAATGCATATTCGGATTATCTCATTAACACCGTTATCCTAAATTACTCAAATATAATGGCATGTGGTCTTATGTCAATCAAAAGATGTATAAGTGGAATGGTTTACAGTATTATCGGTGTCTAAAAAAGTAATATTGGTCTTAAACCTTGGTGATTGGCAAATGCTTATTTTTAAAAGGATATACTCTTCATATAGAAAAAGGCTTCTGCATACAAGTGGATGTTTACAACAGGTTTAGTATAGTTCACAACAATAATTTATCTCGGTAATTTTAAGATTATATATTAGTACTTGTAATTTACAATAAAGCTTTTTCCCCAAAAGAAATATTGAAATACCAAACCAACTTAACCAAATACTTCTTGTGCACAAACCCTTCTTTAAACGGAGGGTTTTTTATTTTGTGATTGCCAGCTGTATGTTTTCAAATTTAATATATACCATTTAACACGCTACACCACACTTTCAGGTAAGTTCACAACAAAAATTTACCGTTCATCGAATACTAGTCTACATTCGTATTGTATTTGAAAATTGCCTATCGGAAGATGGGATTAGTGTTGCCCCCCCATTGCAACACGCTTGACTTAAAGTTTGATTATATTGACTGTGTAAACAAACTTAGCCAACCTTACTTAACACGAAAAGCCCTCCAGACTGGAGGGCTTTTTTAATTTGAATGTCTTTTTAATGTAAGCCGTATCCCTTACTAAAACGCATAATTAAGACCGAATAACCAGTAGGTCTGTAAATCGTTTTCAGTGTTATCGAAAGTAGGTGTTACTACAATTGGATCTGGCGCTTGTGCGAAAGCATTGGCTAACGACTCTTGATGATTGCCTCGTAAACCGAATTCGAAACCAAGTCCAATACCTTTCCACAATGTGTAACCCAAAGAGTTAATCCACGTGAAGTTAGAATAATCGGAACTCTTATAACTTTGAAACGTAGAGAAATTAGATTTCAGGTTGAGCTTTCCGAATTTTCGGGTATAATCAGCCACAATCTTCGCACCTGCAGATGACTCATAAATATTGTCGGTCGATGTAAATACGAAGTTATAGTTTAAGGGATGTATCACCACTACTAAATTTTCTAGGGGAGTCCAAGTTGCACCCACACCCAAATCGAGATAGCCGGGATCATTGAAATTGTTTATTAGCGAGGTGCGGTATTCCCCCAAAGCCGAAACTGCCCATTTATCGCTAAGTTTATAACCATAGAGCGACGTAAGTGTAAATACATCCGTAGTGCCTTCGAAGTCTTCACTATCGGTCTCGATATCTTTATTATCTAACTTTACCCATTGCAAATTGGCGTTCCCTGAATTCTTCCAGAAAAAAGTATCGCGGTCTAGGTTGGCGAACGCGTTCACAGTGACTCCAATATTACCGGAAGAGTTATTGGGTACACCTTGTGAATACCAATTGTTAAAGCTCGAAATATTGGCGCCAAGGGTACCGAATGCACCAATTTTCCAACCCGGATAGGTATCTATTTGTTTTTGTAATGCGTCTACCCTACTTTTTATGGCAGCAATTGAGTCGTTCTTTTCAGCTTTTTCAGCTTTTAAATCATCTATTGTCTGAGCTGCACCTATACTAAATGTAAGAATCGTTAAAAAGGTCAGTAAAAACTTTTTCATAGTAAATAAGAGTTAATTAGTGTCAAATTTTTGCGCAAAAGTAATATTTGCTAACAATAAATCAACACCTTTTTCAACAATATTTTGTAGTTTATGAATATTATAAGCTGAGTTTTAAACAGTTATTTTCTCTTGAAAAGAGGCACAGAAGAACAGGCTTCACCATACATAAGGGACTTAACCACCGGCTGAAGCTTTTGGGTTATTAACAAATAAGCATTCGGAGGAACGGGCTTATTCGTACAGCCTTTTATAATGACCAAACGATCTTTAAATTCCGAAACATCAAGTGCCTCAATAACGGTCTGATATATGGAGGTTTCAAGTTGTGTGAGGTCTCCTTGTAAGATTTTAGCTGCGTAAGGCTCTAATTTTGTTGCGATAAGCATGTATGCCCATCCGGGTATAATGGCATCCGAAGAACAATGCATGGCAATGTAGGCGTCTTGATACTGTGACCAATCGTGTTTGTCTAAAGCTTCCCTAAAATCTTTTTCCCTAAGAATAAGGCCTTCATACAACCAATTCTTAATATCCAGAGAAATTCTTTTCCCTTCCAGAAAATAATCTTCAAGGTTAAATGTGATGATTTTACTTTGTGCTACCCTATTTAAAATGGGTTCCGAGGCTTGTTCCATTTGTAATTGTATGAAATTCTCCGATTTAAATCATAGACGGTTGAGATGTGAACCCGGAGAAAAAGAATAATGTAACTTACATCAAAGCTACCTTGCGCATACTAATTTGCATCGCATTACGAAATAGGCTTAGGTCATGAAACCTTTATAACATACCAAGTTCTAATTTAGCTTCTTCGCTCATCAAGTCTTGGCTCCATGGAGGATCAAAGGTAATTTCAACTTCGGCGTCTTTGACCAAGTCTAAAGATTTTACCCTTTCTTCTACCTCCGCAGGTAACGATTCTGCGACAGGGCAATTAGGGGATGTCAAGGTCATAAGAATTTTTACCTCGTTATCTTCGTTTACGAATACATCGTAAATCAAACCCAATTCGTAAATATCAACAGGAATTTCGGGGTCGTATATGGTTTTGAGAACGGTAACGATTTTCTCGCCAAGTTCTTGTGTGTCAATTATTGTCTCTTCGCTCATTACTCAAAATTTGTTCGTTTAAAAAAAATAGAAATGCTTCACTACTATCTAGCATGTATATATCTACTATATATACCTTTTCTAGGTAAGATTAAAATCTAGTTTAATTGGGTTTGATAGGCCACTGCATACAATTTCAGCTGCTTAATCATACTTACTAACCCGTTGGCCCTATTGGGCGACAAGTGCTCCTTTAAACCAATTTCATCAATAAATTTGGTGTCCGCATCGATAATATCCTGCGGTCTTTGATTACTGAAAGAACGTATAAGAATTGCTATTATACCTTTCGTTATAATTGCGTCACTATCGGCAGTAAATACAAGTTTATCCGCTTCAAGTTCTGCATGTACCCATACTCTGCTTTGACAACCCTTTATAATATTGTCATCTGTCTTATATTTTTCATTAATCAAAGGAAGTGATTTGCCCAATTCAATCATATATTCATACCGCTGCATCCAATCCTCGAACATGGAGAATTCATCGACTATATCTTGCTGTATTTCTTTAATTTCCATTCTTGCCATTTATACAAAAATACGATAAGTCAGGTTGTCTTTCAAAGGTTTGTGATAGTAATGGGATTGCGTATTTATAATACAATATCAATTTCGGTATAGATAAAGGAGACGAATTTAATCTCATTTTTGAAGAGATGGCCGTACAATAATATGCTTATGAGCTTAACTTGCTCTATCAACTTTCATTGAGAAACATAAAGGAAATAATTCTGTGAAATGAACTAAGTCGGCAAATCTATTGCAACATAGCCACAGCTCGTCTCACTCCCGATACCAAAACATCAACCTCTTCTTCAGTATTATAAAAGCAAAAACTGGCACGCACCGTTCCAGGAATCTTGTAAAAATCCATAATAGGCTGGGCGCAATGATGACCGGTTCGAACGGCAATACCCAATTTATCGAGAATTGTACCAATGTCATAGGGATGTATTCCTTCTATATTAAAAGATAGCACAGAAGTCTTGGATTTAGCGGTTCCATAAATTTTTAACCCCTCGATTTCTAATAATCTTCGAGTGGCATATTGCAAAAGCTCATGTTCATATGCAGCGATAGCATCGAATCCGATGTTGTTCATATAATCTAAGGCTGTTCCGAAAGCGATGCCTCCACAAATATTCGGCGTACCTGCCTCAAATTTATGGGGAAGGTCGGCATAGGTGGTCTTTTCAAAAGTAACCTCGGCAATCATTTCGCCTCCACCTTGATAGGGTGGTAATTTGTTTAGCCATTCCTCTTTGCCGTAAAGCATTCCAACGCCGGTAGGACCACACATTTTATGAGCGGAGACGGTATAAAAATCCACATCTAGTTGTTGCATATCGGCTTTGATATGTGGTGCAGCCTGTGCCCCATCAATTAACACGGCCGCACCTGCGGAATGCGCTTTTTCTATAATTTCTTCAATGGGATTGATAGTACCCAAAGCATTTGAAATATGGTTACAAAAGACCAAACGGGTCTTATTTGAAAGTAGTTTATCGTATGCATCCATCATCAGCTCACCCTCGATATTCATGGGAATTACCTTAAGGATAGCACCTGTACGTTCTGCCAACATCTGCCATGGTACAATATTGGAATGATGTTCCATAGCGGAAACCAACAATTCGTCACCTTTTTTCAAAAGGGTCGAAAATCCGCTTGCCACCATGTTAATGCCGTGTGTGGTACCTGATGTAAATATTATTTCATGGGATTTGGCAGCATTGAAGTGTTTTTGAATTTTATGCCGGGCGGCCTCATATTTATCGGTCGCTTCTTGTGATAGGGCATGAACCCCTCGATGTATGTTGGCGTTGTAGTTTGAATAGTAATCAACGATTGCGTCAATGACTTGTTGAGGAGTCTGTGAAGTGGCCGCGTTATCGAGATACACCAAAGGCTTTCCGTTAACCTTCCGGCTGAGAATAGGAAAGTCTATACGGATTTTCTGTATATCGAGAGTTGTAGTTTCCATAGGTTTTATAAATGCCGAGTGTTTTAATGTAAAGAATATAATGCCTTCACAAATAGCTTTAACCCGGTAAAATTTGGCCAATCAAGTATCCTAAAAAATCAATAGTTTCTACTCTTGATAGCGTGGCGGAAGTCATTAAATATCAAACCCTAAATTAACACCCAACTTTTTGGCAATCAGTTTATTGATACGTGTCTTTAATTCAGGAATTCGAACACTAGCCAATACATTATTGGCAAAAGCATACATCAAAAGTGCCCTTGCCTCTTTTTCTGGAATACCCCGCGTCTGTAGATAGAAAAGTGCATCTTCGTCTAACTGACCAATGGTACAACCATGTGAGCATTTCACATCATCGGCGAAAATTTCCAATTGGGGCTTGGAGTTGATGGTGGCCCTATCACTGATCAGAATATTGTTATTCTGCTGAAAGGCATCCGTTTTTTGCGCAATTTTATCGACTATAATTTTTCCGTTGAAAACGCCTGTAGAATTCTCACCATAAATACCTTTGTAGTCTTGATGGCTCTCACAATTAGGCTGCTTATGATGGACTAAAGTATGATGGTCAACGTGTTGCTTGTCGCCTAATATGGTAACCCCTTTCATCGTAGAATCGATATGCTCGCCATTCTGATAGAAATTCAGATTGTTTCTAGTAAGTTTTCCGCCAAAACAAAAACTATGGATCTTTACTAAGCTTCTATCCTTTTGATCGATATAGGTATTATCAATTAAATTGGCCGTAGCGTTATCGTTCTGAATCTTATAATAATCTACGATTGCACTTTTAGCAGCAAAGATTTCTGTCACCGAATTGGTCAATACCTCGTTAGCGGTCAAACTCTGATGTCTTTCAATGACCTGTAATTCAGCATTTTCCTCAACTACAATCAGGTTCCTTGGCTGAAGCATTAAAGAAGCCTCATTACCGGTCGCGAAATGCACGATTTCAATCGGCTTCTTGGGCATTTTATTTTTGGGGATATAAATATAGGCACCTTCCCTACTGAATGCCGTGTTTAAGCTCGTCAAAGAATCATCTTTTGAAGCGATTTTGTTGAAATAAACGTCAATGACCTGTTTGTACATTGGTTTGGTCAAGGCCGAGCTCATCAAACATATATCTACCCCATCATGTGTAGTTTCAGAAAGATACGAACTGTATATGCCGTCTATAAAAACGATTTTATACGTGTCGATTTCATGAAGGAAATATTTCTTGACGTCTTTGTATTCGAGTGCATTTTCTTCCTTTGGAAAAATGCTAAAATCCACTTTTTGAAGACTGTTCAATGAAGTATACTTCCAACCTTCCTCTTTTTTGGAAGGAAAACCTTTGGTTTCGAAATTTTTCATAGCCGCCATACGAACATCGTGTATAGAGTGTTCGACATCTACGTCGTTCTCGAATGCCATGAAAGATGATATTAACTTGTCTTTTAAATCCATGTAAAATAGTATTGCGTACCAAGTAATTAGTACAGAGTGTTCAGATTTATCTGAATGAACTGCTCGCCGAGGCTTTCACTTCGGACTGTTTTAAATGGCTGCCTCCTGTTTCAACCAATCGTAACCCTTATCTTCAAGTTCCAAGGCCAATTCCTTACCGCCTGACTTGACAATCTTTCCATCGTGAATAACGTGCACAAAATCAGGTACAATATACTCCAACAAGCGCTGGTAGTGTGTGATTACTATGGTAGCCTTATCGTCGCTGCGCAATTTGTTGACACCGTTTGCTACGATTCGCAACGCATCTATATCGAGACCAGAATCGGTTTCGTCTAGAATAGCAAGCTTAGGTTCCAACATAGCCATCTGGAAAATTTCGTTTCTTTTTTTCTCTCCACCGGAAAAGCCTTGGTTAAGGGATCTAGAAAGAAATTTTCTATCAATATCCAGAAGCTCAGCCTTCTCTCGTATTAATTTCAGCATAACATTAGCTGGCATATCTTCCATGCCCTTAGCTTTTCGCGATTCATTGATAGCGGTCTTCATAAAATTGGTGACCGATACGCCAGGGATTTCGATGGGATATTGAAAAGAAAGAAAAATACCTTTGTGTGCACGCTCTTCGGGCGAAGTATCATCAAGGTCTTCCCCGTTCATTTCTACGGAACCTTGGGTTACTTCAAAATCTTCTTTCCCAGCAATTACAGATGCCAAAGTGCTTTTACCAGATCCATTCGGACCCATAATAGCATGTACTTCACCAGCATTTACCTCAAGGTTGATTCCCTTTAATATTTTTTTTCCGTCTATACTTGCGTGTAGATTTTTAATCTTTAACATATTGTATTTTCTTAATTTCGATTCAATATTTTAGCTTGTAGAGCGAAGATTTAAATTATCCAACAGAACCTTCCAAACTGATTTCAAGCAATTTTTGCGCTTCTACCGCGAATTCCATGGGTAATTTATTCAAAACTTCTTTGCTAAAGCCGTTTACTATTAGGGCAATAGCCTTTTCTGTATTGATTCCGCGCTGATTACAGTAAAAAATCTGGTCTTCACCAATTTTACTGGTCGTCGCTTCGTGCTCTATCATAGCCGTTTTGTTCTTGGCTTCGATGTACGGAAAAGTGTGTGCGCCACATTCATTTCCCATTAAAAGGGAGTCACATTGCGAAAAATTCCTCGCGTTATCGGCACGGCTATTAACCTGCACTAATCCTCGATAGCTGTTTTGGGATTTTCCTGCGGATATGCCCTTTGAAATAATCGTACTTCGGGTATTCTTACCCAAATGCACCATTTTAGTCCCTGTATCCGCCTGCTGAAAATTATTGGTAACTGCAATAGAATAAAATTCACCGATGGAATTATCGCCTTTCAGAATACAGGATGGATATTTCCAGGTTACTGCAGAACCTGTCTCGACCTGGGTCCAAGAAATTTTGGCATTCTTTTCACAAAGCCCCCTCTTGGTAACAAAGTTAAAGACACCTCCTTTGCCCTCTTTGTTGCCAGGATACCAATTTTGTACCGTTGAGTATTTAATTTCGGCATCATCCATCGCTACCAATTCAACTACAGCGGCGTGCAATTGATTTTCATCGCGAGATGGTGCTGTACAGCCCTCCAAATAACTTACGTAACTGCCAGGCTCGGCAACCACCAATGTTCTTTCGAACTGTCCGGTTCCCGCTTGGTTGATTCGAAAGTAGGTAGATAGTTCCATAGGACAACGCACGCCTTTTGGAATGTAACAAAAGCTACCATCCGAAAATACAGCGGAATTCAGTGCGGCATAATAATTATCCCGCTGTGGAACCACTAAACCAAGATATTTCTTTACTAGTTCAGGATGTTCTTTGATGGCTTCTGATATAGAACAAAAAATTATGCCTTTTTCAGCCAAGGTTTTCTTGAACGTAGTCGCTACCGAAACGGAATCCATTACGATATCAACCGCCACACCTGCGAGTTTTTTCTGCTCATCTACTGAAATGCCCAATTTTTTAAAGGTATCCAACAATTCGGGGTCGACCTCGTCAAGACTATCGTATTTCGGCTTACTATTAGGTGCGGAATAATATGAAATCGCCTGTAAATCCGGCTTTTCGTAATGAACATTAGCCCAATCGGGCTCTTTCATTTCCTTCCAATATTTATAAGCCTCAAGGCGCCATAGCGTCATCCACTCAGGCTCTTCTTTCTTTTTGGAAATGGCAATTACAACCTCTTCGTTTAAACCGGGAGGAAAAGTATCAGACTCGATATCCGTATAGAAACCGTACTCGTATTCCTTGGTTTCCAGTTCTTTCTTAAGTTCTTCTTCTGTGTAAGCCATATTTTTTCTTTTAATAGATTTGAAGAATTAAACGGTCCTCAAAACCACGGATTATAGAGAAAAACTTTCTCCACACCCACAGGTACGCTGTGCATTCGGGTTATTAAAAACAAAACCCTTTCCATTGAGCCCTCCGGAATATTCCAGAACGGTACCCACTAAGTATAAAAAACTTTTTTTATCTACAAGAATACGAACGTTGTTATCCTCAAAAACTTTGTCGGAATCATCTTTCTTATTATCGAATTTCAGTTCGTAGGATAACCCACTACAACCGCCACTCTTAACGCCAACGCGAACGTAATCTTTGGTAGCATCGTAACCCTCTTCGGTCATCAGATTTACCACCCTTTTTTTAGCTGTTTCAGATACTTGGATCATAGTTCATCGGTATTGTACAAATAGTCTACAAATATAAGCCTTTCAAGGCGTTTGACCATAGCCACTAACATTAATATAACGTATAGTGGCATTAAGGAACTTTATGGTCTTGGCTAAAACCTTCAACCCACTGCCAAGCCTAGGAAGGGTAACTACCTTTTTTAATTGGTAATTTTAAAATAATTCGATTAACTTGTCCCCTACTTCAGCATTTCAAAAATTCAATAGCATTATGATTAAAAAGAAAGATAATTCAGCGGCTGGTAAGTCGCGTAGAAACTTTGTGAAACAATCGGGGCTAGCGGCCGCAGGATTTATGATCGTTCCCCGCCATGTACTCGGAGGGCCAGGATTCGTTGCACCTAGTGATATGCTGAACATCGCCGGCATTGGGGTAGGCGGAAAGGGCGAAAGTGATCTCGCCGCATTCGCTGAAAGTCCTAACGTGAATATTGTCGGACTTTGTGATGTAGATGATCGCCAAGCCGTCAAATCGCGAGAATCTTTTCCAAAGGCAAAATACTACAAAGATTTTAGGGAGATGCTTGACAAGGAAAAGAACAATATAGATGCCGTTTCCGTATCAACACCAGACCATAATCATGCGCCAGCGGCCTATAAGGCCATGGAAATGGGGAAACACGTATATGTTCAAAAACCCCTTACCCATGATATTTGGGAAGCCCGAATGCTTACCGAGGCGGCCAAAAAGTTTAAGGTCGTAACTCAAATGGGAAATCAGGGGGGATCAGGAGACGGTGTTCGCAAAATGAAAGAAATTTACGAAGCCGGTATTATCGGGGATGTTCATACGGTTCAATGTTGGACCAATCGTGCCATTTGGCCGCAAGCTTTGGAAACTCCAACAAAAAAAGATAAAATACCGAAAGGTTTAGATTGGGATTTATGGTTGGGTACAGCAGAAACACGTGATTACAATGATGCCTATCTGCCTTTTGATTGGCGGGGCTGGTCCGATTTTGGGACCGGCGCACTTGGTGATATGGCCTGCCACATTATGGATCCGGTGTATAGAATTCTGCCCATTCTCTATCCAACCACTGTCGAATGTAGTATTTCAGATGCCTTTAAGGGGAAGTTTGAGACGGCCAACTATCCGAAAAGCTTTCCAAACTCTAGTACTATTTACCTAAAATATCCTAAGCCGGATGGTACTGGAAGTATCGATGTTAGTTGGATGGATGGGGGATTACGCCCTGCAAGACCTGACGAACTTGGGGATGATGAAGCCTTTGGAAATTGGGATGGTGGAGTTCTTTTTATCGGTACCAAAGGAAAATTACTGGCCGATTGCTATGGCGCCGACCCAAGGCTATTACCTCTATCGCTCAATGAGCAGATAAGTGTTAAGGAAACCATTCCAAGAGTTCCGGAAGGCCATTACCTACAATGGGTAAATGCCTGTATGGCCGGTTATGGCAATGCGGAAACTAGTTCTTCATTCGATTATGCCGGACCCTTTACTGAAAGTATCTTGATTGGAAATCTGGCCTTAAAATCATATTTCGAAGTCGATCCGAGCGCAGAAAATAAAGGTTTCTGGGGCGGAGGAGCGCAATTCTGGGGAAGAAAAAGACTACAATGGGATGCCGCTAATATGAAGATTACCAATTTCGAGCCTGCGAACAAATATGTAAAACGCACGTATCGCGATGGGTATTCTGTGGGATAGGCCTTTTTCTTTTAAAATATATTTTAGACCGGAGCCTCGTAGCTCCGGTTTTTTTATATTTGTAAAGACGTATTTCGAAGATTAATTTTACGCTTTTTCGCACTGAAAATGCGGCTTCTAATTTTTCTTTTTGGTAGCACTTTAAGTGTCTTTGTTTGGTTGAAAATAGTTTACGGTGGAGCTTATTCTATAATCTAAAGAGAATCTCTATTAAAGGCTTGCTACTTGATGGATGCTATAGCTAAGTCTACAAATTTGGTTTGCGAGGGCCTGCAATATGCTAGGTGAATTACACTTATAATTTTCTTTGTTACGCTTTATGAACTACACCTTTCTTCAAAAATAATCTAAAAACTACTTAATTTTAATCATAACTGCGTCCGTCTTACCTCTATTCAATATATAGGGAAAATCATCACTAGCCGTCTCCCCTACCAGAATAATTGCTCCACTTCCAGTTTCTATAACATCGAAACCAAAATCGATGCCTGAACCTCCAAAAGTTTTTTGCCATACGATTTCACCGTTTTGATCCGTCTTAATAGCCCACATATCATTTTCACCGGCGTTGGATTCAACATCAATATCACTACTTTTTGAATTGCCAACAACAACAAACCCACCATCTTTACTTGCTATTACCGCTTGTGCCGCATCGAAAAGTGCGCCGCCATAGGTTTTCTCCCACACTATACTTCCTATAGAATCGGTCTTTACCAACCACATATCCGACTCTCCGTTATTCTTTGATACATCAATGTCGTTGCTAAACGTATGGCCTACAACAACGTAACCGCCATCGGCCGTATTAGCGATATCTTGTGAAATCTCAATACCGGTTCCTCCAAAGGAGCTTTCCCAGAGTAGATTACCATTACGATCAACTTTTACCATCCAAAAATCATAACTGCCTCGGGTATCACTAATATCATAATCGTCGCTCTCGGTAAAGCCTGACAGCACAAAACCCCCATCTTCAGAGGGCACCACTGCATGTGCCCTGTCATTATTGGTACCCCCAAAATAGCCGCGCCATTGCAAGTCTCCAGTGGGGTCAATCTTAGTGCCCCAAAACTCACCGACGCCATGCGCGGTCAGAGACCCGCCACCTTTCTCTGTATTACCATCGGCACGGGCTGAGGTTATATCCAAAAATCCAACAAAAAAGAAGCCGTTGTCATCGGTCTGTATAATGTCATAAGAATGGTCATGCCCAGAAAATCCAAAACTTTTCTCCCACTCGATGTTTCCGGCAACATCGAGTTTTACGATCCAATTATCATGAAAGCCCTCGTTATTGCTACCATCACCGTCATCGCTCATCGCATAACCCGTAATGGCGTAACCACCGTCGTTCGTGTGTACTAGACTTTGGCCTCGATCGTCTTTGCTTCCTCCATAGGTTTTGTTCCATTCAACGTTTCCATCGGAATCCAGTTTTAAAAGCCAATAATCATTGACTTCTGTAGTCTTACCGGTCAAATCGCCATCGATACTATTTGAAAAACCTAGAACGGCAAATCCGCCGTCAGAGGTCGATACAATTGCCTGAGCCGTATCATCGCCCGAGCCACCAAAATTCTTGATCCAAGCTACTTTACCTTGAAACTGGGTCGAGGATTGGTCGAGCAAGTCGTCCCTATCCTTCGTGCAGGATAGCAGCAAAACAACGGTTACTATACATAGTATTATTTTCATTCGGATTTTTTGATTACGAACAATCCTGAATTTATATCACTACCTAGAATCTTACCGCTTTCAAAGTAAGGGTAAACACTCCAAACGCCGTCGAATCTTGGACTATCGGAATTTATATAGGTATCAAAAAATCCGGTTTCTACGATTGATTTTCCAGCAATATCCGAAATATCCAGAACACGGATTCCAGCAGTATAATTAGCCAAGTAATACGCATCCCCTTTTACATAGCCGTTATGGTCAATTGCACTGGTCGAGCCTAAATAGGTATCATGCAAAATAGGATTATCTAAATCGGAAAGGTCGAAAACCAGGGTGCGGGATTGGAACCCGAAATTGATTTCATCCGTTTCATCCCCAAGAATAAAATATCGCTGATCATCGGTAAACCAGCCTTGATGGGTATATGAAGTGTTCGGATAATTCACTGTACTTATTCCGGCAGGATTTGCTTTATTGGTTACGTCGGCAATAATTACTTGTGACTCATTGGCTCCAATGTAAATCTCCTTTCCCGAATAATCGGCATCCGGTCCATTGTAAGTCACTACTTGTGCGTCATGCGAATAACCATTATCGGCATAGCCTCCGGCAGCTATCGGATTTTTCGGGTCGTTTATATCTATAAAGTGTGCACCTCCATTGTATGCATCGCCACGATTGGTTCCTACCACATAGGCAATACCGGTATCTTCATTAATTACGATATTATGCGCTCTACCAAAACCGGTATAGCGCGCATCGGCATCAAAATCTAAGGGTGGGTCGGTAACGTCTCTTAGCCGAGTCAAATCGAAAACTTGCATACCATGCGCATCGTCGCCCAAACCATTATCGGCTACAATAAAAGCATGATCTTTAAACACCTTAATATCGCGCCATGCATCTGAAACGCTAGCGGTAGGTAATTTTCCCAGATATACCAGGTTCTCGGTATCCGTAATATCGATAAAGGCGGTTCCGTTATCTAAGCCCATTATCGCATATTCATTTCCGGTGGTACTATCCGTCCAACCCCAAACGTCATTAGCTGTATTACCGCCCAATTCGTTTAAGGAGATACGGCCCAAGAAATCATATCCGTTGCAAGGGTAAACGCCGGCCATCCCGTTTTCGCATGGCGTGAAACCAGAAATCGCGTCAATTACCGGATCGGTATCGGGCATGTCTTCATTGTCTGGTTTACCATCAATAGGCGTATTATCGTCACCAGAACAGGCCAAAAAGAGAAATAATAATAGAATTGGTAGAAATCGGTTTTTTAGCATAATTCAGCTCAATGACGTTGGGTACCTTACAAGATAGTGATTACAATGGTTTTATGGAATATTTTATTCGGAAATTGATGAAACGGCAATCAAATGTATAATTGCTATTTTACGAAATACAATACATAAATTCAGCCAACTTCCCATGGGAACATATGCCTTAGTATCCAATATCTTAAAACCCTTACACAAAATCAACGCTTATTGTATGAAAAGTACAGTTAGTCAATCACTAGTTCGTTAAGCCCCTGAACCAAAACATCGAAAAATACCCTTATTTTTGCCCTATGCTAGAAGACAAAAACCAAGAACGTACTGCGTTGGAGCAATTGGGCGAGTTCGGACTCATAGACCATTTGACCCAACATATTTCCCTAACCCAAAAATCTACGGTTAGAGGTATCGGCGATGATGCCGCAGTACTTGATTTCAACAACAAAAAAACGATCGTAACCACTGATTTGCTTATCGAAGGGGTACATTTCGATTTAAGCTATATGCCCTTAAAGCATTTGGGGTATAAAGCGGTAATGGCCAACCTTTCGGATGTCTATGCCATGAACGCCACAGCTACCCAAATTACGGTCGGGTTGGCGGTGTCAAACCGATTTCCCCTAGAGGCTCTAGAAGAACTCTATGCGGGTATAGGTCTGGCCTGCAAGGTATTCAACGTTGACCTCATCGGCGGAGATACGACCTCATCGACTACTGGAATGCTAATCAGTATTACCGCATTGGGCGAGGCAGATGAAGCGAATATCGTATACCGCGACGGGGCTAAACCGAACGACCTTCTTGTAGTTAGCGGTGATGTCGGGGGAGCCTATATGGGATTGCAAGTGCTAGAGCGGGAAAAAGCTGTATTTAAGGTAAACCCGAATACGCAACCCGATTTATCGCCTTACTCCTACATCGTAGAAAGGCAACTTAAACCCGAGGCCCGAAAGGATATCGTTGAACTTTTGAAAAAATTGGAAGTTAAACCGACCGCTATGATCGATATAAGCGATGGGCTTTCCTCAGAAATTTTGCACCTCTGTAAAAGCAGTAAGGTCGGTTGTAATCTATTCGAAGATAAGATTCCCTTAGATCCTACCGTAATTTCCGCCTGTGAGGAGTTTAAGATTGATAGCACACTGGTGGCGCTTAGCGGCGGAGAAGATTATGAGCTTTTGTTCACTGTTGCACAAGATGATTTCGAAAAAATCAAGGGCAACCCGAACATGACCGTTATCGGTCATATGACGGAGGAAAGTGAAGGCGCACATCTTGTTACAAGGGGCAACGCCAAAATTCCGCTTACGGCCCAGGGGTGGAATTCCTTTGAAAAGGAATAGGGCAGAATCGCTTTTATTACAGTCTTAATTTGAGACTAAATCGGTAAATACTCATGGAGGTCATTCTCAATGCAGGTCTTGGCATCGGGGCAATGCTATTCGTATTGCTGTGGGTCAAGAGAAATAAAGTCCAGGAAGACTATATTTTTTTAGGCTGGATTTTGGTAACGCTCCTTCAAATTACCTTTTACTATATTACCATCTTTCGTTTTAACCTATATGGCCTTTGGGCCATTTTGAGTTTTGGTCTACCGCTATTGGGCGCGCCATTACTATTTTTGTATGTGCTGGCATTAACTGGCCATAAGATGGCATGGTTTACTATCATAGGGCATCTCGTCGTGTATCCCATATTCGTGGCAATTCTATGGGTACTGCAAGTCAAAGATAATTTAATCTTGACCGCCTCCGAAGGCTATATCCTCATACCTTCTAATCCACCAAGGTGGATTTTCTTCTACGCAGTTCCCCTTGCCGTATAAGGACTGGCATATTGTATTTGGGACGTAATGCTCTTGCGCCAACACCAAAAAACTATTGGCCAGGTATTTTCCTTTGAGGAGAAAATTAGCCTCAATTGGGTACGTTACGTAGTCTATTCATACTTCTCACTTTTCATATTGGGGTCAATATGTGTTCTTGGGACAACCCAATTTCAAATGCTATCGTTGGATATGGCTTTTGCGCTAGTCGGCATTCTGTTGAGCTGTATGTTGATTGCTTTTGGATTATATGGCTTTCGGCAAACCACTATTTTTTCGAATAGTGAATTCGATTTAATCAGGATAGCTTCGGAAAGGAAAAAGGATAGTTTATCGGCAATTTATGCCAAATCTGGGTTAGACCCGATAAACATCGAACGCAAGGCACAAGAACTTGCTGATTTTATGGATATCGAAAAGCCTTATCTAAATGAAAATCTCAGTTTGCCTTTACTTTCCGAACAATTCATGTGCTCCCAGGCACAGCTTTCACAGATTATCAATCAACATTTTCAAATGAATTTTTATGATTTCGTCAATGGGTATCGTATCGAGAAGGCTAAAACAATGTTGCTTTCATCCGTATTCGAGAAGCTGTCAATTTTAGGAATTGCCTTTGAGTGCGGTTTCAAATCGAAATCGTCGTTCAATCGGTATTTCAAAAAATATACCGGTGTTACGCCATCCGAATTCAAAAAAAAATAATGCTGATAGGTTTCAGCCGATAGGTTGGGTCGCCAATAGGATAAATTTTGCAGAAGTTTGGGCAAAACATGTAGCATGGAAGCCTATACCTTTTTGCATAAGACAAATATTAGTATTCATGTGAGCATAGGAACGGTGGCTATGTTACTCGGAGTACTCATATTGATTAAGAAAAAGGGCGGGAAAACGCATTTCAAGTTAGGGCAATGGTTTCTGTGGTTACTATCGGTCGTAATTATTACGGCCCTTCTCGGTTTTTTTCTGTTCAATGCTAATCAATTTCTTCTGGTACTGACGTTGGTTGCGGGATATAACGGCTATTCAGGATTTCGAATTGTACGTTTGAAATCCAATGTTCCGAAACTTACCGACATTATGGTAGCCCTCATCACCTTTTTTTCAGGATTTTTATTTTTGTACCATATTGAATCTGTGGATATGATAATGGCTCCGGTCATCATCTATTCAACCTTGGGATACTTGTTTTTCATTATAGGATACGATTTATTACGCTATTTTATACCTAAACATGCCTATGGCCACCTATGGTTTTACGAACATATTTACAAAATGATAAGCGGAATTACCGCGCTTGTAGCTGCCGCTTCCGGAAACATCCTTCCTAACTATCAACCTTATAGTCAATTCTTACCCTCGATACTCGGTACATGTTTGGCTGTTGGTTTTATCATCTATTTTTACAAAAAGAAATCCATCCAAGGAAGAAATGATAAAGCTGCAGAAATTCCTTAAATGCTTAGGCATTGTGTTGCTGAGCATTATTAGTGGCGCTTCAGTGTACACTTGCGCCTCAGTGCCCAAACTATCGAAAGAAAACAAAGCCATAATTACCGCCGTCATGCGTAGCCCTGTTCCTGATATGGTGAAAGGAAAATCAGGCTTCGCCCTTTCACAGGATTGGAAAGTTTGGTACGAGGATATCAATAGCAAGGGCGGCAAAAAAGGGACAGTAGTTTTGATTATGGGTGCCGCAAACGACGCCTTAAGTTGGCCAATTGATTTTATTTCAAAATTTACCGATGCCGGATATCGGGTCATACGATACGATCATCGCGGCACGGGCCTTACCGAATCTGAAGAAGGATGGAATACCAAAAAACCATACACGCTGCAAGATATGGCACAAGACCCTATCGCCATAATGGATACGTTAGCCATTCAAAAAGCGCATTTCGTAGGCGTATCTATGGGTGGTATGATAGCTCAATTAGTTGCCATCGAATATCCAGAGCGAATAGTTAGCCTGACCTCAATTATGTCTTCAGGAAATATTCTTGACAGCGATTTACCGAGAACTAATCCTAAAATTCTTGCTAAAATGATAAGTGCGGTTATAAAACACGGGGTTTTTGGTGGTAAAAAAGGAAAAATCAAACTGCAATTGGTGCACAAGAAAATTTTGATGGGGAAAGCAAATGGCGACATTGCAGTCAAGCCAATTGCAGAAGCCGCCATTTACAATCTGGAAAAACGTAAGGGTTATGATTTTATGACGGGCCGCCATCATCAAAAGGCCATTTCGCTATCGCCTTCAAGATATAACGGGCTATCGAAACTTTCACTGCCCGTCTTAATCGTTCATGGAGAACAAGATCCAGTGATTCCAATTGCCCACGCCAAGAAAATGGCCACAATTATTCCTAACGCAGATAGTCTTTGGCTGACAAATATGGGGCACGATCTTCCCGATGCCTTAATAGATACCATTGCCAAAAAAATTATTAAGAATTTTTGAGCGCTTCTATGGCACTGGCCGTTTTCGCCAAAGGTTCTCCCAATAAACGACTTCCAGCTGCGGTAATAGCGAAATCTTCCTCTACACGGATTCCGCCGAAACGCTTCATCTTTTCTGCAGCATCATAATTGACAAAGTCTTTGAACTTACCTTGCGCTCGCCATGCGTCGATTAAAAAAGGATTGAAATAGAGGCCCGGTTCTACCGTGACAACGAAACCTTCTTGTAGCGCTTTGCCCAAACGCAATGATTTCAGTCCGAATTCTGTACTTTTCTTTAGTTCTGGGGTATAACCAACATATTGCTCCCCAAGGTTTTCCATATCATGAATATCTAAGCCCATCATATGTCCGAGCCCACATTGAAAAAATAAGGTGTGCGCGCCGGCAGCAACGGCTTCATCAGCATTACCTTTCATTATATCCATACCTATCAAGCCTTCCACTAATTTTTTAGCGGCCAGCAGGTGTAAATCTTTGTAGGGAACACCTGGCCGTAAACCCGTAACCGCAGCATTATGTGCGTCTAGTACAATATCGTATACGTTTCTTTGTAAATCGCTAAATCGTTTAGAGACCGGAAAAGTACGGGTCATATCACCCGTGTAACCCATAGCGTTCTCCGCACCACAATCACAAAGCACCAAATCACCTTCTGCAAGTCTATCTTGGGTGGCATGGTTGTGCAAATATTGTCCGTTTTTCGTCAAGATTATAGGAAAGGCGATGTTACCACCGCCCCCAATCGCGATGGATTGTAATTCTCCCGCTATTTCAAGTTCTGTTTTTCCCGGTCGGGTATTTTTTATGGCATGGGTATGCATGGCAACCGTAGTATTTACAGCTTTCTCGATTTCGGTCAGCTCCTCTTCGGACTTGATTTCACGCTGGGAGACAATTGCCTTTACGAGTTCTGAGGACATATTTTCGCCTACTTGAGCGGGCTTGATGCCTATGAGTTCCGCCAATTGAACCTTTAAGTCGGCACGGTAAGGTTCCAAATAGTTTAGTTTTTGGCCTTTTTTTGTTTGTTGCTTCACATAAGTTTCAAGTTCTTTTATAGGTTTCACCGAGGCTATTCCCGAATTTGCCGCCAAATCTACCATTGGTTCTGCCGCGCCTGTCCACACCATTTCTTCTGGTGTAGCGTCATTACCGAACAGAATTTCACGGTCATTATCAATATCGATTATAAAATACAGATTCGGAATACCGTTTATACCGGTATAATAAAGAAACGAGCTGTCTTGCATGAAGGGATACCAATTATCGGCATAGTTCATCGGGCTTTGGCCATTACCGGGCAATAGTACCAATCCAGATTTTAAGGTTTTTTTGAGTCTTGCGCGTCTGTCGATATATGTTTTTGATGGGAACATGAATACTTTTTATGTTATATGAATTTGATTTATACAAAGGTAAATACTTTATCATAGCTTGTTTATCGATGGCCCTATGAATACTAAATTCATCTCAGGTTTAATAATAATGTTGAGCTAACAAAAGGTTAATCCGTTATTTACGATGGGGCAAAATTAATTTCGGAAACTTTGTAAAACTTAGCTTCATTACTATCCAATGAAAAAAAGACCCGTCGATATCGTAGTGATTTCCGATGTACATCTGGGCACCTATGGTTGTCATGCCAAAGAACTTGCCAAGTATCTCAAATCTATCCATCCTAAAAAAGTCATCCTGAACGGTGATATCATCGATATCTGGCAATTCAATAAAAGATACTGGCCGAAATCGCATATGAAGGTGATAAAATTGTTGATGGAATGGATTACGAGAGGCGTAAAAGTGCACTATATCACGGGCAATCACGATGAAATGCTACGGAAATTTACGGGCTTTAAGCTAGGCTCGTTCGACATTTCGAACAAACTGGTGCTGAACGTACACGGCAAGAAAGCTTGGATTTTTCATGGCGATGTTTTTGATGTTACCATGCAACACAGTAAATGGCTGGCCAAGCTAGGGGCTGCTGGTTACGATATGTTAATACTTATCAACAGGGCCGTAAATTTCTGCTCTAAAAAATTGGGGAAAGAACCAGTATCAATGTCCAAAAAAATTAAGAATGGAGTAAAATCCGCAATCAAGTTCATTCATAATTTTGAGCGAACGGCAGCTGATATCGCCATTGAGAACAATTACGACTATGTGGTTTGCGGCCATATTCATCATCCGGAAATCAAGTCGATAGAAACCCCAAACGGATCGGTAGCCTATCTCAATTCGGGGGACTGGGTTGAGAACTTGACCGCCTTGGAATACCATAAAGGCAAATGGAAATTATACCGATATGAGGAAGATGTAAAGCTTGAAAAGTACAATGTTGATATTGAAGACCCTATAGAAATTCTTGAAAAAGAAGAGTTGTTTCAAAGAATGATGTCCGAATTCAACGACTTGTCCGCAGATAGGCGACACGACCGAGCATCCTAAAAAATAAAAATGAAAGTATTGTATGCTATTCAAGGAACAGGTAATGGCCATTTGTGCAGGGCGCGCGATATAGTTCCCATACTTCAAAGCAAAAACATCGAACTCGATATTCTGGTAAGTGGTACACAGGCTGACATTGGCCTACCCCACCCCATAAAATATCAACTGAGCGGATGGAGTTTCATCTTTGGAAAAAAAGGGGGCGTCGATATGTGGCGCACCTATTTGAGAACCAATGCTTCGAGACTCCAAAAAGAGGTCAAAAGCATACCCATCTCGAAGTACGACTTGGTCATCAACGATTTTGAACCGGTCTCGGCATGGGCCTGTAGACTTCAGCAAAAACCATGTATCGCCCTAAGCCATCAGGCAGCATTATTATCCCCGTTAGTGCCAAGGCCCAAAAAAAAGGATGCTGTGGGGAGATTAATCTTAAACAAATATGCCCCTTCCACATCACAGTTCGGTTTTCACTTCAAACAATACGACGACAACATTTATACCCCTATCATTCGACAAGAAATTAGGGACACGACCCGAACCGAAGGAAATCACTATACGGTGTATCTGCCTTCCTATAGCGATGAGAAAATTATGGATGTACTATCCCAAATTAAAAATGTTTACTGGGATGTTTTCTCAAAGCACAACCGAACTAAATTCTTTTGGAGGAACATGACCATGCAACCTATCAACAATACCTCTTTTATACGCAGTATGGCCAGCAGTAAGGGCATCTTGTGCGGGGCCGGTTTCGAGACCCCAGCCGAAGCGCTACATATGGGAAAGAAACTATTGGTGATACCCATGAAAGGACAGTACGAGCAACATTGTAACGCCGCAGCCCTCGAAGAAATGGGGGTGACCGTTGTAAAATCATTGAAAAAGAAGCATATTGACAAAATTAAGGCATGGGTCGAAAGCGACGGGCGTTTGGGCATCTACTATCCCGATATCACCGAAAACATCATCGATCGCGTGCTCGAGGAAGCACCGGTGAATACTACCAGTGAAATTTTGTGAATGCCCCAAGAAATAGCACTCCCACCCTTCAACTTACAACCACATGATTTCGGAAAAGATTTTATTTGGGGCGTATCGGCAGCGGCATATCAAATAGAGGGAGCGCATTCCATTGACGATAAGGGAGCCTCTATTTGGGACAGGTTCGTCTCAAAAAAGGGTGTAATTTTAAACGGAGACCATGGGCGTGTTGCCTGTGATTTCTACCATCGCTATCAAGAGGACATTCTTCTAATGAAGGCGATGAACATAGGGCATTTCCGTTTTTCGATAGCTTGGCCGCGGGTATTGCCCGATGGTACCGGACAAGTTAGCGAAGCAGGTATCGCCTTTTACAACCGGGTCATAGATTTTTGTCTGGAATGTGATATTACCCCATGGATTACCTTGTACCATTGGGATTTGCCCCAAGCGCTGGAAGAAAAAGGGGGTTGGACGAACCGAGAAATTTTAGAATGGTTCGAAACCTACGCAAAACTTTGTGCGCAGCGTTTCGGGGATCGTGTAAAACATTGGATGGTTCTCAACGAGCCGATGGTCTTTACCGGAACCGGCTATTTCCTGGGCGTACATGCCCCAGGGAGGAAGGGCCTTAAAAACTTTTTGCCTGCGGTACATCACGCAACACTTTGTCAGGCCCTAGGCGGGAAAATACTACGCGAAATCATAGCGAACGCATGCATTGGCACGACTTTTTCCTGTTCTGAAATCACACCCTATTCAAACCGACCGAAAGATATCAGGGCATCGAAAAGGGTGGATGCCCTACTCAATCGGCTATTTATCGAACCTAGTCTAGGCTTGGGTTATCCCATTGAAAGTGTTCCAATACTTCGTCGGATAGAGCGATACCAAAAGTCGGGCGACCTAGAAAAATGTGTCTTTGATTTTGATTTCATTGGCGTTCAAAATTATACACGAGAGGTTGTAAAACACAGCTATTTCACACCCTATATATTCGCTAAAATCGTTAAGGCCAGTCATCGAAACGTTACCACTACCCTTATGGATTGGGAGGTATATCCACCAAGTATCTATGCGATGATTGCCAAATTCAATACCTATAGCGGTATTAATAAAATCTTTATTACCGAAAACGGGGCGGCGTTCGAAGATCAATATCAGAACGGTGAAATTGCTGACATGGACAGAATCCACTATTTGCAAGGCTACCTGAAACAGGTATACAAAGCGCAGCAAGATGGCCTAAAAGTATCCGGCTATTTTATATGGACGCTCATAGATAATTTTGAGTGGGCCGAAGGATACCGCCCTAAGTTCGGACTTGTACACGTTGATTTCGCTACACAAAAAAGAATGCTTAAGGCTTCGGGAAAATGGTACCGGGATTTTCTTGATTCTCCAAAAAGCTAAAACCTCTTGGAAAATAAGGATGGACAAAAAGCCTCTAGACAGATAGTCCAAAAACCAAAAAAATTCCAGATGTACTGAACATCGAAATCCGAGCCTTGATGATTGAAATAAAAAATATCCTTTTCAAAGCAAGATTCAAAACGGTCCCTAAGTAAATTGCCACCACGTTTATAAAAAGGGATTGTGTCATGAAAGCTTCAAGGCCTATCTTTGAAATCCCCCATGACCAATTAGTAGAATGAGAAAGGATAGACTCTATTTTTATACTTTTTTAGCCATCACCGTAATCTTTAGCCTAGTTGCTGGCATTGCGGCGCAATATTTTGTCAAGGCAAGTGCCTTGCAGCTATTGTCCGTACAGTTGGAATCGGGCAGAAGGGAGGCCAAAGAAATAGCGGGTTTGGCAGGCTATCAACTTGAAAGTGGACTTGACAAACAGAAAACGATAAATAACATTCAAAAAAGCATTCGCAATACGAATTTGGAGTCTCTGTTCGTAAGTATGTTCGATTGGTCCGGAAATGAAATCTGTCATCCTGACATTACTAAGGTTGGGCAAAAAGTAGCCACCAACGAGTCTATTTTCTCAACAATTGATGACGAAATCACTCCGGAAGAGTTTTACGGTCTTTTATTGCGCAAAGAAGAAGCGCAGGGGAGCGCAAATTCTGAAAATAGTGCCATGGATACCGAAATAATCTATCTCTACCCAGTAGCCGATTCAGATTGGATAGTTGGTCTAAATGCAAATACACAGGCGATTTTGGGCCAAATCAAAGAGCTGCGAAACCGTTTTTATCTGATTCTTGTAATCATGGGGTTTGTCATTATTTTGTCGTCCGTGGTTATGGTGAGATTACTTGGCAGTTTGTATGAAAAACGATTGATTGCCCAAAAAGAAAAATTAGAAGAGGAAGTCATTGGACTTGCCAAATTGAATAAAGCTTTAGATAGATATCAGCAAAAGGTCGGTGAAGAACTATCTAAATCGGAAAAAGTTCTTGATAACCAAAATGGTGATAAGAACAAAAAAAGGATATTGACATACCTTCGGCACGAGCTCTTACCCGTTGCAACTGATGAAATCGCTTTTATCTATACTGAAAATACCATTACCTATGTGGTAGACAATAACGGAAAGCGTTCCACGGTCAACAGTAGTCTTGACGATATGTATTCTGCTTTAGACAGTAATTTCTTTTATAGGGCGAACCGGCAATTTATAATTGCCATATCTGCAATTGAAAAGATTATTAGATACGGGAATAATAATTTGAAAATTCTTGTGAGGCCTAAATGCGAAGTAGAAATAATCATTGGCAAAAACAAAGCCGCTGAATTTAAACAATGGCTCAATACCTAATACGGGAAATTTCCTTGACCCGAAAATCTATTTAATTATTAGGGTTGAGTTTTTGTTTTCGAAGATGCAGCGTATAGGTGGCACTTACCCCAATATGTAATGCACCGTTTTTCATATTAAAATTTTCGGGGCCAAACAATATTGTCGCAGCTTCATCAAAGGTTACTGCATTGGTAGCTGAAAATTGTAGCATAAGATCACTTACTTCCCAGTTAACCCCTATAACAAAGGTATTATAGCCTTGAGGACCTTCATTGCGACCAGCTACATAATTGTACTCGGAGGCTACACTAACATGATTTCCTAGTTTATATCGGCCACCTAATCCCAATGCAAAATAATCATTGGTTTCGTATCCCAATTGTCTTGAATTTGTATGCAAATAGGTCGGTGAAATTTGTAGCGAAAAATCATGACTGAATTTTCTAGCTATCATCACCTTGGAAACAAAATTGAACCTATCGGAACTTTCTGGTAACACGATTCTGCTATAGCTACGCGTAAAAAAAGACGTCCCTTGAAAAAGTGTGATACTGACTGGCACCTTATTCGAATATTCTCGCTGCCTTACAAGCCTGTATTTCCCAAATCCATCGATAATGCCGTCGAAAGAGGCGACTCCCGCACCTAAAGTGAACCGATCTGAAAAGGCGTACTCCATTCCAAAACGTGCTGTAAATAAATCCGCGGCAAAGCTTCCCCTATCCGCTTCACTATCAGCACGGTTCCAGTATTTAGTGCCCAACAAAAATTCGAGAGAACCTTTCTTTCGGGTTTCTACGGATTGGCCTAAAATAATACGATTAGACTTGAAGGTTGCTTGAGTATACCGTACGGTATCATTAATTTCATTGTCTAAAATTTCTAGCAAATCTTGCCCATTGACAAACTGTACACAGCATATAAAACTTATCGACAAAAAAATAGAACTATTCGTCTTCATAAGGCTCGAATTCAAATCTAAACTCTACATTAATAACTTTAGCAATGTTTGGCCGTAACAACGGGGGAACATTGATGTCATAATCAGACACACCGACCTCAAAATTTCCAGTTAGTACAAATCCATTTTCTACGCTCTCTATTTGAGTCTTTATCTCTAAATCATTGGTAGTGCCATGAAGTGTCATTTGCCCTTTTACTATTTTTGTCTGGGCTTCGGCAGTCGTATCAAAGTCCGGTATTTCACCCAAAAACTGTAATTTGGGATATAAATCTGATTCTATATAACTCTCGTTAAAGTGTTCTTCCATTAATGCCTTTTTAAAGACAAAGGCCCGCATCAACATATTCACCGCAATTTCTCCACTTGAAAAGTCGATAATACTTAGCACCTGATTGTTGACCGCTTCAATATTTTCTACGGAAGTATATGAAAAAAAGGATACTTGACCTTGGCGGGCAATCATCTTCTCTTGCGAAAACCCAAAATAACAAGTACAAATAAAAAATAGAAAACAGGTTTTGATCATCAATTTAGCCATTGATTATAATGCAGTTCAACATGATAACATCCATTAAATATCCCGCACAGATTCCCTTAATTCTAACTGTCTGGCCCAGTTGTAATTTTTTAACCTCTTCAAGTTCTGAAGCCGATAGGTCGCAAATAACATAATTTGCTTTACTACGGCCTTGCAATAATAGGGTATATCTATTATTTATATTGGTAATTTCTTCGATACTACCCACCACCTCTATTGTTTTTTCAACAAATTCGGCGTTGGCCCTGGTCTCATTGGTCTTGAATGATTTTGCCAAAGTCCGTGACGTTATCTTTACATCGGTATCCGCTGTGAAAATATCCTCTGGTAGTCTATTAAATTCAAAATATAGATATAGACAGCTTGCTAGCAACGCCAGCAAACCGATTATCGCTATTTTGAATCTATTGTTCATCTTATAAATTTGGCAATCTTAGTCTTATATTCTATAATACGCAAATAAAGACTAAATGTGACTTCTTGGCGATTGATTTGTGTAAATTCTACTGAGGTAAAGAGGTTTAGTAGCGTTATACATCCTTTGTGCCGCTAGTAGTTTATCCTAGCCACTAAGCTTTCCCGAAATTAGTTATGCTCTAGTGTAAGGGTATGAAACTGAAATACAAAAGCCCGATGCTGTTGCCAGCATCGGGTTTTTATAATTAGAAAGGTATTCTCTAGTTGTTATACAAATAGATGGAAGACGCCGACATTAAATCGTTACTTACTGTAGGGGCAACATCGCCACTAGCATTAAGCGCATCAGCAAAGGCTAATATTTTACCGTTGCCTACTTCCGCTATAAATACGGTTTTTGTGTCATTATCATAAGCAACATCAATCGGATTGCCCATTTGAGTTGAAGGTCCGGCTACCCTTGTTTGGTCAGCCAAAGCTATAGAGCTACCGTTCTCAGTAGCCTCCAATTTGGCACTAAAACCTTGGATAACTTGAAAACCTCCATCGGTATTGGCATCCGCTGCATCACCGATATCGGTCATTACCAAAACATCATCAGCTTCGCTATAATCGATACCATGTGTTCTGACGATACCTTCAATAGTGAATTCTTTGTCTGCGGCAATTAAACCATCGGCAGTATTAGCCGTTAGAAAATCGTTGAAAATGGCCAAGTTACCTGTAAGATCTACTACAGCCAGCAAATCGTTGCCTTTGAAGGTGATGCCCCATAGGTTACAATCAACAGAAAACGTATTGATGAGTGTAAATGAAGAACCATCATAGTCATAGACATAAAATTTGTTCTCTCCGTTATCGGATACAACAACCTTATCGCCATACACTGCGATTTCCCTAGGTGTAATCAAATCTGCGTTACTCGCAAAATCAGCGGTTGCAACACTACCATCTGCTAAACCAGAAAAGCCACTGTAATTTTCTAGACGTAAGTTCGATTGCGAAGCCTGAATAACCGCATCATTCATAGCAGCATAAAAGATACCTTCGGATGCTTCCGATTCTGAGGTTATCGTTTTAATAAGTCCGCCCATACCGTCATATACTGTGATATTTCCATTAGCTGTGCTCGTAGCATATAGCTCGGTACGCTGTGCGACAGTTTCATTTCCTAAATCGCCGTCAGTCTCATCGCTTGAAAAATAAATAGAGGAAGCGCCTGCCAAATCTTTATTGAATGTCGGGGCAATGTCACCACCATCATCGGTAGCGTCAAAACCTAAAACTTTCCCATTACCTACCTCCGAAACATAAATAGCATCGGTTTCTGAATCATAAGCCACATCAATAGGGTTACCCATTAACGTAGAAGGTCCGGCAACCCTGATTTGCATACCTACTGGTAAAAGTTCGCCATCGGATAGAACATCAAACTTATTTGAAAAATCCTTAATAATGTGAAAACCTCCATCATCCGTCGTATTAGCAGCATCGCCGATATCGGTCAAGACCATTACATCATCTGATCCATTGTAGGCAATACCGTGTGTTCTAATAATTCCTTCAATGCTTACCCTTTTAGAAGGCATCAAAACACCATCATAGGCATTGATCTCGAAATCGTAGAATACGGCCAAATCACCGGTCGTGTCAACAACTGCATACAAGTCTTTTCCCTTGAAGGTAATACCCCAAACTGGAAAAGGCACTTCAACCGTGCTGGTCAAGGTGAAGCTGTCACCGCTTTTGGCGTAAACAAAAAATTTGTTAGAACCATTATTGGAAACCACATACGTAGAACCGTTTACGGCCAATTCACGAGGTACCTCCAAATCAGCGGCTGCACTAAAATCTGCAGTTAAATCCGTGTCTTCGGTTAAAGCACTAGTACCTTTATACGCATCTAGTTGCATCGCTGATTGAGATGCTTGAACCAAAAGATCTTCGGTAGCATCATAATAAACGCCCTCTGCGGCAGCTGAACTAGTAGAGAAAGTTACTAATGAGTCACCGGTCACACTGTACTTGGTTATAGCGCCATCGGCGGTACTGGTTACGTAAAGTTCAGCTCTACGGCCTATTTCCATACCATCTTCACAAGGTACACAAGTACCACCGCAGTCGATGCCGGTTTCATCACCGTTCATGATGCCATCAGTACAGGTCGCCAAGTTGTTGGAAACATTCGTGTCATCATCATCACACGATGCGGCAAATATTAGGCAGAGCCCCAACATTCCAAAGTTAAAAATCGATTTTAAAGTTTTGTTTTTCATAATTCTCAGATTTTGTTTTTAAAGTTATTATTGTTTTTGAAGGACTTGTTGCTAAGAAATCCATCCATTAGAATTAGTAGCAAAACAAAGCAAACATGGGCTTTCACGCACATAAAACTGGGTAAAGATGAAGTTTTGGTGCTAAAAGTGAATTAATAGACTTAAAGAAATAGCCGATTTTTGCCACCAGTATAAAAACCGAGGTTTTAAACCGTTTCAAAAATTGCATGCTCCATAGAAAAACACATCTAAGGGTAAAAAAATAACTTAAAGTGGAATAATTAACTTCAATCAGAACGAACTAAACTAAGACCAACTATTTCCTTTTATATAGAACGCAATTTCTTTTGCATATAACCAACTGCTATTCTCAATACGGCTACTTTGTTTTTTTGACGTGGGAACTATGTAATTCTTTTGTCGGAAACTCTTGCTGGCCTTAAAAAATCATACTAATTGGATACAGGTTTATTCCATAAGTTTCCCATGGTACTAATTTGTGATTTTATAAAGCACATTGTAGACATAAGTATGAATACGGTTTTGAAGAAGAAGACCGCAATGCTATCAATCTAGCATTTTCTATTCAACGGAGAGCATTACCAATTAGGCGTTAATATGCTGTTTAAGAGACAAAGCGAAAAGTAGCAATCTAGGTAATGTAAAACCGATACTGTACGATGAAAGTAGTACAATTGACATGAACTACGATACCATTAAAATAATCCCATTCACCAAGTGGTACGATCAACCTAGTAATGCTTGAGGGGACACTAGATTACCGAGTATCCGCCAACGGCCAGTTTCGGTATAATGCAAAAGAAGATAAAGTTGAAATAACTGGAAAAATAAGGTTTAAAACTGAGGGTTTTCTCTTAGAATTATTCGTATCCGTATGCGGTAATCTTTACGATTAATAGCTGAACTATATTGAGTTTGTACATCATCAAAATTGTTTAGAAAATCGTTTATTTATCTGAATAGATTATACTGTTTCAGAATTAGGAACATCACTAATGATTTAAAACCACTTCACCATTTTCTAAAAACGATACCAGATTCGGTATCGTGACCTTCTCTTTGGGTAAAAAATTAAATCGTTCCGGGCGAGTCTCCATCCACTTTGGTATCGGACAAGGTTTTCAGAAAGCTTACTAATGCCTGTTGTTCCGCATCGGTCAGCTTCAGTTCGTCAAAGGGTAGGGTTTGGTGTTCGAGTTCGAAACCCATGCCACCGCCCCCGCCTTGGTTATAAAAATCCATGACCTGTTCTAAAGTGGCGTAAACACCATTATGCATGTAGGGCGCAGTGAACTCTACATTGCGTACTGTCGGAGTCTTGAACATGCCTTTGTGTATCGGTTCGTTATACCGCCAATAGAATCCGTCATCATCATCAAGATTTTTGTTAGCTGCAGTTTTAGGTACTCCAATTACTTCTTTTTCAGTTTCAGCGAAAAAGGGGGGCACAGTGCCATTGGTCAAAGGCATAAAATGGCATGTAGCGCAAAGGGCCTTGCCCATAAAAAGATTCATACCGTGTTTTTCTTCTTTCGTAAACGTATTTTCCTCTGCACGCATGTTACGGTCAAATTTACTATCAAAACCGTTCAAGGTAGCGATATATGACGAAATGGCTTTTACAATTTCTGTATTGCGTTGTGGAATCTTACCAAATGCATCTTGAAATAAACCGTTATACAGCGTATCTTCCAATATTTCTGTCGAGAATTCATGAACGCTTGAATTAAATTCCTTTTCGTTGGTGAACACCGATGAAATTTGGTCTAACAAGTTTGTAGCCCTACCGTCCCAAAAAAAACTTTTTTGAAAAGTGGCGTTGATCAGTGAAGGTGTATTACGCTGTAGCCGTGTTCCATCATTATCGATGTTCAAGACAATAGCATCTGCGTAGGCTTTTTCAGGATTATGGCAGGTTGCGCATGCCATTGTTCCGTTTTCGGAAAGCTTGGGGTCAAAAAAGAGTTTTTCGCCTAAGGCAATTTGTTTTTGAGATGGGTTTCGGTTACTTGCTGGCGTGAAATAATTTAGATTAAAAGCGTCTTTCTCAAAAAAGGTAGGCGCGTCAAAATTGAAGGGTTTGTTCTTCACCCCCTTCCATAGTCCACTTTCTTTTCGAATCGCCACCCAATTTCGGGTAATAGGGTTCATGTAATCGCGAATAAACGTATAGCGGTCGAAGTCATCAAAATCTGTGTTTTCTTGTAGAAATACTACTGCTTTTCCTATGTTTTCCTGAAAATCGCTATCCAAATTTTGGTTTTTTCGTTGGATAATTTCTCGTAGGGTTTTGTCGTACATTTCTTTTAGACTCTCTAAGGAAACCGCGGTCTCACCTAGACCTAAATGGCTTACGGGGGTATCGAACCCTGAAATACCAAGACTTATAATACGCATGAGTTGTTGATGGGTCGCGATAAAAAAGCGTGGTGCATTAAGCTCTTTTTCCTCTATATTTTTTTTAAGATTTTTCAGCATCCCTTTGGTCAACTGGGTTTCCCGTATGAAAACGGCCCTTTCTTCTCCGCCTTCATAAATAGACTCCTCCATTTTTTGAAGCCCGATGGGTGAGAGTACCCTTTCGGTATCTTCCGCAAACACCGGTAAAGCCGGTCCATTTGCACGATGCCCTACTGCAGGGTTCAAATAAGATGCATAGGGTTCAGCTTTTTTAAAAGCTATCCTTAAATCTTTAAATACACTTTTGGCGGATTTGCTTTCAGGATTCATCAGCGTAAGGGTATCTATCAACCGAAGGGCGTCGTTCATATTTTTGAGATAATAATTTTGAGCGTATTGCCAATTGGGATAATCGGCAGGGACCTCAGTAAATTCAGAACGACTTTTATCATTACAGGCCAGTAAAACACTAAAACAAAACGTAAAGAACAGGTATTTACACATAAGGTATCAGAATGAAATAAGGGTTTTGTAACACAATAAATAAAGACCTCCACGTGAAAATGGAGGTCTTTTTATGCTGTTTAAACTAATAGGTCATGACTTCATTATCTAGGCAACCCCTTCAAGATAACAATCTGCCCACCTTGATTGTCTTCACGTGCCCCGGCGGCAATAGCATCGGGCCGATCAGATTCCATATCATGGCCGTCAACGCTCTTAAAGTCGTCACTTTCCCAATAATGGGGTTGTAGGTTTAATAGGAAGGTATCATCAATGCCAACTTTGTCGGAGATATCGACCAATGCCCCAAACTCTCCACTCAACCCTGTACTGCCGCCTTTTGCTAAATCTTGGCGAACAACCAGCTCAAGCACTACCTTATTATTCTTTCCGTTAAGGTCACTCTGATAAATATATGCGGCATGCCCCCTATCGAATGAGTTTGGATCTTCTTGATAATAAACAAAATTTTCGGTCACGCAGATGTTATCGGGGCTCTGTAGGGAAGCCAAATTACCATCCATATTATTGGTATCGGTATTTCCGCTTACAATTTGTGTAAGTTTTCCGGTCAAAGGTGAGTTTTCGTCTAGGGCAAGTTTATAGACTGTTCCCCAATCGTTATACGTTCCCGCACCAGGACCCCTTCCGGTTACTGCGAAATATACATTTCTCGCATTTTCGTCAGATCCTTTTTGGTAGTCGACATCTTCAACCCGCATAAAAGCCGACGCTCCGGCCGCCACACAAGCATCTTCCATTTCATCGACAGTCATTTCGGCGCCGTTCTCGATTTCCACGAATTCAACATCGTAGGTCTCGCCGAAGGCCAAATCACCCTCGTTGTAGATTTTCCCGGCTTCACAGATGGTGGGATTGATAGGACTTCCATTTTCATCAGTCTCGCCAGAGGCGATTTGCTTAAAACGAAGCACATAAATTTTTCCATTGTTAAGATCGGCATCGCCGTTTTCGGAAAGATATAAGGTTACTTGGCCCTCAGAACCACTGGAATCGTCATCACCACCAATAATTACAGTTTTGCCGGAGTACGCATCACGCGGAAGGGGCACGGCATTCTCCCAAGAAAATTCACCTAAGGCGTCTAAACCATAGTCCGCCGTAGGATCTGGTGTAACCACATGAGGATCGATGCCTTTTACATCATAATTAAAGCTTTCGGAAGCGGAAAGAAATAAATCCCTTGGGCCACCGTGAATATCTTTCTCCCACATCGTACCGGAGCACTGTCGGGCAAAATCTGCAACACCGGAATTCAACAACCACTCCCCTCCCAAAGGGTTCAGATTTTTATCTAAATGAATACGGCTAACAGCATAATCATCTTCGGCATTGACGACATACATATATCCGTCACCTTCCTTAAGGAAACCGGCCCCATCTTGGGCACCCACCAATTGGAAACCATCTTCCAATATATCTGTAGAACTAATTAAGGAATACGCTTTTACGAAATTGAACTGAGATTGTAAAGCCACCAATGGCTCCAGTTCCGATTTGTTCTCGAAAATCGATACTTCTTCCTTATCATCGTCGTTATGGTCAGGGCTACCGAGAAAGTCATCGATTTTATCGCAGGATGTAATAGCGACAACCCCTCCTAAAAATAAATACTGTATTACATTTTTCATTGTGTTCCCAAGTTTTGTTGTTAATAATTTTAACAAAAATAACCTGACAAAACTTAAGGAACATTAAGTAAAAATGATGCTTAGCTTAAATTCCATTTATCTTAAAGTTAAGGCCTTAACCTACTTTTAACCTCATAATAATTTTAAGCTTAAAAAAAGATAATAGTAAAATAACAACGAAGACCATTACAATTTGGCATGAAAAAAACCGATGTAAAAAATACATCGGTTTCCATAAACAACCTGTGGGATTAACACAGGCAAACTCAAACTAATTCAAAGGATGACAGGTCAAAATTATAAAATCAAAATCGCATGCTAGTTAATTGAACATCAACCTATGGTTACCAAAAAGCGAATGATTATTTGGTGGCTATAGGGAGTAGCTTTGCCTTCATTTGGCCAGTATCAGAATTGATATTCAATACTTTGAGAATAGTAGGTGCGATTTGGTTACTATGTAATTGTTCGTTTTCCGATATTTCCCCTTTTGGGGATATGCCTTTCCCAAATAAAACCATCCAGACCCCACCAGCACCCTTGACATCGCTACCATGGCCTTTCCAGGTTTCTAATGGTTCTGTTCCACGTCCGTGATCAGTGGTTATAATAAACAGCGTGTTATCAGCATAAAAAGAATCATTCTGGGTAAATTCCCAAACTTCCTTTATCAAGGCATCTGTATTGTGAGCCGATTTCAAATACGAATCGTATTCCCCATCATGCGCAAAATCATCGGTTTCGCCATATGAAATATACACGAGTTCGGGATGATTCTTTTTCATTTTTTCCAAGGCATACTGATGGGTGAAAGCGTCAAAGCGAACCGAAGGCCATCGTCCAGGAATTGTAGGCTGTAGTTCGTTCAAGAATTTTTCTCGCTCTGTCAAATTCGGCCCTTTGGCCATTTCATAGCCTGCATTGACTGGAAGACCCGAACGCTCTTCATTGACGATATACGGGAAAACGTCCCAACTTCCGAAAGCGGCGACCTTTCCTTTGTATTTCGAATCGTTATTGGCGATTTCTAAAATCGTGGTATTTGGATTCGGAATTTTATCATTGCTATCGATACGGGCGTCGTCGGCTCTTCCGGTCAGAATTTCGTTATATCCGGGATAGGAGAACCACATTTTATTGGTTAGGTCAACTTTGCTGCCCAGCGACCTATTGCCATGAATTTGGCCCATTTTTTGAACCTCATTCCAAAAAAAGGGCATCAACGCCTCTCGCCTTTCATTAGGTTTAGACTGCCAAAAACGTTTCTTTAAATCCGTAGTGTCATTCACATATTCCGCATTGGCCACCAGAAGAGAATCGGCACCCGTAAAAAGTTCTTGCCAGCGGAGACCGTCTAGCGTAATCAATATGACCTTGGTGTCTTTTAAATTTTGCGCATTGCAAAATGACCCTACTAATACGGATGACAGTAGAGCTAGTAGTATACTTGCTTTTTTCATTTTGTTTTGATTATTAGGTGATTTTTAAAATTTGTAAATATTATTCGACTCGAACGCTCAACTTCTCAAGACTTTTATCCAAAATGTGTAGTGCATTTTGAAGTTCATTTCTTTCGATTATTAAGGCAGGAGCCAATTGCAGCACGTTACCCGCGGAGACCTTAAAACTCAATCCGTTTTTCAGACATTCGTACATGACCTTTTCAGCTTCTTCAACTGCCTTTTGTTTAGTTTCCCTATCCTTTACCAATTCTACGCCCCAGAGCAAACCTAAACCACGAACGTCACCTATAATTTTGTGTTTTTCATAAAATCCCTTCATTGCTGAGCGCATAAAGTTTTCATCGGCCTTAACTTTTTCAAGAATTTTCTCCTCTTCTACTATTTCTAAGGTGGTCAGTCCCGCCATCGCCCCTAGCGGACTTTTTTCATGCGTGTAATGTCCTAGAGAAATATCACCGAATTTGTTATAACTATCTCTAGTTACGATTGCGGCCTGCGGTATGATACCGCCGCCCAAACCTTTGCCCAAACATATAATATCTGGCTCGATATCATAATGCTCAAAGGTAAATAACGTACCTGTTCTGCCCAAGGCTATCGGTATTTCATCTAAAATCAGCAGTACTCCATAAGCGTCACATAGTTTTCGGGCTTCTTTCCAAAAGAATTTCGAGGGGATTTGAACATCGGTATTACGAAGGGTTTCAGCTAAAAACGCCCCGATATCGCCTTCTTTAGAAAACACATATTCTAAATATTCAAGACATTTTGCTTCGTTTCCTTCGAAAATTCCGCGATAAGTAACCGGGGGAGGAATACGTTCGACCCCAGGCATAAGAGGGCCTATATGCTCTCTGAATACCGATTCGCCCCCAACGCCGATGGCATCTAGAGAAGCTCCGTGGAAAGAGTCCCAAAAGGAGACAACCTTATATTTACCGGTAACGGCACGTGCCAATTTTAAGGCGATGCCGATGGAAGAGCTACCATTCGGAGTCAGTAATACCCGGTTCAGATTTGAGGGCATCAAAGAAGCGAGTTTCTCTGCAAATGCAATGGCCACCTCGTTCGTATACCTTCGGGTAGAGAAGGACAGCCCCTGCATTTGCTCGGTTAAGCGCTGTATAAGTTTTGGATGTCCAAAGCCGATCTGGTGTACATTGTTCCCGTGAAAATCAAGATACTTCTTTCCGGATATGTTTTCGATATAAGGCCCTTGACAACTTTTCAGAACGTCAAGGCAAGGGGTGGATAGCGCTTGGTGCAAAAAATAGCGGGCATCTTTTTCTAAAAGATTTTTGGTGTTTTCGTCAACCTCATTTTCAAGCCATAACTCCCGAGCCCGCGTACTATTTATATCGCCCTCGGTTCTTTTGTTCAGGTGTTGTGATGAATTTTTCGGCATTGCGTACTTCGCTTAACTATTTTGTTCTTAATAAGGTAGTAGATACTATTTGCTTGGGCATCTTATCGGTTTCCACATAAACATCAAGCCAGCCATCTCCCCCACCATTGAACCAAACTACCTCTAGATGATGTGCTCCTGGTTTCAGATGTATTTGTCCTTCTTTTTCTCTGACGCCATGGTCTCCGTCGTTGTCGACCACAAGTTGATCATCGACAAATAGTTTGCTTCCATCATCTGAACGGGTATAAAACTGGTACATACCAGACTGCTCAATTATGATTTGGGACTTAAAACGCACTGCGGTGTTTCCCTTTATCAAATTTTCGATTTCTGCGGATGTAATTTCATAACAACTTCCGGTTACATCCGGTTTTCTATTGTCCAAAGCAGGAATAAACCTAAGGTCTTTCAGATAGAAAATCTCGTAATTTACAGGCTTTATGGTATTTTTTGATTTGATTCTAAAATAAGCCTCGGCAACCTCGCTTCTGATTTTGTCTTCTTTAAAAATAGCACTTTTTACAACCGTATTCTTATCAAGGGAGATTAAACCTTCTGCTATTGGTGAATCACTTGAAGGCATTGAACCGTTTAACGTATAGCGAACTATCCCGTCTTCAGTTGGATTTTTGATACTAACAAGCGTCGAATCGTCAAATAGACCTCCTGCCTTTTTATAACCTTTTGATTTTGGCAGGATTATAGGAGGCTCAGACTGTTCCAAAATCGGATATCCATCTTTTGCCTCATATCCAATAAAAGCAGATTTTACCGGCTTACCGATCCACGCGTTAGGGGCTTTTAATCCTAACGCATAGGCCACGGTAGCCGCATTGTCGTATTGGTATACCGGATGCTCTATCTTATGGTTTTTCTTGACCGATTTTCCCCAAAGTATAAACGGGATTTCGATTTCCTGAAGCGTCTCACCTCCGTGACCCTTGCCTAACCCACCATGATCAGAGCTTATAATAACCATGGAACTGTCTAAAATTCCGGCTTTCTTTATGGCTTCAATAACCTTTCCCAAAAGTTCGTCGGCCTTTTCTACTGATGTATAATATTCTTCCGTACCATGTCCAAATTCGTGTCCTGCATGGTCGACATGGTCAAAATGTAAAAAAGTGAGGTCTGGTTTTTTGTCGATGATATAGTTACTGGCCACTATTGCGGTCTCATCTTCGTTTTCGGGATTTATATCATAATCAACTGCACTTTTTTCGAACAATCTCCCAAAACCATCCCAATCATAAACAATGCCGATTTCGACATCTTTCTTTTGTTCGTCCAACAAACGAAAAATGGTCGGAAACAGAAAATCATCACCCTGAGTAATGGCCGGAAGGGTGAAATTATCGCGTTCCCAAGCATTGGAAGTAATACCATGCTGTTCAGGACCGGCACCCATAATCATCGAGGCCCAATTGGGACTTGAGCTCGTCGGAAGAATGGCTCTGGCATGCATCGTATAGGCACCTTCATTCTTCAAGGAATCAAAAATAGGCGTATTGGAATTATGCAGTCCATCGGGACTCAAACCGTCAAAACCGATGACAATTACATGTTCTATACCCAGATTTTTAGATTCTTGGGCAACCATAAAAATTGGGCCGAAGGCAAAACCAACAATGGCTAAATTTATAACTTTCCCTTTCGTGCTAATCCACATCCCACCAAAGTTTGGTGTTCAGGCCATCGGGGCCCTGTCGTGAAACTGCGGCTTCGTAATTGGGTTGATTGGTAGATTTAACTTCGTTGGGATATTGAAAACGCACAGGTACTACTCCCCCGTTCGCAGCATCGGCACCAGGTACAATTTCCGGCATGCCGGTACGTCGCCAATCAGACCAGGCCTCAAAACCGGTATAGAATAGGCCAATCCATTTTTGCAGCGCAATCTTTTGTAGATTTTCGTCCGGTGAGCCCCCTAGACTTACATCGGCCTGCTCTAAATAGCCCTCCAAATCAAAATTTTGGAGGTCATTACCGATTTCAGTCCATCCCCCTGCAGTAATCCTATCCAAATAGTAAGAGAATGATGCCCTAATGCCATTATCGTAATACGCAGCGGTTTCACCGACGGCTATCAGATTACGTTCCCTTGCCTCGGCGAGAATGAACTGTAATTCGGCATAATCCATAATAATGGTCTGCGAGGCGGTCGGAGAAGCATTTTCAACGTCGCAAGCTCTACAGGTCAACAAGACCCCAAGCCGAGAAATATAATTGGACCCGGATTCCTCAGGATTCCCTGTGGGGCTATAACTCAACGCCTTGGCATCGTCCAATCCGTTCGGCATACCGACATAGTCATCGAGGTTTTCCGAATAGATTCCCTTTTCTGAATTGGAAGTTGGCTGGGCGTAAACAACTAAACGCCTGTCATTAAGCTCCTTTAAACGAGTCTCCAAGGTTTGACTTAAGCGAACCTCGTCGAAACTACCGGATCGGGTGTCATATTTTGGTTGTGGATTATCGGAATTCCACTGTAGCACTGCCGCATCTGCATTACCTTCAAATATTGGATATGTAGCTAAATCGTTGGTAATTTCGTTCATGCCCGCAGTTGCGGTAGCCTGATCGACTTCACTGATACGCATTAACAAACGCAATCGTAGCGAATTGGAAAATTTACGCCATTTCAAAACGTCGCCGCCGTATAGAATATCTCCCGAAATGTTATTCGCTCCGGTCAAAAGTCCGTTCGCCGTTTTTAAATCGGCCAACATTCCTTCGTAGATCTCAGCTTGCGGTGTAAAGGAAGGTGTTATATTATCATCACTTAAGCCTTTGGTCGCATCTAAATAGGGTACATCACCATAGGCATCTGTCAGGTATGAATAAATCCATGATTTTATGATTAAAGCCACCCCATAATAGTTCTGTCCGTCAGGGTTATCTTTAGTGTCTCGAATGATATTCTCGATATCACGCATACTGTCATAGGCATCGAAATATGGATTGTTGGTAGGCGACCAATTATACCGGTCTCCGGATGTGAACTGTAAACGCGCACCGTATTGCGCCACGGTAAAGCCTTCTTCCCAACCTTGATTGCCCCAATTGTAGGCCATTTTACGCAATACGCCCGGCAACAGAAGTTCAGACGCAGCCTGCTCTGGAAAGTTAGGGTTCTGATTGATTTCCTCAAAATCTTTAGTACAAGCTACCGAAAGTAGCAGAATAAATAGGCCAAAAAATAAAGTGAATCTTGAATGTATATTTTTCATTTCGCTATAATTTAAAAATCGATTTGTAGGTTTAGGGTATATGTTTTGCTGCTGGGGTACGACATATTCTCGATACCGGGTTGTAAAGTGCCTCCAGCAACGGCGACCGTTTCGGGATCGAAATGGGGATTATCGGTCCACAATACTAAATTCCTTCCGGTCAAGGATAGTCTCGCCCCCGCAATCGGAAGTCTATCAACATGTTTCTTTGGAAGAGAATAGCCCAATGTGACCTCTCGAAGCTTGGTATATGTGGCATCGTACTTTGCAGCCTCTACATTATCTCGTTCATAGTATCGGTTGTTGTACGTACGTGCATCTACATTGGTCGTGTTGGCAACATAAACAGGTTGGTCGACGGTTCCATTATTTACCGCGCCCACTGCAACGATTCCCGTTTCGCGACCCTCCAAGGTCTCTTTCAATTGTCCCGAAGTAGAGCCAATGGTCTTAGTGCGCGAAACGACGATACCTCCTTGCCGTGTATCGAGTAAAAAACCGAGGTCAAATGCCCTGTACTTGAAACTGTTCAGCATGCCCAACGTAAAGTCAGGCGCGTAATCGCCTTGGTATACTAAATCATCGGTACGCAGCGGTATACCGTTATCATCAATGACGAACTGCCCAAAAAACTCACTTGACGGATCTTCTACCCTTTGAAAGCCCCTTCCGTAAATAGCACTGATTGAACCACCCTCACGGGCTTGAATGAATGCATCGTTATTCGAGGTCAACGTATAGTCGACACCACCAAGATCGGTTACCTCGCTTCTGTTTCTGGAAAAATTGAATGTGGTATTCCAAGTAAAATTATCGTTGCGTACCGGTATTACATTCAGTATGGCTTCAAAACCGTAATTTCTTACCTCGCCTGCATTGATTAATTTACTGGTATATCCGCTAGCGATATCTGTGCTAATGGGAATGATCTGATTTTTAGTTCTGCCATCATAATAGGTAGCATCTAAATTCAAACGACTTTGAAAGAGGCGTAAATCTACCCCAAATTCATAGGATGATGTAATCTCGGGCTTTAAATCGGCATTGGGAATCAAGCGCGATTCTGTCAAAACGGGATTGTCACCAAATGGAGCCTCGTTCGTGAAAAAACTTGCCAGACGATATGGATCTGTATCATTACCTACCTCAGCATAAGCTGCCCTGAGTTTTGCAAAGGATAGCCAGTCAGGTTTTTGAAACATATCGCTTACGATGGCACTCATGGTAGCAGAAGGATAAAAATAGGAATTGTTATCGGTCGGCAAGGTGCTCGACCAGTCGTTTCTGCCGGTCAAATCTAGATAAATGAGCTCGTCATAAGCAAAGCGGGCATACCCATACAGGCTGCTGATACGTTTTTCACTGTTGTTGACGGAAACTTCTAAGGGCCTTCGTGTGTTGTTGAAGGAATATATACCGGGATTTATTAATTGGGGCGCTACTGTTTGATTGTAATCCTGTTTTTGTCGCAACTGGTTACCGCCTATAGAAACGTTCAGGTTGAACTTCTCTTTAAATGTTTTGTCATACGATACTAAGAAATCTGAATTCGATTCCTCAAAGAATACGTTATCCTCTCTATAATAGCCCAATGGAAAACGTTGTGTACTGAAAGCCCTTCGTTTTTCCCGAAGCTCTCGGTAAAAATCCCTTCCTGAACGGAGCAAAAGGTTCCAGTTTTCATGAAATTTATAATTGATGCTAACATTTCCGAATACACGGTCCTTATCTTGGGAATTTGTATTCTCATATACGTTAAAGTAAGGGTTGTCGTGGTAATTGTAATTGTAATTAAATTGTTGCCGGCCTTCAAGTCCAGGCTGCCAATAGTCCTTTAAGTTAGCGGTATTGATCTGTCTTCCGTACCATATCCATAGATACATTAAGCTTTCGGTGCCATAGCTCAACGAGGGTCGGTTGCCGCTGTCGGTCTTGATATAATTGACGTTAGCATTAACGGTTACTTTGTCGGTCAAATTCAGTGCAGTGCTTAGGTTGAAACTGTTCCTTGCAAGGTCAGTATTGGGAACGATACCCTCTTGATCTAAGTTTTGATATGAAAAACGAATGTTGCCGAGATCACCGGCCTTCGAGATAGATAAACTATTGGTTTTTGTATATCCGGTTTGGAAGAAGTCTTCTATATTATTAGGATTTGAGGTCCATGGGGTTGACGAAATTGGTGAATCGCTTACTGCAATGTCTCCTCCACGAGTACCATCGGCTCGTGGGGAATCGAATTGTGGAATTAACAGCCCATTATCTAATCTCGGGCCCCAACTTTCATCGACACCGTCGGCGATACCACCACCGCTACCATCAAAAAATTCGAACTGTTGGTTGTTGCCCTGTCCGTATTCGTTCTGCCAGTCGGGCAGTAGAAGCACACTCTCCATGGTAATCCCGGAATTAAGGGAAATTCCAAGCCTACCCTCCTTTTTGCTTCCTTTTTTAGTGGTAATGATAATGGCACCGTTAGCCGCACGGGAGCCATACAAAGCAGCAGCGGCAGGCCCTTTCAGCACGTTAATAGATTCAATATCCTGAGGATTGATTTCCGAAGCCCCATTTCCGTAATCGACATCCTGTGTGCCCGCTCCGGATGACCCTACGATTTCATTGCTTATTGGCGTTCCGTCAACAATGAACAAAGGAGAGTTTCCATTAATATTCAATGAGGCATCGCCCCGAATTGAAACCCGGGCCGAGCCTCCCAAACCTGAGGGACTATTGGTAATTTGTAAGCCAGCGACTTTTCCCGAGATTCCGTTCAAAAGATTAGGCTCCCTTGCTGAGGTCACATCTTCGGTATCGAGTTCTTGTGAAGCATATCCCAAAGATTTTTTCTCTCTCTTGATACCCAATGCGGTAACGACGACCTCATCGAGCTCTTGTGAATCCGGTTCAAGTTGTATTGTTGCTGTATTTTGTCCGGAGGAATCAAACTCCTTGGAAATATATCCTATATAGGATACGACTAAAATATCATTGCCATCAAGAATTTCAATTTGAAAGTTACCGTCAAAATCAGTGGCAACTCCTGTATCGCTTCCTTTAATTACAATTGAGGCACCTGCTAGTGGAATTCGATTTTCATCGATAACGGTGCCCGTGAAATTCTTTTGCGCCAGTGCAAAAGTATATGACATAAAAGCAAATAATGTGAACAGTAGTGTTTTTTTCATTTTTTCGTATTTGTAAACATTTGATGATATTAAGGAAACAAATATCATTGGTAGAGGTTAGCTAAATATCCTTTTACTTTTAAATAATTGCTATGCTTACCTAAAGATTGTTAAGAAAATGTTATCAATATAAGGTTTACAAATATGCATATCATAAAAACCCTGAAATGACGTTAATTTAGATAGATAAGGCTTTGTAAAAGTTTTGGTTCTAGCCTTGAAATGTAATTAGCGAATGATGTAAGTTGGCACATTGGTTTCGATGTATGGAAATCGCAGATAGCAGGAAAAGTTTAATAGAGTTCAATATGTTCGCAGTGTAATTTGAAGTTATGGAAGACTATCTTATCGGAATCGGAAAACGGATAAAGGAACTTAGGAAAGGCAATAATAGGGTCATAAGTGAGATTGCAAATAGGGCAGATGTCACCGGTGGCTTGATTTCAAGAATAGAAAATGGCCGCACGATTCCCTCCCTTCCTGTGCTTCTGAAAATTATAAGCGCTTTGGATATAGAAGTAACCGAATTTTTCAACGGTATGCCTCAGATAAACGGTGCAAATTATATCATATCACGAAAAAGTGAAAATTCGGAAATTGAAAAAGAAGATGATGCAGTAGGATTCAGCTATACTTACATTTTCGGAAAGCAATTATCATCATTGGGTTTTGAAACCGTGCTTTTAGAAGTGGCACCCAACTCGAATCGGGAGAAAGTAACCACAGATGCCTATGAGTTTAAATATGTGTTATCGGGAGAATGCTATTATATCATTGGAGAAGAGGAAGTACTTTTAGAGGAAGGGGATTCCATTTTTTTTGATGGAAGAATTCCGCACGTACCGGAAAATAGAGGTTCGGTTTATTCGAAGATGTTGGTAGTTTATTTCTTTATATGATACTTTTTACCCTTAAAATATCGAAAGGCACAAAACCTCTACAGGCCTTTGATTCTATTCAATAAAACAGCTACTAAAAAAAATTTAGCGTTAGATAATCTTTCTGCCTAAGACTTACCTTTAATATAATCGGCAAGCTCGCTGAGCGAACCCAACACAAAGGTCGGACTGGCAGAATTTAGTTGCGCCTTAGTATGTGCACCAGTGGTCACACCAACAGTTACGCCACAATTGGCGTTTTTGCCCTCTTCAATATCAATAATGGAATCACCGGCTTTTAGCACTTCGGAAGCTTTCTCGACCCCTAAAATTTCCATCGCCCTATAAATCATCGCCGGATCGGGTCGCCCTTTGCTCACATCGTCGGCAGTGACGAGGGCATCAAACTGCTTTCCCTTTTCCCATTGCATTTTACGCAATAATAGTTCGGCGATTTTGGTGTTATAACCGGTATTGAGCGCAATCTTTATATTTTGTGATTTTAGATTATCCAATAATTGCTCGACCCCTTCGAATGAAGTTACTGAAAGTGTATCGTAGGCGTCGTCAAGCATAGACTTGAAATCCTCGAAAATAGGTTCGGAAGGTTCTTCTTCCTTATCTACCTTGATGGCAGTCAAAACATCTTTTATGGCTTGATGCTTTTCTTTACCTGCACCGTGTTCGAGTACAAAATCTAATGAGAGGTCATGACCTTTCTTATTAATAGCCTTCTGTAGGGTCTTATAGACCACATTTTTTTCATTGACTACCGTACCGGCCATATCGAAGATTGCAAGTTCTATATTATGCATGTGCTAAATTAAAGATTGAATTGATATTATGTTTGGCGAAACCGGCACTACCGGTCATTCCCTTACCCCCGATTCCAGTTACGATATGAACATCTTCGTCGACGGTGTGTTGATAGATGTCGGTTTTTTTACATTGCGAATACAGGCCGAACCAGCGTTTCTGAATTTCGTAACTAGGGAGGTCGAAAATTTTTTTAGCTTCCTGTATAACAAAATTGTCGATATCCATGTTCAAATCCGTTCCCAAATCTTCGACGCGGCTTACCGGTGCATATTCATGGGAATCGCCGAGGATAATAGAGCCATCGGAAGCCTGTTTGAACAAAATATGTACCCCCCAGCGTTTTTCAAACGAATCGCTATTTTCCCTAGCTTTTATAGTCGTATAGGAAGGGCATTCGGCAAAGGCCTCGTAACGCCGAATAGAAAGTCCGGTCAAAACCGAACTCGGTAGCCTGTAACCGGGCTGCACCTTGGTCTGCATCATCTGTAATTTCGAAACAACAAGATCACTATCTTCAAATAACTTCGGATAGAGCGTCTTAAAATCGCTGCCATTACAGATAATCACTTTAGAAGCCGATAAAATACGGTTGTGGGATGTATATAATTGGACTCCGTTTCGAAGCGCATCACATTCCAAAACGGTTTCACCCAAAGATAAGACCAAACCCAATTGTTTCATATAAGTGTGCAACCGATGGATCATTACGCGGGGTTCAACCATAATCTCGTCTGGAAAAAAAAGGCCTGCCTTACCGTAATCGCTACGTAATCCCGGATATTGTTGTAAACATCGATCTTTTGTAAAAAGTTCAGAAGTATAGCCATTAGATGCATTTATGGCATGTAGTTCTTCCAGTAACTGTACTTCTTCATCGTTCGAAGCCAAGTATATACTTCCTTCTTGCCGGACCGAAATATCGTATTTAGCTTGAATTTTCTTATAAATGGCGAGACTTTCACGACCATAGGCCTGCCATTTGGTATTCATTCCTGAAGGCACCACTTGACCGAAATTACGAACGGTTGCCCCCTGGGGTTTTCCGTCCTTTTCCACCAAAGCTACCTTCAATCCACTATTTAAGGCATGATAGGCATGAAAAGTGCCAAGAACGCCACCTCCAACAACGATTACATCATACTGGTTGCTCATAGGTTTACAATTTGAATTTCTTTTTCGGGGCCCTGGTTCGATCTCTCATATTTTCGTTTAAAATACCATAGCGATACGATAGAAACCAAAATACCAATACCGGATATTACATAACTACCGTTCATGAAAAAACGCAACCATGAAACGGTGTCCTGACCAAAATTTTTGTAGAGTAGTACCGCCATACTTCCCAAATAGCCAAATGCATCCGCAATATAGATGAGATATCCCGCATTGCCTTTGATACGGAATGTGGCAATCATCCTATCAAAAAAAATACAATTGAAAGGTACGTAGCACATATAAAGTCCCAAGCCTACCAATATCATCCAAAAGGCCGGGCCGATAATTGTATTCTGGAACAAGAATGTACTAACGCCTACCAATAAAGCCCCTACAATTAATAAATAATGATAGTATTGAAAAGCACGATAATTGTTTTTAATGAAAGCGAACATACCGATGGTTACCAGTACGATGATAGCAACGGGAATTTCGGATAGCGTATATATGGCAACGTCACCTTTATACCCGACAGCATCCCAAATCTCACGTGAAAAATTATCCCTAAAATCCCGCATGGCGGTAAGACATACATAAAAGAAAACCAAGATAAGTAATGGAAATAGGAAATTGACCAGTACGCGCTTACGATCCTTTTGACTCATAGGCAGTCTTTCTTCCCTAAGAATTTTATCCTCTTCGGTGGGTGGTGGCATTCGGTCGAGCAGCATGGCAAAACCGATAAATGGTAATAGGAAGAAAGCCCCGGTTGCAGCAGGCATCCAAAATTCGGACACATCCAAATAAGTCATGACCATGAGTCCTGCCGACTTTACTACACCACTGGATACGATAAAACTTGAACACAGAATAACCCCGAGTATTTCAGTAACTTTTCTCCCTTCGACATAGGAAAAGACGACCCCCCAAATCATGCCTAAGGAAAGGCCGTTTAAAAACATACAAAAAATATTATATGGCGAAGGCAAACCTGCAAAAAGAATCAGACTTAGTTCAGCAAAGGCAATCATTGCTAAAAGATACTTCAATCGGTTTTCGGGTTTAAGTTCCGAAATCAATTTTATACCGATAAATTTAGAAAGCATATACCCTATTACTTGGGCAATAATCAAGGCAATCTTATAATCGATACCAATAATAGACAGATTTTCGTAAGTAGCTACGGTGAAAGGCTTTCGAAAAGCGTACATACAGAAGTAGGTACCAAAGGATGCCAAGGCGCCGTAAGCCAAATGCCTATTTTTCGATGTGATTCCCAAGAGTTATAAGATTGTTTACTAATAGTAAATATACCTTTACAATATTCGTTAATTACTTAGTATTTGTAAATTTTTTCAGGTTAAGAAATATTTAACCCCTAATCATTTAATTGTATTTTGAAATTAGGGCCGCTGCATTGAGATGGAAATCGCAACAAAACCTTAAGGTGTGCCTTACTTTAGGCATAGAACCCTTAAATTAGCTTACTGACCCCTAAAATTGAAAATGCTGCGTCCGTTCGACCTCATAAGGCTCTTTATTGTACTCTGTGGCTACGCACTTTCAGCCCAAGACGCCGTACCCGATTACAACTTTCACACCATCAAAGAAAGTAGTTCGCAACGGGCCGTATCAAGTATGGCACAAGATAGCTCCGGCCTAATTTGGATGGGAACCAATGGGGTTGGACTGAGTCACTTCAACGGAATAGATTTCACATACTACCAACAAGAATCGAATGACTCAACTTCGATTAGCGGTTCTCTGGTATATGCTACCTATATTGATAGTCAAGATAGACTTTGGGTAGGGTCACAAGCCGGACTGGATTTGTATGATAGGGCCGGCGACAGGTTTATCAAAATCATGTTGAAACCTAATTATGAGGTTTCAGGGGGTGTTCCTGTAAAGTCGATAACGGAAGACAGTTTTGGAAATATGATTATTGGCACCCTGCAACATGGTGTTTTTTTTGTAGACGGCAAGAACTTTGTAAGTACACCTGTTTCTATAGAAGGTATGACAGATTTGGATAACCTTCTGATCAACAGTGTGGCCAGCGACCAGAAAAGCTTGTTTATTGGCACCAACTTGGGTCTTTTTGAGTATAGTACTCGGTATGATGAATTTGTGCTCTTTCGCACGGATTCAGGAGCAAACGGAAAGGTTTTAGACGATATTCAATCGCTGTATTTTGATAGCGATGGTAATTTGTGGATCGGAACCTTTGCAAGTGGGGTAAAAAAGATTGCGTTTTCTTCACGAAAGATGGAAATATCCCATTTTGCGATAACAGACAAGCGGGTATTATCGATAGTTCAAGGGAACTATAACGACATTCTTTTAGGAACTGAGAATGACGGACTCTTCGTCTTAAACAAGCGGGGCGAGATACTTACCAATTACCGTTACAACAAGTTCAATAAAAACAGTATAAAGTCAAATTCGGTTTGGGCGTTGTTCAAAGATCAACGTGAGCGTATTTGGATCGGTTATTACAACGAAGGGGTAGGTATAAGCGATACCTTTTATGACAAATTCCATGATATTGAAAGCTTGCCCAGTGTCTCAAACTCGTTGCAATCAGGGTCTGTTACCGGAATTACAGAGGATAATCAAGGTCGTTATTGGATAGGTATGAACGGAGGCGGCGTAGATGTTTACGACCCAAAAGAGCAAAGCTTCGTTCATCTGTCGGACCCTGAGAACCCTATAGCATCCGGACTTACGGCGTTGGATGTTCAAACCGTTTTCATGGACAGCAATGATAACTTCTGGATCGGTACGTGGAATTCTGGAATTTTCTATCTTGAAAAGGATAGTAAAAGCTTTAAAAATTTTAATACAAATACTACCGATAATGCCTTAACCTCAAACCGTATTTTGAGCTTTGCGGAAGATGATCGAGGGATTATTTGGATAGGTACATTTTTGAAAGGACTACATTCCTACAACACTATTAGCGAAATATTTACTTTTTATGACTCGCCCAGATTTATTACCGATAATATGGATTCTGCTGATATTAGGAAGGTTTTAATCGACAGTGATGGCGCTATCTGGCTTGGCACCCGCGAAGGTTTGTTTAAGATAATACAGGATAGCCTGGCGGGTTTTGACGTTATACCGATGACCGAGGCGATGTACAAACCTTTGGGAAATGATTCCGGTAGCCATTCCATACTATCCCTCCATGAAGGTGCCGACGGAATAATGTGGATAGGTACTGATGGTGACGGCCTATGCAAATATGATAAAAAAAAGGATTCATTTCTGTGGTATACCAAAAACAATGGCATTGAACAGGAGACAGTGTCAGCCCTAATAGAAAGTGGTAAAAATTTGTGGTTCGGCGGAAACAAGGGACTTTCAAAATTGGATATCGATACGGGTTCGTTTACGAATTTCACCAAAGACGACGGGCTTTTGGCCAATGATTTCAATAATAACTCCGTTGTAAAGGATGAAGACGGTAGTCTTTATTTCGGAAGTTATCGAGGGATAAATTACTTCATGCCGGGCACCATCCCTATAAATCAAAACCCGCCCTCGCTATATTTTTCAGGACTCAAACTCTTCAACAGACCCGTAGAACCCGGTAGCCAAGGTTCGCCTATCGAGCATGTGCTATCGGAAACCAAAAATTTGAAGTTAGGACATAAACAGTCAGTATTTACCATAGACTATGTCGGAATCAGTTACACACGCCCTGAACAGAATGAATATGCCTATATGTTAGAGGGATTTGAAGACACCTATAATTTCGTAGGCAATTTGAGAAGTGCCACCTATACCAACCTTCCCAAAGGCAATTATATTTTTAAAGTGAAGGCAGCGAACAACGATGGGGTGTGGGGTGATACACCTATCGTCTTGCCCATCGAAATATTTCCACCTTGGTGGTCTACGAATCTGGCCTTTGTCTGCTATTTTCTATTGGGGCTATTGCTCTTTACAATGGGATACCGTCTATTTTATGATCGGATAAAGGAAAGGCGAATGATAAAGTTGGAAAGGGAGAGGCGGATTCAGGAAGAAGCATTGAACGACAGAAAAATTCAGTTCTTCACTAATATATCACATGAATTCCGAACCCCGCTAACTTTAATTACAAATCCACTGGCCGACATCATCGGCGATACGGAAATCGATTTACCCCCAAGGATCCGTGATAAACATCGAATAATCCAAAAAAACACGGCCCGTTTATCACGGCTCGTCGACGAACTTTTAGATTTTAGAAAATTGCAGCTTGATAAAATGCCGGTAAGGGCGTCCCGAATCGAGGTCGTAGCTTTCATAAAAGAAATAACGGATTATTTTGAAGACGAGGCACTACAGCGAAATATCCTTTTATCTACAGAAGCCGACGCTCAAGAACTACTACTTTGGTCTGACCCCGGAATGCTTGAGAAAATAGTATTCAACATACTATCCAATGCGTTCAAGGCAACTCCAGATAATGGGGCTGTAAGTGTAAGCGTTTCCCGCTGCGATAGCGACGTATCGTTTCCCCTCATCGACAGTGAAAAACTGTTGCCTGCCATGCAAATAGCCATCACCGATACCGGATCAGGAATAAAGAAACAAGAAATCGATAATATTTTCGAACGCTTTTATCAGGCTGAGGAGATGAACCAACAATATTACGGTGGTACGGGTATCGGTCTTGAGGTGGTACGAAATTTCGTTACCCTCCATAAGGGTAAAATTGATGTGGTCAGTGCAGAAAACAAGGGTACTACGTTTAAAATCATTATGCCTTTAGGCAATAAGCACTTTGAATTTTCGGAACTGTTCATCAAAACGGAAGAGACTACACCATCCGTTCCCGAAACTATGGGGGATAATTCGATTACCCCGGAAGACATAACAGCCTCGACCTCTACAAAAAAGCATACCCTATTAATGGTCGAAGACAATATCGAGCTTAGAAACTACTTAAAAAACGCCCTAAAACAAAACTATATCATCACCGAGGCTAGCAACGGACAAGAAGCTTTGACCGTAGCCGGAAAACTCATACCCGATATTATCTTAACCGATGTCGTAATGCCCGAAATGGATGGTATTGCCTTTTGTACCGCATTGCGAGAAGACTTAAAAACCAGTCATATACCAGTATTGATGTTGACCGCAAAGGCTATGAGCGACGACTTGGTAAAGGGCATCGAAGCTGGAGCCGATGTGTATTTAAGCAAACCTTTTGAGATGAAGGTCTTACAATCTCAGCTAAAACAATTGATACTCAACCGACAGCTACTGTTCAATAAATATTTTGGCGACATTTTAAAAACGGAAGTGAAAGACAGCGGCACCCCGCTCGATAAAGAATTTATAACCAAGGTGCTCAACTATGTTCACACCAACATTGACGATCCGAACTTAAATGTTGAAAACCTTGCCGAAGAGCTAAAACTTAGCCGTAGTCAACTTTATCGTAAAATTAAGGCACTGACCGGGCAGACTGCAAACCAGTTTTTAAGGGTCGTACGATTGGAGAAATCGAAGGAAATGATATTGAATACCAATGAATCTATTGGGGAAATAAGCTTTAAGGTCGGCTTTTCGTCACCCTCCTATTTTACCAGCTGCTTTAAATCGCATTTTGGTATTCTACCTACAGAAGTAAAAGAAGTCGCTGAGCAATAATTCCGATTATTTTATTAATAACTCAATTCTAATAGCGAATGCTTCATTTTTGCTAATTAGATGTCTAATTTTATTGGATATTTATAATCTGAAACCGCTCTATCCAAACATGTTATAATGAGATTAATTTTTAGGACCCTATTTTTTGCGCTTTTTCTTCAATTCACCAACTGCTCCGATAAACCGGATAAAACTGAAAACAGTACGCCGCCTGTAACACCCTCGTTAAAGACTACCTATTCAAAAGACTTTACTATTGGAGCAGCTATTAATGAAGCTATAATCTTACAAAAAGATACCCTAGCACTAAAGGTTCTGAAAAGAGATTTTAGTAGTATAACCCCTGAGAATATCATGAAATGGGAAGAAATACACCCAGTTGCCGACACCTTCAACTTTGATCTATCGGATAAATTCGTAGCGCTGGGTGAAGAAAATGAGATGGAAATCATCGGGCATACTTTGGTTTGGCACAGCCAAATCGGACCTTGGATGAATACGCTGACCGATAGCACGATAATGGCCAAATATATTAAGGAGCATATCAATACAGTAGCAGGAAGGTATAAAGGTAAAATTCACGGTTGGGATGTGGTCAATGAAGCGCTAAATGAAGATGGCTCTCTACGGGAATCTGTATTTCTAAAAGTTATGGGCGATGGCTATCTACCTCTTGCCTTTAAGCAGGCAGCAGAGGCCGACCCCGAAGCCGAACTCTACTATAATGACTATAATATGTGGAAACCCGAAAAAAGGGAAGGCGCGGTAAGGCTGGTCAAATTGGTTCAAGAAAGTGGTGCACGTATTAGTGGGGTAGGCATGCAGGGTCATTGGGGTCTAGAAGAACCTGATTTGGCGGAAGTCGAAAAAAGCATTCTCGCTTATGCCGCCCTTGGGGTGAAGGTGATGATTACCGAACTAGACATTACGGTCTTACCCAACCCTTGGGACATGGAGGGCGCTGAAGTTAGCCAAAATTTTAGGGAATTCGAAGGCGATGAAAAAATGAATCCATATGCTAGTGGTTTACCCGATTCTGTGCAGTTGAAACTGGCAAATAGGTATACCGATATCTTTAAATTATTCCTTAAACACAAAGATAAAATTAGCCGCGTGACCTTTTGGGGCGTGGGCGATGCTAATTCTTGGCTAAATGGTTGGCCTATTAGAGGGCGAACAAACTATCCTTTGTTGTTTGATAGGGAATACAACCGGAAAAATATATACGATAGCGTAATCGGCCTTAAAACGCAACCCAATCAAAAACTAGCCTTATGAGTTTGAATACGCAAAAATTATCGTTCAAAGAAAAAGTGGGTTATAGTTTGGGAGACCTTGCCGCAAATCTGGTTTTCCAGACATTAATTACCTACCTCGCCTATTTTTATACCGATATATACGGGCTTAAAACCAATGATGCTTCGGTAATTATGTTAAGTGTAGGTCTTGTTGCAGCCTTTGGCTTCAACCCGATTATTGGGGCACTAGCGGATAGAACCCGCTCAAGATGGGGAAAATTCAGACCCTGGATTCTATTTACGGCCATTCCTTTGGGCGTTGTAGCACTTTTGGCCTTTAGCACACCAGATTTTGAATATAAGGGGAAAGTCATTTATGCCGTTGTCACCTATACCTTGCTATTGCTACTTTATGCGGCCAACAACTTACCGTATTCTGCCTTGAGTGGCGTTATAACCGGTGATATGTCGGAGCGTAATAGTCTTTCATCATATCGTTTTGTAGCCGTCATGTTCGCCCAGTTCTTTGTACAAGTATTTATGTTTCCTATTATTGAATCTGCCGGTGGAGGCGACAAAGCGGTAGGCATCGAAATCGTAATGACATGGTTGGCGATTATAGGAACGGTCATGCTACTGATCACTTTTTTTACGACCAAAGAACGTATCGTACCCACGCTGGATCAAGAATCTAGTTTAAGGGAAGATCTTGGCGATCTCTTTAAAAATAGGCCTTGGATTATTATTCTTGTCGTAACCACTTTGATTTTCATAACCTTGGCCATGAAAGGTGGCTCATACGTATACTACTTTGAAAATTATGTGGATGCAGAAACGCTCTCAAATTTTATACGCCCCATATTAAACTTTTTATCGGGCATAGGTGTGAACTTCTTTGGTGAAAATCCCGTTTCTGCCGGCTTTGGTCTATTCAATGCAGGAGGCATTATTTTTATGATTGTCGGTATCACCTTTTCCAAACGATTTGCCGACAGGTTCGGTAAAAAGGATGTTTTTAGAGTAGCCCTATTTATCTCTACTCTTTTTATTATGGTCTTTTATTTCTTTTCCAAAACAGATGTCTTTCTAATGTTTAGTTCACAGATTTTACACGGCTTTTTCTACGGACTTACTATTCCGTTATTATGGGCTATGATTGCCGATGTTGCCGATTATTCAGAATGGAAGAACCACCGACGTGCCACAGGAATTATTTTTTCTGCGATGATGGTTGGGCTAAAAGGCGGACTTAGTATCGGAAGTGCATTGGTCGCTGGAATATTAGGCCTCTATGCCTACATTACGAAAGAAGCAGCTAACATCGGTGAAGCCATCGTACAGCCTGAAAGTGCTGTTCAAGGTACTAAAATGTTAGTCAGTATATATCCGGCCATCCCTTTTTTAGTAGGGATTGGATTGCTTTTCTTTTATGAGATTAACAAAAAGATGGAAGTTGAGATAGAATCCGATTTAAAAGCTAGAAGAACTAAATCCTAAACATACAAACATGCCCGAAGATTCTATAGAACATATCGATTTTGACGATTTGAACGACAGAGCAATATCACAGCCATTAGTGAACCACATCTATACTGCCGATCCATCGGCCCATTATTTTAATGGGAAGATTTATATCTATCCTTCCCATGATATCGATGCAGGGGTTCCTTTCGATGATTTGGGAAGCCATTTTGCCATGGAAGATTATCATGTGATATCGATGGATAGTATAACGAGCGAGGCAGTTGATAACGGAGTGGCCCTTCACGTACAGGATGTGCCCTGGGCGGAGAAACAGATGTGGGCACCCGACGCGGCCCATAAGAATGGAAAATACTATCTCTTTTTTCCCGCTAGAAATTACGAGGGACGTTTCCAAATCGGGGTTGCCGTTGGTGATTCGCCTACCGGACCTTTTTCTCCACAGCCAAAGGCCATAGAAGGCAGCTACTCCATAGATCCCGCGGTTTTTGAGGATGAGGATGGTAGTTATTACATGTATTTCGGCGGAATTTGGGGCGGACAGCTTCAGAAGTATCGCAACAATTCATATGCTGAGACGAATGAGCTCCCTATACCGGAAGAAACTGCCCTACTACCTATCGTTGCCAAAATGACGGATGACTTACTGCAGTTTGTCGAAACACCAAAGGCGGTACAGATTTTGGATGCTGACGGGAATCTATTTTTGGAAAAAGATAATGATAAGCGTTTCTTCGAGGCAGCCTGGTTACATAAATACAACGGGAAATATTATTTTTCATATTCGACCGGTGATACACACTATATCTGCTATGCCATCGGCGATAATCCCTATGGTCCATTTACATATAGGGGTCGAATATTGAATCCTGTAATCGGGTGGACCTCCCACCACTCGATTTGCGAAGTTGAAGGCAAGTGGTATCTCTTTTATCACGACTCAAGCCTTTCAAAAGGCGTTACCCATTTACGATCGGTCAAGGTGGCAGAAATTACCTATAGATCAGATGGAAGTATCGAGACCTTAGAACCGTATAGAAAATAGTAAGTCCGGGATAGTGTTTAACACGGCATCTTTAATTAAGCAAAACTTAACCAGTTTGAAATAACAATTTTTAAAAAAGGCCGCAAACACTTTGTTTGCGGCCTTTTCGAATTATTGGGATTTGGAGACCTTAAGACTACTATGTTTTCGTACTATTCAAAATTCCTGTTCTACGTATTCAAGACCTTCCAAAAAGCCAGTGTGGGCATTTTTGGGTTTATATTGAACATCGTTAAGCAATGGCCAATCAATCTGTCCCCAAAAATTGATTGACCAAGTTTCGTTGTCCCGTAAGCCCTAAACAGTCAACGCAAACTTGTTATCATCGGGAATGGCGTTATATGTTTGAAACACTTCCCTGTATTTCGCCTGTTGTTGAACGGCCCGGTCCACTGTTAAGGAATTTGACAGATTACCATTCGGATTTGCCCTATATCCAACTCGGAAAAATGCACCAACGATAAAGCGAAACAGTATCATCTATAAAGCTTTAAATATCAAATCTTGACTGAAATTCATATGAAATACGCCCCTACACCATCTATTGAATCTTACAATATCAGATTATCAACCCAGGTAAAACTAGCACTACGCTTTTCGGTATTGAACGATGTATTGTAATCATTGACAAAAAGTACGTCAAAATTGCCATTTCGCGAAAATTGATAACATTTCTCCATATATCTCTTTCGCCCATTTCTTCCAAAAAAATCGAGTTATGAAGGTCGTTCGAATCACCGTTATTGGCCTCGTCGACTACGTCCCAATAATGAACTCTACCCAAATAGCGCTTAAGCCACGTTGAGGAAATTAGTCGAAGTCACTTCTTTTGTTTTTTTAATGGTTTGACGGTTACAATTCTTTTATCGTACTTATTATTCCCGTTTTAGAATTAAAAAAATAGCGTGCCGCGAAACACGCTATTTATCAAACATACTCAACCTACCTAGAACGGTGGGTAAACTCAACTAACTATCTTAATATCCAGGATTTTGATCCGCAGACGTAACGGCCTCGTTTGAACTGATTTCGCGATCGGGTATTGGAAGCAGCGTATGCTTACTTTCCTGAAAATTCGTGTCGGAGAGAACATCTGCCGCTATTCCCCATCGTATTAAGTCGTTAAACCGGATTTGCTCACCGGCTAGTTCTACGGCCCTTTCATGAACAATGGCATCGAAAACTTGTCGTTCCGTCAAGGTTGTAGGAAGATTGTCAAGTCCTGCTCTATCACGAACTTGATTTATAAGACCGACGGCTACGGCTTGGTTGCCTAACTGGTTTTCACATTCTGCCCTCATCAATAATACATCGGAATAGCGAATGTATTTCATATTGATACCGGATTCTTGATCTTCACTGGCATCTTTATAATAGTTCTGGTATTTTCTCCATCCGGCCCTTCGAATGGTTCCTGCCGCATCGGCAAGATCGCCATCTACAATAGTTCCTTCGGAATATTCGTCTCCCGATGAGTAAAAACTAGCCGCATATCGCAAATCACCCGCTTCAAATTCGTCAAGAATCCGTTCGGATGGGTACACGTTAAACCAGTTCAACAAACCGTATTCTTGACCACGGAAAGTAGCCTCGTTCGGACCTGCACCGCTGACGCTGGAATCCCATTGCGCATCCGTTCCTAATTCGTCGTTATATTCGATTTCAAAAATCGATTCGACCCCATGCTCGTTTTCTTCTGTAAAATTGTCGTAATAATTAGCTTCTAGTGAGTAACCGGTCACATTATCAAAAGCGTTTAATGCCTGTTCGTATTGTTCCTGAAACAAATACACCTTGCCCAACATAGCGTAGGCAGCACCCTGAGTCGCTCGGCCATTCACTTCTTGGCCCTTGGGCAATAGTACTGGAGCGGCTTCTGAAAGATCGGTGATTATCTGTTGGTAGACCTCGCTTTCTGTTGCTCTAGGAATTCCATCACCTCCTTGGGGCGTGTTGATAATCAAGGGTACGCCGCCAAATCGGGTCACTAGATAAAAATAATATAGGGCTCTCAAAAACTTGGCTTCCCCAATGTACTTAGCTTTGTTAGCCGGACTCATTTGGGAATCAGGTATTTCATTAATGGCATCTTGGTTATCAATAACAAAGTTGGCCTTATTGATACCGCGGAAACAGCTTTCCCAATAGTCGGCAATCGGGCCATGACTAGAGTCAAAGGAATAATCGAGGTATTGTCTTTTATCCGCTTCCAATTGCTGGTTACCTCCATTTTCCTGGGCTAAGTTGTCCATCATGAAAAACATGTGGCGTGACCACAGCCCGTGGGTCTGGTTATTGGAATATGCCGCATTAACAGCGGACTGCACCTGTGCCTCATTTTTAAAGAAAGACTCAGGTGATAACTGATTTGGATTCGTAAGATCTAAATCCTCATCGTTACAAGAGCTGATCAGCAAAAAACAGCTGATAAAAGTTAGAATAATTTTGCTTCGTTTCATGATATCAATTTTTTTTTGTTTTAAAAAGTAACTTGAAGTCCCATAAGTAGAGACAATGGCTGTGGATAATTACCACGATCAACGCCTAGCTCCACGTTTTGCGTAAACGCATCATCGTTGTTAGTCGAAATCTCAGGATCAAGGCCAGAGTAGTCGGTTATCGTTATTAAATTCTGACCACTAATATAAATTCTGAATTTTGAGAAGTAATCCTTAAGGAAATCATTAGGCAAGGTATATCCCAACGTAACGTTTTTTAGCCTTACATACGAACCGTCTTCTACAAAATAATCAGATATAGCTACATTCTGAGGAGCACCGAGTGCTCTAGGAACCGTGGTGGAAGGATTGGTGGGCGTCCATCTATCTAACACCGCAACACCTGAATTGAACAACCGGGTCTGTCCTTGTAAATCATAAACATTAGTGTTGTAGATATCATTACCCGCAACTCCATTTACAAACAGATTGACATCGAAATTTTTATAATCAGCATTGAGGTTAAGACCGAACGTAACATCTGGGAATGGATTTCCGATATTCGTACGGTCATCGGAAGTGATGGTTCCGTCATTGTTTAAGTCTAAAAATCGAACATCCCCTGGCTGTACGGTCGTTTGTCCCGGATCTGCAGTGAAAACAGCATCCACTTCTGCCTGTGATTGATAAATACCATCGGATACTAGTCCAAAAAAGTAAAACAAAGGTTCACCAACAATGATTCGGGAAATATTGGCACCTTCGAAACCGCCTCCAGTAATTTCCTCGACCAAGCCCAAAGACTTCACTTCATTGGTAGCCGTACTAAAGTTTAGGTTGGCCGACCACGTAAAATCACCCTCAAAATCATTGTAACCTAAATTGACTTCAAATCCTTTTGTTTCCACAGAACCCACATTTTCTGTAACACTACCAGTGTTAAAACCCAAAGAAGTCGGGGTCGGGCGGCTCAATAATAAATCATCGCTAGTGTTATTGAAGTATTCGACCGAAGCCGTGAATTTTTCTTGGAAAAGACCTAAATCAAATCCAATGTTGGTTATCGATGTTTCTTCCCATTTCAAATCGGGATTTGCCAATCCGTTTGCTGTAGTACCAACCGCAGCAATACCTCCAATCGGATAAAGAAAATTAGTATTTAAAGTTGGGCTAAACTGGTAGTTGCCAATGTTATCGTTACCGACCAAGCCATAACTACCCCTTAATTTTAAAGTGCTAAACGCGGTATTTTCCATAAAGCTTTCCTTGGCAATATTATAACCTAACGCAACTGAAGGAAACCATCCCCACTTATTATTGGCTCCAAAACGCGAAGAAGCATCCCTTCTAATAGAACCGGCGAAAATGTATTTGCCATCATAATTGTAGTTCAAACGGGCCAGGTAACCTATCCTATTATATTCAATAGTTTGGCTACTCAACGCAGATTGTTCATCAGACAATTGATTTACCTCATCACTAATCGAATTTCTACTACTAGCATTGGTAGAATTAAAAGTGTTCTCATACTTTTCGGACAGCAATAAGAATTCAACGTTGTGAACATCCGCGAAAGTCTTCGTATAGTTGAGACTATTTGTAAACAGCAAGGTCTGTCCGTCACCTGAGTTTTTGACAATCGACGCAAAGGCTTGGGAATGTGTAGAACCGCCTTCGCTATCATCATTATAGGAAGGAACAAACCTGTTATTATTAAAATTGAAATAATCAAGACCCACCTGTGTTTTGAATTTTAGGCCATCTACAATTTCGTATTCGCCATATATGCTACCTATGATTGAAGCTGTTTTATTTATGGCCTCTCCTAAGGTTTGTACTCGTACCG
>DRGL01000080.1 GCA_011050085.1 Pricia antarctica | reverse complement strand
TAGCTTTTAGTGGTGCATTTCTATTGGCATTGACCGTATTCGAGCTGCTGCCTGAAGTTTACGAAGAAGCGGACGCAAAAACCGTAGGCGTTTTTGTAATGCTGGGGATACTGCTTCAGATTTTTTTGGAATTTTTTTCAAAAGGAGCAGAGCATGGCCACGTTCATCTTGATGAGGGTAAAACCGATTTACCCATATTATTGTTCGTCAGTTTGTGCGTACATTCCCTATTGGAAGGTTTTCCGATACAAACCCACGACACAATTCTTTATGGTATATTGATTCACAAAATACCTATCGCTCTTATATTGAGCATCTTTTTATTGAATTCAAAGATAAAATTTGCAAAAGCGCTTTTGTTCATCACCGGCTTTTCTTTTATGACGCCGCTTGGTGGTTACATTGCGGCCCACTCCGACTTTGCAGAAACGTACTACGTCCCCATAACCGCTGTGGTTATTGGCGTATTTCTTCATATCTCAACGGTCATCCTTTTTGAGAGTTCAGAAGGGCACCAGTTTAATCTAAGAAAAATTTTAGTGATTATATTGGGCATCGGCATGGCGTACCTTTTATAACCGAACAGAAATGCTAATTACAAGGCAAATCCTTGAGACTCTGTAACGTCTTTGGAGAAGTATTCCTGTACATCCCTATTTGTTTTCAGCAGCCATCTTATATCCGGCCATTGTGGTATAATATTTTGTAAGCATATTTGGCACTTCCCATTCAGGCATAGTGCCATCTGTTAAATACTTTAAGAAATTTTGAGTTACCTGTCCGAAATGTGCCTCATGGCCAACTTTGAACTTTTCTGGAATATTGATTTTATAGCGCGTCTCCGACACTTTTTCCATGGTCGTACCTGGAAATTCTTGGGCAACCTGATTTTCTAAAGCGCTCTTGAGTGCTTGCTCCAAATCTATATTACCTCCTGACTCGATGTAAAGCGTGGGCGTATAGTTTTCTTCTTCCCCTTGTTTGATGATTAAATTGCATTTTGTACCCTGCATAATACTATAGTGTGTATCGCCTGTACCATCCGGCGCCTGATAATTCCAAATCACCGAAACCTTGGCATATTTATCTTTTATCTTATAAATCATCTCCCCATTTGAAAAGACATGTAACTCATTATTCTTAACATCCTTTTTTAGAAAATCAGGAATAGAGTCCAAACCCGTAACTTCTTGAAATTCCTGTTTTGTCAGAACGGTAGGCCAGCGTTTAGCCCGTATCATCTCAACATCGGAAGAATCAATAATTTCTTCAGGGAAGGCTTCCCATTGCACTAAATCGACCAAATGCGTAGTGACGTCAACGATGCCCTCACCTTCTTCATTAATATCAAAAAACCATGGGGGACGCACTAAGGGATTTCCCGATACGTATTTAAAGAAGTGGTGGACGCTCTCTTTAACAATCGCAGGTTTATCTTCGCTACCTTCGATCAGTTCCCCAAAAACATCGGGCAACGTCGAAAACAATTTTTGTAAACGCGTTGTAGATTCAAAACGTTCGGTCATAATATCATAAATAAGTAAACCCTTTTCATCGGCAATACGAAAGGCCTCCCTCAATTTTTCATACCCCTCAGAATTGATGACAAGGGGCTTATCTGCATAAACATTTAACCCTGACTTAACCGCTTCAAGTATATAGTCGATTTTTTCTGAGTTTTTTCCAGCTACGACCATCACCGTGCCGGGTTTCTCAGCTACCATTTTTTCGGCAAAATCATTGCCGATATAGGACTCGATATTCCAAGCCGTGGGAGATTGTGCACGTGTATTATATTGTTCGATCTTGGCCAGAAAATCGTTCACCTCCGGACCCTTTGGTGCAAACAAGTAGATGGTAGAGTCGACCTGGGGATACATGGTCTTATGTACTAGGGCGGCATGAAAGTGACCTGGGTCCAAGGTCATCAATTTTATTTTTGAGGCTGTCTTATTATCAGTCATCTTTTGGGGCTGATTTTTTCCCCCACAGGATAGGCAGAGAAGAATGAGCGGGAATAGGAAACAATTTTTCATTTAGAATTTTGAATTAAATATGGTTTGCTCTACCACTAGACCACTTCTACCTGCCCGAAAAATAGGTTAAAGATTATAGTATTGAACAGGAATTCGAAGTTATAAATACAGAAGACTAAACTTCGACATAGTCAGTACCATATGGCTTACGCTGATTACGATGCAATAAGGCGTTCGCCTCATCATCATTTACAAACATTTCCTTTTCCGGATTCCATTCCAATTTACGCGGAAACTGCATGGCAATATCACTAATTAAACACGTAACACATGCCTTATGGCCTTTTTCGATAGGCGATATCGGAGCTTTCCGGGTTTTAATACACTCGAGCCAGTTGCCGTGCTGGTCATCAATTTTATATAAATGGGTCTCGTTCTCTGCAATAACGGATTCTAAAATTTTAGGGTCTGAGGCGTTCAAGGCTTCGTTGCTCTTTTCTTTGTCCACTGGGTCTGATGCCGAAGCCTGATAATCACCTCGTGAAACAAAAATCCAACCATCTTCGCCGATGTATTTTATACCGTTGGGATAGCCCCCACTAGTATATACCGTCATACCGTTTGCATATTGCTGCTTAACAAAGAAATCACCGTGTACGTTCCATAGGCCTGAATTTGGGAATTCTGCCAAGGCCTCTACGGATATAGGTCCGGTAAGTTCAGTATCCATACCCCAGGCTGCCGAATCATAATGGTGTTGGCCCCACCCTGTAATCATTCCTGCACCATAATTTCGAATACGAAGCCAACCTGGTCTGCTGTAATCATTCTGTGGATGTACCCCTATTTCGGTATAAGGTACCTCTGGCGTCGATCCCAACCACATATCAAAATTTAGGTTAGAAGGTATAGGCATTTCCGGAGCTACGGGCCCAGCGGGATCTCCTGGAAGTCCGATTTTCACGGTGTGTACTTTCCCGATTCGCCCGTTTCGCACCAATTCTGCTGCACGGCGAAACTGCTCCATTGCTCGTTGTTGGGTTCCTACCTGTAAAATCACACCAGAATCTTGAACGGCCTTTCGAAGTTGTTGACCTTCCCTAACGGTCAATGAGGTCGGTTTTTGCAAGTAAATATCTTTCCCTGCCAATGCTGCTTCCATAGCAGGTTGCGAGTGCCAGTGGTCTGGTGTGCTAATAACCACCGCATCAATATCTTTGTTCAAGAGTAATTCTTTATAGTCATCATACACTTTGGCATCCATGTATTTCTCTTTGCCAGTCTTCTTTTTATAGAAGGTATCTATCAAAGTTTTGGCATCAGAAGCCCTTTTAGAGTCGACATCACAGACTGCGACATATCTTGCGGTATCGAAAGTAATCGTATCATTTATATCGTGACCTCGCGCAATTCGACCGCAACCGATTTGGCCAATATTGATTTTATTGCTAGGGGCATTTTTACCGAGTACGCTTGCGGGCACAATACTGGGGAAACCGACCAACGCAGCGGTACCTAAAGTAGTTTTATTGATAAATTTTCTTCGTTGCATTTTTCTTTGGTTTTGATTTTTAATTTTGGATGGTACTGATTTCAGAAGGACGAACAAACGACTGCCAATAGGCTTCCGCCTGGTCGGGGTTTAATACGCCATCGAAAACTACCATTCTATATTTCAGCTTATACTCTTGATTTGGCTCTATTCGCCATTCTTCATGTCGGATGGGACAAAACTCAAAAAACATATCTCCCCTGCCGTCATTGGCATCGATAGGCCAGACACGCATCGGTTCAGGATGCATTCTGTTGTCGATATGGCTCATAAATAATATACCACTTTTGCCGTTTCCATCAGCGGATTCACCGCTTACTATGCACCATCGGGCATTGGTGCCATCTGCAGACAATCTATCTTCTCCCTCGGAAGTCAACACCGTACAATTATCAGCTTTCCATCGTTCGGTAAAGCGCATGCCAATACCGCCACCATATCTGTACGCCTCAAATAGTATTCCTTCTTCCAAAGGGGAACTAAAAGTGGTCGTGTAATCGAACATGTATCTATCAGGTGTGTTCAAGTTCCATAAGGTAACCCCTAGGTTTTCGTTTAGGGCTACTTGTGGTTTTTCTTGAGTAAGCAAATCTATATGTTCCTGAGCAGCATTGAAGGAGGCGAAAACGTATCCTGAATCCGTATTCTTAAACTCCTTAAAGAGCACCGTGCCCTTTCTATCGCCGAGATTCCAAAAATCGACTTGTTGACTATCGATTTGTGTATGGGTCCAAGGTCCCCACATACCATAATGATGATAATGATCAGGTGGTTGAATTCTAGAAAGCGTATCCCCCTTCGGCGTTACTATAGGATGTATATAGCCAGATTTTTTGAAGATCGAATCGACACCTTCAGGCGGATAGGTCATTTCATATCGATATGAAAGTACTTGACGGTCTCGGTACCCCAGTTGTAGATTGCCATTTTCTTTATGTTCGGAAACATAACTATTCGTTTTCGCTGAAGGGACTCCATTTTCAATGCGATATAATTCGTCGCGTTCTAAACTATTACCCCCCTCGTGAACGAACCAAAGCATACCCCCTACTGAATCTATCTGATAATCGAGTGCTATTTCTTCACCATTTACCTCATGGGTAAGGCGAAGCGAATTTTTGGGATTAATGTTAACAGCCTTCAACCTATTTAAATCAATACTTATCGGTTGAGAAACTTGATTGTTTGCATCATTGTTGACCCTGAATTGAAAAGCTTCCTTTTCTTCGTTGCAAGAAGTGAACAAGGCTAAACCTATCAAACTTAAAAAAAATGATTTCAATGGCATAGTATCGAAGGTTATTCGATAAATTTAACGAAATTTTTAGCGAACAATCGTCTTTAATTATTCTTTATCAAGAATAAATCAAAAAACCAGTAGAACTTCACATAATGTCAAAAATTACAACCGTATTTTTCTTACTATTTTTTTCTGTTTCGACAATAGCCCAAAATGTCGAACCTTTTGAAATAACGGAAGAATGGCTTGTAAAAATAGAAAGCCTCGTACCTTCAGCTCCGACGGTCAAAAATGTTACTAAAAAGAATATTTTAGTTTTTTCAAGGGCCACTGGGTTTGACCATTGGACAATTCCCCATAACATCGAAATGCTTAAGATTCTTGCAAAAAAGTCGAAGGCCTTTACAATCAATGTAGGTTATGATATCGCCAACTTCGAGCTGAAAAACTTAAAAAAATACGATGCGGTAATTTTCAACAATTGTAACCCAAGCGGACCTAAAAGGGACCTGTTCTGGGACCTGTTGAAAATGAACACTTCGCTTACGGATGATGAAATAGGCGGCAAGGCCGCTATATATGAGCAGAATATGCTAGATTATGTTTCCAAAGGCGGTGGCCTTATGATAATGCATGGTGCAATAACCGTACAGAACAACTCAAAGGCCTTTAGTCAAATGACTGGCGGTAGTTTTGATTATCACCCCAAACAGCAAGAAATTCATGTCAAGGAAGTAGACATGAAACATCCTTTGGTAAAAGCATTTAATGGTAAGGGTCTCGTTCATATAGATGAACCCTATTTTTTCAATAACGCCTATTTCGACTATAATTTTAGGCCGTTATTGTATATGAACGTCACTGAATTAGAAGGCGTGAAGAAGGACGTTTCCAATAAAACGGTTTACATATCTTGGATAAAAAAATATGGCAAAGGAAGGGTATTTTATAGCGCTCCTGCCCACAATGCCCAAAGTCTAAGCAATCCCGAGCTATTACAATTTTTTTTGGACGGAATTCAGTACGTTGTGGGGGACTTAAAATGTGATGACAGTCCGATGGAAAATATAAAGCATTGAGTCTTGACCTTCGAAATGGGAAGCTGCGGAAAGAATTGGGCGAAAGCCCATAATTAGATGATGATGTGACTATATTGAAAAAGCATAAGAAAGCCTTTTACAATCATCGGAAGCTACTTTTTGTAAAAAAGCTGTCCAATTTGATGATGATAATTCTCTATTTAGAAAATTGCTGCAATTCCGGTTCCGTAAATTCTCCACCATTTTGGGATTTTCGAGCACGTAACTCTTTGATCTTTTCAGGTTGTATCCATTGAGGAGTTCTCGAGAAAGCGTTGGTTACATAGACCATTATATCTGAAATATCTTTATCCGACAAGTTATTATTACCATTAAGCCCGGGCATAGCTTGATTAAATTCGTAGCGCTGTCCGTCGACGTGAACCGGACCTGATAGTCCGTGAAGAATAATCAAACCTAATTTCTCAGAGGAATTTGCGACATATTCAGAATTCATTAATGGTGGCGCAACACCATCGGCCCCCTCCCCATTAATTCCGTGACAGGCAGCACAGATTTGACGGAATAGTTTCGCGCCATTGGTACGATTATCCATCGCCACAGCCGTATTAGTGAAAATTAGGTTCGGTTTGTTCTGTGTTTCACGTTCAAAACTTTGTGCCATAAGGATTTGTAGCTCACTCCCGATGAAATTACTGTTATCCTGTAAATCATTCCGTACAATTTCGGCAGTCTTACCCATTCCACTTAGAAGGGCTTCCGCTACGATACGATTTTTCGGATACCTATTTAAGAGGCTATCGACCAAGGGAATGAATTGCTTTTTGCCTGCATCTGCCCAGCTTCCTACCGTGGTTGCCAGATATAGATCCGTTGTTCTATCGTTTTTAGAAAGTACCTTTTGAAAGAGATTTTTGGCTTCATCGGTATTTTGCTTCGATATAAAATCTTCCATAAGCACGATGGTCTGCGAAGTAACTTCAGACTTACTAGTATCTGCTACCGATGTCAAGAAGTCAAACGATAGGGCGTTCAAACCCTTTAGTGCATATAATGCATGCATTTGGGCCAAGGGACTTTCAGCATCTTTCGCCAATTTTTGTAAATCTGCTATAGCTTCTCTTTTATCCTTAAATACTAAATAATGCTGGGCCCGATCCCGAATCCATCCGTTAGTATCTTTGAGTAAGTTTACGAGTTCCTTTCCGGACAAATTTTGAAAATCGGGCATTTTTGAAACTTTGGAACTGGAATTCTTAATCCTGAGAATTCTACCATATCCCGTTATGGTATCCAATTGCTTCTTTTGGGCTACTTTTTTTAAATAGGGACTCAAAAAAGCATAATGTTGGATTACCCCGATGTGCATATCAACAATATAGAGTGCTCCATCGGGTCCGTTATACAAACTTACTGGACGAAAACCTTCGTCAGTCGAAGCCAAAAATTCCTTTTCTTGCCACGCCTGCTTTGCACTGACACTATCGCCATGAAAAGTTAGGATGTTTCTCTTAATGAGGTTGGCTTCCGGCACGCAAACGAATACATTTTCGTCATAATCGTCTGGATAGGTTCCTCCACGATATACCAATGGTCCCGACGCCGAGGTAACTTCTTGCAAAAGGCTGTCCTTGCCCAATACTCCAGGCGCATAGCCTCTATTCACACTAGTAGGATGCAATGGATATACGCTCTGATCTTCAGTCAGTAGACGGTTGATACCCTGCTTTGGTTCCATAAACTTGTTGCGAACCAGGCGATTCGGTAGTACATAATCACCTAAAAGCTGTCTGGCATTGTCATTAAAATAAAGTCTTCCGAAATTGTCGTGGGTAATTCCCCACTGTCCGCGGGTCATTGTAGGTTGTTTATGCCACTCGCCATTTTTGCGCTGGTATCTATACGAATGCTTCGCACTATAGATCCAGTTGTCAATATTAAGTACCAAGCCGTTTGATTGGTGTTCAGGATTCCCATCAGGGGCATAGAGAGAATCCACTAAAACTCGTTTTCCCGGTTTGTCATTTTTTATTTCGACGAACCAAAGGTTAGGCGGTTCGGCATATAGTAAACCGTCATAGACTAAGGCTAGGGCTCGAGGCATTACAAGACTATCTAAAAATACTTTTGAACTATCCATGATACCATCTTCGTCCAAATCTTCTAATATGCGTATGGCACCCGTAGGTTCCTGTTCCCCCTTGCCCTCGATGTTATTCATGTAGCCGGGCATTTCGGCTACCCAGATTCTACCGCTATTATCGAAATCCATTGCCACCGGAGATTTTAAAAGAGGTTCCGAGGCCAACATTTCTATTTCAAAACCTTTTTCAACCTTGTAAAGGTCTAATGAAACGATAGGTTCCTCAAAAGAAGAATTACAACCTATTAACGTAATACATAGGAAACCCGCAAAAACAATAGTTTTTGTACAATACTTTATTATTCTCAAAGTCAATTTTTTTTTAAAACAATTGCAAAGTTAATGATTACGCCCCACTTCAAAGAAAAATAAATTAGAGACAGATTATATTTGAAATATGATTGTAAGGGGATAACCTAAAAAAAATGAGATATTGAAATTGGAATTGATGAGTATGATAGTATCTACTGCAATTAATGCGCAAATAAAAACAATAGTAAAGTGAAAAGAGGAAATTAACCAAAGGCATTAATCTTTGGCCGTAATAATGCCAACAAATAATGCATACAGAAATGG
>DRGL01000079.1 GCA_011050085.1 Pricia antarctica | reverse complement strand
TTCAAGTGCAGGAAATATGGCAAGTAAGCAGTAGAATTACTTTCGGTGAAGATGCCACCACGGAGAAAGGGCTTCTAAGGCAGTTACAGGAATCGATGGAGGAATTAAAAGATCAATTGAAGCATGTAAAAAAGGTTTGATATCAGTTTCGTATTTCAAATGCGTTGCATGTTTTGAGGTATTGATCGATGACGGCATCAAACATTTAGCGACACGGCTATTTACTACTTATCTTTTAAAAAATCCTACTAAATTTTAAAGATAAAATCCTAGATATTCCATAACCTAGGTAACCTGTTCAGTTAAGTTTCAAATTGTAAACTCCGCTATCCCTTAAAGTGAACCCCAGGCTTTTGTACAAACTTCTTGCCGCTTCTCGTTGGTGACCTGAAAATAGAATAACGCTATCCAGATGTCGATTTCTGGCCTCTTCCAAAAGTCTTTCCATAAGCTTTCTTCCAATTCCTTTTCCTCGGTAATTCTTATCTACAACCACATCCTCGACCATACCGCGATGTCCGGAAATTACCTTATAGGTAGCCATAAGCGCTATTCCAACAATTTGATCTTCTATAGTACACATCGCAAAAACAATATGATTATCCTCCTGTAAGATTTGATGTAGTGGAGATTGTTTCATACTGTCATTGAGCTGTTTGTACAGTTCGGTGATTTGTCGTCTTACCGTATCGTCGATATCGGATTTTTTGAGGATTTCAATTTCCATAATACTTCGGTGTTTAATTATATGCCCTTACGTTCTCCATCGTAAAGTTCATTGGTCCCAATTGATGCGAAGTTGGCAAAAATACGCCACTATCCATAACCTTCCAAGTTTTCCAAGTCGCCTCAAGGCCACCAATGGGAATAATGGCCACCCACATCCTGAAACTTTCGGGTAAACCTGTCGGTCCAATTTTCCAAAGATATGAGTCCCCGGGGGTAGTGCCACCCATAGTGTATGTGACTAGCAACTCATTTGAACCATCTTCTAAACTAACAAGACTTCGCTCCGTTCCTTTGTCGAACACTTTAAATGGTGCCACCAACCAAAATGAATCATTGTTAAAGTGGGAAACTGCGGTTTCAATTAAATTTAATCTTTCCTTATCCTTTAATCGTCTGTCCCTATCAAAAACACTGCTTTTTTCAGGATGGTCAAGATTTAAGAGCACGCGATACTCTTTCCATGCGACACGGACAATTCCCAGCTCCCTATCCCACTTATAATGATAGGATTCGTTGCTGAAATCCCATTCTATATAGCGAGTTTCCAAATATGCTTTATTATGTAAGCTTTTAAGCATTTTATCGGCCAAACTATCGGCTGCAGTTCCTGGTGTACCCTGCGGAAGCGGCTCATTGTATGTTACGTAAAGAAGGCCACTGATAACCAAGACAAACAGAATTACTACTGAAATAGTTTTAATCAGTATCCTTACTAATTTTTTCATCAATTCTTCACCTCTCTATATGCAGTTAGTTTTAGCATCGTATCAATAGGTTCCTTCAATTCTTATCACTTTCAAAAGAATTCAATAAGCTTAAAATCCCACTGCTGTGTCATCTCCACGTCTATCCGCACCACCTTCAAGGTTACCGTCGGGTAAAACACGAATGGCGTTTACCTTTCCAATGATGGGTGTTCGATCTTCGTTAATAATATATCCCTTTGATTTTAGATTTTCTTTCAATTTAGCTGAAAATCCTTGGGGTTCGAACATTACGACATCGGGCAACCATTGGTGATGAAAGCGCGGAGCGTCAACAGACGCTTGCATACTCATGTTGAATTCGTAAGCGTTCAAGATAGTCTGCGCAACCGCAGTGATAATGGTGGAACCACCTGGGGTACCGACCACCATCCATAACGTATTATCCTTTTCGACTAGGGTAGGGGTCATACTACTGAGCATCCTTTTTTCAGGTGCGATACTATTGGCCTCTGCTCCAATTAGGCCAAACATATTAGGTACACCGGCCTTCGCGCTAAAATCGTCCATCTCATTGTTTAAGAAAAAACCCAGCTCATCACTGTAAAGTTTAGAGCCGTAGGCACCGTTCAGTGTGGTGGTTACAGATACAGCGTTACCTTCGGAATCGACAATGGAATAATGGGTAGTTTCCATGCTTTCGGCCATTTGAACGTTTCCTTCCTTGATATCGGAGGATTTGGTTGCCTGACGGAACGAAAAGCTTTCCATTCGCTTCTTTAAATAATTTTCGCTCAGTAATATTTCTCTAGGAATGTCTACGAAGTCGGGATCGCCCAAATAATAATTCCGGTCGGCGTATGCCCGGCGTGCAGCTTCGGTAAAAAGCTGGATTTCTTTTTCGGAATTATGCCCGTATTTTGAAACCTTGTAAGGTTCCATCATACTGAAAATCTGGTTGAGCGTGATTCCGCCACTGCTGGGCGGACTCATCGAAATGATTTTCAAATCCTTATAACTGAAAGTGATGGGAGTACGCCATTTGGCTTCATATTTCGAAAGGTCTTCCTCTGTTACATAACCACCTTTCTTTTGTATAAAAGCGGCTAGGGTCTTACCAGTTTCACCTTTGTAAAAACCGTCACGTCCATTGTCGGCAATACGCTGCATCGTTTCTGCCAATGCCGGATATTTCAAAATGTCGCCAGTCTTGGCATCAATTGGAAAGCTCGTTATGCCACCATTGACCAATAAAATTTTCTCTCTGTAATCTGCAAAATGTTCGGCCTGTTTTTCGGTTACTACAATGCCGTTTTTCGCCAAAGCAATTACGGGAGCGAGTATTTCCTTCAAGGGTAGGCTTCCGAATTTCTCATGAACGGCAATCATACCTGCGACGGTGCCCGGAACTCCTACAGCAGTGGCGCCTACGGTACTCATGTTGGGAATGACGTTCCCCAGAGAGTCCAAATACATATCCTTTTTAGCGGAGAGCGGTGCCTTTTCCCGATAATCCAAAGCTCCCGTTGTTCCATCCGCTTTTCGGTAGACCATAAATCCTCCTCCGCCTAAATTGCCTGCAAACGGGTAGGCGACAACTAGTGCCATATCGGTTGCGATCATGGCGTCAAAGGCATTGCCACCCTTTTTAAGGATTTCTACCCCAATTTTAGAGGCTTCTTCGCGAGCGGATACGACCATGGCCTTTTCGGCAACCAGTCCCGTGGGGGTTGGAGGCAAGGTCTTGCAACCGGTGAAAATAAAAAGAATTAGAGCCGCGAAGCGTAGTGGATTATAGGAATTCATTCTAGGACTTGTTAATAGGTGGATAATAATTTATAATACTAAAAAATTGTTTTGATGTCTTTTTTAAAAGTTAGGATTCACATCACTATATTCAGAATTTTACTGGTTTTCAATCGCTAAGAACTTTTGTTTGGAGAATACTATCAATTCCTCAAAAAATTCGGTGAATTCCGTTTCAAAAGTCGCGTAATGCTCCTCAAGGTCGGCAATGGCAAAATTCATTTTCGATTTATTTTTGGTTCTTCGGTTCATTCCATTCAATACATTGCCAATACCTTCAAGATTACCATAGTTCAAGAGCCAATTATCAGATACCATGTGGGGCATCATCCGCTTTACATCTTCGGGTAAAATGGCATAGTTGTCGAAAAGCAAATCATAGAACGCATCCACAAATTCGGACAAAGGTTTGTCTGAATAGATATTCCAGTTTTTTGCCAAAAAATGATCGTAGAAAATATCGACAATCACCCTGCTATAATGACTATAATTTTTGTGAAGCTTTTTGCTGCTTTTTCTTGGAATGGGATGTGCATCCGTAAACGTGTCGATTTCTCGGTGTAAAAAAATGCCGTTTTGAACTCGTTCAGGTAAATGCCTAAATTTATTGCCGCGGATGCTATCCGCAATGAAATTCCCCAATGTAATTTCAGTGTCCCCGAAAGATAAATAGATATGTGCTAAGAAATTCATTACGTCGAATTTACAAATTGCTGATGTATCGATTCGAACCAGACCCGTATATTTGTCAAAACTTTTTCAAAAGACTATGACATTAATCAAATCGATTTCAGGAATACGAGGTACTATCGGTGGTAAACCGGGTGATAACCTTACCCCAATAGATGCCGTAAAATTTGCTGCCGCTTATGGAATTTGGCTGAAAGAATACTCAAAAAAAAGTAAATTGAAAGTAGTCATTGGCCGTGATGCACGCCTTTCGGGAGAAATGATTCAAAATTTGGTCGTATCGACTTTGGTAGGTCTTGGCATCGATGTCATCGATCTTAATCTATCGACTACTCCTACCGTTGAAATTGCGGTACCACTCGAAGAAGCAGATGGAGGTATTATATTAACCGCAAGCCACAACCCAAAACAATGGAATGCACTTAAACTATTAAACGAGAAAGGCGAATTTTTAGATGCGGAACAGGGTGCCAAAATTCTGGAAATCGCCGATAGTGAGGATTTCGATTTTTCAGAAGTGGACGAATTGGGAGAAATTTTTAAAAATGACGCCTACATAGATATACATATCGATGAAGTCTTGGATTTGGATTTGGTAGATGCCGAAACCATTCGTAAAGCTAAATTTAAGGTAGTCGTTGATGGAGTTAATTCCACAGGGGGAATTGCCATACCAAAGTTATTGGAAGCCTTGGGTGTTGAAACTGTCAAGCTATATTGCGATCCTACAGGACATTTTCCGCATAATCCTGAACCCCTGAAGGAGCATTTAGGCGATATCAGCAAGCTTGTCGTAGAAGAGAAGGCCGATTTTGGAATCGTTGTAGATCCCGATGTAGATCGTTTGGCCTTTGTCGATAATAAAGGCGAGATGTTCGGTGAGGAATATACCTTGGTCGCTTGCGCAGATTACGTTTTAGGAAAAACGAAAGGGGATACGGTTTCTAATTTATCCTCATCGCGGGCATTACGCGATGTTACCGAAAAACATGGTGGAACTTACAAAGCTGCTGCTGTAGGCGAGGTTAATGTAGTGGCCAAAATGAAAGATACGAAAGCTATAATAGGAGGTGAGGGTAATGGGGGGATCATTTATCCGGAAAGTCATTACGGTCGTGATTCCTTGGTAGGCACGGCTCTTTTCTTAATGTTAATGGCAGAGAAAGGTGGCACGGTAGCAGAACTTCGCGCAAGCTATCCATCCTATTTTATGAGTAAGAAAAAAATACAGTTGACCCAAGATATTGATGTGGACGGCATTTTGAAATCTATGGAGGCTAAATACAAAGAAGAGGAGATTTCTACCATTGACGGTGTGAAAATCGATTTCGAGGAAAATTGGGTACATCTTCGAAAATCAAATACCGAGCCGATTATCCGCGTTTATACTGAGGCAAAGAGTCAAAAGGAAGCAGATAGTTTGGCAGATCGAATTATTGGCGAGATTGAGGCGGTTATTGCAGGATAGCATTGTAAACTTATTAAATTCGGGCATCTCTTATTGTAAATAGTCAAGCTAAGGCTAAGTAGTATTTATAAGGAATGCTGTCGTTTTGGTTTGACAGAGGGAAGTGAGATTATTAACATGTAATAATTTGGAGGCCGTCTGTAAAACATTCTTTATGCCTTTTGGCTATCTAAATAGTCTTCCCGAACAACTTTTGCAGTCTGATGATCACCGGTATGACTCCATCCCGGGGGCATGAATATATACGACATTTTATTTTTCAGTCCGGGTGCGTTCCACACATCCTTCCCCAGAGCCACAAATTCACCAAAATATACATCCATAAAGTTTCCTGAGTCCATTTTTCGGGTAATTCCGTATTGTATTTTCTCTTCTAAATTCTCCTCTTGATAGGTGCCGAAGACACGGTCCCAAATGTTCAATAGATTACAAAAATTAGTATCCATGTACAGTGCATTTTTGGCATGGTGCACCCGGTGGTGGGAAGGGGTGAGTATAAATTTTCCAAAAGCACCAAACCGAGCATCTTTAATCATGTTTTCGCCTACATGTATAAATGCGCCGTACGTTCCATCGATGAACATTATGGCGAAAAGCATGGCAGGCTCTAGCCCCGCCAATATACAGACCGATGTTCTGATGATGTCGGCATAGGGCGCTTCAAGAAAAAAATGCGCATAGGTGACGGAAAGGTTCATGTTTTCTGGAGCGTGATGGGTAGAATGCAAACACCAAAACAGACGTACTTTATGGCCCCAATAATGGTATAAAAAATGCCCGAATTCCCAAACAATGTAGCCATAAATGAACCAGTACCAAGTTGCTGAAGTCTGAAAAGGCGCGTAGGGTTGTAACCATCCGATCAGTAAAACCACCATTGCAATGGCGATAAAACGCCCCACGAAGCGATTAAATATATATATCAGAAAATTTACTTTATAGACTTTGGCGTCCGGCTTTTTGTATACTAAACCAAGAATAAATTCCAAAATAACCAGCAAAGGAATTAAGGGTACAATAAAAGCTGTGATACCCTCGTAGGTGGCGAGTACACTATAATCACCCTTTTGCAATATTTCCCAAGCATTGCCAATGCCTAAAAAGCCGATGATTTCTTCGTATAGCGTTTGTAGAATATCCATGCGTCGACTATTTCTCTTTGTGAAAATGTAGGAATAAAATTCCTTAAAATCAATAGCAGCCTAAAATAGGTTTAGTTAGAAGGTATACTATAGAAATGCTGCAGGAGTCTTTCCCCGATGTTTCCACCGCTTATGCGTCCATAGGTAATGTTCTGGTCTTTCATTAATCTGCTGTTCGGTCAAACGCAAAAATTGATTTGTGATTTCATTTTTTTCAGTGCTTGCTCCCGCAGTGGTTATGGGTATAAGCTGCGCTTTGTAGTATCCCCTTTTAACCTTCGAAACTTTTAAAAAGATTACGGCGAGGTCCATTTTTCGGGCCATCGTTTCCGCCCCATTGATAACAGGAACTTTTATGCCCATAAATTCCGTCCAATATTGGGCACGGTGGTATTGCGGACTTTGGTCGCTGACCATTCCAAAAATTCCCCTAATCCCATTATTGTTGTTGCGTACAACGGTTTTAACCGTATCCTTTGATGTGATCAATGTCGTGTTCCATCGGGCGCGTACTTGCCGCACCCATTTATCAAAATAAGGATTTCCGACCTTTTGGTATACCGCATAACCTTTAGCATCCACATAGTTATTGATACTGACGTTCCATTCCCAATTGGCATAATGTGAACAAACTATCAGAACACTTTTCTCTTTTTCAATTTCTTGTAATACTTCGATATTTTCAACGGCATACCTATTTTTTACTTCGCTTTTTGACAGGCCCATGGTTTTTACCATCTCTAAAAACATATCACACATATGACTGTAGAATTCAATTTCGATTTTTTTTCGCTCGGCATCGGATTTTTCCGGGAAAACCAATTTTAAGTTTTCCCTGACCACCCTTGTGCGATACCCAACAACTCTGTAAACGAAGAAGCATACAATGTTGGAAAACCCATAGAATATACGGTACGGTAGTATTGAAATTATCCAGAGCAGGGGATAGGCTAGAATGAAGATAAGCAATTGCATGGTGAGCGATTAACGCACAAATATAGTTATATTTGACGCTTTAAATTCTTTCTCAAATGCTCAACATGCACGTTGCCACCATTGTTATCATTGCTGCCAATATATTGGTATCTATCAAAGGTTTTAATGATACCAATTTTTTTGATCGATATAAGTTTAATATTTCCGCTATTAACGCAGGCCAAAAGGAGCGAACGGTCACCTCAGGCTTTTTACACGTTGATCTTTCCCATCTGTTTTTCAACATGTTTACCCTTTATTTTTTTGCGGATGTTGTTATTCAATGGTTGGGACCTGGAAAATTCATCGGTATCTATTTTGCCAGTTTAGTTGCCGGAAGCCTACTGGCTATATTTTTCCATAAGAATGAGCCCCATTATAGTGCCGTAGGTGCAAGTGGGGCAGTGACCGGAATTTTGTATGCCGCAATTCTCTTACAGCCGGGAATGGATCTCTTTTTGATGTTTATTCCAATTCCAATCCCAGCCTATGTGGTGGGTATCGGGTATTTGCTCTACTCCATTTATGGGATGAAAAGCCGTTTGGGAAATATTGGTCATACCGCTCATTTTGGTGGGGCCATTGGGGGATTTGCCTTGACCTTATTGTTTATGCCCAATCTAATATTTACTGAAACCCTTATGGTCGGTCTTCTGGCCATACCTATAGTAATTCTTTTTGCTATGCAGAAGATGGGCAAGATATAAAATGTCTAATCAAAGGCTTTGTAATAGGATGCGTTCTCAAATGGCGAATAGTCTTTAGTGCCATAATGCCAATTGGGTTCATTAGTACTAATTGATTATAATAAATCCACTACAACACCTTTCCGTGCATTTCATCGAATAAAAAGAAATCAGTATACCCTCAACTTAGTTTTGCCGTTTAAGTAGGTATTGGAGCCCAAAATTCCAAATAACAAACCTACTTTAGTATGAATAAAATTTCTTTTATGGCCATGGTGGCCTTTACTATAATATCTTGTAGTGACGAGACAACCGTATATAGCGATGGTTCTGAAGATATTACTACAGAAGGAAGGGAATCCGTCCTAAAGAGCAGTATACTATACGATGATGCCGGTGTTCTGGTAATTTCAGGGGAAGACCAACTTTCTGGAAAGACTGCAAAAGTCGATGCGCAAGCAGGCGATTATCCATTGACTTTAGTGGCCCGTGTCGAAGCACCATCATATAGCGGTGCAGAAAATCTAGGTGCCTCACATGTTCATGTCGATGGCAATTATGCCTATGTATCTTATAATACGGTAGAGGATGGTTATGCCGGAGCTATAGATATCATTTTTGTCGGTGATCCGACCAACCCTGTACTTACCTCACGGCTATACTACACGAATGCTGATATAAATGCTATCGAATATAATGATGGATACGTATATGCGGTCGGAGGTGTAGATTCAGAAAAATCGGTACGCGCGACGGCGAATTCTTTTCTGGTCAAGATTCCAGTTTCCAATGGAATAATGAATACCACTACAGAATTAAGTTTCGGATTTCAGGAAGGATTTAATGCGACCGATGTAAAAGTAACTTCGGATGCGGTATTAGTAAGTAGTGGTAAAGATGGATATTTAGTCGCTTATAACAAATCAGATTTCTCTGTCAAAGAAGAGGCAGCATTTGCCGATATACGTTCAATTGCTCTAGATTCTGGTGATTATGCAATCTTGGACGGTAGTTCAGGTGTGCGCTTTTTAGATTCGAACTTCGGCATTATAAATGAAATTTCAATCGATTCCGATTTTGGCGACTTTGCAAAACGTACAATCGCCATTACCGATCAGGAAGTATTTGTTTCCGAAGGTTCCAAAGGTGCCGGTATCTATACTAAATCCGGTAGTTTCAAAAAGTACCTACCTATATTAATTAATCCTGAAGGTACTGCGCAGAGCGATATTGTTACTAATGCTGTTGCCGTAAACGAAAATGTAGTATTTATGGCCAATGGTGGGGCGGGACTTAGTATTTCCGAAGATCAGGGCGACAATACCGACATGGTTGGCGTATTGGATTTAAACGGATCCATCAATTTTGTAGCTTCAAAAGGTGATTATGCTTTTGCTGCCTCAGGAAAAGCGGGTCTACAAATCGTAAAATTAAATCGGCCCAGTGCCAGTTTAGAAGCTAGATGTGCCGAACTATCCTCTTATCAAGGTTCGACCAATTTAAGCGTCGCACAAGGTGAAACGGAAGCATATAAAGGATCAAAGTATTTTAATAGTATTTCAGTGGACGGTTCGCTTTTACTGTGCGGAACTTGGTCAGTTAATAATGGAATTGACGTTAATGCTAACGGGCTTTTCGAGATGAACGGTTCTATTTTTATTGGTCGAAATACCAAAAGAAAAAACGTCACCGTAGCCGAAAACGCAACCTTGCGTATTGAAGGTACTATGACCATCTACGGTGATTTGGTACTTGAAGATGGTGCCACCTTGCAATTCATTGGTGCAAATTCCATTGCTAACATTTTTGGAGAGGTAATCCAATCCAATAGTTCAGAGGTAAAAGGTACGTTCAACGACCTACGTAATAAGTTCTAGTGATAGGAATGATATTAATTGAAAAACCCCGACGGAAAAATTCCATCGGGGTTTTTAATTGAATAGCGTTTTATCAAAATAACCATTTGATTGGAAAAATGTAAAATCTGCTATCTAATCACTTCTTTAGTCTTGTGGGCACGAATGGTCTACTTAAAATATGGTAGCAACAATCAGAATTACAACTAAATCAATTTTAACCATCACTTCGAAACAACCTAAAACTAAAAATTATCAGATTGAAGTTGACATCTTAGCGTTCAGTTATTGAATCAATTGAGAAGTTCGGCCACTTTTTCTTCGAGCGCCTGACCCCGAAGGTTTTTTGCAATGATAACGCCATTTTCATCCAAAAGAAAAGCGGCGGGTATGGCATCTACGTTGTATAATTTAGCAATGGGGTCATTAAAGTAAGCGACATGCGAAACATGTTGCCAGATTAAGCCATCAGCTTCGATGGCATTTTTCCAAGCTTCCGCAGTCCTGTCTAAAGAAACTCCCAAAATGTTCAATCCCTTGTCATGATACTTTTCATACACCCTAAGCACATTGGGATTTTCAGCACGACAAGGCTTACACCAAGCCGCCCAAAAATCTACTAAAGTTATTTTGCCTAGTGCATCTTTCAGCGCCAGCTCCTTACCATCGGGAGTAGGTGCGGTGAAATCAGGTGCTTTTGCACCAATAGTTGTATTCTTGGCATTAGCTTCGGACTGCTCCTTACTATCAAGACGCTCTTGGATAGTGATAGCAACTTTTGTTTTTTTAATTTCAGGAGATAACTTTTCATACATAGCCTTCGCCTCCTCTACTGTAACGGCACCAGTTCCAAGAGCTCGATCTATCAGAAGTGCAGAAATCAGCGCTTCGGGATGACTCTTTATATAATCAAGTTCAAAATTTTCGTATTCTTCCTGTAATTCTACCATTTCGTCCTCTAAAGATCTGGCCGTGGCGGAATCTCTCTTTGCATTTGCCTGGTCCATGTCTTCTCTAATGGACTGTGCTTGTAGGGTAAGTTCTCTCGATTTCTGCATGTACTTGGCAAAAATCTCATTCTGTGGAGTACCATCTATTTTTGCATACCCAAGGCTATCCTTTTGTGACTCGAGCTGAATGTCCCCATTTTCCAGGATTATTGCTGTGTAGCCAGGTAGCTTGTCGATAAAAATATAATTGAGTTCAGGTGTTTCTGCAACCCCGGTAAACTTAAATTTTCCATTCTCTACTTTAGCGGTATCAATATCCACTGGTTGATTATTTTCACCAATGGTTCTGAGAAAAATTTGGGTGCCATTCTCTACCTCACCACGAAGATTACCATTAATAGTAAAACCCTCAGGTTTTTGGTTACAGGCCATGAAACCTATCATTAAAATGAGAAACAAAATAACTTTATTCATTATATGGGATTTAAGCCTGCAAATGTAGGTATATATCCCAATATAAAAAAAGAACGACTCTTATCTATATTCGAGGGAGCCATGGGCCTAGACGCTGGTTGTATTTTCTTTGGAAATAGACAAAATAGTTGTAGAGCTTATAGTTTACTTCATATCCGTAATCGGTATTATTATTATAATTGATTTGCATTTCATACAAATTACCATCATACCTCATAGGCTGCATGGCTCTCTGGTTCCAGTTGGTAACCAGAATTTGGTTTCGATTTTCTAGATACGATTGGCTATAATATCCTTCAGGTTTCGCGATGCTTAAAAGCCAAGTGTTGAAGCCTGGGTCTATAATGATAATTTCATATTCGGTACTGTCGCTTGCAATCTTAACCGTATCACCTTCCTTTTGGTCGAAAGCCATGCGTTCATTGTCGGATACTTCAACAACCTTTTTTGTACTTGTACAGCTACTCGCTACGACGATGAAGAGCAAAGTCAATAGACATAGTTGTAAGGATAATTTTCTCATCATTTCTTTATATTACATATCCCAAGAACCGTTCCAAAAAGATACAAAAAAACCGCATGATTCCATGCGGTTAATTTTTGCTAAGTTTTTGAATAAGTAAGGAATTTATTTTCCGAAAAGCCCACCTAATAAACCGCCAAGCCCACCTTTCTTGCCCCCTAGTGCTAATGAGGCAACGTCATCAAGAATGCTACCATCACCATCTGAATCTAGAAAGGATTCGATTAGTGACTGCTGCTTATCGGCCTGTTGGCCACCGCCCATCATACTAGCCAAAAGACTTTGAAGGCCACCGGGGTCACTAACATTCTGCTTTTGTTTCTGCTGACCGATCATTCCCATTAAGATGGGAGCGGCTACCTGAAGTATAGTAGCGATCGAACCGGCATCCAAACCCGATTTTTGGCTCAATGCGTTTTGCACTTGGCTCTGTTTGCCCCCGAACACATGACCTAGAATTCCTGCGCCATCTTCTTTGACGGACTGATCGACGCCCCCTCCAAACAGGCCGCCCAAGTTAGAGAGAATGCTTCCATCGTGTTTGTTTGATAGTGCACTCATAAGACCTTGTGCGCCCTCTTGCGTTGAGGCGTTTTTCTTCATTGCGCCCATTAATAGCGGCAATGCCATTGTAAGAACGCTTCCCGTTTGATCGGTAGAGTTTCCGGTTTGGTCGGCTACGCCACGTATTAATTGTTTGCCCGTAGGGCTACTTAGTAAATCCAATAATCCTGACATGTTGTATAGTGTTTGAGTTGAAAGAACAATGTACGAAAAAGAATTTTTTCTAAAGAGTTGGCGGATTACAAAAATATCAACTTGAGGCTCAAGTAAAGATTTAAGTGGGGTTGTTAAGCCTTTTGTTTAGAAACTGATACGCGTCTAGATAAAATTTAATTTCTGTTTTAAATTGAATCTTTTCTAAAACAGCCATTTGGTTATGTTAGAAGTTCGATTACTTGATCTGCCAATTCTTTTCCTATTCGACTTTGAGCTTCTCCTGTAGCTGCACCGATATGTGGGGTTAACGAAATTTTCGGATGCATTAAAATACGTATTTCAGGAGATGGCTCCGATTCATACACATCAAGGCCGGCAAAGGCCACTTTACCAGTTTCAAGGGCATCGACCAATGCGACTTCGTCTAAAACACCGCCTCGAGCAGCGTTTACAATACTTACCCCGGATTTCATGACTTCAAATTCCTTTTTACCAATAACATACTCTTTTTGGGCGGGCACGTGCAAAGTGATAAAATCTGAGGCTTTTAGTACTTCGGTTTTTGGAGAAGATTGTAAATTGAACGTCATAGAACGTCCGTCAAAAAAGGGTATTTCGAGACTTGCTTCATCGATGTAAGGATCGTGATAAATAACTTTCATTCCTACCCCAATGGCCAATTTTGCTGTGGCCTTTCCAATTCTCCCTAAGCCGATTATACCTAAAGTCTTGCCCCGAAGTTCGGTGCCGCCGGCATAAGACTTTTTCAATTGCTTAAACTTACTGTCTCCCTCAAGGGGCATATTTCTATTGGCATCATGCAAATAACGCACGCCACCGAAAAAATGGGCAAATACCAATTCGGCGACAGAGGCCGAAGAGGCGGCCGGTGTATTGATTACATGCAGTCCTTTTTTGCGTGCATATTCAACATCAATATTGTCCATGCCAACGCCACCTCGCCCAATAAGTTTTAGGGTGGGGCAGTGGTCAATTAAACTTTTGCGCACTTTGGTGGCGCTGCGAACCAAAAGTGCGTTAATCTTATTTGTATTGATATAATCCTGAAGCTGCTCTTGTGCTACGTTTACGATGATGGTTTCAAAACCAGCATTTTCAAGAGCATCGATACCAGATTGCGCTATGCCGTCGTTTGCAAGTATTTTCATGATTTTCTCTCCATTTCACTCATTATATCGACCAATACGCCTACGCTTTCAAGAGAAAGTGCATTGTACATTGATGCACGGTAGCCTCCCACCGAACGGTGGCCGTTAATACCAACAATGCCCGCCTCTTTGCACATGGCGTCGAAAGGCGCTTTGAATTTTTCATCGGTCAAATTAAAAGTGGCGTTCATCGTAGAACGATCTTCCTTCGCGGCATAGCCTTCAAAAACAGGATTCAGATCAATTTCCGAGTAAATCAATTGGGCTTTTTTGTCATTAATTTCAGCTATCGCATCTATACCTCCCAAATTTTTCAGCCACTCTAAGGTCAACATTGAGGTATATACTGGGAATACGGCGGGAGTATTGAACATACTATCTTTAGAAATATGAACCTGATAATCCAACATTGAGGGAATTTTGCGTGAGACTTTACCTAAGATATCATCCTTTACCACAACCAGCGTTGTGCCAGCTGGACCCATGTTCTTTTGAGCGCCAGCATAGATCAAGCTGAATTGGGAAAAATCTAGCTGTCGCGAGAATATATCGGAACTCATATCACATATTAAGGGCGCATCCGTTTTTGGAAATTCTTTTATTTGCGTTCCGAAAATGGTATTGTTGGATGTGACGTGCAGATAATCGAGTCCTGATGGTACGGTATATCCTTTAGGAATATATTTGAAATTTTTATCTTTTGAAGAACCCACTTCGATGACCTCACCGAAAAGTTTAGCTTCCTTGATGGCCTTGTCGCTCCATGTTCCCGTATTGAGATATCCAGCTTTTTTTTCGAGAAGATTATAGGCGACCATAAGAAACTCAAGACTAGCGCCTCCTTGCAGAAATAAAGCGGTATATCCTTTGCCTTCCAGCCCTAATAGTTCTAAGGAAAGACTCCTTGCTTTTTCCATTACCTCGACAAATGCGGCACTACGGTGTGAAATTTCAATTATGGATAATCCTGAATTATCTAAATCCATAACTGCCGCCGAAGCCTTTAAAAGTACTTCTTGTGGCAAAATACAGGGTCCTGCGCTAAAATTATGTTTTTTCATAGTTGGATTACTGAATTGTTGATTTAATTATATTCCTATGTTATACCTGTTTTGGATAATCATTTAGCATGAAAAATTACCCAAAATGTCGCTAAAGGTCTTGAAATTTTTAGGAAAAACCTGCATCAAAAATTGATAATTCTGTTAGTTTCTGCTACATACATGCGAAAACTTGGTGAACTAGAATATCAAGAATTTATTTTTTGGGATAAACGGAATTTTTTAATAATCGATTAAAATTTAGGATTTAATTGATATTTAGAAGAAATTCAATAGTATCCACACCATCGGCATAATCTGTTAAGGATGGATTTTGCGTGTGGCCAAAAGGCGTTTCATTTTCCAAAACACCGTTTCCAACGATACATTGCAGCTGGTTTTTTTCCCTTTTTAATCGTTCCCTCAACGTTTCAAGGTTATCATATTTTTCGTAAAATAAGGAAGCTATTGGCGAAGCATAGCTTTCATCCTCCTTTAAAATTAAAAAACCATTGTCTAAGATCTCAAATTCAGACATTAAATAAACGGCTTTATTATAATCGTAGTTATTGGCATATTTTTGTCTTTCGACGATAGGATGATAGGTATAAATAGATTCGAAAAAAGGTTCAAAAGTATAGCCTTCCGGAACGAATAATTTAGAAACGCTCCGACATCCCAGTCCATAATAGCGGAAAATATCTTCTCCCAAGGCTTCCAAATGTGCTTTTGATTCGTTTCCGGTAAGCACGGCAATGGAGTTTCGGTTTTTCCGTATGATATTCGGAACTTTTCCGAAATAATATTCAAAATAGCGAGCGGTATTGTTACTTCCTGTAGCAATAACGGCATCAAAACCTTCCATTTTGCCTTCAACTACAAAAATTAAATCCTTAAACAAGGGTTCAATGGAAATAAGGTAATTCCTTATAAATGAAATTAGTACATTATCATTGGAAGATAGTTTTATCATAGCCCGATTACCGGTCAATAGTACAGCCAGTAAATCATGAAAACCGACCATAGGTATATTGCCAGCCATTATAACTGCGACTGATTTTCTTTGACTTAGGTTTAAATCATAAGTAGAAAGCCAAGTCTCTAGTTGATCTTCCTTCAATAGATTACCCCAACTTTTCAATGCAAAACGTACATTGTCTTCTATAAACCAACCGTTTTTATGCTCGGCCAAGGTGATTGTATCCTTTAATTTTTGCGACCAGTTGTTCTGATGGTCCTCGATATATGAATACTCTCGAAGAAATTTCCCAAGTTTTACAAAAGCACTTAAAATTCGTTGGTGTTCGTTCATAGAATAGATTTGCGATACAAGGGTCTAGTCTTTACCTTTGTCATCAAAGATGCAAAAGTAAGCATACTTATCATAAAAATAGTTTTTGAAGTGGGTAGCATCTACTTTGAAAAGAAACCGTATAACGTGCGGCTAAAATAGAAAAGATGGCAATAGTTATAACTGATGAATGTATCAATTGCGGGGCTTGCGAGCCGGAGTGCCCAAACACTGCAATATATGAAGGTGCCGATGAATGGCGCTATGGTGATGGCACTTCTTTGGAAGGCGATGTGGTATTGCCCAACGGCAAAGCTGTGAATGCCGAAGATGTTCAAGAACCTATTAGCGACGAAATTTACTATATCTCGCCCGATAAATGTACTGAATGTATGGGCTTTCACGAAGAGCCTCAATGTGCTGCGGTATGTCCGGTAGACTGTTGTGTACCAGATGAAGACCACGTAGAAAGTGAAGAGACCCTGCTGACAAAGCAGGCATTCATGCATCCGGAATCTTAGATATTAGGAATTTACGAGCATTTGCGCGGCAATTTCCTTTACTACCTTTGCGGCTACCATGGCGGTCATTCCATTAAGGTCCCTGTTTGGGTTGTACTCTACAATATCGGCGCCGATTATTGGAACGTTAATTTTTTGAAGGATATGTAATAATTGTCTAGTAGTTAAACCGCCCGGTTCGTGGTGGGAAACTCCCGGGGCGAAAGCCGGATCAAGACAATCCATATCCAACGAAAGATAAATGGGGTGATCATATTTGGGCAAACGATTAATCTCGAAATTTTTCATTTCGAGCATTTCGACACCAAATTTTTCCGCTTGATTTTTTTGGTGCGTATTTAGGGTTCGTATGCCAATTTGTACTAACCTACTTGCTATTTTATCTTCCATTATTCTGGCAAAAGGGCAGGCATGGGAGTATCTGTCCCCTTCGAATTCATGGTACAAATCGGCATGGGCGTCAATATGCACTACGTCTATTTGTCCGTAAATTTTGTAAAATGCCTTAAGTATAGGGTAGGTTATGGAATGATCCCCGCCCAAAGATATTAGGGGCCGCTTTTGTTCGATACATTTAAGCGTGAGAGATTCAATTTCAAAATATTCCGCAATCGTATAATCACCTTTATCTTCAAATAGTTCAGGTTTCAATTCAAGGCCCGATTCGGAAAAATAATTGGCAGAATCACTACGATAGGCTTTCCGAATCAGAGGCGGTGCCAAAGCAGGTCCCTTCATAAAAGATGATTTGTCATCATAACAAATACCCTGTAAGACGATTTGGTTCTTCATAAAACGTAAGGTATAAAAAAAGCTGTCTATGGCTAGACAGCTTTGTAAGGTTAACTATGTCAATCAGCTTAAAACTTGTAGTTCAATGACAGATTCAGCATTGTACCCAATTGACTAAAGTGAAAACCGTCATAGGTCATTTGTGAATATCTCTGGTTGAAAGTAATCAAGTTAGATTGATTTTGCAATTGTGCCGCATCTGCCAATATAGCATTTCCTGCTGCGTTTTTAGACTGAAAACTCCACTCAGGCAATACGTTGAAAATATTGTTGACGTTTAAGGCAATTGTGAATTTTTCCGTAGCACTAAAATTGATGCCTAGATCGGTAACCGTTTTTGGGGTGAACTCTGTAAATAAATCATTGCTCAAACCTTGTTGTTGGAACTTCGTCTTTCCGAAATATGTATTGTTGACGGAAAAGCCGAACTTGTTAATATCATAATTTATCCCGAAGATCCATTTGGTTTGGGGTCTTGAAGTAAAGAATAATGCCTCTTGGGTCTCGTTTACTACAGATTGGCCCGCTTGTTCGACCAAAGTAGGATTGTTGACCGCACCGTCACGTTCGTTTTGTATCGTATAGTTTCCAGAAAGGTTAAAGCCCAGTTGTCCCGCGCCAACTGCAAGGTTATTATAGGCAAGCACTACGTCGACACCTGAAGTTTTGGTGTCAATAGCATTAACGAAGAAACTGACGTCCGAAAGGTTATTGTTAGTCAAAATATCATCAAGCGCTGTATTTCCAGCATCCGTTGGGCCAATTTCGGTGCTCAAAACGATACGGTCTTTAACGGCAATATTGTAATAATCGACAGTGTAGCTGAACTTGCCAACTTTACCGCCCCCGCCAATTGTAAAATTATTCGATGTTTCAGCATCAAGTTGAGGTATACCCAATAATTTCGCCTGTGTAGAGACGTTATTAATTAAACCACCCACTTGTATACCTTGTCCTGGAACAAACGAGTACTGTGCTTTTTGCGTGTATATTTGATGTAGAGTGGGTGCTCTAAAGCCCGATGAAAGCGATCCACGCAATGTAAACGCATCGCTAATTTTGTAGCGTGAGCTGAATTTATAAATAAACGTGTTACCGAAATCAGAATAATTTTCTGTTCTAATCGTACCGCTCAATAAGAACGCATCGGTCACATCATAGTCTAAACTCAAATAACCACCGATATTATATCGATTGAATTTACCGGAATTCTGAGGGGAGGCACCTGCAAATGAATCTGCTCCACCACCATCGTAAGATGCCAGTTCGCCTTCGATGACTTCAAAGGTCTCGGTTCTAAACTCGGCACCGATACCGAAACTAACCTTATCGGACAACAACCTAGAAATATCAATATTACCCACATTATGGCTAAACCTTGTTCCGCCCGGATCAAAAGACTGCTGACTATTCTCCCGATATAGTTCGGAGCCTTCAGTGAGTTCACCATCTTCAACCGTACCATTTCCATTGGCATCAATAAATGTGGAAGGGGAAAATACAATATTCCTGTTGTGGGTTTGGTTTACTTTATACGTCTGGGTATTTCCACCGGTTGTAAAACTGGCATCGATGTTCCAGTCGTTGATTATCGATCGAAAACCGACTGTGCCATTATAATCGCTTAACAAACCTTCGAACGTAGGAACATATCCATCGTAACCACCGGGATTATTCGGATTGTTCCCAGGGAAGAAATCGGCCAAATATGGATATTCTTCAACAGTTCTCCAATAGGGAGTTCTATAGTTGGCAAAGCTATTTACATATTTATAAACATAAGCAGCGTTCGCATAAAGTTCTGTATTCGCACTTAGGTCATAACCGAAATTCACCGAAAACTTTGCAGCTGCGGTTTCTGGGGAGCCATTGATATTGCCTGCATCCGGCACACGACCCAAAAATTCTTGTACATCGGCAATATCGGCACCGAAATCAGCGGCTTCGCCAGCCGCATTCACCGTACCAGGTCTGTTGGCCAAGTTTACTTTTGAAAGGTCAACCGTGTAGTTTACAAAGCCTTTATCTTCACCTATAGAACTACCGTTATTGATGGCAACACCGAACATTTCACCATCTCCTTCGGAAGTAACGCCTAAGCGTACCGTTGCAGAACCGTCATTCGGACTATCCTTCAAAATAATGTTCATGACCCCTGCGATAGCATCCGATCCATATTGGGCCGATGCACCATCGCGAAGAATTTCAACTCTTTTAATGGCTTCCGTAGGAATGGCAGAAATATCAGCACCTGTTTCCCCTCGTCCCGGAGAGGTCTGTGTATATAGCAGGGCACTAAGGTTTTTGCGTTTACCATTGATCAAAATCAAGGTTCTACTAGGTCCCATATTTCGAATTTCATAAGGGTCTAATAAAGAGGTAGCATCGTTTACAGGAGTTTGCACCGTGTTAAATGAAGGTATACGATATTGTAGGGCCTTGTCAAATGTCGGCTGCCCTGTAGATTGTAATTCTTTTACGCCTACCACATCTACGGGTAAGGGGGTATCCGTATTACTTCTAGGGGCTGTTCTACTGCCTACGACAATCATTTCCTCAAGCTGAACGCCGCCTTCATCTAATGTGATAGCGATTTCGGATCTTCCTGCAACGGCTTCCTCTATAGATGTAAAACCGATATAACTAAATACAAGAATGGCATCGCTTGCTACTGAGATTTCAAAATTTCCATCGAAATCTGTAGTTACACCGTTCGTAGTACCTTTTTCGACAATATTTACACCTGCCAGCGCCATGCCGTCTTTATCGATGACCTTTCCCACAACAATGCTTTGAAATGCATTTTTTTTCAAAATTTCTAAGGGAATGGGCGAGTGGCCAGGTTCAGAGTTTGCGGCCTTTGTATTCAATGTTCCCATTACGAGGAAACTTGAGAAGGCCATTGGAAGCAATTGTTTTACTTTCATAAGTTTAGATTCTAATTGTTATGTATTAGTGATTTTGAGTTTGTAGTTGCAACGGATGAAATACTATTATAAAATGCTTGCGTAGGAATTATAATTGACCAATATAAGTATAGATTATTAAAAAAAACTTAAAAATCGAAAAATATTCAACGTTATTGATATTTTATTTAAGTAAAAATGGGAATCAAGCGTTTTTATTATACTATTATCATATGCTTGCATATTATTTTGAAAAATCTTTGATCCTAATTTTGGTCACATACGTCAAGGGTCGTGCACAAGACCAAATACAAGCTAAAAAAACTATCTTTGCAGCGAATTTTAAAAATTCACCTGATGGGCTTTTGCCATCTTTAGATTGATAACCGCATTAGCGGGTTATAAATTTTAGAATACATAAATATCCGCTTGCCGTAGCGGCAGGTCAAATTATAAAAAATGAAAGCAGGTATCGTCGGATTGCCCAACGTTGGTAAATCCACCCTATTTAACTGTCTATCCAACGCGAAGGCCCAGAGCGCAAATTTCCCATTTTGTACTATCGAGCCCAATATCGGTGTAGTCAATGTTCCGGATGAAAGGCTTTTGAAATTGGAAGAGCTGGTCAATCCACAACGCGTTTTACCGGCTACGGTGGAAATTGTCGATATTGCTGGGCTAGTGAAAGGTGCAAGTAAGGGGGAAGGTTTGGGTAACCAATTTCTTGGGAATATTCGGGAGACGGACGCGATTTTGCATGTGCTCCGATGTTTCGATAATGATAATATTGTACATGTAGACGGATCGGTAAATCCGATACGGGATAAGGAGACCATAGACATGGAGCTTCAGTTAAAAGATCTTGAGACTGTTGAAAAGAAACTTGACAAGGTCAAACGCGCTGCCAAGACCGGCAATAAAGAGGCTCAGAAAGAGGAAGCCGTACTTGTCAAAATAAAAACAGGACTTGAAAGTGGGACTTCAATACGGGCGATTGAATTTTCTAAGGACGAACGCATTGAGTTCGTGAACCCACTACAGTTTATTACGGACAAGCCCGTAATGTACGTCTGTAATGTTGATGAAGAATCCGCCGCTACGGGAAACGAATATGTAGACAAAGTAAAGGCGGCCGTTGCCGGTGAGAAAGCCGAAGTAGTGGTTTTAGCTGTCGGCACAGAAGCTGACATCACAGAATTGGAAACTTACGAAGAACGCCAAATGTTTCTTGAGGATTTGGGACTTACCGAACCGGGCTCGGCAAAATTGATTCGTGGCGCTTATCGTTTGTTAAATCTAGACACGTATTTTACTGCGGGTGAGAAGGAAGTCCGTGCTTGGACTATTCCGGTCGGTGCGACGGCACCTCAGGCGGCGGGAGTGATCCATACGGATTTCGAAAAAGGATTTATTCGCGCCGAGGTAATTTCGTATGCCGATTATGTCAATTTTGGTAGCGAAGCCAAAGTCAAGGAAGCTGGAAAGATGAAAATTGAAGGAAAGGAATATGTTGTTAAGGATGGTGATGTTATGCATTTCCGGTTCAACGTGTAATTTGAAAGGCGTATTGATTCTATAAATTAGGTTTTACTTTACACAAATTGCTATAGGAATTCTTCAAATTACATGTTAATCATGTCTAATATCCTAAATGTTCTTCTTTCTTTAAATCCCTTGTATGAAGCAGGAAATTTTAAGAGTGGATTGAAGACAAAACCTAATATTTGGGACTATAAATTTGACTTCACAATAGGTTCGCTATTCATACAGACGTAGTCTATTTCGAAGCAGATTCATCTCATTTTCCATAGCACGAAGTTTTCCCAGCATATGGTTCAATGCATCCAGACCTTCTAAATTGATACCCAAGTCATTGTACAAACGATCAAAACGTTCGATTTCGGGAATCTCCTCATCCAAAATATAAATTCCTGTTTCAACCTGTTGGAATCGTATCAGACCATATTCGTTTAAAGCTTCTATAAAGGTATTTGGAATATGGGTTCGCTCGCAATAGTGGCTGACTAAGATATAGTTTTGATGTTCCATTTTAATGTGCTAAACCCACATTCGTGGGAAAATTAATATCCATTTTTAGGAGGACTCAAGGTCAATCCCTTAATTTTGAAAGTTCTGTAAACAGCTCTTTTTCCCTATCCGATAAATTTTTAGGTATCGAAACTTTATAAGTGACATACAGGTCGCCATGTGTATCGGCCTGTTTGTACTTTGGCATACCCTTGCCTTTTAACTTGACCTTGGTATCGTTTTGGGTCTCCGGTTTTAGGTTCAGCTTCACTTTACCACTTAAGGTATCGACCTGTATCTCACCGCCCAGTAGCGCTTTATATAAATCGATTTCAACCAACTTGAAAAGGTCGTCACCAACACGTTGAAAGGCAGTATCGTTAAACACTTGAAAGGTCAGGTACAAATCCCCTTTAGGACCTCCGTTCATGCCTTCGCTTCCGTATCCCTTAATTTTTATGGTCTGCCCATCTTCAACACCAGCGGGAATGGTCAACCGAATTTTTTTCTTTCCGAGGTCGATAGTCTGTTTTTGTGCACTTAGAATATCCGTAAGGTTCAAGCGAAGCGTTGCATTAAAGTCCTGGCCCTTAAATTGGCGAGCACCTCGACCTGTACGATTACTTGAGGGTCCACCACCCCCGAACATAGACTCGAAGAAATCGGAAAATTCACTCCCCGCATAATCTCCAGAACCCTGCTGTCGACCGCCCCCTCCAAAGCCACCGCCGAAACCGCCGGAAGCGGATTGTCTTTTCTGGGCTTCCTCATACGCATCCGCATGCTGCCATTCTTTACCGTATTTATCGAACTTCTTTCTTTTGTCATCATCGCTCAATACTTCGTTCGCCTCGTTGATTTGCTGAAACTTACGCTGCGCCTCCTTATCATTTGGGTTAAGATCCGGATGGTGCTTGCGTGCCAACTTGCGATATGCTTTTTTGATATCCGCTTTCGACGCTGTTTTATCCAGCCCTAAAACTTTGTAGTAATCGATAAAGTCCATATAGTTCTTTTGTAAGCTGAAATGTAAAGAAATCAATTGGAAAAATTTGTCATTCCCGACTTATAATTGGTCTTACTTCAATACATGTTGTATCGTTTTATAAATGAATGCATGCCTACCAATCGTAAATACCCCTAATCTAAAAAGGGTTGCGCTATCAACAAACCATCCCTTTTCATTGTTAATTACTTTACTGCTTAGGGGTTTCCTATTTTTACCATCCGCCTTATCTTTAGCAACACTTGCAAAACCCCACCCATGTCCGACAATAGCCAATATACTGAAGATAATATCCGCTCGCTGGACTGGAAAGAGCATATTCGCCTTCGGCCCGGTATGTATATCGGTAAATTGGGCGATGGATCTTCCGCCGACGACGGAATCTATATTTTATTAAAGGAAACCATCGACAACTGTATCGATGAGTTCGTAATGGGCGCTGGAAAGACTATCGAAATATCCATTCACGGCGAACGTGTCATCGTTCGTGACTATGGCCGTGGCATTCCCTTGGGAAAGGTAGTCGATGTGGTCTCCAAGATGAATACAGGAGGTAAATATGATTCCCGTGCCTTTAAGAAATCAGTGGGGCTAAACGGGGTCGGTACCAAAGCAGTAAATGCACTGTCCAGTTTTTTTAGAGTGGAAAGTACGCGAGACGGTAAATCGAAATCCGCCGAATTCGCTATTGGAGAACTTCAGAATGAAGACTTGCTCGAAGAAACGACACGGCGCAGAGGCACCAAAGTCACTTTTACGCCCGATGAGGCCATTTTTAAGAAATACAAATACCGAAATGAGTATGTAGAGCGGATGCTTAAGAATTATGTCTATCTCAATCCGGGTTTGACCATCATTTTTAACGGGGAAAAATTCTTTTCCGAGAATGGACTTAAAGATTTATTGGAGGAAAATAATAACGTGGACGATATGCTCTATCCGGTGATACATCTTAGGGGGGAGGACATCGAGGTCGCATTAACCCATAGTAAGACACAGTATAGCGAAGAATACCATTCGTTCGTCAATGGCCAGCATACCACACAGGGCGGTACCCATCAGTCGGCGTTTCGCGAAGCGCTGGTTCGCACCATTCGCGATTTCTATGGGAAAAGCTATGACGCTTCCGATATTCGAAAGTCTATTATTTCGGCCATTTCCATTAAGGTAATGGAGCCTGTTTTCGAAAGCCAGACCAAGACGAAATTGGGTTCAACCGATATGGGGGGGGGCATTTCCGACCGTACGAACTTATATCAACGATTTTGTGGGTAAATATCTAGATAATTACCTGCATAAAAATCCGGTAACCGCAGATAAGCTTCAGCGTAAGATCATCATGGCGGAAAAGGAGCGTAAAGAACTATCCGGAATTCGAAAACTGGCACGGGATAGGGCCAAGAAAGCAAACCTACACAATAAAAAGCTTCGGGATTGCCGCGTGCACCTTGAAGACATGAAGAACGACCGTCGATTGGAAAGTACGCTGTTCATAACCGAGGGGGACTCTGCCTCGGGTTCGATTACTAAATCAAGGGATGTGAATACCCAAGCCGTTTTCAGCCTACGGGGCAAGCCGCTCAATTCTTACGGCATGTCCAAAAAAATAGTATACGAAAATGAGGAGTTCAACCTGCTACAGGCCGCCTTGAATATTGAGGAGTCGATGGAGGATTTGCGCTATAATAATATTGTCATTGCAACGGATGCCGATGTCGATGGTATGCACATTAGGCTTTTATTGATAACATTTTTTCTGCAGTTTTTTCCTGAACTGATTAAGGAGAACCATTTATATATTTTACAAACGCCATTATTTAGGGTCCGGAACAAAAAAGAAACCATTTATTGCTATAGCGAAGAGGAGCGAAGGGATGCGTTGCAAAAGCTATCTGGAAAACCAGAGATAACCCGATTTAAGGGTTTAGGGGAAATTTCCCCCGATGAGTTCAAACATTTTATCGGAGATGACATTCGTTTGGAGCCGGTCATGTTGGATAAGGCCATGTCCATCGAGCAACTATTAAAATTCTACATGGGCAAAAATACCCCGGACCGACAGGAATTTATCATCGAAAACCTTAAAGTAGAAGTTGACCTAATCGAAGAAAACTAATTACAAAACAATATAATACGATTATTTTTTGATGGATGAGAATGACGAACTGAACTTACCTGCCGGAGAGGAAGGCGAACCTAAGGGAGAGGAAGCAACGCCTGAAGGTAGTAGTGACCGACCCATTGAAAATCAGGAATCACCTACCGCAGGCGAAGATACAGAGCCGCAGGATGCTCTCACCCGCGTAAGTGGCATGTACAAAGATTGGTTCATGGATTACGCCTCCTACGTTATTCTTGAGCGAGCTGTACCCGCGATCGAAGACGGTTTCAAACCCGTGCAACGGCGTATCATGCATTCCCTGAAAGACCTTGACGATGGCCGATATAATAAGGTTGCCAATGTTGTAGGCCATACGATGCAGTACCATCCCCATGGTGATGCTAGTATTGCGGATGCCATGGTGCAAATAGGGCAGAAAGAACTTCTAATCGATACCCAAGGCAACTGGGGCAATATATTGACCGGTGATAGGGCAGCCGCTTCCAGATATATTGAAGCACGGCTTTCTAAATTTGCGCTTGAAGTTGTTTTTAGTCCGAAAATTACCGAATGGCAACAGTCCTACGACGGGCGAAAAAGAGAGCCTGTAAACCTTCCGGTAAAGTTTCCCTTATTACTGGCCCAAGGCGCGGAAGGGATTGCGGTGGGACTTTCCACCAAAATAATGCCGCATAACTTTATAGAAGTTATAGATGCCTCTATTAAGCATCTGGAAGGTAAAAGATTTAAACTGTTTCCAGATTTCCCCACCGCCGGTATAATTGATGTCACCAATTATAATGACGGCCTTCGTGGTGGAAAGATTCGGGTTCGTGCCAAGATTGCCCAGCATACTAAAACGACACTGATTATAAGTGAAATACCCTACGGCACTAATACTTCTTCTTTAATCGATTCTATTTTAAAGGCAAACGAAAAGGGCAAGATAAAAATTAAAAAAATAGAGGACAATACCGCGGCCGAGGTCGAGATTATGGTGCACTTACCACCGGGAATTTCGCCAGATAAAACCATCGATGCGCTGTATGCCTTTACGGCCTGTGAATCCTCTATTTCACCTTTGGGCTGTATCATTGAAGATAATAAACCGCTTTTCATAGGGGTCACCGAAATGCTTCGGCGTTCTACCGATGCCACTGTTGACCTCTTGCGGCAAGAATTGGAAATTCAGCTTGCCGAATTGGAAGAACAATGGCATTTCGCTTCTTTGGAGCGCATTTTCATAGAAAATCGTATTTATCGTGATATTGAGGATGAAGAGACTTGGGAAGGGGTTATAGCCGCTATCGACAAGGGCCTTAAACCCTTTACGAAAAATTTAAGGCGTGCGGTAACCGAAGATGATATCGTTCGGCTTACCGAAATCCGAATCAAACGAATTTCTAAGTTCGATTTGGATAAGGCCCAGCAAAATCTTGATAATCTTGAGCAGAAAATAGCGGAGGTGAAGCATCACTTGGCACATTTGATAGCCTATGCCATTGCCTATTTTGAAGGCCTGAAAGAACGATACGGAAAAGGCCGCGAACGAAAATCCGAAATTAGGATGTTCGAGGATATTGAAGCCACCAAGGTGGTCATCCGCAATACGAAGCTCTATGTGAACCGTGAAGAAGGTTTTGTCGGAACTTCGCTAAAGAGGGATGAATACGTTGGTGACTGTAGTGATATCGACGATATCATTGCCTTTACCGCAGCAGGGAATATGATGATTTTTAAAGTAGATTCCAAAGTGTTCGTGGGAAAAGGCATTATCTATGTCGCTATCTTTAAAAAGAAAGACAGGCGTACCATTTACAATATGATATATCGTGATGGAAAGGGTGGATCAACGTATGTTAAACGCTTTAATGTCACCAGTATAACACGAGAAAAGCTGTATGACTTGGGCAAGGGGAAACCAGGCACAATCGTTTACTACTTTTCAGGCAATCCGAATGGCGAGGCAGAAACCGTTTCTGTAAACTTACGACAATCGGGAAAAATAAAGAAATTGAAATGGGACCTTGATTTTGCCGACGTGTTGATTAAGGGCCGTCGTACCAAGGGAAATATTGTCACAAAGTACCCCGTTAAACGGATTGAACTGAAAGAAAAAGGACTATCGACCCTCAAACCACGAAAATTATGGTTCGATGAAACCGTACGCCGCTTAAATATTGATGACCGGGGCGAATTTATGGGAGAATTTAGAAGCGGTGATCGGTTACTAATTGTTACCCAAAAAGGACTTGTAAAAACGGTAACTCCTGAACTTACCCTTCATTTTGATGAAGACATTGTTATTCTTGAAAAATGGATACCGAAAAAACCGCTTTCCGCCATTTATTGGGAAGGAGAGAAAGGACTTTTCTACATTAAACGTTTCCTCATCGATAATCCCGATAAAGAAGAAAATATCCTTACAGACCATTCAAAATCCTATCTTGAGCGGTTCATGACCGACTATCGACCTAGGGTAGAAATTGTTTTTGCCAAGAAGCGGGGACAAGAACGCAAAGAAAATTGGGTCTTGAATCTCGAAGAATTTATCGCCATAAAAGGGATTACTGCGATGGGTAATCAATTGACGAAAGAAAAGGTGCTGGAAATTAACGGCTTAGCATCCTTGCCTTACGAATTGCCCGAGCCGACCAAAACCGAGGATATTGAAGTGGTAGAAGAAGAAGATAGTGCCACAACACCAGATGCGGAAATAGAAATAGAGGGGACTAACGAAAAGCAGCAGACAGAAGGTAGTTCATCCAAAACAGAAATTAGTAAGGAGTTGCCAGACGATTCAGAGGCCTCCAAAGATTCGTCAAAAGATAAATCAAAAGAAAATGGGCTAAATTCGCAATCCAAAAAATCCAAAAAAGATTCTGGCGAGGATCAACCGACCCTTTTTGATTAAATTCTAACTTTTAAAGTGAATCTGGCAGTATTGCTTGTTTTAAGGCAGTGAACAATTTAAATGCCGATAATAATTTTTTAGGAATAAAATCGTTCCCAACTATATCGTAAACTAGTACAGGATAATGGCTTCAAAAAGTTTTTTACAGGAATTCAAGAACTTTGCCATAAAAGGCAATATGATAGATATGGCCATCGGTATTATTATTGGTACCGCATTTAATGATGTTGTGAATATCTTGGTTAAAAGAGTAGTCATGCCGCCCTTATCACTTATGACGGACGGGGTGGAATTGGCCAATAAAAAATATATTCTTCGCAATGCGTCCGAAGGTGTCGAAGAGGTTTCTATTGGCTATGGCGAAATGTTGGAGGTGCTAATCGATTTTCTTATCATAGCCCTTACAATTTTCATTGTTATCAGGTTTATCAACCAATTTAAGGACAAGGCAGAGGATCCAAAGGATAAAACGGTTGAAACTCCTAAGAATATAGAGCTTTTATCTAACCTTGAGAAGTTAATGGAAGAACAGAATGCCATCCTCCGAAAAAATAGCCAATAATAACTTGTGGTCAAGCAACCGATAGTTTATCCGAATGGCGATGAATATAGTATCTTTGAAAAAAAATGATTGAATGGATTTGACTAACCCCCTTGTATACGGAGTACCCTGCTTTATTGCACTAATTTTAGTTGAGATTACGTACAGCCATACCCACGGTGACAAAGATTTGTATGTATGGAAAGATTTTTTGGCCAGTGGTGCGATGGGTATCGGTTCTGCCATACTGGGTCCACTGCTTAAAGTAACGGTTCTCATTGTAGTCTTTAATTTTACCTACGAACTTTTTAATCCTGAAATTAATGGTGTCCGTACGAACATTATGGGCTATGAATCCTTTGGATACGCCTGGTATGTGTTTTTGGCCTGCCAGTTGGCCGATGATTTTACGTATTATTGGTTTCATCGCGCGAATCACGAGATTCGATTGCTCTGGGCCGCGCATATTGTGCATCATTCCTCGGATAACTTTAATTTGGGAACGGCCATCAGAAATGGATGGTTCACCCTTTTATATAAGCCTTTCTTTTATATGTGGATGCCGGCCATCGGTTTTCCGGTTGAAGTCGTGATTTTTTGTTTGGCTATCGAATCGTTCTGGCAATTTCAGTTGCATTCGCTCTATGTGCCAAAAATGGGATGGATCGAGAAGATTTTCAATACCCACACCATGCATCAAGTTCACCATTCTCAGAATGTGGAATATTTGGATAAAAACCACGGCGGATTCTTGAATATTTTTGATAAAATTTTCGGCACGTGGAAAGAGTTGGATGACGATGTTGTAGTAAAATTTGGGGTCATACATGCACCGGACTCCCATAATCCTATTGTGATATTAACCCATGAGTTCAAGGATATTTGGGCCGATGTGAAAAAGGCCGACAAATTCTCGCATAAACTAATGTACATTTTTGGTCCTCCCGGATGGAGCCCCGATGGTAGTACTTTAACGGTCAAGCAGCAACAGCGGCTTTTTCGTGAACAAAAATCCAAGAACCCTGAAATGGCGTACAGTAGACCTAATTGATTCTTAAAACGGCTTAATATGGATAATAGGGACGCATTTATGCGTCCCTATTTGTTTATAAAGGCTGTTCCCCTTGACTTCTTCGTTTCGCCCACTAGACCATATTCGAATAGATATGATTCTGCCGTAGTAGACAATATTTTAATGTGTACGGATTTCTCTTCAGCATTGTTCTTAGGGTTTATCTTTTTCAAGATATACTCGCAGTCATTGACCCATCGCACGGATGAAGTATCCGCTTTTCCTTCGAACACGTCTATTTCGCGATTTTCACTGCGAACAAATGTGGTGGTCTTTTCCTCTCCATTAACGGTGGTCGTAAACGTAAATTTTCCTTCTTTAAAGGCTTGACAGTCTCTTTCAGGTTGATAACAAGAAGCAAGGAGTATTGGTATCAGGCAGCAAATTATAATTCTATATTTCATCTCATCAAAATTAGATAAAATAGGCCCCACTAGCCAGTATACGCTTCAAAACTTCCATCGGAATAAAAGATTACGATACGCTCTATCGATCTTTTCTTGCTTACATGTTTTTCAGAACCAATTCTATTGCTTTGGGAAGGTAAATCGGCCGGAATTGGGGCTACTTCCTGAATAGTTTCCTGAGTAGTTTGTACTGATGGAAATGATCCTTTTCCGTTGAGTAACCAATATAGATTCACCTCGGGGAAATTCTTGACTACTTTAAGTACAAATTCTAAACTTGGCTTATTTCTTCCCGATAGTAAATGTGAAATGCTGGACCGTTGTACCTCGATTTTATCGGCAAAGGCAGAGGCGTTTATACTATAATAGTTTAGAAGCTGTTCAAGACGTGTAATAAAATCAGTGCTGTTTACCATTGTAACTTTGATTGACCTAAATATAAACTAAATATTGTAATATTAAATATGTTAAGGCATTGAAAGCACTTATTTTATTATAGTATCAAATTATATAATAGTGATTATTATACTGAATTATAGATACTTAAAGTTTGAAATGAATGCTCGTCGCTAAACTGTATGCGTCGGAATTACAATTGTATATTAAAGCGGCAATCCTTTCCTTTTGTAAATTACAAATGTAACATACTAGTGTTTACAGATGTAATTTTATAAGAAGTTACCTTTGTCATTATCATTAAATTGCATTCTACAAACATGACGTCCAAGAATTATAAGTCAATTAAAGTTTCAGCTATCAAAGGGCGTTACCTTGCCTATCCTCACCTAAAGGATTTCTTGGATAAAAATGTCAAACTCGGAAATCTGGAGGTGGAAGGCGAATCCGTTTTGAAAACGTCGATAGTAAGTATCAAATACGGGAAAGGACCAAAGAAAATTTTAATGTGGTCGCAAATGCACGGCAATGAGTCAACGACGACCAAAGCTGTTCTTGATATCGTTAATTTTTTGGAAATAAATTCGCCTTCCGCTCAATCGGTTCTTGATTCGTGCACCATCCTTATATTACCTATGCTGAATCCCGATGGAGCGGCAGCATATACTCGGATTAATGCCAATCAAGTGGACTTGAATCGCGATGCACAGCAACGTTCACAGCCGGAGAGTGTAGTCTTGCGAAACGTTTTCGATGCTTTTCTACCTGATTATTGCTTCAATCTACACGACCAACGCACTATTTTCAACGTAGGCAATACCCCAAATCCCGCAACGGTATCTTTTTTGGCCCCTGCCCACGATGAAGAAAGAAGTATTTCAGCATCACGCGCAGAAAGTATGCGACTTATTGCCGCAATGAACGGTGATTTGCAAAAACGGATTCCCGGTCAAGTTGGGCGCTACGATGACGCGTTTAACTCAGATTGTGTAGGTGATACCTTTCAGATGACCGGCACACCGACAATTTTGTTCGAAGCGGGGCATTTCCCTGAGGACTATAATCGGGAACGTACTAGGGAGTACATATTCCACGCCTTAATCAGCGCTTTGAATACTATTAGCAAAGATAAGATAGGTGATTTCAAAGTATCGGAGTATTTCGCTATTCCGGAAAACGAAAAACAGTTTTTCGATGTGATAATTTACAATGCCCATGTTATTCTACCATCACTACAAATTGGGGAAAGCATCGGTATTCTCTACGTTGAAAAGTTGATTGACGAAACTATCATTTTCGAACCACAAGTGGAAAGCAGAGGGAATTTGAATTCACATTATGGTCATAAAACCTTTAATATGCTGATCAATAGCGACTTAATGTACGTTAAAAACGATATAAAGGTAGCATCATTTCTCGATGCGTTTTAGATTTTCCCGATAAAATACCTTATTCATTACATTTTTGTTAAAAACAGATACTATTTCATGCATATTATTTCTTAATTTTCTATTTTTGCCCAAAATAAAATTATCATGGCAGGAAAAGTTAAATTAGACGAAATCGATCATCAGATTTTAGATATGTTGATTGATAACACCAGAACTCCCTTTACCGATATTGCGAAAAAATTATTGATTTCGGCAGGTACTGTGCATGTTAGGGTCAAAAAAATGGAGGAAGCGGGTATCATTAGAGGCTCATCCCTTACTTTGGATTACGTGAAATTGGGGTATGCCTTTATTGCATATGTAGGTATTTTTCTTGAAAAAACACACCAAACTAAATTTGTTTTGGAGCGTCTTGAACAGATTCCTAATGTTACCATTGCCCACATAACCACAGGCAAATTCAATATTTTCTGTAAAATCCGCGCAAAGGATACGAACCATGCCAAGAATATTATATTCATGATCGACGATATAGATGGCATTAGCCGAACCGAAACCATGATATCCTTGGAAGAAAGTTTTAACGACAAAAGGCGTTTGATGCACATGATTTTTAATGAACTATAGTCAACTTAGTATCTAAGCTACTTTAATAATATATTCCTATAATCCCGAACCGATAGCGTTCGGGATTTTTTGTAGCTTCGCACTATGAGAACAACTGAATTGTCATTTTCAGAAGAGACGCCTTTCTACAAGGTCTACATCGATACACTGGGCGATGTTGAACTTTTGGATATCCTACAACGCCAATTACATCATTTTCCCGAATTCATCGAGAGCATTCCCGATGAAAAATTACTATTTGCCTATGGTCCGGATAAGTGGACGATAGCTCAGGTTCTGGTACATGTTATCGATTCGGAGCGAATATTTCAATACCGCGCATTACGTTTTTCTCGCGGAGACCAAAATAGTTTGCCAGGGTTTGATCAAGATTTTTATGCTGAAAGGTCAAAAGCCGATCGACGCTCAAAGGAAAGTATCATAGAAGAATACAAATCGGTACGTAAATCAACCCTAGCCCTTTTTGCTACTTTTGACCGTGACGATCTTGAAAATTCCGGAACGGCCAGTCATCTGCAATGGAGCGTTGCAGCTTTAGGATTTGTTATAAGTGGTCATCAAAAACACCACCGAGACATCATTCGCGAACGCTACCTATGACTTCAAATGCAGTTAAAAAATTAGGAACCTTCTGGATTTTGGTTAAGGACACCGCCATGGCATGGGCGGATGAAGACCCTTTTGGTAAAAGTGCAATCATATCGTACTATACCTTATTCTCATTGCCTTCCTTATTGATGATTGTTGCCTGGATTGCGGGATCTATTTTCGGTGTTGATGCTGTAAGAGGTAAGATCGCAAACAAATTAGGTGAATATATTGGGGGTGAGGCTTCGGAAGCAATCGAGTCCATGATTGTCAATGCATCGGTAAACGAGGGGTCAACCATTACTGTCATTATTAGCGTATCGATGTTGTTGTTTGGTGCAACAGGCGTCTTTGTGCGCTTGAAAATGGCCATGAACGATATCTGGCAGGTAGAATCAAAGAAAAAGGTATGGCTTCAGACTATTCTCGACAGGCTCATTTCTTTCGGAATGGTACTGGTCTTAGGCTTTCTTTTTCTAGTGTCCTTATTACTGACCTATATATTACGGATTGTAAGTGATTATATTGACAATTTCGCCCCTACCATAGCTGATGTGGCCGCTAGCGTTTTCAGCTATTTACTTCCATTTGTAGTGATAACAGGACTTTTCGGTGCTTTGTTCAAGTTACTGCCGGACATTAATATCCGTTGGAAAACCACTTTGCTTGGCGCCTCTTTGACAACAATACTATTTTTGGTTGGGGAATTTGGTTTGAACTACTATCTGACGCAAAGTAATCCTGCATCAATATATGGCGGTGCCTCATCGGTGGTTCTAATTATGCTCTGGGTATATTATACTTGTTTGATTTTATTTTTCGGGGCAGAATTTACGCACCAATATGCAGTGTATACCGATGAAAAAGTTGGGCCAAGTGAAAAAGGACAATCCAAAACCAAGAAGTAGGATTTCGCCTAGTCCAAATCATCATCGCTATCGAATTCCAAATCCGTCTCCAGTTCGAATTCAGTGACATCTTCATCCTCCAAATCTTCATCGGGTCTTCCCTCAAGTTCTTTTTCAATGGTATCCTCGAAGTTTGAAATAAATTCGGCAAGACTTTTGCTGATTTTTACAAGGTATTGAGTGTCTTTGGTCCTTATTTCAACGGCCTCAACGGTTTCTCCTTGGAGGTTTTTAAATACGATGATATCATCATCACCATATCCATCGGGATAAGACTCTATCAATAGCGCAGCGAGTTCATGATCGAGCTTTTTGTAATCAACAATTTTACGTAGCATGGTGGGTAGTTTTTTCTATCTGTTAATGATTAGGAGAACTTTTTGGAGTTACTCGTTTACAGAATCTAAACTATGCTATTTTGTTCGAGAATTGGACAAAGAGTTGTCAAACCGAAGTTTTAGTATATGAACTTAAACTTGCGCGTAGTATGCAAATGCATCGGCAAAAAGTTCATGCGGAATCTTTACATCGATTACTGGCGTGCCGATGTCTTTGAGTAAAACAAAATTAATATTACCATGCGTATTTTTCTTGTCGAACTTTAGCAGCGCTAAAATAGCATCGATATCATTTTCCTTAAAATCAATTTTGGGATAACGTTTCAAAAAAGTGTCCTTAATGTCCGTTAACTCGGCATCTGAAAGACCTGTTAATGATTTGGAAAGGTATCCTTCCAAAATCATACCAATAGCAATGGCCTCACCATGTAATAGGGTTTCATAGGCAATGTGTTCTAAGAAATACGATTCGACCGCATGGCCCAGGGTATGGCCAAAATTCAATATTTTTCTCAAATGCTGCTCGGTAGGGTCTTGAAGTACCACTTTATTTTTGATGGTGACAGAAGTGTAAATAAGGTGGTCGATGTTCTTTGTATCGAAATGCGATTTTAAAACATTCCAATACCCAGCGTCAGTGATAAGCCCATGTTTTAGCATTTCTGCATATCCACTTTGTAGTTGTCGTTCGCCAAGGCTTTTCAAAAAATCGGATACGATCAGAACCATTATGGGTTGGTTAATCACACCTATTTGATTCTTTAGGGCGCCTAGGTCCACTCCCGTTTTACCTCCGATAGACGCATCCACCATAGCCAAAAGGCTTGTGGGCACGTTAATAAAAGCGATACCCCTTTTAAACGTCGATGCTACGAAGCCCCCCATATCGGTAACCACTCCGCCACCCAGGTTGATTAGCAGGCTTTTTCGGTCCGCATCCTTTTCGGATAATGCTTCCCATAATTGAATACAAGTTGCGATGGTTTTGTTTTTCTCGCCCGATTCAACTTCCAATACTTCGAAATCTGTGTTATTCAGCGTCGCTTTGGTAAAGTCCTCCAGGCAATCCCTCTTTGTATTTTCATCCACCAAAACAAACACCTTGGAATAGGCGGTATGGGCCAAGTGATCATTAATGGCATCATAGGCCCTTTGATTAAAGTGAACGGCGTAGGTGTCGGTAATAACGGATTCCATAAGTAAGGTTTTTAGGTGAATTTCGTATCTGCCATTGGTGTTTAAATAGGCAAATCAACTTTTCAAAGCCAAAAATAATAGTAATATAGTTGTATCGTAATATATATTGTGTTTTATCTTTGAATTATAAATTTGAGGTACTTAGACCATATTTCCGATAGCGTTTTTGCGGTATTGGAGGAATGTATTTGGACACTGTTTTTAGAAATAAAACTGCTATAATGGAAAAGATTTTTGAAGATACGGAAACCGCATTTGCACTAAAAACGGATTCCGAACTTGAACGTGCCTATTTTCTCTTTCGAATGATTGCCAACGAACCTTTGGTCAAAATTGGCTCCGCTATCACAAATTTCGCCTTTAAGGCACACCTCCCCGTCGATAGGCTGGTAAGGGCCACCGTTTTTGATCATTTTTGCGGAGGCGTGAATGAAAAGGACTGTCAACCTACCGTCGATAAAATGTATAGTAAGAACGTTTGTTCGGTGCTTGATTACTCCGTAGAAGGTAAGGAAACCGAAGACCCGCTTGATTTAGCCCTCGAAATGGTACTTAATGTGCTAAATTTCGTCAAGGAAAAAGATGCTATTCCCTTTGCCGTTTTCAAACCTACTGGATATGGAAGGTTTGCACTTTTCAAAAAAATGAGTGAGCGAAAGCCCTTGACCAAAGAGGAAGAAGCGGAATGGGAAAGGGTAGTGAACCGTTTCGACAAAACTTGTCGACGTGCCTATGAGCTTAATGTTTCATTATTAATCGATTCTGAGGAAAGTTGGATGCAGGATGCCGCCGACGCCTTGGTCGAAGATATGATGCGCAAATATAATACAGAGAAAGCCATCGTTTTTAACACCCTTCAGATGTATCGCTGGGACCGTATGGATTATTTAAAAGGATTGCATGCCAGAGCGAAAAAAGAGGGTTTTAAAATAGGAATTAAGGCTGTACGTGGCGCCTATATGGAGAAGGAAAACGAACGTGCTGAAAAAAAGGGATATCCCTCCCCAATCTGCGCCAGCAAGGAGGAAACCGATGCCAACTTTGACATTGCAATAGAGTATATGGTCAAAAATCACGATATGATAGCGCTCTTTGCGGGAACGCATAACGAAGAAAGTAGCTACCGATTGATGGAATTGATGGCAGAAAATAATATTCCAAACAACGACCCGCGAATTTGGTTCGGCCAATTGTACGGAATGAGCGACCATATCTCGTTCAATTTGGCGGATAAGGGATATAACGTTGCCAAATATCTACCATTCGGTCCGGTTCGCGATGTAATGCCCTATTTGATCCGAAGGGCTGATGAAAATACTTCCGTAGCGGGTCAGACTACGCGTGAGGTTGCGCTGTTAAAAAAAGAGCGAAAGCGGAGGAATATTTAAAGGATACTAAAACTATGTATAACTGAAAATTAAAATGGCAGCTATATTTTAAAGAATAGTATCTTGTAGCAAATCAACGAGGCTAGTTTTCAACGATTCCCTCCAAGATGACTCTTTCTTGGCAATTTTTTACCTTTAGCGTTCTCTCCTTCTCCTTAATCGTACCTACTACAAAATACGTTTTACAGGCTACGGACTTTGTGTCACTTCGTCCGAAATCTACATCACCATCAGATAGAATTTGCTTGATATCAAGGGTGTCGAGTTGATTTTCGGCTAATAGTTTACTTATAGCTTCTGAATAGGTGACCGGCTTTGAACGAATGTCTTTCAATGTACGGCAATTTGGAAAATAACAAAATTCAGTCCCGGTCTGCTCTGATTTTTTTTTTAGGAAAAAAGTTAGGAATACGATGCCAATGGACAGTCCGATAAGATAAAAACCTAAACGCTTGAGGAAGTCCATTTTCTTAAAAAGATAATCAGTTGATATTGTAATGGAATAGTGAAATTCTGAAGCATTCAAATACCATTATCGACGGGTGCAAAAATAGAAGTTCCAAAACAATTTCGTTACGACTTCAGCATTTCTTTTGAAGCGTTTTGTGAAGATTGCTCAAGGCTGTGAAATCTGTTGGTTACAATTGAACCTCTGGTTTATTCAAAAATAAGAAAGTTGATATCATTGTATTGAAGATCAAACCATTCCCCAACGGATTTATTGGTCAAAATACCGTGGTACATATACAGCCCGTTACGAAGGCCCTTGTCAAAACGCAGTGAATTTTCAAGTCCGCCGTTTTCTCCCAATTCCAATAGGTAGGTTGTAAAGATATTGCTGATCGATATTGTTGCGGTCTTAGGATAACGAGAGGGAATATTGGGTACACCATAGTGAATGACACCGTATTTTTCAATGGTCGGTTTGTTGTGACTGGTAATCTCACTGGTTTCGAAACATCCGCCCATATCGATGCTTACATCAATTATAACCGCTCCTTTTTTCATATTTTCGACCATAGTCTTATTTACCACCACGGGTGCTCGGTCTTTCCCGCGAATTGCACCAATGGCAACATCACAGCGTTTTAGGGATTTAAGAAGATTTTTGGGCTGAAGCGTCGAAGTATATACGGTTTGCCTAAGACTGGCCTGCAACTTGCGTAGCATGGTCAGTGAATTATCAAAAATCTTTACGTTGGCTCCTAGGCCAAGCGCCGACCGGGCCGCAAACTCACCAACGGTACCCGCACCGATTATAACGACTTCTACGGGAGGAACCCCGCTTATGTTACCGAACATCAAACCATTGCCATCATTGGTGGCAGCCATTATTTCGGAAGCTATGAGCACTGAAGAAATCCCAGCAATTTCACTTAACGAACGAACGGCCGGATATTTACCATCTTCATCTTGAATGTATTCAAAAGCAACGGCCGTAACCCGCTTTTTGGCCAATTTTTCAAAATAGGCTTTCGACTGCGTTTTTATCTGTAAAGCCGAAATAATCGTGGCCTTCGGATTCATCATTTCGATTTCCGAAAGGGTAGGCGGTTCCACTTTAAGTAATAGTGGGCAAGAGAAAACTTTTTTGGTATCTCGGGTTATCTCAGCACCGGCATTCGTATAATCAATATCGGAATAATGTGCACCCTCGCCGGCACCGGATTCGATTAACACCCTATGACCGTTCGCCGTAATCGCTTGAACCGCGTCGGGTGTCAAACAAATGCGCTGTTCTTGATAATGGTTTTCTTTGGGGAGGCCAATATAAAGTTCGCTCTTTTGACGAAGAATCTCTAAAGTTTCTTCCTGTGGTAGGAGCTGTTGTTTGCTAAAAGGACTGGCGGGTTGATTCATCTCTTATACCGGTTCATCTTACGACATTCGATTAAAAGTAAAAATACGACTTTTCGTGAAATTTTAGTACGTAAAGTTAAAAGTAGCCTAGGAGCCTTGTACTTATAAATGAAGCCAGTTATCCAATTGATTTTGGACCTGCCTAAAATGGGATTCTAAATTGGTGGTAGATAATTTTTCGTTTACTTTTTCAGAGAGGGATTTATAACCAACTTCTTCAGAAGTCTCTTTGGAAACAGGTTTAACGTCTTTTTTGTTAATACCCTGTTTATCGTTAATATCTTTAATCTCGGCCTCCATTGCTTCTAAATCTATTCCATGCACATACTTATCATATAATTTAATACGGATAAAATAAACTATAGGAATAACTACCATACATACTGGCAATAACCATAACACATTTCTAGTGTCGATAAATTTATCCTCGGAATATAGGGTTTCGAAAATTTGAAATGCATACATCATCATGGGTATCAGTATAATATGATACCACCAATGTTTACAGGTCAAAAACCAAATGGTTAATAAAAGAAGGGGTACGAGTTTACCCAACATAAACCAACCGTATGTCTTAAGATCTAAAAAACCATTTCTATCAAAAATCATCCCAAACCATTGAATAGTGGCTTTGGGGTTTTCTGGTAAATACTCATGCAACTTGAACATAAAAGGAGAAAGTGCAATAAGAATAATGGCAATGGACTCGACAATAAAACGGTTTCTAATCCTAAATTTTTGTTTCGAACTCTTTTTCATTGAATGACTTAATGCTTAGACTAGTCTTAAACGAAAAAATGGGCAATTTATTGATTGCCCATTAGAAAATGTTTAAAATCCTTAAAAATTAGGATGGTTTTCTGTTTGAAGTCCTAATCTTTGTTCGGTCAACGGACTGTCTGTTACTAGTCCTGATTTTGGTTCGGTCGACAGATTGTCTATTGCTTGTTCTAATCTTGGTTCGGTCGACGGACTGTCTGTTACTAGTCCTGATTTTGGTTCGGTCGACAGATTGTTTGTTACTGGTCCTGATTTTGGTTCGGTCTACGGACTGTTTGTTACTTGTTCTAATCTTGGTACGATCAACACCTTGTTCGTAGAGCTGGTCATCGTTTGCTAGTTCATCAGATTCACAGGATACTACTAAAAGACTTGCACATGCCATCAGGCCTAAAAAAACTTTTCTCATAATGGGGTTTTTGGTTAATTGTTATACTGTAAAAGTAGGAAAATTTCCCCAAATAAATTGGTATTTAGTCGTTAAAAACCCGCATTTCATCCTGAAAATTAGCGATTTCATCGAATTTAACTAAACTAGTGCAATATTAAAACAGAGAGGCGATTGATTTCGATTTTTTAGAAGAATCAGATGGCATAACGATAAGGCTAATACCTAATTAGAAAAACTTATTTTAATTAGATTAAAAATCCAATAACCGGGTTTTGTGATCTACAATCCTTATGTTGATGTCCACAGCATCCAACGGGAGAAAATCCCCAACTTTTTCGGGCCATTCAATAAATACCCATTTATCTTGATTCAAATAATCTTCAAACCCCAAGTCTAGTGCTTCTGTCTCATGGTTCAAACGGTAAAAGTCGAAGTGAAAGGCTAGTAAGGTTCCTTTTTTGTCATGGTATTCGTTGACGATCCCAAAGGTGGGACTCGAGCCAGAATCGTTCGCCCCTATTTCTTTCAATATTGCTTTTATAAGTGTTGTCTTACCGGCCCCCATGGGAGCATAGAACGCAAGTGTTTTAGAAGTGGCATTATCAATAAGCTGTTTGGCAACCTCTTGAATTTGGGATTCGGTATATTTGATTTTCTTCATTATGAAATCTTTTACAAGCACTGCATCAACTTAGTTTTAACCAAAAATATGAAATTGTAGGTTATACTTGCCCATACTAATAGTGGGCAAAGGCTTGCGAATGTTTCGGTAGTTCATACTGTGGAAAAGCGGAACAGGAAGGTATAGGCGGCTATTTTCTTTTTATCTTTCCATTAAAATTCAATTGCTATGATACACTTCAGAAAAATGCTACAGCACTTATTTTTAATGATACTTGTTGTTCCGTTCTACCAATGCGTAGGCCAAGAGAAAACAATCGAGACCTCCGATACCGATTATGTTTTTAAAAAAGGCGACCCCGACGGTATCGGTAAATGGTATATGGATAGGCAAATTGCACACGTTATGGGTTTTCAGGGGATGGACTGGTTGGAACGTTCGAATCGTGAGGAAGAAGAAAATACTTCCAAATTGCTTCGTGACATGGCTATTGAACCTAGTGATACCATCGCCGACATCGGTGCGGGAAGTGGTTACCATGTTTTCAAAATGGCACCCATGGCCAATGAGGGTCTGGTGTATGCTGTGGATATTCAGGATGAAATGTTGGCCGCCCTTAACAGTAAGAAGGAATCCGGAGCAAATAAAAACGTTGCCATTGTTAAGGGAAGCGAAAAAAGTATCAACCTTCCCGAAAACTCTGTAGATAAGGTGTTGATGGTAGATGTATACCATGAATTTGAGTATCCTATAGCTATGATTGCATCCGTAAAAAAGGCGTTACGGGCGAATGGTAAACTCTATCTTATCGAATATCGCAGCGAGGATCCCAATGTTCCCATCAAGGAATTGCACAAAATGACAGAGGTTCAGGCCGTTAAGGAAATGAAGGCTTCTGGAATGCGGTTGGAGCAAAATATCGGTAATCTCCCTTGGCAACATTGTATGGTATTCGTAAAGGAATAGACCCAATTGTATCTTTTAAAAGGAGTATTGTTCTCTAACGTATTATTGCTTGTTACATTTTTGATATGTTCAATGTTCAATGTTCAGTTTTCTGAAAGATACCGATTTCAAGCTCTTTTCTAGGTCTAAAGTGTTTTCAAGAAACTTCGTATCAGATTAGGAATTTTAACGCTACGAAACCCATGTCAGATTAGGGAATAGAAAATTAATGTCCCGTAAGCCTGCAATTTGATAGATACTAATTTTCTTTATAAAAGCTCTAGCGAATATTGAAGAGGAAATTTTCCATGTATAACGCTAAAGAAGTTATTTTCACATTTATAAAAGGGTTTATAAATAAATATTCTACAGTGCCATTGTTTTTTAAGTTTGGCGGATTCAAACCTTATCTTAAATCAGCGGGCTTTGATTAATAATTCCGAGTCCCCGTGAAAGGGATTCAGGGGACTGCGAGTAGATACAATAGCAATCAAATGAAAAGATACGATTTGGAAGCGGTTTTATTGTTGGGCTGATGGGTAACTTAATGAGGATGCCTATATACATAACCTTCGTAAATATCATTATACCTGAAATTGATTAAGTTTCGAATATATATTTAGTAAAATGTAGGAACGACCGACGATATGAGAATGGTGCTTTTTAAGCTATTGTCAGTAAAATGGTGACTAGGTTGGTCTGGAAAAAGGATACTATTGTCGAAGCTGATGCTTAAAAATAAGTAATTTCACCACGCTTATCTACCCATAATTACCAATGATATTTAACATAATTTTAGTAATGAAAAACACCACACGGCAGATTTATCGCACTACTTTGGAAGTAAATAATCCAAAAAACTCTATTATGAAATTTAGAAACTCCAGAAAATTAGTTTTGACCTTATGTGCCGTTTTGGCCATGGTGTCATGTAAAGACCAAGAAAAGCTTGACGCTGATCAAAAGGCTGCAGAAGATAAAATTGCGATGGAAGAAGCGCAGGCTGAAAAAGCAAAGGAAGAGGCAAAGGAAGAGGCAAAAGCAAAAGAAATGAAAGCGACCAGCATTGCTTCGGTTGCGGGAAAGAATGCTGAACTTTCAACACTGGTTTCGGCCTTAAAAGCAGCGGGACTTGATGGAATGCTTTCCGAACCGGGAGATTATACCGTTTTTGCACCGACTAACAATGCTTTTGAAAAATTGCCTAAAAATCTTTCCGTTGCGGAATTGGCCAAACCAGAAAATAAAGAGAAGTTGGCCAACATATTGAAAAACCATGTTGTAGCTGGAACCATTACTTCCGACAAATTGGTCGCTGCCATCAATGATGCCAAAGGAAAATACAAATTTCAAACCGTAGGTGGTAAGGAGTTAGAGGCAAGTCTGAAGAAAGACCAAATTATGATTGAAGATGAAAAGGGAAATAAAACCCAGGTTATGCTAGGAAACGTAAAAGCTTCCAATGGGGTCGTTCATGTCATAAATGATGTTTTGATTTCAAAAAATTAGCAGTGGTTAGCAGCTAGTTAATTCAAAAACCCGATAGTCAACTATCGGGTTTTTTATCGATAATCCATTGGCATCCCTTCAAAAGATGACGTTATTATCATTACAGATCCTAACAAAAAGCCGACTCTTAAAAGAGTCGGCTTTATTCATAGTACGGTCAAATTATCTTTACAAGTAAGTCTGTAAAACTTGATTGCTTGATCTGTTGCGCAACACCCGTATCGCTTTTTCTCGTATCTGTCTTACCCGTTCCCTTGTAATATCAAAAATCTCACCTATTTCATTAAGACTTTTAGGGCTTCGCTCACCAATACCATAATAAAGACGTATAATCTCGCTCTCCCTAGCTGGAAGTGTTTCCAAAGCCTGGTTGATATCCGTTTGAAGGGATTCTTTCATCATGTTGGCATCGGGCCTCGTAGATTCCTTTGATTGTATCACGTTATATAGATTCGATGATTCACCTTCTTGAAACGGCGCGTCCATCGACAGGTGCTTTCCTGTATTTTTCATTGCCAGTTTTACCTTTGCAACGGTCATCTCGAGTTCATTGGCAATCTCAATGGCACTTGGAGGTCGTTGATAGGTCTGCTCTAAAGAGGAATACACCTTCTTTATTTTACTGATTTCACCAATTTTATTAAGCGGTAACCGTATCATACGCGACTGTTCAGACATCGCCTGAAGTATTGATTGGCGTATCCACCAAACGGCATAGGATATAAATTTAAAACCTCTAGTTTCATCAAAACGTTTGGCCGCTTTCACTAATCCTATATTACCTTCGTTGATAAGGTCTGAAAGGCGAAGACCGCTTCCCTGATATTGCTTCGCAGCTGAAACCACAAAACGTAAATTGGCATTTACTAATTTATTTAGGGCTAATTGATCACCTTCGCGTATTTTTCTAGCTAACTCAACTTCTTCATCCGCAGTAATCAAATCTATTTTTGATATTTCCTGAAAATATTTTTCTAAGGATTGAGTGTCTCTGTTTGTTATTTGTTTTGTGATCTTTAGTTGCCTCATATGTGGGTTTTAGTTAATACTGACTTCTTATAACTTACTGTTTTTTGGCAGAAATCCTAATTAATTGGCAATTTTCTTTATTTTATTGCGAAATGACTAGCGAAATAGCGTATTAATCGTAGTATTCCTTCGAAAATGCAAGTATGTGAAGTTAATTTCGGGGTATGGCCTATGTCCCTTAGGTAAGTGAAATGCAATATATGTTCTTATAGTATGCAATGTGTACGCCTATCCAATAAATATATTTATGTTGTATACATGTTATAGATAATTAGGATACCTATACTTTCCATCACGTTCTACCTCACTTTAGAATGGACAATCAAAAAATTATGGCTGAGTAGGCCAAAGTTTCGGCAAATCTAAAGGGTGGATACACTACAAATTAAGGCTTAAAATCATGCTTTTTAAAAATAAACATAGTAATGCGTTGAATAACAGAAAAATGGGGTCATCTTTGCAAAATATATATTATAAATTTAATTACATTATCATGAGTAAAGGAACAGTAAAATTTTTCAACAACACTAAAGGCTTTGGATTCATTAATGAAGAAGGCGTTGAAAAAGACCACTTTGTACACATTTCTGGATTGATCGATGAAATTCGCGAAGGCGATGATGTTGAGTTCGATCTAGAAGAAGGCAATAAAGGATTAAATGCCGTTAACGTAAAGGTTATCTAAAACATTTCTTTTAAAGGTATCACGACCCCGTCAGCCATTCGGCAGATGGGGTTTTTTATGTCCGGTACAACTGCTTTGAGAACCCCGAAATTATATAAACCGATTTTGGATTTCAACTGAAATAAAGCGGTAATTTTGCAGCCTCTTAAAAATAAATATATGAAGCGTATCAATCAGTATAAAAAGTTGTTCAGTGTAGAGAAAGACATTGAACTTAAAACACTCAAGACTACCTATCGTAATTTGATCAAGGAATGGCATCCGGACAAGTTTCAAGACAGTGACGCCAAACGGGAAGAAGCAGAATTGCAAAGCCGTACCATTATAGATGGATACCATTTCTTGGTTAGCATAGCTCCTGAAACGCTTGCCGCAAATATGGAAGCCTATACGGAAACCATCACCAATTCCGGAATAGCGGACTTCGATCACAAAGGCCTAGTTTTGGAAATCACATTTTTGGACGGTACTACCTACGAGTATTTTGGAGTTACAAAGCCAATTTTTAGAAAAATGGTCAATTCCAATAAGTTGAACCGTTTTGCCAAGCGTACTATTTATCCGAATTATATCTATAGAAAGTCAAAAAAAGCGCTTCAAGAGGTCTAATCGTATACTGAAATCCATACCTTTTATCAAAACCTCGATTATGTCAAATAGCTTTTCCGATTTGGGAATTCGAAATGAGTTTCTGCAAAGTTTAATCGATCTCAATATTTCGATTCCTACGGATATTCAAAAGAAAACGATTCCACTCCTTCTAAACCAAAAGGAAGACGTGGTGGCCTTGGGCAAAACGGGATCGGGTAAAACTTTAGCTTTTGGGTTACCGCTACTGCAATTGATAGATGCTGAAAATACACAGGTCCAGGCAGTCATTTTAACCCCTACACGTGAATTGGGACAACAAATCTATACCAATCTAGTTGCACTTGCTGCGCATAGCCCGCAAACTTCCATAGCGTCCGTTTGTGGCGGAATACCCATTAAACCTCAAATGGAACGTTTAAAGCAGACCACCCATATTATTGTGGCTACGCCGGGGCGACTAATCGATTTAGTTCAGCGAAAGGCGGTTGACATTAAGAAGTTGAGTTATTTGATTTTGGATGAGGCCGATGAGATGGTAAGTGCGCTGCAAAAGGATTTGGACATTCTTATAAAGGAAATTCCCAAATCAAGGCGAACCTTGACCTTTACGGCTACAATGCCTGGAGCCGTTAAGCAATTGGTGCAAAACTATATGTCAAAACATGTGGTGCACCTCGAGGCAGATATGCAGCAGATGGGACATAAGGGTATCGAACACCGATACACCGTGGTCGAGCCTATCGAAAAATTAGAAATATTACTGCACTTTCTACATTCAAAAGAAGGGCAACGTGGCATAATTTTCTGTAAAACCAAGGCAGCCGTCAATAAATTGGCCAAGAAATTGGCGATACACAAAATTTCATCAGGAGCAATCCATGGTAGTTTGACCCAAGGCATTCGTGATAGAATCATGGGGCAGTTCAGGGAAGGTTTTATAGATATTCTGGTCGCTACCGATTTGGCCGCCCGTGGTATCGACGTCAAAGAAACATCCTATGTGGTAAATTATCATCTGCCGGATACGTATGAAACCTACGTACATCGTAGCGGGAGAACTGCTAGGGCAGGGGCTAAGGGACTTTCCCTAAGTATTATACAACAAGAAGAAATCGAAAGGATTCCCGAGTTTGAGACCGAACTGGGTCTTTCATTTTCAGAGTTCAAGAAGCAGAGTGCAGAAAACCGGGAGGAGATGAATCTGATATTGTGGGCAAAAAAAATATTCAAGACCAAGCCAAACCGAAGCATTTCCGACACTACCAAAGAGAAAATTAAAACCGTACTACATCATTTGACCAAGGAAGAACTGGTTGAAAAGCTATTAGCGGATCACATTTCGGCGCATGCCGGAAAAAATGCCACTAGCATACCTTCCCTAAAGAAATAATACAATGGCCAATATAATCCGGAGTCAACACGATATTTTAGGAAAACTACGGATTGCAGCGTTGAATGCGATGCAGGAAGAGGCTATCGCCACTATCGGTAAATCGGCCAATACGGTGCTACTATCCCCAACGGGTACCGGAAAGACCTTGGCATTTCTATTACCGCTTATTGAAATGTTAGATGTAACATCTATCGATGTTCAAGCATTGATCTTAGTGCCCTCACGGGAATTGGCCATACAAATTGAACAGGTATTGCGAGATATGGGTTCTGGCTACAAGGTGAATGCCGTGTATGGGGGTAGGCCGATTTCGAAGGATAAAATCGAACTGAAACACAGTCCCGCCATTTTGATCGGAACTCCTGGGCGTATTTTAGACCATTTCACCAGCGGACGTTTTTCTACGGAAAGTATCAACACTATAGTTCTTGACGAGTTTGATAAGTCGTTGGAAACAGGCTTTGAAAATGAGATGAACGAAATCATTCATTTATTGCCAAATTTGAACAAACGTATACTGACCTCAGCAACCCAAGGTGTTGAAATTCCAAGATTTGTCGGATTGGATCGTCCGGAAATTATCGATTATACGAAGCAGAAATTAGAATCTCGACTGACCATCAAAACACTAATTTCCCAGGATAAGGATAAGATGAAAACCCTATTGAAACTGTTAGTACACCTTGGTAACGAACCGGGCATCATCTTTTGTAATTTTAAGGACAGTATTGATAGGGTGAGCGCTTTTCTGGATGATAAACATATCAATTATACCAGTTTTTCCGGTGGCATGGAACAACGCGATCGAGAACGTTCGTTAATTAAATTTAGAAACGGTACTTGTCGAATACTTGTCGCTACCGATTTGGCAGCTCGGGGTATCGATATACCGGAATTGGGATTTATCGTTCATTATGAACTGCCCTTGACCTTTGAAGACTTTACCCACAGAAATGGGAGAACGGCCCGAGTAGCGGCAAATGGAACGGCGTACGTACTACAATGGGAGAAAGAGCGATTACCGGAATTTATAGCAAAGGGTGATTCAATATCCATCCTAAACGATGACACTGCCAAATCATCAAACGCTAACCACTGGGAAACCCTTTTCATTTCTGGAGGGCGCAAAGATAAAATCTCAAAAGGTGATATTGCCGGCTTGTTTTTAAAGCAAGGTGGAATGCAAAAAGTTCAACTCGGAGTTATCGAATTGAAACAAGACTGCGCCTTCGTAGCCGTTCCGCAAGAACTTGCCCAGAATTTGGTTAAAAAACTAAATAACTCCCGTCTGAAAAAGAAAAAAGTTCGGGTCAGCATTTTGTAAGTCCCGATTATCTGCTCTTTACAGGAATCGGTTTCAACTGAATGCATCCAACAGCATCCAAGACTCTTATAATCAAATAGGTTATATCGATTTCATACCATTTCACCCCAAAATTAGCGCGGTTTGCGTGTTTGTGATGATTATTATGATAGCCTTCACCCATCATCAAAAAGTCGAAGCGAAAGAGATTTTTGCTAGTATTTTTCATTGTAAAATTTACATAGCCATAAATATGTCCGAACCAGTTGATGATAACGCCATGAATAGGTGCCATTAAAAAGGTTATCGGCAAAAGCAACCATTGCCACCAAGCAGTTACAAAGTATACGAAGAATAGGATATAGAGTGAAATCCACAATACCCTTGAAATCCGTGAACTCGCAAATCTATCAAAAGCGCTCCACTGAGGTACATTTTTGGTGAAACGTGGTTCCACTTCAATGCGCTGTCTATTGATATCTTGGTATATATTTTTGGTTTTCCACATCATTGCAAAAAGGTTTGGATCATGGGAAGGGGAGTGGGGGTCGTTTTCGGTATCGGTATACGCATGGTGCATACGATGCATTATGCCATACCCATAAGCGCTTAAATAGCTTGAACCTTGAAAGATCCAAGTGAGTATAAAGGTTATGCGTTCCACCGTTTTTGACATGGTGAATACTTGATGTGCCGCATACCGGTGTAAAAAGAAAGATTGGAAAAATAGGCCACCGTACCAGAGTACCAAAACAAAAATTAATATGATCATCGCTTTTTTTTTGTAAAGATAATTTGCAGTCTTTAGGGAAACAATGAACCCAAATCAATAAATCGGTTTACCTGTACCGTTCCATTAATCTGGTATTTGGATTGGAACGTAAAAGAGAACATTGATTGTTTTTTGGAAATAATTCTACAAGCGTTTTCGTATTCTGCTCAAGGCCTGCGCGGTAACACCAATGTACGAGCTGATATATTTCAAGGGAATTTCCTTTATAAGTTCAGGCCGCTCTTTAAATAATGATTTATAGCGTTCCTCTGCCGTAAGATTCAAAAGGTCTTGTTCCCTTTTTGATTTGGATAGAAATAATCGCTCCGCGGTTAGCCTACCGATAAGGTTACCGATTTGGGTATTTTTATAGACCGCCTGCAAATCCGCATAGGTGATGCTCAGCAAATGAGTTTCCGTTAGGGCCTGCAACTGATAGGCAGATGGTTTTTGGGTAAGAAACGAATCGTAGGCGCTAATAAAATGGTCTTCGAAACTAAAACCGAACGTGATTTCCTTATCCGGATCATCTTTGGGAATAAATATGCGCACTACTCCCGATTCGATAAAGGATATATGGTCCTCGACCGCGTTCAATTTTAAAAACACCGCTTTCTTCTTTATAATACGGCGCTGTAGTTTTGAAGTGAAGAATTCCCAATCTGCCGATGAGATTACAGCAATTTGATCTAAGTATGCTTTTATCTGTTGCAAGAACTGTCTTTGTTAAATCTTTCTTGGGTATAAAGATAAGTATTCATCGAGGTATTGAGGAATATATGGTGGTTAAACAAATTTAACAATAAAAGTAATATCGTTAAAATTTCGAGGTATTGAGTTAATTTTCTCGGAGTAAGAGTTTAATGTAGGATTATAATTACATTATATTCATAGCATAATTAGAAATGGACTGTTGTGGTATTCACAATAGTTTTAACCCTCAAAATTTTGTAATTATGATCAACACTTTTAAAATGAAAGAAAGGTTACGGCTTTCTAAGCTAGTATCCTCTCAAACACTTGGGAATCAAGTACGCCGGCTTGTAAGCTTTAGCGTTATCTTAGGTGTATTATTTTTCGTTTCCTGTTCTGAGGAAGCGGTTATTACCAATGATGTGGATGAGACTACGGTTTCCGAGACACAAGATATAGCTATTGCTTTAAAGCCTAATCCTGTTGAACCAGTTATGATAGATAACTCGAATAACGTAGGCTCAAGTAAAACCGATAAGTCCAGCGCTGATCGTGGTCGCTATAATATTACCTTAAATTTTTTATTACCTCCGACCGATAGACAGGTTGAGGTCTTTGAAGCTGCAGCAGCGCGATGGGAACGTATAATAATTAAAGATGTTCCATCAGAAGAAGGTCCGATACCTTCTGCTTTTGAAGGTTTTCCTGATATAGAAGGTACTATCGATGATATTGTAATCGAGGTAGCCTTGGCACCAATAGATGGACCTGGACAAATACTAGGGCAAGCCGGACCACGGTTCGTGCGTACCGAAGATTTTTTAACCTTGTCCGGTGTTATGTTTTTTGATGTGGATGATTTGGATTTTCTTGAAGAAATAGGTTTGTTCGAAGAGGTAATTGTGCATGAAATGGGACACGTTTTAGGTGTGGGAACACTTTGGAACACCGTTCCTTTCGGTTTTGATAGAACATTAAGGGCAGGTCCGGATAGCAATCCATACTTTTTAGGACAAAAAGCAAATGTCTTTTGGAACGCTGAAGGTGGAACGGATGAATTACCTGTAGAAAATATGGGTGGTCCAGGTACAAGATTAAGTCACTGGAGAGAAGCTACTTTGAACAATGAACTAATGACTGGCTTCTTAAATTTGGGCGAAAACCCATTGAGTCGCATTACTGCCGGATCTATGAGAGATTTGGGTTACGGTTCGGCCTCTGTAGGGGAATCCTATGATTTACCTAAGGGAACACCTGGTGTAGATATTAGCGAACTTGGTGCAGAAGGAACTGCAGACAATCCAGGTCTTAATATTGCCCAGATGGAGGTATTGCTTAAGCCTATAGGTTTTGTAGGTGGTAGTAAAAAATAAACTTAATTTAGTTTAATCTGTTTTCGTTTACCAAGACAGAATAGTAAGCTAAGTATCAGCCACTTTGTCTGATACTTAGCTTTTTTTTATTCTGAGCGGTAATACGCTATACGCGCACATACATATTCTTTATGTCCATATAGCTTCTAGATAAACGTTTAGACGCCAAGAAGCCCCGCTGCCTCGAAATAATAATTGTGTATATTTTGTGGTTCCAGGTATTAGTGCACCTGCGACCGGTGGATCGATAACGCGGTTAGGCCTAGCCAATTCTAGTCCGTAATTACGATAAACTCTTGCCGATACCCCAATTTTATCATCATCATCCTTGAAAATATCGTCATTCAATCCTGGGGCATTACCTCCTAGCCAAATGGCATCTACAGTGGGAAGACCACCGCCATCAACGACCAATTGAGCTGTTTGGCGAATGCTTTCAATATAGCGTTCGAGGTCTGCCTGCCTTTGTGATGAATTATCAAGTTCAATGGCACGTATAACGTATCCAAAATAGGGGTTGCTGCGATTTATAGTAGCAATTTTAACGGGATTTTGGAAAGTACCTCGATGATTAGGCCAAGATCTGAAGTAATTAAATGGTCGTTGCTGCATCAAGTCGATATTCTGCACATGGGTCATAACCGTTCCGTCCTCAATTGTCAAGCCCACGATTTGAAGTTGACCTTCATCGTTTTTTTCTTGTTTCCTTTCTATATTTCTCTCGAAATGTAATTGTAACTCAAACATATGTCATCTTTTATTAGGTGAAACACTCAATTTATATTTTCATGTTTCGAATGGTAAAAGGTTAACACGGGAGCTGCTAACCAGTGGCAGCTTATTACTGTCTTCTATGATGGCATGGCCGTGCCCTGGTTTGGTAATGGATATGAATTGGGCAGCGAACCACATGCGGGACAAGTTTCTGACCCTACGCTGGAATATATTGGATGGTCGGGCTGGAGCAGTGAATACTTTGAAATAAATATCGATGACGTGCAGATGTTCAATAAGGCACTTAATGAGCATCAACGTGATGCTATGTTCCAAGACGGAATCCCACACACTATTTCGGCTAACTTGGCGTCAAGGGCAGAGCTATCCTTTTAAACTAATTTTCAATCGGCTACCCAAGATGTTGTCTTGCAGTAGGTATATCCGAATCTATCAAAAAGCAAGTTTTCGATCTTATCAAAACAAGTGAGGAATTTAATCTGTTACCACCCTTGACCGTATTTATGAACCACGGTCCAGCAACAACATTTTTAATCAGCGTGCTGCTTACCCTATTGGCTGGTTGCCCGGTATTATCCACGCTTTATTGTCAACTCGTAAAAGGTGCTGTTCAAATTATCGGGACGTAATAATTCCGGATTCATCCCGATACATTAGAAATTATTTTATATATAATAAGTATCTATGTCCAGTAAAGAACCATGTATTGTTTTTACCGGACATTTATATAGGTTAAGAGTTTTGCTAAATTCGGGTATAGATTTATCCTTACCTAATAATTAATGTTTCGAATGTTATTCATGTAAAGGTTTTCAATAATTTTACGCTTAACATTTAGAGGTATTCCTTGTAATAGAAAATATACATATGGACATGATTTGTAAGAGACCACAAGCAATTAAACTCATACGTACGAAGATTCAATCTATTGTGTTTGTTCTGATATTATCCTTGGTAACATCGTGTGGAACACAGAAAAATATGGTTCAAAACGACCAATTGTATAATGCCACTTGGCAATTGGAGTATATCTCAGGGCCGCGAATTGCTTTCGAAGGACTCTTTCCCGACAAGAAGCCAGAATTTAAGTTCGACAAAGGTAGCAATGAAGTTATCGGAAACAGCGGCTGCAATGGCTATTCTGCACCCTATACCTTAAATGCGAAGTCGATTTCCTTTGGCGAACCCGGCCCTAGTACAATGATGTATTGCGGACAAGGCGAACAGCAATTCCGTACTATGATGAAAAAAATCAATGCGTACAGTTTTGATGCGGATGGCAAGTTGAACTTGATGATGAACGAGGTGTCAATGATGCGCTTCAAGAAAGTAGCTAATTAAAAGAACCAATATTAAATTCAAATCGATGCGGTTTTACCTTAACATTGCCTTGATACTTCTTTTATGCATGAGCTGTAAATCGAATCGTTCTAATCAGGAACAAAGTAAGGAAGATGGTCAAAAACATGTAGTGGATTTGGCTTCCCAAGTGACCGATTCCCAAATCTATTTTGAAGCTACCGGAACCGAACCCTTTTGGAGCGTAAGCATTTCTGATAATCTGATTCTCTTTAAAACGCCATCAGATTCAATTGTCTTTCCACCTACCCATCCCATTTTAGCACAGGATGGCAATGTAAAAAGGTATGACGTAAAAACGGCTTCCACCAAAATGAGCCTTGAAATACGGCAAGCGGAATGTACCAATGCCATGTCCGGAAAAGTTTCTCCGTATACAGTTTCGGTTGACCTAAAACAAGGTACCGCATCCGAAGTTCAAAATTTTGAAGGCTGTGGCGCATATAAAACGGATTACCGGTTGCATGATATTTGGGTACTCGAATCTTTACATGGAAAAACGGTTACCAAAGCAGATTTCAGCAAAGAATTTCCTAGGATGGATATTAAAGCGGCCGAAAATACATTTTCAGGTTTTGCTGGCTGTAATCAAATGCATGGTACATTGTTCTTCGAAAAAGGATGGCTTCGGTTTACCGATGTTACGACCACGAGAATGCTATGTGAACCGAACAACAAAGAAGCTGAATTTTTAAATGCATTACAGAGCAGCACTACCTATGCCATAGAAAATAATCGATTGACCTTATCAAACCCATCGGGTATTTTAACCATTTTCAAAAAAATAGACTAATCAAAACCTTAACACTGAAAATTATGAAACATTCAAATACTAAAAACGCACAATGTAACGCTGCAAGTAAAAAAATAATCTTGGTCACATTGGTTGCCTTCTCATTTTTCAACTGTAAAAACAAGAAAGAAAGTACCGATGAAACCATGAAGCAAGAGCCTGTGGAAGAGGAAATGACCATGGCACCAACCCTCGAAAAAGGCTGTTATAGGTATGATGGGAATGGTAGTACGGTCAACTTGGAAATTACAAATTCCGACAATCCAGTGGAAGCTAATTTGACCTATGCATTGGCGGAAAAAGATAAAAACACTGGAACATATAAAGGAGAATTTAACGATGGTAAACTCATTGGTACCTATACCTTTCAATCGGAAGGTGTCGAAAGTAAAAGGCAGGTTGCTTTTATGCTCAGCGACGATCAATTGATAGAGGGGTATGGCGAATTAAATGAAGATGGAAGCCTATTCAAAGATGTGAATACGGTCAATTATTCCTCTACAATGCCCCTGTCCAAAACGGACTGTGCGCAATGAAGAGCAGCATGTTTGTTTCAAAACGGTAGCTCCTATTCCGAATTGAAACAAACCTGTTTGGAACTGACTACCCTAAACATCAAACTCAACCCATTGAAAGATGGTGCAATGACAGAAGGTAAACCCGCATATATTTTGTTTAATAACGCAAACACCAAAGCCGAACTCTTTTTGCCTAATGAAGATCAGGGAATGGTCTTGAACAAAACAAACGAGGGCAATTGGACAAATTCATCCTATACCCTGATAAGTTGGAAAGGCTATGTTTTGCAGAAGGATGGATTAGCAATATTTGGTGGACAATAGCAATGAGATTTGTAATGAAAAGAAAAAACCTTTTATGGATGCTATTATTTCTATCCGTTATAATAGCGAAAGCGCAACAGCTTACAAAAGACCAAAGTGAACTTAGATCACTATCCACCACTTGGGATTTGGATAAGGAAAATAGACAGGGTAACTTTAAGTTTACCCCCTATAAACCCGTATATGTGACTGCCGGAAGATGGTCTAATAATCCGAATACATTACCGCTAAGCGAAAATCCCGTTTATTCTTCAACAGTGCCCAAAGAGTTCAATAATTACGAGGCAAAATTTCAGTTAAGCTTTAAAACCAAAGTCGCTCAATCACTTTTTTTTGGAGTGGGAGATTTGTGGGTCGGCTACACCCAAAAAGCACATTGGCAAATCTATAATACCGAGATATCACGGGCCTTTAGGGAGTTAAATTATGAACCGGAATTGATGCTTAATTTTCCGTTGAACCTTGAGATTGCCGGTCTTACCTTAAAAATGGCCGGAGTCACCTTCAACCATCAATCCAACGGTCGTGATATACCAAGGTCTAGAAGCTGGAACCGGGTTATTTTTAATTTTGCTTTCGAGAGTGAAAACCTCCAACTTTATGTAAGTCCCTGGATTCGACTTAGTGATGAGGAAGATGAAAATCCGTTGATAACGAGTTATATCGGAAATGGTAGGGTCACCGCAATTTATAAGCTAAAAAAAAATACGTTTTATGCTATAGGCACCAATACATTTACCTTAAAAGATAATCGCGGAAGCCTTGAATTTAATTATCTCTATCCTATAAACAAGGATTTGAACCTACAGGCACAATTTTTTACGGGTTATGGCGAAACCCTTGTGGATTACAACCATCATCAAACCACTTTTGGCCTTGGAGTTTCATTTATCAATTGGTAACTTTTTTCGTTCTTTTCAGCTATCCATCTTTGTTATGCAAATCTCTTGCAATGCGACTTTGGTTTATTTTGAGGATATAGACAAAATGTTTCCTAGACCTTCCAGTTCACCAAAAATCAGGTTAGTTCATTGTTTATTTTTCGTTTTAATCTAGTGTTTAGGTTTTAAGCAGGTAATTCGTCGAATTATTCAAATTTAAATAGGGATTTGATCGTTTTAAATTCCTTATAAGGTTTATGCCAATCATAAACCTATTTTAATAATTCTAAACCCTAATCCTATGAAATCTAACATTTCTTTAATTGTTATTATTGCTTTGAGTTTATTATTTATTAACTGCTCAGACAACGATGATGGAAATAGGGAATACGGCAGGCTATCGGTTAAATTGACCGACGCTCCCTTCCCCCATGATTTGGTAGAAGAAGCCAATGTGACTATTTTTAAAGTTGAAGCCCGACTCAAAGGTAAATCGGAAAATCAAACAATTGATAGCACAGATACGAACTTAGAAATAGACTCTGGAAACCCATTTGTTTTACTGATGGAAAATGAGGTTCAGGTAAATCTATTAGATCTAACCAATGGTGTAACCGAAACTTTGGTGAATACAGATATACCGGTTGGAACCTATGATCTTATACGAGTTTATGTCAAAGGTGTGAATGTTGTGCTTAAGAATGGTACAAACTATGACCTAAAAGTACCTAGCGGAGAACAGTCAGGAATCAAAATTTTTATTAAACCTGGTATAAGTGTAAACGGCGGACTGACATCCGACCTGTTACTTGACTTCGATGTTAGTAAATCCTTTGTAGCTAAAGGTGGACTACCAAATATCACTGGATTTAATTTTAAACCTGTAATTAAAGCGAGTAATTTGTCTACTACAGGTACTTTAAGTGGCATTATTACGGAAATAAAAGAGGAGATTTCTGTAGGTGTCGAAGGAGCTCAAATTGGTGTTTATGTTTCAGATACCCTAAACACGACAAGCTTTTCTGATGTTGATGGTAGTTATATGCTGATGGGCTTAGAAGCAGGATCATATTCCGTTAAAGTCGAAAAACTGGGTTACCTCATGCAAACAGCTGACGACGTACAAATAAATGTGGCTAATAAAACGGTTCAAGACATTGAATTGATGTTAGAAGAATAGCAAAACCAAATTATCAAGTACCAAGCGGGATATGTATCCCGCTTTTTTAGTTTCTATATTGTCTAAAAAAGTCTGTCAATTAGAAGGTATTAATGTTCTTATTAGTAATTTCTAGTACAAATTATTGTATTTCGATTAGTACTAAAAACCCTTGTGTTAGACTTGATAAAAAAGAATTCTTATGGTGTTGATTTACATATGTAAGCTTTTCATTCCTAGGGAAAATGCTAACCTGTTAAATTCAAGTTAATTAAACGGGTCAATGAACACAGGTAGAGTGGAATTGCATAATTTATAGAGAAATAAAAAGCTATAATTATATGAAAAAGATGCTACCTATTCTCGCATTGGCCGGCCTGTTACTTCTGACCGTTTCGGCGACCATCTATCCAACATCCAATTCCGAATTGACATCGAACTTCACCTTTGGCAATCCAGAAATCGCTTCCATCAATCAACTAACTTTCGGACATGAAGGCATCCTGTTTTTGGGGGATTCCAAAAATGCTACCGTATATGCTGTGGATTTAGGAGATACGAAATCCGAAGCATCGGAAGCCGAAATCGATATTAAAGGCTTTGATACTAAAGTGGCTTCCGCCCTGGGCACCACGGTAGATAAAATTGAAATAAGTGATATGGCGGTACATCCAATCACGAAAACCCCATATTTTGCCGTGAGCACTATGGACGGCACCCCGATTCTTATGAGACTGAAGGGAGAAACGCTTGAAAACGTTCCTTTGGATCAGATAAATTTTTCTGAGATGGCACTGTCTGATGCGGTGGATAAGGATGCCAAAGATGGTCGTGAACGCCCTTTGCGTGTTTGGGCCATTTCCGACTTGAAATACCACGATGGAAAGGTTTTGGTCAGCGGTCTTTCCAACAAAGAATTTGGATCTACGTTTAGAAGTATTCCCTTTCCGTTTTCTGACACCCAAGACTATGCCTCATTGGAAATTTACCATGCCGCTCACGGGCAGTACGAAACCCAATCTCCCATCAAAACCTTTGATGTCATTACTATGGACGGAAAAGACTATCTAATGGCCAGTTATACCTGTACACCTTTAGTTTTGTTTCCGATGGATGAACTGAAAAATGGCGTGCATACTAAGGGAAGAACCGTCGCCGAACTAGGTTCCGGAAATTCCCCTTTGGATATAATCTCTTATGAGAAGGAAGGCAAAACGTACTTTTTGATGTCCAATACCAATCGACCAGTGATGAAAATAGATCATAAGGATATTGCCAACACCAAGGAATCAATGACCGAACCTGTGGAGGAATGGGCCGTGGCAACAGGAGTGGAGTATGTTTCTTTGCCTATGGTAAACATTTTACAAATGGATAATCAGGGCAATGATAAAGTCGTATATCTGCAACGCACCTCAAGTGGCGATATGGTATTGCAGAGCAGGTCTACGGAAAGAATGTAATGAAAGATTGCAAAGGTTTTGAGCATATATAAGTTTACTATATACAATTTGAAAAAGGTCAGGATTATCCTGATCTTTTTTTATGTATTCATGTCGGTTTTTTATGGATGTCGGCAGAACGGAAGCCTTGATGTCCTTCAGATAAATTATAAGAACGCAAACGCAGTAAGCGTTCAAATGGAGTATACCGGAAACCCGGATGTTCTCGGTATATATATGAAAGGGGAAATCGCAACGGCGGTATTGGGAACGTTTGACGCATCAGCGGCTAAAATATTGTTTACGCCAGCGGTTCCGTTTACGCCTGGTCAGGACTATGAAGTCAGGGAAGCGGGACAGAAGCTCTCCGATTTTTCAATTCCCGCTAAAACAGTAGCATTAGCTCCTAAAATCATGGGTATCTATCCGGCTCAGGACAGCGTTCCGGAAAATCTGCTTAAGATATATGTGCATTTTTCACAGCCCATGCAGTATGTAGGCAGTGCGTTGGACTTTATAAAGGTCTATAATACTACCGAAGATAAGGAAGAATCCATATTTCTAGCCTTGGAAACTGAACTTTGGAACCGCCGGCATGACCGGCTGACCCTATGGCTCGACCCCGGAAGGATAAAAACGGATTTAATTCCCAATCGGGAACTTGGACTTCCGCTAAAAGAAGGCAACGCATATACCATCACCATTGATAGAAAATGGAAAACAGCCGCAGGTCAAGAATTAACTGAAACCTACCGTAAACAATGGATAGTTACCGCTCCCGATACCCGTAAACCGGATGTAGAAAATTGGAAGCTTGATGCTCCGTCCTCCAACAGTATGAAGCCACTGACAATTCACTTTGACGAAGCTTTGGACCATGAGCTGGCGCAGGAAAGTATTGGTATTTACGGTTTAGACGGCAAACCAATTCCAGGTAAAAGGAAGCTGAACAAATGGGGTTCAACACTCCACTTTACCCCGTCAAAGAGTTGGAAAAAAGGAAACTACGAAATAGTCGTGGACCCAAAACTTGAGGATTTTGCAGGCAATTCGTTACATCGACTGTTTGATGAAAATCTGGGGAATTCCACTAGAACAAATGAAGATAAATCTGATTACCGTATTAAATTTAAAATTGCTGCCGAATAAAGAAAGGAATGGATTAGGGAATAGGCGATTCCTAATACAAGCAAGGAACATTTTAAATGTAGATAAATAGCGATGAGTGCAAGCTTTTAGTTTAATGGGATGTAATTGTAAAAGTGCCTCACCGGTTTAATTCCCAAAATAAAATAGGGTCAAGGCTGATAAAATACATAATGAGGGTATCGTACTACTTACCCTGATTTTAAGGCAGCCTCACTCCAGATACGCCTAGAAAGTATTATTTCTTCTTCAAATCCCAATATGTTGCTGAAAGGACGACTGTCTTGCGATTTATCTCATCGACCCGTGTTGCTATCTTAATGGTTTATTGGGAAAAACGAATTGCAGTTCTGTGATTTTTAATCGTTTGATTGACAAATTTTGTTTTAAGCGATAGTAATAGTTACACAAGGATATCTACTCTTATACGCTTGGGCTGAATGTTAAATAAGTAATAAAAGAGCTTAAGTCACGTTCATTATAGGACAATCTTCAACTAATCCGTAATGATTCACCAAATCACATTACGAATACTTGCGGTATTCATTTTTTTTATATCGTTTGATTCCACCTATTCCCAAACTGATATCACTCTCAACTTTCAGCATATAAAAACTGGCATGTCCCAAAGTACGGCCACCGTACTCTTCGAAGATAGTTATGGTTTTATTTGGGTTGGGACCAGAAACGGACTGAATAAATATGATGGAAAGGATTTTGAAATATTCAAAAAAAGTTTAGACGGAAAAACTGGTCTAACGAACGATTACATACTATCCATATACGAGGATAATCAAGATTTATTAATTGGAACGAATCAAGGATTAACTATGTACGACCGTCGTTTGAATGTTGCAAACCCCTACCCGTTTAAAGGTGACGGAAAAAAGCTTGAAACAAAAAGATTTGAAACCATAATAAAAATAAATAAGACCCTTTGGTTGGGAACAGAAATCGATGGATTATTTAGATACCATACAGAAACTGGAAAACTAAAACACTTCTCCACCGCCCGTAATAAAACTAAAGTTGAGAATGGCAAGTCTAACAAAATTATTAAGACAGTACCATTGGATGATGAACGGATTCTGATTATTTCTACTTACAATGTGTATATCATCAATATGGATATGAAAATTCTGAATCAGATTCAGGAAAATACAGAAATCACTAGTGCCATAGCGTTGGATAAAGACAAGTTTATATTGGGAACCGGTAATGGATCATTAATCGATTTGAGCCTAAGCGCCACCTCAAAACTGCTGACCAAAAAAAAGAGTATAAGTCCTGGTTATGTCATACGTTCATTAGCGCAGGATGATAATGATGATTTGTGGATTGGTACGGAAAATAATGGCCTGTTCATATCTTCTCTAGCCATGGATACTATACGACATGAAGAACACAGTGTTAATCGTCCAACTTCCATTTCATGTAATTCTATTTGGACACTTTTAAAAGCCAGAAATGGTGTTATGTGGATAGCACCCTTTAAAAGCGGACTTAGTTTTTATGATCAGGAATACTACAAATTCAAACACATTAAAACCAATCCGATTAAAGAACAATCCTTGAGCAATGATTTAGTCAATTGTATTATTGAGGATGACGAAGGCAATATTTGGATAGGCACCGAAGGGGGTTTAAACTATTGGAACAGGACTTCAAATCTTTTTCAACAGTATACATCGAATGATGAAACTTTCGGTACTAACGCGGTTCTTTCATTGTTAGAAACAAATAGTGATGAATTATGGGCCGGTTCATGGGGAAATGGGATTACTATTTTCAATACTGTAAGCAAGAAATTTGAAATTTGGAACACTGAAAATTCATTTTTATTATCAAATAATATTCCCGGCCTGTTAAAGGATTCTAAAGATAGAATCTGGATACTCAATTTTTTTGGTGGAATTCAACTATTTGACCAACAAACCAATATATACCAGAATATACCTTTGACATCTCATTTTAATGGTGCCGATATCAATACAATGTATCATGTATTCGAGGACAAAGCCGGCAATATATGGATTGGTACCCTAAATTCAGGTCTATTTAAACTGACTGAAAATGAGGGTACCTGGAAGAGTGTTCACTACCATTCCAATAATAGTAGAAATGCATTAAGCAATGATTTTGTTAATACCATTGTTCAAGATAATAATGATATTATTTGGGTGGGTACGGCAGGAGGCCTTAATAAATATATGCCTGAAGAAGATTCTTTCCTATCTATTTCAGAATTTGATGGACTACGAAATGATGCGATTAAGGGGATTGTAGTTGAAAGTAAAAAGTATTTATGGCTAAGTACAGAGGGTGGTATAAGTAAATTCAATACATCTACCGGTGAAACAATTAATTATGATGTAGCCGATGGCCTGCAGTCCAACGAATTCAATTCAAATTCATTTCTGGTCACAAAGACAGAAGAGTATATTTTTGGAGGTGTTAATGGTTTGAACATATTTAGACCCGATGAAGTTGAAAAAAGAAAAGATGAGCCTGCTTTGTTTATTTCAGGACTGAAATTATTTAATCGAGAAGTTATACCCAATGACAATACTGGAATTTTACAAAAAGACGTGAGTCAAGTAAAATCCCTGACATTCAATCACAATCAGTCGGTATTTACCATTGATTTTAAGGCCATCACCTATAGACATCCAAATAGGGTAAATTATGCATATTTCTTGGAAGGTTTTGAAACAGATTGGAATTATGTCGAAAATACATCTAGTGCTACATATACAAATCTCAATCCCGGCAATTATACTTTACGGATTAAATCTACAAATTCCGATGGCATATGGGTGAACAACGAGGTAAAGCTCAATATTGAGATTATCCCTCCATATTGGCAAACATGGTGGTTTAAATTAATGGCTTTAGTTTTTCTTTTGTTTTTCCTTTACATTTCCTATAATATTAAGGTAAGGACAATTAAAAAAAACCAAAATATTTTAAAGCGCAAAATAGAGGAGCGTACCACTGAGTTGCAACTTCAGAAAGAAAAACTTCTAGTAGCTAAAAAAGATTTGGAATTAAAAAATGAAGAAATTCAGAGATTTACTTTTGCTGTTTCCCACGATTTAAAGACTCCGTTAAACAATATCGTAGGTATAGCCAGCTTTATTCCAATGGAAATCGAACTTAAGGATTTCCCAAATATTCAAGAGTATTTGGAATTGATAGACCTTTCCTGTAGTAATATGAATGAATTAATTGCCGACATCACCAAAATAGCACAACTTGGCAAAATTGAAAACGATAGTGAAGTATTGGACATAAATAAATTATTGGTTACCGTCAAAAATCTTACAAAAGCTAAGCTTGATATGTCCAATATAGAAGTCGATATTTCAGAAAACCTACCCAATATCTACGGAGATAAGAAAAGAATTATCCAGGTTTTTGGTAATTTATTGGATAATGCTATTAAATATATGGGGAATCAAACAGATCCTATAATTTCAGTTACATGTGAAGAGGGTAGTGAGACCAATACATTTTTGATTCGTGATAATGGATCTGGTATGGACAAAAATGCAATAGAAAAATTATTCACACCCTTTAAAAGATTTCATTCTGGCGTAAAAGGGACAGGACTAGGACTTTACATGATAAAAAAAATAGTCGACTCTCACGGAGGTACTATACTTGCGGAATCTGAAGGAAAAGAAAAAGGAACTACGTTTAAGCTCATATTTCCTAAGTCTGAAATAAAGGCATTGGCTGATAAAGATATTACTGCAGAAGTAGAATTGCAGGTAAGCATTTAAGAAGGGTAACTCTGACCGCGAGCCCACCAAGAACAAGCTGTCGTTCCCCACTCATGATGCGGTGATAAAACATTTGATTTTTTAGTGTTCTACGTTATGAAGCTTTGATATTGTAAGGCAATGTTTTGGTACTATGTAAAAAAAAAGGTTGCCCTAAATGGACAACCTTTTATCAATCTAAAAGAACTCGCTTACTTTAAACTCTCTAGCAGTTTTTCAGCCACTAATTTAGACGAGGCCGGATTTTGACCTGTAATTAAATTTCCATCTTGTATCGCATACACGGCCCAATCTTCTTTTTTTGAATAGATACCTCCATTTTTTTGCAACATATCTTCTACCAGAAAGGGCACAACATCGGTAAGTCCAACGGCAGCTTCTTCGCTATTCGTAAATCCGGTTACCTTTTTACCTTTTACTAAGGGAGTACCATCCGTGTTTTTTACACTTTTCAAGGCAGCTGGTGCATGGCATACGAATCCAATTGGTTTTTCCTGCGCATTAAATTTTTCTATTAGTGCGATAGAATCGGCATCGTTTGCTAAATCCCATAAAGGACCATGTCCGCCTGGATAAAAGACAGCATCAAAATCATCTGGATTCATTTCTGCCAATACTTCTGTATTTGCAATTTTTGCTTTAGCCTCTGCGTCGGTATCAAAACGTTCGGTAGCTTCGGTTGCCGCATCTGGCGCATCACTAGTCGGATCTATGGGTGCAGCACCTCCTTTGGGTGTGGCGATTGTAATACTGGCCCCTTTGTCTTTTAAGGTATAATACGGGTTCGCAAATTCTTCAACCCAAAATCCTGTTTTTTTTCCTGTGTCTCCTAATGTGTCGTGAGATGTTAATACGAATAAAATCTTCATTTGTTTTCTATTTAAATTAGTATTTCTTGTTGTATTCCTTTATAAATATGTTGTACTGGATTAATTATGAAAGAACCGTTACCAAATCTTCTGTGCTTTTTCTAACCTTTACAAGGTCTACCAACCAGTCTTTATCGGCATCTCGGTAACCGATCGGTAGCATTACTGCGCTGCGCAGGCCTTTTGCTCTTAAGTCTAATATTTCATCCAGCTTATCGGCATCAAAACCTTCTAGGGGTGTCGCATCTACACCTTCATAGGCAGCAGCCGTAATCGCTTGCGAAAAAGCAATATACGCCTGTCGGGCCGCATGGTTAAAGTTGACTTCAGCATCTTGTTGCGGATACATTTGTAATAACTTTTGACGGTAGTTTTCCCAACCTTCGTTTTTAAATCCCCTGATCTCGTTCGTTAAATCGAACATATAGTTAATTCTATCTTCGGTATACGTATCCCAAGCCGCAAAAACGAGTAGGTGAGAGCAGTCTGTGATTACGGATTGATCCCAAGCTATAGGTCTTATTTTTTCTTTAATCGCTTGATTTGTGACTACAATAATTTCAAATGGTTGTAATCCGCTAGAGGTGGGAGCTAAACGAGCAGCCTCGATGATATTGTCAATTTTATCTTGAGCTACTTTTTCTCCATTCATCGCTTTTGCAGCGTATCTCCAATTTAATTTGTCTAATAATTCCATTTTTTTACTATTTATGTATTGTTGTTTTTTTTCTTTGTTAGTAAATAATTAAGTGCTCCTGTAGACCACAAAGCCCAGATAATTAAAACGGGCTGAAAAATCAATCGAATTAATCGTTGCCAGTCTGTGTCTAATCCAAAAGAATCTATTTCATTTACATATTGATTAATGTTTCCAGGGAAAATGAGGATATAAAATATGGCCAATGCGATACCTGTTTTAACTTTCAATTTACCTCCGTAGATCATGAGTGCTCCGAAAAGGATTTCTACCACACCGGAGGCTACCACTATAAAATCCATAAACCCTTTATCTGTTGTGATCCAAGTGGGCACTTGTGCTTGAAATTCCGTCCTAAGGAAGCTTAGATGTCCTATTCCTGCATAGAGCATAAAAGCGCCTAACACAATTCTAAATATGTTTTGAAGGATACGGGTTGTATTGAACGATTTTTTCATAACATATTATTTTTAAGTAGGTTACAAATTTGCATATTGCTTGATACTAGCAGATGTAATTCTTATATCTGTTGCATTTGAATTTGCTAAGTTGACCATAGCTTGCGCAATGTCTTTAGCGTCCGTTATCCTGTATTTTTTTAATTTTCCGATGAATAAAGGCTGTAAAAATCGAAACGCGGCCAATGCCATTTTTTCTCCAATGCGTTTTTCTTCCCGATGACCTCCAATAATAGAAGGCTGTAAAATGTGGGTTTTTTCAATTTTTTCAGAAAGTACAGCCTCTTCCATTTCCCCTTTGGTTTTGTTGTAGAAGATGGAGCTGTTTGCATCTGCCCCTAAGGCCGAGACTACCAAATAGGTTGGAATCCCATTTGCCTTTGTAAGTTTGGCGGCGGTCACCGGAATTCCGAAATCTATTTTTCTGTAACGCGTTTTATCCGGTGTTTTTTTAGTGGTCGTACCAATGCAACAATAGACTTCATCTGCCGTAAAATCCTCCTTAAAATTTTCCAACTCCAATAGGTCGCCGATCCACTGTTTCACTTTTGAGGGGAGCCCATCCATTTTCGTTCTGGAAAATAACTTGATGGTGTCATACCGATCATCATGGCACAGTGTCTCTAAAAGTAGTGAGCCCGTTAAACCCGTTGCACCTAATATAATAGCTGTTTTTTTCATTTTATAGTGTAATACTGTCCCAAGCGGTAAGAAATGCATCTTCGACCTGTTCTTCGGTCAATTGAAATTGGTCTTGCTTTTGAGCCATCATTAAAAAGGATAAAGGATTTATGGAACAGGCATACAGAATATAATCTGAAATGGGTTTAATTACACCTCCCTGCTTACCGCGTTTCCAGAGGTCGAGTAGGGGTTGTAGATGCCGAATTCCTTCCTTTCGACTAGGTTCATCAATGATTTGGGTATTGTTACATTGGTGTAGAAAAAATGAATATTCGCATTCTGTTCGATTAAAATCCGCAATACGTCTCCATATAAGTTCAAAGCCGGTCTTGACTGAAGTATCCTTATCGTAGGTCTCAAACACAAAAGCGGTGTAGTTCGATTTTACCTCCAAATAGGTTTGGTTGACCAGATCTTGTTTATTTTCAAAATACAGGTAAATGGTGGCCGGTGAGACATTAGCCATTTTGGCAATTTTACTCATAGGCGTAGCGTGGAACCCATTGTTGTTTACAAGCTCAATTGTGGACTTTATAAGTGCGTTACGTTTGTCTATGCTCTTTTGAAGTTTAGCCATGATTTTTGTTTGATGGGACAAAGATATAAATAAAAATGAATGTTCATTCTTTTTTTGGAAACTTTAAGTTTTTACTTTAACGGGAGGATGGGTTAGAATTTTAAATAAAAGGGCTCAAAAGAATTAAATCGGTACAGTAATTTTGCATTTTATATTGCTTACAAAAATTCAGAGACTTGTTAGAGAGGCGACAATTACCCCAAGAACAATCCACAGATACAGATTATTTCATTTATTGTTTAGAAGGGGTTGATGACATAGAAACAATCCAGGTTACCGAAGCTCAAGAAAACTTGGAGCAATTGGCCATGAAATATGGGATAGCCAGTATTTACAACACCTGTGACACTATCGAAGGCTTAGAGGATAGCTTAAATGCACTGGTCTTGGATGATCATAATTTTAAGGATTATGAAATTATCTACTTGGTCATGACCGGTGAAGCCAATAGTATTTGCTTAAATGACTACTACTATAGCCTGCAAGAAATTGCGGAACTTTTTGAAGGAAGATTAAAAGGAAAGATTTTACATTTTTCGAACGCAAAAATTTTGGATTTGGACGAAGAGGAAGCACAGTATTTCTTGGATATCACTAACGCGAAAGCGGTTTCCGGCTATGGCAATGCATTTGATGGTATAAGCAGCGCAATCCTTGACAAAGCATTCTTTAACCTATTTAAAGAGGATGATGATATGTTTGCTGTTGTAGAGGAGTTACATCAAAGATACTATGATGTCTGTAAAGTACTTGATTTTAGATTGTATTATTAAGGCTAGCTGGAACTAATATGTCGTTTGTAATTCTGAGTAATTATATATAAGCTATTTCTAATAAATATAATGTTTGTTCGGTGCTATATAATTCTGTTTTAGATATAACCCTCAATACACAACACAATTACAACCCAGACTTCAACTATTTTGAAGAATTAATTAATTGGGCAAATAAGCGTTAATCGCATTAATTTTAATAAATACTAATTAATTGGTTATCAAAGTAGTCGTTGGCCTACGAGAATTTTGGATAAAACAATATGGGAGAGGGGGCGTTAAGAATTTTACTTGCCTCCAACGAAACTCATCACCAGCGAGTCTCGAGCGAGAGGATGATGTAGTGAGAGGAAGGCACAATCGCTATCAATATGTTTCTTTACATCTAGGTCTTAAGTGCTACAATGCATCCTAAAATTTAGCAATACCGATTCGTACACCTGCCGGGAGGTTGCACCCATCGCGAATCTTCGGGAACGTGTAAGCGTTGCATTGTGATTTGAATTTCACATGCTATCGCATAACCTATTTTCTGGTACATTAAGAAATGGATAATAGTAATCAGAAATTTAAAATTCGATATTACTTATTTATCTGAAACTGGTTAAATAAGTGACCTATAGTCATAACTGACTTGCATTTCGCAATAGGAATTTTATAAAGATATAATGGCTTATTTGGTTTACCACCAATACCCAATATTACAAATACGGGAGAATCTTTAATACGTCTATGCCTCTGTAATTGATTTTCTGTTATGATTTTATATTCCTTTGTATTATGTTTATAGCTTCGGTATTTGCATTCTATCCAAAATTCTTTTCCAGTGTTTGAATCTCTTAACTTTAAATCTGGTTTATAAGATTCGTCATTAAATTCAATGCAATTTTCTTCATGCGATGGTGTTACATGTGTAGTTTCATAATTTGAACCGTAATAATTAAATCTTACAAAATTTTCAAATTGTGAGCCTATTATAAACGATCTGTTATGATCTTTAGAATTATGGTGTTGTGATGTTTCCTGTCGTTCAAAAGAATAGAATCTATAGAAAGCGTAAGCTAATATTGCTATAATTACAAAGATTATCATGGTTTGGTCTTTATATATGTATAATTTGCAATTCCAATTTGCATACCAAAGCCATAAGCGAATTGGTATTTCCGATGAGTTGTAAAATATAGTAGACCAAAGGTTTCATTTCGAAGATTATGTAAAATATCGAATTGAATAAGATTACCTGAAAAGTGAGAAACGGAAAGAAACGAATCCGAAGAGAAAATATAGCATTTGTAGGTAGAATGATTGGTTACTAGGTAATTTTAAATAACCACTAATTATAGATACGGCCGAAAGGTTCCTCGTTATAGCTTTCGAACAAGTTGAAATTTAATACTCTTTTTTCTTCCCAAAATATTAAAACTAACTATAATAATTAGGCTGTTACCTTTTTTGAAAATCTCATGTTTCTTTTAAACCATTAATCCTTAAAACCGCAAATTCCCTTTTACATAATTGCTGCCGATATGATTCGCTACGCAAAGGTCATATCTGCAATTATATCAAATAGCGCGAAAAGCGCTATACTGGAATTTGCTACTATTTGTTCTATAATGTCTTGCGCCTGCCCGCTGGAGCTATTTGCGTAGGAGGGTTATGATACTTTGCTTTGGAAAAGCAAAGTATTTACTTCAACTTTTCTTTAAATTTTTCTTCTAAAAAGTTTCCTCTCAAAGGGTAATGGAACACTTATTAACTGACCGACAGCAGGATGAAAGGCAATGTGTGTGAAATGGTTTTTTACTACAATATTTGACTTTATTACGGGTTTCCGTGATTGAAATCATGTTAAATTATTATATTTTCGTTTGCCTCTCATCTCAATTTTTTCAAACCATAATTCACATACCTATCATTTATGATGTCAACTGCAAATTGTAGTTCATCTAGAATGATAATTTAAACAAGTTTAATATGATAAGTAAAATTAAATCCTTAAATAATCTGGCAGTTTTCAATGGATTTGATTGGGATTCTGAAGTAGTCGATAATGAAAATCAAGTTCTTGAACTTAAAAAAACAAATATCATTTATGGAAGAAATTACTCTGGAAAAACTACACTTTCTAGAGCACTTCGAGCTATGGAACATGGTGAGATTTCAGATAAATATGAAAATCCAGAATGTTGTATTTCCTTTTCCGAAGGTAATGAAGTAACACACAATGATTTCTCGGCCCACACCCAGGTTATTCGAGTATTCAATGAAGATTTTATTAAGCAGAACCTAAATTTTATCGCAAACCCTGAGGAAAATGTTCAACCATTTGCAATTCTTGGCGGAGATAATAATGTCATAGAAAAAGAAATTAGTGGTTTAAAAGATAAACTTGGAAGTAATGAAAAGGACTTAGAGACTGGCCTATATAAAGATTTAAAAACCCTCAACGGTATTTATAGCACAGCGAAGAGAAGCCATGACATAGCAAAGAATTCGCTCAATTCCCAATTAAATGAGAAAGCCATTGGCAGACAAACTGGAATCAAATACAATCCAGAGAAATTTGGAGACCAAAACTATACAAATTCCAAACTCAGAAATGAAATCCAATTAGTAAAGAAAGATGAGTTCAAACCTCTTTCGGATGAACGCAAGATTTTGGCTGAAAAGTCACTTGAAGAGAAGAAAAAGGAAGATATATCTCAAATATCGGAACTAGATTTATCATTTCAAACTTTTTCTAGGAAAGCCAAAGAATTGGTAATAAAACCAATTGTCCAATCGAATAAGATAGATAGTTTACTAAAAGATGCAATATTAAATAAATGGGTGAAAAAAGGTAGGGAGCTGCATAAAAACAAATTAGAAACTTGTGCATTTTGCGATAACAAAATTGATAGTACACGTTGGGATCAATTAGAAAAGCATTTTGATGAGGAATCTGATAAACTGGAGAATGATATTGTAGAATTGATTTCTAAAATCAAGGATGAAAAAAAACTTTTGAACACATTAGAAATTTCTAAAGGAGACGAGTACTACGCAAAATATGTCCCAAAATTCGATAACCTAAAAGAAAACCTTGATTCTACTATCATTGATTTTGAAAAATCCCTCGATTCTTTAATCGATCTCTTGGAAGCGCGAAAAAATGATATTTTGAACGTGCATTCATTTGTAAAAGTAAGTGATCACACATCCAATATGAAAACGGCTTTAGAAAAGATTGAGGAATTAAGCATTAAGTCGAATGCCTACTCGGAAAAATTAAATACTGACCAAGGAAAAGCCAAGAAAGCCTTGCGTTTAAGGGAAATATACGATTTCATTGCTACAATTAAATATGATGAACAAATTGACAATATTACCGATTTAGATTCTGTTGAAAAAGAAGAAAAGAAAACAAGAGATCTAAAGCAGGGAGAAGTAGACGAAACCCTAAGTTCGATTTCTATGAAACAAAAAGAGCTAAAGGATGAAAGCAAAGGCGCAGAAAAAGTAAATGAATTTTTAAACAGTCATTTTGGGCATAAATTCTTGACCTTAAAAGCCGTAGAATTTGAGGATGTCGATACTGGTCAGAAAAGATATAGGTTTGAAATTCATCGAGAAGGTAAAAAGGCCCATCACTTAAGTGAAGGAGAAATCAGTTTAATTGCATTTTGCTATTTTATGGCCAAACTTCAAGAAGTAGATACCAAGGGCAAAAAACCTATTATATGGATTGATGACCCAATATCTAGTCTTGATAGTAATCATATTTTTTTCATTTATACTTTAATCAATACTCAAATATATGGAAAAGGTGATTTTGAGCAATTATTCATATCAACCCACAACTTAAACTTCTTAAAATACCTCAAAAGACTGCCAGGAGCTGCCACGACGAAAGAAACAAAGACCAAGTATAGGTATCTTTTGATTCAACGAAATGATAAAAACTCAGTAATTAAATTGATGCCACATTTTTTAAGGGATTACGTAACAGAATTTAATTATTTGTTTGAGCAGATTTACAAATGTTCAAAAATGGAAAGTGTTAATGATACTAATTATACCGCATTTTACAATTTTGGTAACTCTGCGAGGAAATTTTTGGAATTGTATCTTTATTATAAGTACCCGGATGCATCTAGTCAAATAGAAAAAATGAAGAAATTCTTTGGAACTGATGATATTCCAGTTGTTTTGACCGATAGGATTAATAATGAATATTCTCATTTAAGTGGGGCTTTTGAAAGAGGAGAAACAATCATTGAGGTACCAGAAATGAATACTAGTGCCAAATTAATTATAGAGAGGATAAAACAGGATTATGACCAGTACGAAGCCTTACTCAACAGTATTGGTGAAAATATAACAGAAGCAAGTTTCTGATTTTTTAAGGTGAAAAATAGAATTTTGTGAAGGAAGAAACTAAGATAGAATGCCCTAATTGCGGTACATCCATTGATGTACAAGATATCCTTACGCACCAACTTGAAGAAGATATCAAGAAGAAATACCAATCTCAAATAGCAGAAGAAAGGAAAAAGTACATTCTTGAACAAGAAAAGCTAAAGCAAGAAAAAGCGGAGTTCGAACAGAAGAAAAAACAAGAAAATGAACTTTTTCAAGAAAAGTTACAATCACAGTTAAAAGAAGAAAAGATACTTATTGAACAGAAGGTAAAATCAAAACTTTTAGAAGAGCAATCAGAACAATTTAAAGCTTTGCAAACTGAATTAAATGCGAAATCAGAGCAAGTAAAAGAACTAAATCGTTCTAGGGCAGAAATTGAGAAATTAAAACGAGAAAAAAGTGAATTAAAAGAAGCTGCCGAGACTGAGGCGCAGAAAAAACTAAATGAAATACTTTTTCTGGAAAAGGAAAAAATTCGGAAAACAGAAGCTGAAAAAAATGAACTACGGTTCAAGGAAATGGAGATGCAGTTAGAAGCGCAAAAAAAGCTTACTGAAGAGATGAAACGTAAGCAAGAGCAAGGTTCAATGCAATTGCAAGGAGAAGTGCAAGAATTGGCAATCGAAGAATGGCTAGCAATACAATTTCCTTTAGATTCAATCGAGGAGATTAAAAAAGGGGCGCGTGGTGGGGATTGTATTCAAATTGTGAATACACGCGCCATTCAAAACTGTGGTTCAATTTTTTATGATAGCAAGCGTAGCAAAGATTTTCAACCTACTTGGATTGAAAAATTTAAAGCATACATTCGTGATAAAGGAGCTAATATTGGAGTTTTAGTAACTGAGGTTATGCCATCAAATATGGATAGAATGGGGTTGAAAGACGGGATATGGATATGCAACTATGAAGAATTTAAAGGCCTTTGCACAGTTCTAAGAGAAACTATTGTTAAGCTAAATACGGCAATTAGTTCTCAGGAAAATAAAGGTGATAAAATGGATATGCTTTACACATTTCTTACAGGAAATACTTTTCGCATGCAGGTAGAAGCAATAGTAGAGGGATTTACCCAAATGAAATCTGATTTGGAAAGCGAAAAACGTTCTATGCAGCGGATTTGGAAGCAACGTGAAAAACAAATTGATAAGGTTGTAACCAATACCGTACATATGTATGGCTCAATTAAAGGTTTTGCTGGCAACGCTATCCAGTCAGTCAAAGCTTTAGAACTACCAGAACCTGATGATGATGAATTATTCTAAAAGGTTAAAAGGCCTAAGAGAATTTTAGCAAAACAATAGGGGAGAGGAGCGTTAAGAATTTTAGGGGGCTGGTTACAGTAATTGCTAACCGCGATATTGGTTGTATTGTCGTATGGCAGTCTTAAGAGTTACAATGGATCCTAAAATTTAGCGACCGACCCGTACAACTTGTCCGCCGTAGGTGGATTTTTTCCATCCCGAAGCTTCGGGAATCTGTTAGCCTTGATTCCTGTCTGCCTGCAGGTTTTTATTTCTTTTTTTATCAAGAAAAAAAGAAAAGAACTACTTGAATATCTAAAATGATGAACCCACAAATAGTAATAAATACAACTATAGATAAAGTTGAAAATGTCTTAGTTTATATAAAGAATTGTTCGTTTCAACAGGTGAAGGAATATAAAATTTCTGGAAAAACTCTATTTGATAAAATAAAGATTCAAGAGATTCTAAAAGAGCTTTCTAAAATGAAAGGAAGGTACATTTACGTAATTGAAAGTGTCGGTGATAATAGTTTAATCAAGCATATTTATGAGACCTTTTCTAGCTTTAATAATTCTGAAGAGGGAAACGAGTTGAAAATTTCAAAATTTAATGAAAATACAAGCAATACTATATATGTCGGGACTTCCAAGGCTTTAAAAACACGTTTAAATCAACATTTTGGGTATGCAAATAAAACAACTTATTCGTTGCACTTAATACGTTGGTTTCCTAAGAATATAGATTTGACTCTAGGCATTTACAAAGTTTCAACAGATAATAAACTAGGTATAGAATTGATTGAACAAACGATTTGGGATATGAAAAAACCTCAGTTTGGTAAGCGAAGTGGATTGTAGTAAAACATTATGTCAAATAGAAATTAAAGAAAAGGTTTCTAGGAACACGGAAGGTAGCAAGGGCTAAGAATTTTACTCGCAGAGAAAATTTTAGCTGTTGCGGCAAACTGAAGAGAAATTTATGAAAATTTATTGGCAGACAATTTCTCATAAATCGCAAATTTCAAAAGAATCTAAAAGTTTTGCTTTCCAGCCTACCTGCAGGCAGGTTTTGGTGTTGGCAAGCAATGGCTCCCGAAGTATCGGGAGTGTTTAAATTTAAAATGTGTTTTTCAGCATTTTAGAATTTAAAAAGCAATCGAGCGTTTGGCAGCGGCTATTTTTCATAACGGCAAATTATAGATACAGCCGAAAGTTTTCTATTCGGGTTTCTGAGAAGTTGAAATTTCATGCTCTTTTTTCTTCGCAGAAATATTGAAGTTACCTATAATAATTAGGCTGTTACCTTTTTGAAAATCCCAAGTTTCTTTTAAACCATTAATCTTTAAAGCCGCAAATTCCCTTTGACATAATATCGGCCGATATAAAACGCTTGGGCGTTGTTATATCTGATATTATATCAAATAGCGCGGAAAAGCGCTATCCGGGTATTTGCTAGATTTTGTACTATAATTTATATTATGTAAAATAGAATTTATTAAGAATGGCTAGGAGAAGAAGTCTATATATTCCTCAACGCCACTTATACTCTACCAAGAAAGTTTATCAGATAACGGAAATAAAGCTTATTACAACTAAAGGATGTTTAAATAAATCTGGAAACCAGGATTAATTCCAAATTGGAACTTAACGACAGCAACTAAGAAGACAATTGACAAAGTAAATATCAACATCTACTGTTATATTTACTTTCTAGCAAATGTTAATTAAGATTGCACGTAAACCGAGAACAAAAGTTACTCCGTTTTAACCCAAATTAATGGTTCATGCATCGGGCAAGATAATCCGCAACGCCTTCTTTCAATTGATTGAATTTCAATAACTGCAGCTTGGCTCTTTCGATCAAATCACTGATAGCTTTTCGTTGTTGCCTTAGACCACCGATAATTTCCAAATTGGAAATCCGGAGCCGCTCCATGCCGTTTTTTAAATTTTCGATGTATTCGAACAACATATGCGTTTTGGGCTCGCAACGATATGAATTGAGTTGACTTTTAAGCTGTAAAAGGTCTTTCTGGTTCCTTTCTAGACGAATTACCAATGCATTTCGGTCAATTTCGCGGATGACGGGAGGTCTTTGAGTGAGTGTTTCCATGGGAAAGGGATTTTAGTTGAGGCTTCATGATATATAAGAATATTTTATACTGGTATTTGCTTGAGTTATTAAAGTTATAAAATTAATTAATTGGATTTGAATGTATTGTGAAGATATTTCTCACTTTAACAGTAAGTTTAGGTTTTCTTATTGTTCTCTTAAGATACTGTGATTTTAAAGGATGTTTTCATTGATAACATCGTCTGAATACTGTCAAATTAAAAGTCGTAAGGTCAAAAATATATGGTTTTCCATGCTTCAAAAGGGGGCTTTAATGCTAAATTGCAGGGAATCACAAAAATTAAATAATTATGGACATAAATTTTGAATACGACGACGTACAGGCCAGTCCACGTTTAGAGGAATTGGCGACTCAAAAAATCAATAAGCTGGTCGATAAATATGATTTTATCATTCGGGCGGATGTGTTTTTTAAAACCGAGAATACATCCTCTCACGATACAGGAATGATTTGCAACATTCGTTTAAGTGCACCGGGACCGCGTCTTTTTGCCGAGGCCAGTCATGACAGTTTCGAAGCATCTATAAAGGAATCCGTAAGCGAATTGGATAGGCAATTGAAAAAAAGGAAAGAAAAGCTGAAATCGCACTAAGCATCTTTTAGTATATATAGTATTTTCATATAAAAAAAGCCATCGCATTGCGATGGCTTTTTTACTTGTATACAAATAGCGAGTTTCAAAAGGAGAATTGTGTGCTGTTCCCTGTAGAAATCACAGTAATTAAAACGCTTATTCGTCCTCCTTGAATCTAATCTCCGCCATGGTCTTGGATAACCGAGGAGAAAATGGGTCAACCATTAAATCATTAATCAGCTTTTCCCTTTTGCGATCTGAGATATTCATCGTATCCAAAACACGCATGGTAATTTGGATTTCGGCGAAACGCTCCGCTTTCAATTTCTCCCGCTCAGTGGCCGTCAAAATGTATTCGGGCTCAAAGCGTTCCATTATCGTATATTTTTTTACGGGTTGCTCCCCTCCCATTAGGAAAGCATTCTCTTGCGCGGTAAGCGTAAAACAGCTACACATTAAGAGAAAACATAGATTTACTAATAGATATTTTTTCATTATCACCTCAATATTTTGTTCATGGTAAAGATATATTTTTACCAAAAAGGCATCCCTAAAATAAGGATGCCTCTAACGATAAAACTTTCCATTTATCGAAAATTTACAATATAACGGTTCGAAAATTTACGAAATGTTCAGCATAGACCGTAATTCTTGTTGGTCAGTGCTTACCCCATACACTTTTTCATCTACTTCCATGGCATTGGTAGCACCGAGGTCTCCAACGTAAATGGGTACAAATCCAATATCGGAAATTAAGGTTTCGGTGGCCTTTCTACTCTTGTCATCCTGTGCTGCGAACGGTATCGCAATAGGATTCTGTGTATCAAAAGCACGTTTCTTTAAATCGTTTGCATGAATGGTATTAAACGCCTTGGCGGTAAGTGCCGTTGAAAATTTCATGGCGGTATATTCCGATGCATTGCGATTGTCATCACGAACCTCTTGCGCCATTTCCCCATCACGTTCCGGATACGGATTCGTTGCATCTATGATGACTTTGCCACCGTATTCCCCAGCATAAAGCTCTGCAGTCTCATCAATATCCTTAAAAGGAATGGCTAGCAGATATACATCGGCATTCGCTTCAAAAGCTTCTGCAACCGAAACGGCCTTGGCATTGCCATCACTGTCTCGTACGATATTGCCAAGCTCATTAGGATGTCGCGAGCTAAACAACACTTCATGTCCTGCTTTGGCCCAATGTTTCCCTAATGTTCCTCCAATATTTCCACTTCCTATAATTCCTATTTTCATGGTCTGTTTGTTTTAATGTTTTTCCAAATATACCCCTCAAACATTTTGAATGGCATTCGGAATTAATTGTAAATGCTAAATCTTAAATATCTTATTCTTTCAACGGGTGGTCCGATTGATCTTATGCCTCTCCCCTAGCCGGATAATCCTTTTTTTCAATAAAATCGATAGCATCTAAAAGATCATCAAATTTAGGTCGGGCAAACGGCATGGTTTGTATAGATGAGGCATACAATGTGTCATCGGGACGAACTAAAAAGAGTCCCGGTTCAGAAAATTGCTCCGGTTCTTTGTCCGATATGCCTTCCGATATATATAGTCCCCACTCTCTAGCCGCTTCAATAGACAGTTCATAACCCACGGGTAGTTCTGGAATATCCCATTCCTCTGCGGTCTGCTTCGCCAGCTTTTCGGTATTACAGCTAATGGCAATGACGTGAACGCCCCTTTCGCTAAAATCCTTTAATTTTTTGGCAAGGGATTCCAATTGTTCTTTACATTTTGGACAATGAAGGCCACGATAAAATACGAGTAAGGTAAACGTATCACTCTTTTGGGCTTCTAAGCTCCATTGGGTATCATTGATTAGGTCAAGTTGTAATTGAGGTACTTTTTGTCTAGGTGTAATCATTTGAACTTTCTTTTTATCCGTTTCAATTATTATTTCTTCGGCTCCTTCGTTTCCCATTTGTCCTTAAATACAAACTCGCTCTGCGGTTTGCGTTCGCGCTTTGCAGCTTCCTGTTTTTGAAGGTCATCACTTAAATTATCAAGATTGCCGCCATAATAACCCAGCGCAATCGCAGTTGAAATGTGATAGCCTTCGGGCACTTCAAACTCTTCATGGGCCTTTTTCCAATCCACACCCGCCATATGGTGCAGCGCGATGTCCATGTATTGGGCCTGTACCGTCATACTGCCTAAACTCAATCCCAAATCGTGCAGTGCATGAAAATTCTCGTCACCGTTATCCTTGTTTTCCTTGTAACCGGCAAGTAGCAAAACGGGCGCATTAATGGCCCAATCTTGGTTGAACTTATCCAGACATTTCATAATGTTATCGTATCCTTCCGTACCCTTATGCGCATAAATAAAGCGCCACGGTTGTAGGTTATTGGAACTTGCAGACCAACGTACGGCTTCGAACAGGCGATTCATATCATTTTCCGACACTTCTTTGTCACTAAAAATTCTCGGACTATAGCGCTGTTTGAGTAATGCGTAAATTTCATGATTGTTATCGGCAATTTTGGCCAATGCCAGTTGTGTATTTTGGTTCATATGTTCTTTCTTTTCCATAGCTTGATTTTAACTTTTTTAAAAATAAACGAAGCTTAAGATAGAATTTAACGCTACGCATTTGTTTTTTGATGGCATCGGAAATACCCCATCAATTATCTCTTTAAATTGCTACCTTCGCCATTGCAAAAAATTTAAGGTATGGTAGTCTGGATTTGTTTTATTGCTGTGGTCATTGTATTCTTGGCGCTTGACCTCGGGGTCTTCAACAAGAACGATCACGTTATTAAAAGCAAGGAGGCCGGTATATGGACAGCCGTTTGGGTAACAGTAGCCCTCGGGTTCAGCGGTATTATTTATTGGCTGTTTTCTGCTGAGATGGTAGAAAACCCAACCGGATTAGCGCCGGATACAGCTGTTCTAAAATATATTACCGGATACTTGATCGAACTTTCATTAAGCATTGACAACGTTTTTGTAATCGCCGTTATCTTTACTTCCTTTAAGATTCCCCCGCTGTATCAGCACCGCGTGCTGTTCTGGGGTATTCTGGGCGCTATTATCTTTAGGGGATTGATGATATTTTTTGGCGTGGCACTCATTACCAAATTCGAATGGATCATTTATGTTTTTGGTGTTTTTTTGCTGATTACGGCCTTCAGAATGCTAAAAACGGATGACTCTCACAGCGACCCCCAGCATTCATGGTTATTTCGGCAGCTTAAAAAAGTGATGCCCATTACGACCAAGAGGCATGGTCATGATTTCTTTATCAGGCGAATGGGGGTAACCGCGGCCACTCCCCTATTTGTAGCACTGATCGTTATCGAACTCACCGATGTGCTCTTTGCGTTGGATAGTATTCCTGCAATCCTTGCCATTACCGCCGACCCCTTTCTTGTATTTACGTCCAATATTTTGGCGATTTTAGGACTTCGATCTATGTACTTCCTGATTTCAAGGATGTTGGAGAAATTCCGATATATCAATTACAGTTTGGTGGTCATTCTGGCGTTTGTCGGCCTAAAAATGTTGTTCTCGCACCAAATCGAGCTCCCGGAATGGGTGTCGTTGGTCGTAATCGCCGGTGCCTTGATAGCGGGTATCGTTGCTTCCCTACTTATCGGGAACACTAAAACCGATGAAGCCAAGGATAAACCGGATCAGGTTTAAATTTTAGGATTGCCAGCCGCTGACGAATAACATTCCTATTACCACATTAAGGGTTTAGGCATACCTCATTTTGGCAGTACATCCCAGTGGCGTAACCCTCTTTATTTTAAAAAACAAAAAATGCAAAACGACCTTACAGTTAGCGAATCCTTGAATTCTTTTTACGACCAATTCATTGCCCAATTACCCAGTATCGGTATGGCCATTCTCATTATTATTTTAGGCTTGTTGCTCGGTTCCTGGTTGGGGAATTTTGTTAGAAGGCGCTTGGCCGCCAAAACTGACGATCCGTTGATGAGCCGATTTTTGGGCAAGGCCTTAAAATATACTCTGATAATCGTCGCCATAATGCTTGCCCTGAACGCTGCCGGTTTGGGCGGGGTGGCGGCGGGTATATTGACGGCCGCCGGAGCAAGTGCCGTAGTTCTCGGTTTCGCGTTCAAGGATATCGGCGAGAATTTTATATCGGGCATTATCTTGGCTTTCAGCCGTCCCTTTGATGTGAACGACACCGTAATGATCGGCGACAACTTCGGTAAGGTAAAGGCTTTGGAATTCAGGTATACCAAACTAAAAACTTTTGACGGTAGGGATGTCTACATTCCCAATAGTGACGTTTTGACTACCCCTGTAACCAACTACACCGAGGATGGCTTTTATCGATGGGATTTTATCATCGGAATTGCTTATGAAAACAATATTGATGGTGCCAAGAAAACGGTTTTGGAAGCCCTACGCAAAGAACCGAACGTTATTGAGGATGAAGAGCACGAAAATTTTGTGATTGAGGATGAACTCGCCACCAGTACCGTAAACCTGAAAGTTTTCTTTTGGGTGGATACCAAAGATTTCCGGAAGATGGCCCTGATTACCAAAGGAAATGTGGTCAAAAATGTCAAGGAGGCCCTAGAGGATGCCGGATACTACATGCCTGCCGATATTCAGGAAATTAAGCTGTATGGTGGGGAGACAGAGTTTCCGGTATGGTTGTCTACTGGTAAAGGGGAAAAAAGAGCTAAGTAATCCGAGCGTATAACTTGCCCACAGCCCAGTTTCCCAACGGAAAATAAAATGCAAAGAACAAGGCCATAGCCAACGCAAAGTTGCGGATGCCAAAGGTTTGCTCGATGATATTATCTGGATAGGCGTAAGAGGTCTCAAAATAGTAACCCCCAAATTCCAAAATCCCCATGGCTACAAGGCCGTAGGCATATTGAGCGTAAAAGGGCAGTTTTCGTAATAGCAGCGAAATAGGCACCATATAAAGAATATAGCAGGTAAAAACCTGCCACCAATGTTCGAACTTGGCGATTTCCAGCTGAATGCCAACCCAATTCATGGCCAAGCCCCAAACAAAGTAAACCAGGCAATAGAGCAGCACCAAACGGCGGTCGACATCTAATCGGGCCTTCAACCTATGTAATAGTGATTTCAATTTTGGTTCTTGATTTCAAAATCCAACAGTCCCGCCCGAATCAGAAAAACCACTCCCGCAACGATAAAACATAGTGAAATCGTTCCCGCCGTGGCCCAGATATACCAAGCTTCGTCAGCGTGTTTCAAAAAACCGCTTTCCACGGCACAGCTGACACCCAGCCCCAGTAAGGCTGAGCCGGTACCGCCGTATATCCACCAAAGTCTTTTTTTTCGTTTGACATCCATAGCGAAGATTTTAATCTAGTTTCCCCTCAATGATTTGTAGTGCATCCTTAACGGTTTGCATCCGGTCCATATCCTCGTTCTCTAATTGTATGTCAAATTCATCTTCGACATCCAAAATAATATCCACCAAATTCGCGGAATTGATATTGAGCTCATTGATAAAGTGGCTCTCCATCGTAATGGCTTCCACCGAAACATCTTCGGGAAGATAAATTTTTATGATATCCTTTAATTTTTCGTAACGCTCTTCTTTTGTCATAGTAATGATTGGTTCATCTTTTATTACACATTATGTGCATTGCAAATCTCTGTTCAGGGATATACTCCTTCCCATGGTGCAATGTTGGCACTTTCTCTTCTCAGTCGGCAAATCGCTTAAAAATAACACAGGCATTGACATCACCAAAGCCAAAACTGGCTTTCGCCAGTACGTTGGGCGAATAATCTCTTGTTTCATGGGGAATGCTGTCTGTATCAATGCATTTTGTAATTTCAGGATGCACGTCTTCACAGTTCAACGTACCAAAAATCCTGTTTTTTTCAAACTGCAATACCGCTGCAACGGATTCGATACTACCTGCGGCGGAGAGGCAATGCCCAAAGTGTCCCTTAAAGGAGTTGATCATGGGGAAATCCGTACCGGAGCGTTCCAAAGCTTGGCTCCAGTTTTCAATTTCTAATGCATCTTTAGCAGTGGCGGTCAGGTGCCCGTTGATACAATCGATATCGGATTTTTGAATTCCAGAATTATGGATGGCCTGCTGAATACAGCGTTGTACCGCTTCACTATTAGGTGCTGTCATGGAGCCATCGCGGCGTTGACCACCGCTATTGAGGGACCCGCCCAAGACCTCTGAATAGATTTTCGCGCCCCGTGCTCTAGCGCTGCTCAGGGACTCCAACACCAAAGCGCCAGCCCCACTCCCGGGCACAAAGCCCGCGGCGGAAGCGCTCATGGGCCTACTGGCCGTTTCCGGAGTATCGTTATAATTTCTCGGTAAAATACGCATTGCGTCAAAGCCCGCCCACACATACGGACCGCTATCACTGCAGCTGCCGGTAAGCATGCGTTTCGCCTTTCCTGAGGCGATACGTTCGTAGCCCATTAGAATACCTTCCGTACCTGTAGTGCAAGCCGAAGAGTTAGTGGTAACCTGATTACCACAGCCCAAAATCCCGCCTAAATAGGCACTTACGCCACTCGCCATGGTCTGAATTACGGTCGTGCTGCCCAGACGCCGGACTTGCTTATTATCAATCAGATGTATCGCCTCGTGAAATTTGGCTACGCCAAGGGTTCCGGTCCCAAAAAGAATACCGCTGTCCCAATCGGGCGTGTCCGAAGGTGCTTCCGAGAGTCCGGCATCTTTCCACGCATCCGTTCCGGCAATAACCCCATAGATAATTCCCGTTGCGTTCAGTCCTCGGCGTTGCAAAGGCGTAAAATAGGAATCAAGTACGCCTTCGGAGATGTGCGGCTCACCCGCTATTTGACATCCAAATTCCAGAGCTTTCAATTCCGGAATAAAACGAATACCACTTTGGCCGGTGTCCATTGCCTTACCAAAAGCTTCTAAACCGATACCGTTCGGTGCGCAGACTCCCATTCCCGTAATCACTACACGCTCAGACATTATCACCGTATTTTATCATGCCCGCAATTTCTCCCTTACAGACCAATTGTCCGTAGGCATTGTGCATTTTTACGGCACATTTTAATTTATGGAACCTAAAATAGCGCTTTTCGGAGGTCACGGTAACTTTTTCACCGGGAAAAACGGGAAGTAGAAACTCCATTTCAGACCTGCTCATTCCAATCTGAAGGTTGGTAGTGCTATTACTGATGTCTTTCGCCAAAAGAAAGATACCCAAACAGACGAGTCCGATTTGCGCACAGCATTCGGTAAGAATAACACCCGGGGTTACGGGATTATCCTTGAAATGACCCTTATAGAAATCCAGAGTTTTCGTAAACGTGAAGGTTCCCTCTATACCATTATCGTCGATTTTAGATAACTCGTCAACAAACAGGAAAGGTCTTGCGTACGGTAATTTTTCAAGAATATGGTCTGGACTCATAATTTTAAAACGAATATAGCATACAGGTACACATGTATCGATATGATATCTGGAAAAACATAGCACCGATCACCTTAAACTTTCGCCGCCATCCACTCTAATGACTGTACCGGTAATCCATCGGGCCTCATCAGTGGTCAGCAAATAAACAGCATTGGCGACATCTTCCGGAGTGGTCAGCCTCTTATTGGGATTGCGCTGCAGCGCATTTTCCTTGATTGCCTCATGACCGGGAATCATACGAAAAGCCCTGGTATCGGTTGTTCCTGACTGAATGCAGTTCGCTTTGATTCCAACGGGTGCAAATTCTAGTGCTATACTGCGGGTAAGGGCTTCTAAAGTCGCCTTTGCGGCGGATACTGCGGCATAGCCCGGCCAAGCCTTGCTGCTACCTTCGCTAGTAAAGGACACAATCCGGGCGTCGTCGCTGAACAATCCCGCGGCGACTATCGTTTTGGTCCAGTCATAGAGACTGAGCGCCATAGCATTTAGGGTTACTTCAAAATCTTTGTTGTCCAAGGTTTTTTGTCCTTCCCCATACATAAGTTTTAGGTTTCCTTTGGCGATACTATGCACCATAACCTTTATACCTTCGCCTCCTTGAACAATAACTTTGATTTTATCAATCGTAACCGCTCTTTTTTCCGCATTAGCCACATCCATATTAAAACTTTGCAGCGAAATACCATTTGAAGTAATTTCTTGAAATTTTGATGTAATTTCCTCTAAATCAGACTTTCTATCCCGATGTACTATAAGTATATTAAATCCATGTGCCGCCAACTTTTTCGCCGTAGCCAGACCTAGACCGCTACTCCCGCCCAAGATTAAGGCCCATCCTTTTTGTACATCCGACTCCATTGACACTTTATGTATTTACCTTTTTAGTATTCGATTGTACAGCATGAATTGCGTTTTTACCACTCCAGCAAAACCCGTTGTGCAGAAAAGCCTGGGCCAAAACTTAAAATCAGCCCTTGCTCCCCTTTTTTGATGTCTTTTTCCAAAAAGCGCTCGAGCACATACAAAACAGTAGCGCTGCTCATATTGCCATATTCCTGCAATACCGAACGGGTATCGTCGATATTTTTACCCAATTTCCCAAAAAGTTCTTCCACGGTCTGAACGATCTTACGCCCTCCGGGATGAAAAATAAGGTGGTCCACTGCCTCGATCGAAGTGCCATATTTCTTTAGGAACGGATGCACGATATCGGGAAAATGTTCCGCAATCGTTTCCGGTACCCTGATATCCAAAATCATTTTCAGACCGTGATTGGTAAGGTCAAAACCCATCATTCGGGTAGCATCCGGAAAATGATACATCTCCCCGCCTACTATTTTAGGTCCAACGGCATCCTCTTCAGAGGAAAGTAAGACACAGGCCGCACCATCGCCGAAAATGGCTGCGCTGACCATGTTCGCCATGGAATAATCATCGAGCTGAAAAGTGGCCGTGGGACTTTCCACCGCCACCACTGCAGCGCGTTTACCCGGATTTGCCCTTAAAAAATTCTCTGCATAAATCAATCCCGAAACACCTGCTGCGCATCCCATTTCGGTGACCGGAAGCCGAATAATATCCTGCCGGAGGTTTACATCGTTAATCAAATACGCATCCAAAGAGGGAATCATGATACCCGTACAACTGACCGTGATAATATAATCCAAGGAATCGGGAGTCCAACCTGACTGAGCTAAAGCCTTTTCCAGTACAATCTTCCCCAATTTCTTTACCTCCCTAATATAAATATCGTTTTTCTGTTCAAAGGAAGTTGCCGTAAACACTTCTTCGGGATCCATGATACTATAGCGTCTATCGACGGCCGCACCTTCGAAAATCTTGACCACTTTGCGGCGGAACCGCTGCTCCTGTCCCGCTAGCCATACCTCTACCAAGGGTATAATATCTTTTGTACTTCTGCAATATTTCGGTAACTGTTTCGTCACAGTGGTGACCCGTACTTCATTCATAAACTGTGTTTAATCTTTGGGTGCGCATAATCCATATATAACGAAACGCCCATTTCCATTGAATACTATGTTCTACTGTGGGTAAATCTTTAGCAAATTGTTGAAGTTCAGCTTTTGTAAATCCACTTTTTATGGATATCAACCCGTCGTGCTTGGCGATGTTCGTCCGTATAAAAATAGCACTAAAGCCCTTAAAAAGCTGGTATGCCAAAACGCTTCTTTGCAAATCGTTGATTACAATACCGATACGCGCCAACTTGGTAAACTGTTTCAAAAAGATGGGTATGTTTTCGGAGTAAAAATGATGCATAGTAAGCGTACAGAGCAAAATATCACATTTCAGGTCATCTGGGGCCAACGCTAGTATATCCTGTTTCAAATACCGTATCTCGGGAAAATCGGTAGATGCGGCTTTGGCTATTTCCAAACCTTTTTGACTTAAATCGATACCGATTGCTTCTATATTAATATGAAGGCTTCGTCCTAGTTTTACAATTTCCCGCAGCATATTTCCGTTACCACAGCCCATGTCTAAAATCGTATACGATTCTTGCTTATAGTCCTTTATCAAACGTTCCACCGCTTTTAAGGTAATGCTATTGCCTCCCAATAGACTATTGGTGCGGTCGAGATCATCCAATACGTTTTTTAGGGTATGAACAGCCACATTGGCATCGTCCATTAACTCTGGATCTCTATTTCTTTCTAAAAAATTGGTCATGTTACTATCGGATTGCCATGCGTACTTCTGATTAGCTTTTGTAATAGTTTTGGCTGTAAGACCATCGCTGATAAAGCCAATGCCGATAGACCGGGTTGTAATAAAAGGGATTGTAAACGTCTCCCCATCCATAGCCTACGCCTAAAATGGGCGTTCCATTGCCTTTGATAAACCTCTTCAAGCTCTGCCCGCTTTGGTGTTTCCGTTTTCAGGAAAGTATCGACCAAGGTAGCGGCGATCTTAGCACTGTGTATCGCCATGGCCATACCGTTTCCACAAAGCGGATGTATTAGTCCCGCCGTATCACCGCACATGAGTATGTGGTCTTCCACCGCCTTTTTAGGATGAAAGGAAACCTGCGCAATGGTCAAAGGCGCGTCGAACAACGGGGTTGCCCTGCTTAGAAACGTTTTCAAAAACGGATTTTTAGACACAACACGGGCGTTAAAACTATCGATATCCTTTTCCTTCTGAAAACTGGTATAAGACGTCAGGTAACAAAAATTTATAGCTTCGGTCTCCGTTCTCGACAAGCCTGCATATCCACCTTCGAAATTATGTAAAGCGACCTGATGCTGCGGAAAATCCTTGTATTCATAGTGCGCCTTTACGGCCAACCACGATGAAGTTTTATGGGCAAAATCTCTATTCAAACTTTTATCCAAGCCACTGCGCTTACCATACGCACCTATCGCTATCTTTGAAGTATAGCTAGTTTTAGCATCCGTAAACACCTTAAAACCATCGTTTTCAAACTGTATAGATGTCACATTTTTAAATTGAAAATTAGCACCCACGGCAAGGGCGCGCTGATATAATAAGTAATCAAGAGCAAATCGGCTAATACCCATTCCCCCTAAAGAAAGTTCGGTTTCTATCGACTTTCCTTGCCTGGTACTCAATTGCAAATGGGTAATATGTATAGAATTAGTTGCGTCTAAACCTACTCCAAGCTGCTCCAAATAAGGCTTAACTTCGTTCGATAGATATTCGCCGCAGACTTTGTGATGTGGATAGGTGTTCTTTTCGAAAACCAATACGCGATGTCCTTTTTGGGATAAATCGATGGCTGCCGATAGACCGGCCAATCCACCTCCGATCACAATCACATCATACTCCTGCATATGGTTAAAGGTATGGGTTTACAAGAGAAATCCCGATCATTGCAGTCGGGATTTCAAAATACGTATTTATGCTAACTCAAAGATGAACATTCCCCTTACATTAGCAGCGTTACTAACCCTTTACTTGTTGTTGAGCCTCTTTTTTCAAGGCATCACTTGCAACGATGGCTAATTCTACCCTACGGTTTTTGGCTTTGCCCTCTTTAGTGTCATTATCACCAATGGGCTGATTTTCACCATACCATTTTGTGGTCAATCGGCTTCTATCAATACCCTGCGAAATCAAATAATCCGATACGGATGTAGCACGCATCTTGGATAGGTTCATATTGTAATCATCAGGTCCGGCACTATCGGTGTGGCCTTCGACCAATATATTTGATTTAGGATATTCTTTTAAAATATCGGCCATACTATTCAATGTACCTGCTGATGTGCCTTTGACATCGGATTTATTGGTGTCAAAGTGGACACCTTGGTCTTCGGTAAACGTTACATTAATCCCTTCACCTACCCGAGTCACTTCGGCACCGGGAATTTCTTCCTCTATACGCTCCGCCTGACGGTCCATACGATTTCCGATGTATCCACCGGCTACACCCCCGATGGCTGCTCCTAAAATGGCACCCAGTACCGTATTGTTGCCGCTACCAACATTATTTCCGATGACGCCGCCAATGGCTGCACCACTACCGGCCCCGATTACGGCCCCTTTTTGCTTATTGTTTGAGTTTTGTACGGTTTTGCAACCTATGACCATGGAGAAGATCATAACGATATATGCTGTTTTCTTAAGTATTCGTTTCATTGGTAAATAGAATTAATGGTTAAGTACTAAAATATTTTTCTAAGAGGGCACTGATAGTGATGACCCTATCTACTAAATTCATAAACTACGGAAACGGGACTTCCATCCACGGTTACATCAGATTTGAGAACCATTTGTGAGGGAGCGATAGAAACAACATCCAATCGATATCCTGTTCTTCCGTTGATGTCATTTTTCTTTTCATCGATATACTTGAACTGCAACTGCTGACCGCCATTTGGGTTATCGATAATCGACCACCGAATATTGCGTTCCCCTCCAGAACAAAGACTTCCAGGTTGTATGGTGAAACTGCCTGTACTGTTGTTGTCCCTAAAAAACCAAGAACTACCTTCAAAACATACTGCGGAGGCATCGTCGAACAATTCTGCCTTGAAGTCCCCATCACTGCCTTCGTATCCCACATCGTTAAGCGTCCACGTACCATCAACGGTTTTTCGGTCGTCTCGCGCCTGTTTAGTAGTTGAACATGAAAAAAGGGATAGACTTAGTGTGCAAAATAATATACTAGACTTTATCATATGGTTTCATTTAAGGGTTTCTAATGCAAATTTCAATTTTTGTTTAAAAGCTGGTTGCCTTAAAAAACGAAGATGTTGGCTTAAATGCTATTAATTACCTAATAAGCCAACAACTCCCTTAAAGCAGTACTAAACCTTTGCTTGGGCAAATACCCATCCTCAAGGTTTTTAGCAAATGGAATGGGCATCTCTAAGCTGGCCACCCTATTTATCGGTCCGTCTAAATATTCAAAGCGATTTTCCATAACCAGCGCAGCGATATCACTGGCGATGCCCCCGAATAAACTATCCTCTTGTAAAATAATTAATTTGCCCGTTTTTTCAACGGAATTATAAATGGTAGCCATATCCAAAGGCATCAAGGTTCTCAAATCAATAAGATCCGCTTCAATTTCAGGATAGTTCTTTAAAGTTTCCAAGGCCCAATGTATGCCCGCCCCATACGAGACGATTGTAATTTGCTTTCCTTCTTTTAGTAGCGCCGCTTGCCCAAAAGGAAGGGTATAATATTGCGTGGGAACATCTTGATATATACTTCGATACAATCCCTTGTGCTCGAAAAATAGCACTGGGTTGGGGTCTTCAACGGCAGTAGTCAGCAATCCCTTTGCATCGTAGGGAAACGCGGGATAGGCAACTTTAAGCCCTGGTACTTTGGTGAACCAAGCCTCGTTGGTTTGGGAATGAAAGGGACCCGCGCCTACATCGCCGCCGCAAGGCATTCGTATGACCACATCGGCCTTTTCGCCCCAACGATAGTGTGATTTGGCCAAATAGTTGACTATGGGATTGAAACCGGTACTGGCAAAATCGGCAAACTGCATTTCGACCACCGCTTTCATACCATTTATAGATAGACCCATGGCCGCTGCCACGATACCGGACTCGCAAATTGGGGTATTTCGGACGCGATCTGCTCCAAAAGCTTCCATAAAACCCTCGGTGACCTTGAAAACGCCGCCGTAATCCGCAATATCCTGTCCCATAATAACTAGGTTGGGATGTCTCTCCATAGACTGTCTTAGACCTTGGGAAACCGCATCCACCAAACGAATGTTTTCTACTGTATCGTTAGGGGTAACTTCTTGGTAGTCAAAATTTTGGTACACATCAATCAACTCTTTAGGTTCATCAAATGTTACGTTATGTTCCCCGAACGCCAATTGAAGATGTTCGTTGATTTCCGATTCTATTTCCGCTTTATAGCTAACGATTATATCCGTATTCAATACACCTTCGGCCATCAAATAGGTTTCGTAATTGGCGATGGGGTCTTTTTCGCCCCAAGCCTCCATCAGCGCATCTGGAACATATTTCGTACCGCTTGCCTCTTCATGGCCCCGCATGCGAAACGTCTGGAATTCCAGCAGTACAGGAGCAGGTTTTTTTCGTATGCGTTTGCAAATCTCGTTCACCTTATCATATACCCCCAGAATATTATTACCATCTATCGTATACGATTCCATTCCATATCCTATCCCCCTGTCCGACAAATTTTTACAGTTGTATTGCTCGCTGGTGGGGGTCGATAATCCATAGCCGTTATTCTCGATACAGAAAAGTACGGGCAACTGCCATACAGAGGCAATATTGAGTGCCTCGTGGAAATCCCCTTCGCTCGTACCGCCTTCGCCCGTGAATACCGCGGTAACCCTTTCCCGCTTCTGGAGTTTATCGGCCAAGGCAATTCCGTCGGCAACTCCCAACTGCGGACCTAGGTGCGAGATCATACCTACAATGTTATATTCCTGCGTTCCAAAATGGAAACTACGGTCGCGTCCCTTTGTGAATCCCCCGGCCTTGCCTTGCCATTGCGAAAAAAGGCGGTGTAAAGGGATTTCCCTAGTCGTAAACACGCCCAAATTGCGGTGCATGGGCAGAATATATTCTTCGGAATTTAGCGCGCTGGCCACTCCAACGGAAATAGCCTCTTGCCCCATACCGCTAAACCATTTGGAAATCTTTCCCTGACGTAAGAGAATAAGCATCTTTTCCTCTATCATACGGGGCTTTAACATCCGTTTGTAGAGGGTTAATAACGTAGTGTCACCGATATCTTTTCTTTGGTACTCCATTTTATATTTTCGTAGGATAAAAGTAAGAAAAAGTAAAGGCAGGCTCATGATTCGCAAGCCTTTTCATTAACTTTGATCCAAATTTTAATAGAACTGAGTTATGAGTGCGATACCGAGCGTAGATTTACAGGATTTTATGTCCGATAATCCAAAGCAAAAAGAAAAATTCATCAAAGAGATTGGTGCCGCCTTCGAAGATATAGGATTTGTGGCGCTTAGTGGACATTTTTTATCGAAAGAACTTGTCGACAAACTCTATCTGGAAATCAAGGAATTCTTCGCGCTTGAACAGGAAAGGAAAGATGCTTATGAAATTGAAGGTATCGGTGGGCAACGTGGCTATACATCATTTGGGAAAGAACACGCCAAAGGTAGAAAAGAGGGGGATTTAAAAGAATTTTGGCATTTCGGACAGTATGTTACCGACAACCCGGAATTGGAAAAGGAGTATCCCGATAACGTTCAGGTTACAGAACTACCGGAATTCAATGCTGTGGGTAAGGAAACCTTTCAAATGCTCGAGAAAACTGCAAAATATGTGTTACGCGCACTGGCCTTGCACCTCGGTCTAAAAGAAACCTATTTTGACGAGTATATCAAGAATGGCAATTCAATACTACGTCCCATTCACTATCCACCCATAACCGAAGAACCTAAGAATGCAGAGCGGGCAGCAGCTCACGGTGATATCAATCTAATCACATTGTTAATGGGAGCTCAAGGCAGAGGACTTCAGGTTAAAAATCACAATGATGAATGGGTCGATGCCATAGCAGGGCCTGACCAATTAATGATCAACGTTGGCGATATGCTCTCGCGATTGACAAATAATAAATTAAAATCAACCATCCATAAGGTTATCAATCCTCCTAAAGAAATGTGGGGGAGTTCGCGATATTCCATTCCGTTTTTTATGCATCCTATCAGTGAAATGCCTTTAGATAGCCTTGAGAATTGCATTGATGATGAGCACCCGAAGCAGTTCGAAGATATTACGGCAGGAGCCTATCTTCACGAGCGCTTGGTTGATTTAGGCCTGGTCAAGAAATAATGTGCGGTTGAAAGTAGAATTTCTAAAAAAATTGTATTGAAAGTATGGACCTGAAAGATCAATTGAAAAATCTTTTTCCCGAACATGAACCTACGGAAGAAACCAATTCTCCAGACACCGAAGAGGATATTTGGCTGCAAGACGATCCCATTCTTTGTAAGTACGAAAAGCGTAAGGGAAAGCCAATTACCATTCTTGATGGCTATACGGGCGCACAAAGCGACTTTAAAAAATTGGCAAAAGAACTGAAGACTGAGCTGGGCGTTGGAGGTTCGTTCAAAAACGAAAAAATTATCATTCAAGGGGATTATCGCGACCGAATCATGCAGATACTAAAGGAAAAAGGCTTTTCCGTAAAGCGTGTAGGTGGCTGATTAAACTGCTAAATAGCTAGTATCTTGATAATTTGGGACACAATTTTGTCCTAATATTTTCGTTTGATTTGTTTTAATACTACATTTAATCCTTGAGAACCTAAATTTTATTCTGCATGAGTTCCCTTTTGCATATTACCAACGGCGATGTTTTTACTGAAAAATTAAAATCCCTAAATCTGAAAGGGGATATTATCACATGGCGAGAGATGCTTTGTGAAGGTAAAACATTGACCAGTGTAGGCAGTGAAACTTTCTGGAAAACACGTTTTGAATTCTTGAATAAAAATTATCACGTTTCCAAGTCTTGGTTTATCGAGAAGACGCTTAAGGAATATCGTTCGCTCTGTAATCATAAGCAGCAAGACGAAATCGTGCTTTGGTTCGACTACGACCTTTTTTGTCAGGTCAATATGATTGCTGTGCTCAGTTGGTTGAAAACACACCGCAGATATGCGAATATATCCTTGGTATGTAGTGGTGAAGCGGCGGGTGATGCCAAGATGCATTCCCTTAGTGAACTTGACAATGATCAATTGTTGAAACAATACGAAAATAAAATCGAGCTTACCCAAGATGATGTTGAATATGCGGACTACGTTTGGCAACTGTACTGTAGCGATAATCCGATACGTCTAGAAAATCTTTCGGACTATTCCGAATTTCAGTTCGACTACCTTTCCGGTGCTATAAAATCGCATCTTCACCGTTTTCCGAGTATAAAAAATGGATTGAACGAAATGGAGAACGGAATTTTGAACTTGGCAAAAAATCAAAAATTTGCGGATCGCACTACATTCTTGGCCGATATTTTACAAAATCAGGCCTTGTTGGGATTTGGTGATACGCAGTATCAACGCGCCATTGGTAGACTAAAACCTTTATTTTCTTCCTTTAAACCGGTTCGACTTTCCAAAAAAGGAAAGGAAATATTAGATAATAAGACCAGTTATTATTCCTGTATTCAAGACAACAACGTCTACTTGGGCGGGGCCTTAAAGTATAATTTCCTCTACAATACCGAATCAGATAGAATTCTTAAGCTATAATCGCTCAAAATTCCCTTACCTTATTGTTTTTCGGAGTTACATTCGACTTCGCTTTACGTCATTATTAGTGTATGAAATTAAGTCCTTCTGAACTCATTCTTAATCCTGATGGCAGCATCTATCACTTAAATCTTTTACCAGAAGATATTGCGGATACCGTTATTACCGTTGGTGATCCAGATCGAGTTGCGGAAGTTTCTTCATTTTTTGATTCCGTAGAACTTAAAAAAGGCAAGCGAGAATTCCATACACATACCGGTACCTTGAACGGAAAACGATTAGCGGTTATTTCCACGGGAATCGGTACCGATAATATCGACATAGTACTTAATGAGCTTGATGCCCTAGTCAATATTGATTTTGAAAGCCGTCTGGTAAGACCGAAACTAAAATCATTGGATATTATCCGAATTGGAACCTCAGGTGCCATACAGGAAGACATCCCTATCGATAGTTTTTTAATGAGTGAATATGCTATTGGACTAGATGGGCTGTTGCATTTTTATGATAGTCAATCAGCTCAACAACAACATAAGGAAATGGCCTTGGCGTTTAGCGAACACTGTGGATGGTCTAATCAAAAATCGCAACCTTATTGTATCGAACACGACCAAAGTTTGGGAAAAAAACTATTTTCAAATCGTATACGATTAGGGGTTACCATAACTAATACTGGGTTTTATGGTCCTCAAGGTCGTAAATTACGTCTTAATACGGACGCCGATGGTTTGGTCGAGAAACTGGCCTCATTTCGATATAACGGTAATAAAATTACCAACCTTGAAATGGAGACTTCAGGAATTTACGGGCTCTCAAAACTACTCGGTCACCGCGCTGTTTCGTTAAACTGTATATTGGCCAATAGGGTAACCGGTGAATTTTCCAAAAATTCGAAAATGGCTACCGATGAGTTGATTGCCTATTGTTTGAAAAAAATTTGCGAATAGTGTTATTGATGAAGTTTTAAAAGGTATGTCTTTATATACTTTTTTAAATTTCAAAATGAAGCTGGGAGACTACCGAAGACTTGGGAGTTCCCGGAATTGTAAACAAGATTAAAACAGCAGTGTAATGTCATCTTATAATGAACAACATTCCTTTAAACACCGAGATATCAGCTGGCTCAGTTTTAACGGGCGTGTACTACAAGAAGCGGCCGATATACGAAATCCTCTCTACGAACGCATTCGTTTTTTAGCGATATTCTCGTCAAATTTAGATGAATTTTTTAGGGTTCGGGTGTCTAAACTACGTCAGATAAAAAATGTCGATTCATCGCTTCAGAAAAAGTTAAATATCGAACCAACCAAAATATTACGGACGATCAATGCCCGTGTGGAAGAACAGCAGCAGCTATTTGGTAGACTATTTCAAGATGATATCTTGCCAGCCCTTGCCCAAAATGGTGTTCTTTTGCTTGGTTACGAAAGTTTTAATACCGATCAGCGCCAATTTGCGAAAGCATTTTTTGAAAAAGATGTCCGTAAACGTATTGAAATCGTTCCCTATTCTAGTTCAGAAGTACCTTTTCTAACTAATAATAGCCTGTACTTTTATGTTTGTTTTGACGATGGCACCTGCAGTTTTGTTTCTATACCTTCCGATAGTCTTGACCGATTTATAACCCTCCCCTCCGAAGATTCCGCTGAGGCTTCCCAATTGAATGTGCATAGCATTACTTTTCTAGACGATATCGTAGCCCAAGAATTACCGGGTCTTTTCCCCGAGCAACGAATCCGAAATTTCTATGAAATTAAACTTTCCCGGGATGCCGAGCTGTATTGGGACGACAATTATGACGGCGGTATCGTCGAACTGATAGAGGCATCCCTTTCGCAGCGCAATGTGGGCCAACCAACACGTTTGCTGCACGACTTTCGTATGCCCAAAGCGGATAGGGATACATTGGGCCAACTGCTCGATTTAGCTGAGATAGACCTATTTCCAGGAGGAAAATACCACAATTACAGTGATTTTATGGACTTTCCGGACCCAACCGAAAATGCGTCCCTACACTTCAAGCCCCTTCCACCCATAGCGCATAGCGTTTTAGCGTCTTCGACCGATAGATTTGCCGCTATTCGCGAAAAGGACCAATTATTACATTACCCCTATCACTCTTTCGATCACGTCCTAAAATTTTTGGATGATGCGGCCAGTGACCCCCTAGTGAAAACCATCAAGATAGCGCTCTATCGAATCGCCAGTGATTCGCAACTCAGCGAATCCCTATTAAATGCCCTTAAAAACGGAAAAGAAATCATTGTGTTTGTAGAGCCAAAAGCTCGATTTGATGAAGCCAATAATTTAGGTTGGGGGAAAAAGTTCAAGGATGAGGGGGCTAAAGTTTTTTTTAGTGATATCAAAATTAAGGTCCACAGCAAAATATTGATGGTAGAGCGCTTAGAGAACGATACACTTTGCCGATATGCCTACATCAGCACAGGAAACTTCAATCGAAAAACTTCAAAAATATATGCCGACCATGCCCTTTTCACGGCCAATCCGAAACTAACGGATGAACTTGCCCAAGTGTTCGAAGTGCTACAGCGAAAAAAGCTTGCCCCCATTACCAAACACTTACTAGTTTCCCCTTTTTCTACAAGAATAACCTTTAATCAACTTATCGACAACGAAATAAAGAATGTCAATAATGGTATTCCAGGATCTTTCAAGGCGAAAATGAACAGCTTGGAAGATGATGACCTGATTACCAAAATATATGATGCCGCCAATGCCGGGGTCCAAATAGAGTTACTTGTTCGTGGGTTCTGTTGTTTAGATATGAACGAGCCGGGCGTCAAAGATAATGTAAGGATAACCAGCGTGGTCGATCGATATTTAGAACATGGTCGTATCTATTGGTTCGAGAATGGCGGGAAAGAAAAACTGTATATCGGCTCAGCGGATTGGATGGGCCGTAATATGGATAAGCGCATCGAAGTACTTACGCCCATTTACGATGATGAACTATTTGCCGAATTAAAGCATATTTTGCAGCTTCAGCTCAACGATAACGTAAAGGCGCGGATCATAGATTCTGAGGAGCAAAATAGCTATGTGCCCAGAGCTGCAGATGAAAAGCGCATTCGTTCACAATACGCCATTTATGATTTCCTAGAAGACAAACATAAGAAACTATGAGAAAAGTAAGAATAGCGGGGGTTCCCGAACATTTTAACCTACCATGGCAAATGGCTATTGAAGAAGGAAGTTTTGAGGATAGGGGCATCGACCTGCAGTGGACCGATGTTCCCGAGGGTACGGGTAAAATGTGCCAACTTTTAGAAAATCGGGAAACCGATTTGGCCATCATTTTGACGGAAGGTATTATAAAGAGCATCGTCGCCGGAAATCCCGTTAAAATCGTTCAGGGTTACATCGATACGCCCCTACTTTGGGGCATTCATGTGGGGGCAAACAGTAAATATCAATCCCTGTCCGACCTCAGAAATACAAAAACTGCCATTAGTCGATTCGGAAGTGGAAGTCATCTTATGGCCTATGTTAACGCCCAAAAACAAGGTTGGGATAGTGATGCACTTCAATTTGAGGTCATAGACAATATCGAGGGGGCGGTAAAGGCACTGACAGAGGGTACGGCAGATTATTTTATGTGGGAGCATTTTATGACAAAACCTTTGGTCGACAAGGGTAGCTTTCGCAGACTGGGGGACTGCCCTACCCCTTGGCCCTGTTTCGTCATAGCGGCGACCGATGATTTTATCAAGAAAAACCCGGGAACCTTGCAACATATTTTGCAGGCTATTAATGCCTACACGGTAGAATTTAAGGAGATACCGAGTATTGACAGAACCCTTGCCAATCGCTACGGACAACAGTTGGTAGATATTCAAAAATGGCTTTCACTTACCCAGTGGAGTCAGGAGCAAATTTCATCAGAAGTTATTGATACTGTACAGCATACATTGATTGATCTAAAGCTAATTGAAAAGACTTTACCGGCAACCAAAATTCTCAAATAGGCTTACCAATCTATGGGTGTTTTGCCCATTGATTGAAGTATTTCATTTGTTTGGCTAAAGTGTTTGTTCCCGAACCAATACCCCCTGTTAGCGCTTAAGGGGGACGGATGTCCCGACGTCAATACGTCATGTTTGGCGGAGTCTATTAAGTTTGACTTTTTTTTCGCGTATCCACCCCAAAGCAAAAAGACGAGGCCTTCCTTGTTCAAGGATATTTTACGAATTACGGCATCCGTAAAGGTTTCCCAACCCTTATTTTGATGAGAGCCCGCTTGATGGGCCCGTACGGTTAAGGTAGCATTCAACAATAGTACCCCCTGATCGGCCCAGCGTTCCAGATTTCCGCTCTGCGGATAGGGCTTCCCCAAATCTGTTTCGATTTCCTTAAAAATATTGATTAATGATGGCGGGTGCGGTATTCCGTCCTTCACTGAAAAGCAAAGTCCGTTGGCCTGGTTCGGCCCGTGATAGGGATCTTGTCCTATGATAACCACTTTAGTTTTATCGAAGGTACTGTGCTCAAAGGCCGCAAAGATATCACTGCCCTTCGGGTAGCACGTATGTTCTTCGTATTCTTTTTTTATAAAGTTCGTCAGCATCGTAAAATAAGGCTGTACAAATTCATCAGACAGCTGTTCCTTCCAACTCCTTTCTATGTTTACCGGCATAGTTTCAATGTTGCTAAGTGTTTTCAATCTTTTCTACTCTACGAGATAAAGATGTACAAAATTAACCAATTGAATCATTTCCATCCCTTTTCTAAAATTCGCATTTGAAGACAAAATCGCCTGGTCGCCATATCTCGACCTGTTATCGAAAAATTCAAATAAACCGAATTGATAGACGTTTTGAAAATTCAGTCGTATGCGCTCTGCCATCACCTGAATCTAAGTAGTGACTGTGCCATTAAAATCAATTTCTATGCGAAAAAGACTTTGGAAATCTAAATATGCCATTTTGATATGGACAGTCGTATTGGTCCCCAACATCTTCGCCATTTATTTTGGGGTAGCCAGTTTTCCGTATACCTGCGCACCCATGTTCGCCCATCAGGTCAATGATGACAGTACCTTATGCGTTTTAAAATTTGAAGGCAGTAACGCTTGCCGCACTGTTGATTTGGAAGATAATTATGGCCGAAGTGAAGTTTTCTTCGTTCGTTACTTCTTTAGCAAAGTTTATGGTTCCTCAGATGCGGTTTCTCCCTTTGATACTCGACTTTCTGATGACAGCAAGTACTTTCAGCAACGAATGGATGATTTTTTTGAAGACTATGCCGCTTACCTTGCAACTGAAGAACAATTAACACTCGACAAAATCACCCTAAAAGTGAAGCAAGTAGACGTTTTCAGACATGATTTGGCACCTTGCGACGTTTTAGGTTACTACGATGTAAATCTCAAAAAATATGTCTCCGCTTATGAAGTTTCTGAAAACAAATTTTGAATTGTTGTTAAACAATCCGTTGAGTGTCTTACGTTTTTGTTTGGCACTTTTTATGGGAAGTGGTACAGTAAATAAGTTGAAAACTGTCTCCTCATTTGACCTGTACGCCGCTGATTCCTTGTCCAAGACCTGGGTTGTAGGCCTCTTCCCCGATGATATATTTTTATATGTGCACGAAATGCAGGGTGCCTTTACCATCTTGATTATTATAAGTGCACTAGGGGCGGCTTTCGGCTTTTTAGGTAGATTCAATCTATTTATGTTGGCACTATCTTCTTTTTTATTGGGTGGATTGATTGAGGGCCTAGGAAATTTCGACCACAATTATTCACTGCCGAGTCAAGTACTTCTTATTTTGGCCTTGGTACCAGGGTCTATGCGAATCTCTTTGGATAGCTTGCTCCTGAAAAAATATCCTTTATTCGGTGCAAAGGCTGATGTACAAAACGCTGACTGGGGTTTGCATTTAGTGCTGACTTTAGTCGTGGTTACGTATTTTACGGCGGGTATTTCGAAGATTCGATATGGAGGAACGGATTGGTTGGATGGTTCCACATTGACATTTTACTTGCAGAACCACGATTCTCGGTATGCCTCCGGGTCAAGACAATTATTGATTGCCAACACAACAGATTCTAAAACTGCAAATTTCAAAGACCACTATGGTTTTGAAGCCCATACTTATGGCAACTACCAGCGTTCAAAATTCAACGAAAAAATTGCCGACTGGTTGGTGTCCAAACCAGTCTTAGTATCCTTCTTTGCTTTGATGACGCTAATTATTGAAGTTTGTGGCTTTGTGGTTTTCTTTAACAGCAAATGGCGTAATGCCTATCTGCTTACAGCCATAGTGATGCATACATCTATCGGTATTTTGATGGGCCTTTATTTTACCAAATACCGCCTGATTTGCTTTTTATTGATGGATTGGAAATTGATTATAAACACTATCGAGGAAAGGTACACTAGATTAGCGGCAAAGTATCGAAATTCAAGACAGGAAGTGACCCATTTTTGACCGCAAATTCTGATATCAAAACCTTAACTTTGCGCTCGATTAAATTCTAGATGGTAAAGATTCCAAAAAAAACACTACAAGACCTTGAATTTCCAACGGTCTTACAACAAGTTGCTACCCGATGTAACACAGAAATGGGCAAGGCGAAAGCTTTGGAGGTAGAACCAATATCCGATGTAGAGGATTTACAATTGATATTGGGCCAGACCTCAGAATATCTTGCCTCGTTTACAAGTGATAATCGGATTCCGAACCATGGTTTTGATACCATTGATAAAGAGCTGCAACTGCTAAGAATAGAAAACACGACCTTAGAGGTACCTGGTTTTAGAAGAATTGGTGGTATCTGTACGACCGTAGGCACCCATAAGCAATTCTTTAAAAAATTCAAGGAATATTATCCATTGCTATACAGTGCCTCGGAAAGCATAGAAGCAAACAACAAAATTCCATCGCAAATAGATGCGGTGATAGATAAGTTTGGTGAAGTTAAGGATAGTGCATCTGACAAATTATACGCTATACGCCAAGAAATGAATCATGTAAAGGGCAAAATCGGACAAAGTTTCGCCTCTGCCCTCAATACCTATAACGGGTCTGATTACTTGGATGATATTCGGGAGTCTGTAGTCGAGAACCGTCGCGTGCTGGCCGTGAAGGCCATGTACCGTAAGAAAGTAAAGGGTACTACGATGGGTACATCGAAAACCGGCAGTATCGTTTACATCGAACCCGAGGCTACATTGAGATACAGTCGCGAACTGAACAATTTGGAATACGATGAAAAAGAAGAGGTGCAACGCATTCTCAATACCCTAACCCATCGCATACGACCTTTTGCTGCATTACTCTCAGCATATCAAGATTTTCTATCACACATAGATCTCACCGCGGCAAAAGCCAAATATGCCTTGGATACAAAATCTTTACTGCCCGAAATTAATAATGATAAACGTTTATTTCTGCGGGACGCCTACCATCCCTTATTGTACATAAGCAACAAACGCAATAAAGACAAGACGTATCCTCAAACCATCGAGTTAGCTTCCGATAATAGAATCATCGTTATCTCCGGACCCAATGCCGGTGGTAAAAGCATTACTTTAAAGACAATTGGGTTACTTCAAGTAATGCTTCAATCAGGACTCCTAATTCCCGTACATGAAAGAAGTTCAGTATGTATATTCAATCGCATACTAACTGATATTGGCGATAATCAATCCATAGAAAATCATTTAAGTACCTATAGTTACCGTTTGAAGAACATGAATCGATTTTTGCGCAAATGTGATGCGGAAACTTTATTCTTAATTGATGAATTCGGTACGGGCAGCGACCCCGAACTTGGTGGTGCCCTCGCCGAAGCCTTCTTGGAAGTTTTTTACGAACGAGGCGCTTACGGGATAATTACAACACATTATGCGAACTTAAAGGCATTGGCCGACGAACTGCCACACACTACCAACGCCAATATGTTATTTGATGGAAAAACATTGGAACCGAAATTTCAACTCGTATTAGGCGAAGCAGGTAGTTCTTTCACGTTCGAAGTAGCCCAGAAAAACGGGATACCCTACAGCTTGATAAACCGGGCAAAGAAGAAAATAGAGCGTGGGAAGGTCCGTTTCGATGCCACCATCGCCAAATTACAGAAAGAACGTAGTAAAATGTCGCAGACCAGCTCGCGATTGCAGGAAGAAGAATCAAAAGCGCGCGAGGAGGCACAACGATTGGAAAAACTTAATGCCAAAATCAAGGATAAACTGGTGAATTATCAGGAGTTGTACGACCACGACCAACGCATGATTCTTTTGGGCAATAAAGTGGAAAAAGCCGCAGCCAAATACTTCCAGAATAATAAAAAAAGGCCCTTGGTATCTGAACTAATACAAATTGTGGAAACCGAAAACAGCAAACGGAAGAAAAAATCGGCCGCTATAGCTAAGGCAGAACGGCTCAAACAAGCCGAAATAGCCGAGGAGGCAAGAATCAAGGTCAAGGATATCAGGGAAGAAAAGAAGGTCGAAAAGAAAAAAGCGATTCTAAAGGAAGAGAACAAACCCCTACCCGTCTTTAAGATTGGTGACAGGGTTCGTATGCAGGATGGCAAGGCTGTGGGCAGTATCGATACTATTGAAAAGAAAAAAGCCATTGTTAATTACGGTCAGTTTACCACCCATGTGGGGTTGGAGCAATTAGAACTGGTCGAGCGTAAGAAAATAAAAAAATAACTTTTTGGGATGTGGCAATTATACGTCCGTATAGTTCTACAAGTTAAGGCTGTTCGTGTTTTAGCGTTTTAAAGGACAATAACGAACCATATGGAATGACTATATAGGATTAAACCACAGCATAGATATTGAACAAATGAAAAACCAGCATAAAATAATTCTCTTTGACGGGGTTTGCAACCTATGTAACGGTGCGATTCAGTTTATCATTAAGCACGATAGTAAAGATGTGTTTCGGTATGCCGCCCTGCAAAGTGATATCGGTAAAAAATTGGTAGGAGAACGCAATATCCATACGCAAAAGATCGATTCCATTATTCTTATCGAGCCTGGCATTGTCTACTATGATAAATCGGACGCTGCACTGCAAATCGGAAAAAGCTTGAATGGCTATGGTACAATTTCAAGCATTCTATACTGGATTCCCAGTAATTTACGGAATATCGTATACGATTTTATCGCTCGAAATCGGTACAAGTGGTATGGTAAAAAAGAACAGTGTATGATACCTACGCCTGAATTAAGGTCGAAATTCTTGGACTAGGTTTTTCTGTATATTGAAATCCTATATTCCATTGCGACTTCAGACTTATTCATTTTTATTCAGCTTTTTGCCAATGTTTAAAAAAGCTTAGCGTTAATAAGCTTACCAACTACAGTTTTAAGCTAAGCGCCTTTAGAACCAACTTTTTTTTTGGCACAACTTCCGGCGCCTAAAGAATTATGTGCTCTTTAAAATTTTCTCCTAACTCCTTTTAAATGGGCTTAGCTATGGTTTAGATTTTTGGTTATATTGGTCTACACACCTAAAATCAAAATCATGGATGATAAAATAAAAAAGGTAGCCTATGCGGGTTATGCTGCAAAGGGCGCCGTATATGCTATCACAGGAATACTTGCCTTTATGACCGCATTCGGTATGGGCGGTGAGAAAGCCGGTAAGCTTCAGGTCATAGAATTTTTGGAAAAGCAGCCATTCGGAAAAGTTATCCTTGCGGTTTTAGGTACCGGCCTTATCTGTTATGCCATTTGGCGCTTTATACAGAGCGTTCAAAATCCGGAGCATATCGATGACGACACTAAGGGGACAGTGAAAAGAATCAGTTTCTTTGTTAGCGGATTGATTTATCTGGGTTTAGGGATATTCGCTATCGTAGATATATTCCGTAATCCCTCTTCAGGCTCAGGCTCAGGCTCAGGCTCAGGTGGAGGTAGCACTAGTAATTCCCTTTTATCGGGCGATACCGGAAAGTACATCTTTATTGCGGTCGGCCTTGCACTAGCAGGCAAAGCTATCTATCAATTTATTAAGGCTTACAAAGGTGATTTTCTGAAAAAATTTAAAATTGAGTCCCTAACCGAAGGTCCAAAACGAAAATTCATCAAGAATATGGGCTATGCAGGATTGATTGCCAGGGGAATAGTTACCGGAATCGTTGCCTACTTCTTTTTGACTGCCGGTTTCGGTATTGGTGGAACAGGTTCGGAAGATATGAAGGGTACTTCTGAAGCATTTTCGTTTATTCAGCAAAATTCATCAGGACCATGGTTACTAGGCGCGGTAGCTGCTGGGCTGGTATGTTACGGCATCTATATGTTCACGCTGGCGAGGTATCGAAAATTTGATGACTAGTGCCACTAAAATAGACAATCCTTAAGGCTCATATTGATGATGGGTGCGAAGGCTTGTTTGCCGCTATTCCACCTCCTCAAGATTATCGTCCCAGTTTTTTACCTTTGGTTTTATGACCGATCCGGTCGATTTTGCGACCATCATGGCTACCGTAGCATCTCCAGTTACATTGACCACTGTTCTGAGCATATCCAACGGACGGTCTACCGCGAAGATAAGTGCTAGTCCTATCGCCAACTTATCCGGTGGAAAACCTATGGATTCCAAGACGATAACTAGCATTACCATGCCCGCCCCAGGCACTGCTGCCGAACCTATGGAGGCCAATAAAGCCGTTAATACAATGGTAAGCTGATTGGCAAGGGTTAGATCAAATTTAAGGGCTTCGGCGATAAAAACGGCAGCCACGGCTTGATAGAGGCTTGTGCCGTCCATATTAATGGTAGCGCCTACGGGAAGTACAAAGCTTGAAATTTCCTTATCCACCCCAATATGTTCCTCTACTCTTTCCATAGTGACCGGTAGTGTTGCGGCACTTGAACTGGTCGAAAAAGCTAGCAATTGTGCCGGAAACATCTTCTTTAAAAATGTCCAGGGATTATAGCGGCTAAACGTACCCACTACTAAGCTATAAAAAAGAATCATTAACATAAGGCCTAGAATAACCACGCCTGAATACTTCAGCAAAGCCAATAATATATCGGGATCGCCCGAAGAAACCACTACATTGGCCAATAGGGCGAAAACGGCTATCGGAGCGGTAAGCATTATTAAATCCACCATTTTAAGCACAACATCATTGAGCGAATCAAAAAAATCCTTTAAAGGTTTCGCTCTTTTCTCTCCGATCAATAGCATCGAAATTCCCAAGAAAATCGTGACAAATATAACTTGAAGCATTAAGCTGTTGTCAGCCAATGCATTGAAAGCGTTGTCGGGGACCATATCCTCTAAAAATTGAAGGGGACCGCTGTCCTTTTGCTTTGAGGCTTCCGCTAATTTATCGGTGACACCCCTGTCATTTGAATAGGTTTCGGTAAGCTTTGCGATGGTTTCCTCCGAAATTCCGTTACCGGGCTTTATCGCATTTACCAATAGAAGTCCGATCGTAATAGCAATAACGGTCGTGCAAATGTAAATAACAATGGTTCGCAGACCGATATTCCTAAATTTTGAAATATCCTTTAAATCGGAAATCCCCTTTACTAAGGAAGCCAAAATCAAGGGTATGGCAATTAATTTAAGTAGTTTGACGAAAATGGTACCAAACGGATTGATCCAATCCTGAACAAAAGACGGTCCCCATTCAATATAGGTCATACCAAATCCAAAGAGGACACCGGCTACCATTCCAATTAAAATTTGCCAGTGCAATTCAAGTTTACGCATAGTAAAGTTGGTTTAGGATTGAAAGATACTGTTTTTTGGAAGGAAACGGATGGGGATGATTTAAGTTTCACCTCACGACGAAGTATTTTAGGATTCCCGATTTTGGATACCTTTTAAAATGAGAAATTGATAGGTTTAGGATTGCTATTTTGATAATTTACAATTAGTAGGTTGAGGCCAAATGCTATTTATACCCTAGAAATTCGAGTCTTTGAGTTTTACCCCATTCACTAAAAAAAATGGGGACCAATCAACAGCTCTAAATGGTAAAAAGTCTGAAAAACTTTTACTTAACGCGGATGGTTCGATTCAATAACATATAATCTGCCAAAACCAATGCGGTCATCGCCTCAACAATCGGTACGGCTCGGGGTACTACACAAGGATCGTGTCGACCTTTTCCTTTTGTAGTAACCTTATTACCTTCTTTATCGATGGTTTCATAAGACTGTATTACTGTAGCTACCGGCTTGAATGCTACATTGAAGTAAATATCCATGCCATTACTTATACCACCTTGAATACCACCACTATAATTCGTCTTGGTGCTTGCATCCTGGTTGAACTGGTCGTTATGCTCGCTACCTTTCATCTGAACACCTTCGAACCCACTTCCGTATTCAAAACCTTTAACGGCATTAATCGATAGCATGGCCTTTCCCAACTCCGCATGAAGCTTATCAAATACGGGTTCACCCAAACCGACCGGAACATTTTGCGCCACGCAGGTAATGATACCGCCAATGGTATCCCCTTCTTTACGCACCGACTTAATGTATTCTTCCATTTTAGCGGCCGTTTCGGGATGCGGACAACGTACGGGATTTAATTCCGTCATAGCGAAATCAAGCTGCTGATAGGGAATTTCGAGCCTCATTTTTCCCACTTGTGAAACAAAGGCATTGATTTTTATTTCAGGTAAAAACTGCTTCGCAATTGCCCCAGCTACTACCCTACTAGCCGTTTCACGTGCCGAACTACGTCCACCACCTCGATAATCGCGAAATCCGTATTTCTGGTCATACACATAATCGGCATGTGAGGGCCGGTACGAATCTTTGATATGGGAGTAGTCATGCGATTTTTGATTCGTGTTATGAATGGCAAAACCAATAGGCGTACCCGTAGTTTTTCCTTCAAAGATGCCGGAATAGAATTCAACCGTATCCGGTTCTTTCCGCTGGGTCACTATGGCTGATTGCCCAGGTTTTCTGCGGTCAAGCTCGTTTTGAATGGCTTCAAGATCGATTTCAATGCCCGAGGGACATCCATCTAAAACACCTCCGATAGCCACCCCGTGTGATTCACCAAAAGTGGTAAGTTTAAAAAGATTTCCGAAGGTGTTCCCCGCCATGTGTAGTGATTAAAAGTTGCTGTCTATTTGTTTTACATTTTAGCCGCAAACCGCTGAGAGATACTTGAACGTAACTTGCGTTGGTAGTCTTCCTCGAGCCATTCCTTGTAATTTTTTGTATTGTTCATGATACAATACGAATATTGGCGCACCCTATACGCGATTTCTTCCTTAAGCTCTTTGGCCAAAATACGGGCATCGAAAACATCCTCTGAATTCTCTACACAAATTTCGGCGTGTTGCTCGATACTCCGTTCCAGCACGATCTTAGACTTAAGGCCCTGTGCGAACACTTGTTTGTATTCAGCTTTAATATCAAATTCAATGTTTGTGGAATTTTTGAACTTTTCCCTGAGCGCCGCAGGCATTTCATAAACGAATTCCCGTTCGATATCCTCATCGTTCTTGATATTATCAAGATAAAAATCGGGGAAATGGAATATTTCCTGCCAATCGATGGGGGCGTTCCACATACCGAAACGGGCCACATTGTTACCTAAATCGACAACCGTAAATTTGTCCTTATCCGGCAGAATACGTGAACCCCGACCGATCATTTGAAAATAGAGGGTCAACGACCTTGTTGCCCGATTGAGCATAATAGTTTCAACGGTAGGCTCATCGAAACCGGTAGTCAGAATACTAACTGAACTTAAAATGGCATCCGGTGTTTCGGAAAACCACTTTAGAATCTCTTTTCGCTCGGTAGCATTGTTCTTGTTATCGAGATGGCGCACATTATAGCCCGCTTTTTTAAAGGTTTCATAGACGTATCTCGATGTATTTATACCATTGTTGAAAATTAGGGTCTTTGTGCCCTCTGCAATTTCCCTGTAGGCGGCCAAAAGCTTGCCCAACATACTATGGTTGCCGTATAGTTCATCGGAAGATTTAACGGTATAATCGCCATTAATACCCAATTTTAGGCCCTGAAGGCTGACATCATAATTATAGACATCGGCCTTGGCCAAGAATTTCTTGTTGATCAAAGCTTCGATAGACTCCCCCACAATCAATTTTTGATAATTGTCCTTCATCGGTAGTTTGATGTTGGAACTCAGGGGAGTGGCCGTAACACCCAGTATGGTGGAATTTTTAAAAAACTTAAATAGCTTTCGGAAGGAATTGTAATGCGCCTCATCGATTATAACAAGGCCGATTTCCTTAATCTTTACTTTTTCCTCTTGTAGCCGGTTGTTCAAGGTCTCGACCATGGCAACAAAACACATGAAGTCGTCTTGGTCGCTCAATTCCTTGACCTCGCTATTGATGATTTTGTTCTTAACCCCAAAACCCCGGAGCATCTTTGAGGTTTGGCGGCTAAGCTCGATACGGTGGGTTAGCACCACCACTTTTTTACCGGTCTTTTCTATATAACGCCGGGCAATCTCCGAGAAGACTACTGTTTTACCCCCACCGGTGGGCAGTTGATATAAAAGATTGCCGTTCGAAGTTTCCTTTAGGTGATCAAATATCGTGTTCAAGTCCTCCTCCTGATAATCGTAAAGGGTTTTTTCGCTATTGTCTTGCTTTATCTTCAAGTAGGTTTCAGATTTAGTTCAGTAAAAGGGCGTGCGAACACGCCTTGGTAAAAGTTCAATTTTGCAAAACTAAAGGAAATTTGCGTTTGTGCGAAATTTATTAACTGGAATTACAATCTGCCGTTCACTAAAATAGTTCTACTAATGGTAGAAAAATGTATCTGACAGTTAAACTTTTGAATGTATGAATTTGCGCTAATAGCCTTTATCCAAAGAAATTTCATTTAGTAAAGGCTTATCGTTCAGTACTCTTCGATAATTTTCCAAAATCTGTGGTATGACCGATTGTGGATCGGATACGCTCGCATGATGGGGTGTCATATGTATTTTTTCATGTTTCCAAAAAGGATGCGATTCTGGCAAAGGTTCTTGATGATACACAACGAGTCCCGCGCCTGAAAGGTGTCCGTTGTCCAACATGGTTATCAAATCTTCATCCACTAAATGACCACCACGGGCCACATTGATTACAAAAGCATTTTTTGGAAGTTTTTTAAATAGGGACGCATTTAATATTCCTATCGTTTTATCCGTTAAAGGCAAAAGACATACAAGGATTTCTGTGGACGACAAAAAATCCGATAACTCCCCTTCCCCTGTAAAACTGTCAATATGGTCAATAGATTTTCGAGAGTTGGACCAGCCTTGGACCCTAAAACCGAAACGGACCAAATCATTGGCCAAGACACTGCCCAGCTCTCCTAGACCCATAATCCCCACCTTAAAATCAGCTATGCGACTGTAGTTCATCGGATTCCAAATACCCCGCGTCTGTTGCAATTTATAGGTATCCAAATTCTTTAAGTGCGCTAGGATGACCGCAAGCACATGTTCTGACATATCATCGGCTAATTTTGTATCAACAATACGGGTAATTGGAATGCCTTTTGGCCTAGTGGGGTCTTCGAAAATAAAATCTACCCCAGCTCCAGTGGAAGCTATCAATTTTAAATTGGGATACGCAGATAGACTACCTTCCGGGTGTTTCCATATCAAGGCCATTACAATGTCTTCTTTTGGATGATCTTCATAATAGCTGAAAATTTCCAAATCGGGGGATTGTGATTTGAGGGCTTCTTTCCAAAAATCTATTTTTCCATCTTGTCGAATAATTACTAGAGCCATAATTTAAATTGTGATTTGCGAATTTATTTCAATGGATAAGAAAAGCCTTACTGTTCTATCATCCGTGTTAATCAATACCATCGAGTACCCTTGAGAAACCTTCCCCGAACAACCACTCCTGTTCTTGGGTCTCTTCGTAGACCTTTAAAATTCTTTCCTTAAAGTCATTGAGTAATCCCTGTAACGAAATGTAATGTACCGCTTGATCGAAAGAGTTTAGCATACTTTTAAAAAAGGCATCCGGTATATTTTTTCCCCGAGCGTAGGTTTGTGCAATTTCAAGATTAAAAAGCATTACATCGGCAACAATGTGCGGGTCAACGCCAAGCTTTATAAAATGTTTGATGTATTTCTGGGCTACCGAACGCCTTGCTTTTGCCTTTCTTCGCTTTAAGGGAAAGTATTCGTTCGAAATTTTGGTTCGCGCTTCTTGAAGCAGCTTATCTTCCTTGGGATTGAAAATAAAGTCATAGTATTCCTTGACCATGGGAAATCGTATGTAAAGGTCGAGCAACTGGTCTTCAAGGTCGCCCTTTCTCAATTCCGAAAGGTATTTTTTGAGTTTACGTTTGCTCATAGGTAAGGAATACTTTCTTGTTCTTAAAACAAAGAAACTTATAATCTCCGTAAAATTATAGTAGTTTTTGTGGTTTTATCCTATTCAACCTTGAAGTAATCGGGTAAAATTCGCCAAAATTATAAGGATTCCGGTCATTTGCCCAAAAAATATTTAAAATTTATAATTAATGTATAAGAATTCCCACAACCTTTAGGAAAAGACAGAAATAAGCGGTATTATGTATGCTTGTAGAACCCAAAATCGTTATGTACATATGAGGCAACTAAAGATTATCAAGCAAGTCACCAATCGCGAATCCAAATCATTGGATAAGTACTTGCAAGATATTAGTAAAATTGATCTTATCAATGCAGCTGAAGAAGTGGAACTGGCCCAAAAAATTCGTGCCGGTGATCAGTTAGCCCTTGAGAAACTGACTACTGCCAACTTGCGTTTTGTGGTTTCCGTAGCCAAGCAGTACCAAAACCAAGGTCTTAAGCTACCGGATTTGATTAATGAAGGGAATTTAGGTTTGGTGAAAGCGGCCAAACGTTTCGACGAAACACGGGGATTCAAATTTATTTCCTATGCCGTATGGTGGATTCGACAATCAATTCTTCAAGCCCTTGCCGAGCAGTCGCGGGTAGTTCGACTACCATTGAACAAAATCGGCTCAATCAATAAAATTAAAAAGACGTTTTCGTATCTGGAGCAGGCCCATGAGCGGCCCCCATCCGCTGAGGAAATTGCCAAAGAGTTGGAGATGACGGTTAGTGAGGTAAAGCAATCCATCAAAAATTCGGGTCGCCACGTATCCATGGATGCACCGTTACGGGAAGGAGAAGATTCAAACCTTTATGACGTATTACGGTCCGGTGAATCACCTAGGCCTGACAAACTGTTAATGCAACAGTCGTTGAATACGGAAATCAATCGTGCTTTGGAGACCTTATCGCCAAGAGAAGCCGACGTTGTAAAACTTTACTATGGTATAGGTGACCAACAGTCGATGACGCTTGCCGAAATCGGACAGACTTTTGACCTTACGCGTGAAAGGGTGAGACAAATTCGTGAAAAAGCCATTCGGAAATTACGTCACAATTCCAGAAGCAAACTTTTGAAGACGTATTTGGGTTAATTTGCTAGTTGGGCCTCAATACGCTACAATGTATTAATATTGATTCAAAAGCAGTTGTTTTAGTCCAAAGTATATAGTGATATAATATTTACAAAAAGGGAGGACCTGAAAATGGCCTCCCTTTTTATATGAAATCCACTCTTGAAACGTTATATGTCCATGTGCCCAATACTCTTGGATTGGATTGGATTGGCTATTGGCACGCAAAAAGATTATCCCTAAATATATATTTCTTACATAGCTATCCCCTTTAACCTATTAACCCAACTTCAATATGTCTTTTTTAGCAAAACTCATCGTAGACGGAAAACAGTATAATGTATTGCATTGTCTCTATAACTTTGAACAGCCTGTTGATGGAACGGGAAAACCTTCTGCAAGACCTCTGGGCGGGCGCATTATGGCCACCATTGAGGCAGACGGTGGTTACGATTTGCTACACTGGATGTCCTCGCCAGACCAAACAAAGAACGGAAGCATTGTTTTCTATAAGCGAGACGCGCTTTCAAAATTACAGGAAGTGATATTTGAAAAGGCCTATTGTGTCAACCTTGAGGTTGAATTTGATGCCATAGATGATTCTCCGTTACAGAACCGAATTGTAATCTCCGCAAAGAGCCTCAAAATCGGGGATATGGTCTTTAACAATACTTGGGGTGTCTAGCATTTTCCAAAATGGAATTTAAAACCATGTTCGCAATTTGTATGCTGTACTTTTAATATGGGGCTAGGTTTTTGTACAGGAAGATCATCGGTCATTCCACAGAGTCGATAACATTTTATTCCTGTGGGTCAGTCCAAAACTACTATGGTCCTTAAGCGTTAATGAGCAGTGGCCAAAGCAACATGCTATTCGAAACGTAGTTCAAATTAGTGCTATAAAAGCATTTGCAGTGACGTTATCCAAAATGAATAGCTAGAAGTTGGGACGCTAAGTAGTACATAGCATCTTTAATTTTTCTTTGGTGAACCATGATAGGGCATATTGCTTTAATTTGCATTTAAACTCGTCTTGATTGAGAGGTTCCTCATCTTTAAAATCTATTTACAGTATTTACTAGCAAGAATCCATCAGAATTTTTCTAAAAAGATTCGGAGGAGGCATCTGATTTTACAAATTCTGCTAAAACTTTGCATATGGCCTAATAGTTAGCCAATTTCCCTGCCATAAGCTTGCAATATCTTAATCTGATTTTAGAAATACGGTCTTTAGTTGAATTGCGTCTCATACTGTTTTGAGATACGGTAACCCACTAGAAATTTATTGAAACGGAAGAATTGATAACAGGTTCTTTAGCTAAGGCCGCTATTATGATATCAGGTTAGCGTACCTGCAGCGAATATTGAAAGGTTTGTACTAAATACAAAAGGAGACCCGGTCAAGGTCTCCTTTATGAACAACTAATTCACTAAAACAAATAAACATTAAAACACTAAAACACTAGAACATTAAAAGTTTAGGAATAACTTAATTTTCCGATTTCCTCATTCGAAAGAATATCATTTAAGGTTGCGATAAAATTTAGGTAATCTGTGTTTTCCTTATTTTGATTTGCCATAATAGTAGGTATTAAAGATTGGGGATTTGGGTTTGGGACTTTGTTTGGTATTGGGATCTACATGTAATCCAACTCTACCAATTCGTTTAGACTTAGGATTTCGTTGAGGTCTTGTAAGAAGGCTAGGTACTCTTCTCCGTAGGTGTCGTAAAGCATAAAATTGCAGGTTAAATTAATGGATTCAGTTAAATTTCGAAAGCGATTTGGGTCGCTGTAATTGTTTGATGAAGTAAACTTATTTATAAAGCTTCATCAACACAATTAATTGTGGTGTAACCCTAATATTTTGTTGTAAAACCTGTTAAGGAGTGTTTTTAGGGCGAAATTCTTAGCCCCTGGATAAAAGCTTTGAGAATCATTCCCAAGCCACTAACCCACCTTTGCGACAATAAGGCCATATTGACTACGTTAATAGTATAGCCTAATACACCACCTAAATATGAACCTAAGTAATCGAAATTTAAAATTTAAGTATTCCATCTATTTGTTATTTACTATTATAAGTATAGGTGCCACAAATCGCATTCTTGCCTATACGCACGCTACCCTCCTACCCGCCAGCGAGTCTCCAAATATTGCACGGCAACTTGAGTTGTATAGTTATAGCTTTACTGCTCAGGAAAGGAGTAGCTTCTCAGTGGGAGACGTATCGGAGCAAACCGAACGCGGTTTAACGCTAATCCATTTCAATACGAGCGAAAAAATCGAATACCGTACTTTCGATACCCATTCCAGCGCAGAGGCTGCCATCGAGCTGGTAGCTATTTTAAAACGTATGATAGATAACAAGGCAAAATTCGCCATGTTGGTTCATGATTCGGCGGCACAAAATTTAAATGGACAAACTGCCGCACTTCTAGAAATGTCATTTGTAAAGCTTTCTAGTATAAAAAACAGGCAAGCCTATGTCATGCATAATTTAGATGGTCTCATTTCCGAAGAAGTTGATGATTCGAGTATCGCTGAAATAGTTACCGTTCCCGCTAAAATTTCCGATAATACTATCTACTTCCCAAAAATAAAATATGAATTCGAGCCTAGTATAGATCGTTACATTGCCCATGCGGGCGGGGAAATAAACGGTGTCAAATCGACCAATTCAAAACAGGCGCTGGACGAAAATTACAAAAAGGGATTCCGGCTATTTGAATTGGATATTATCGAAACCTCTGATGGTAAGTTGGTTGCCGCACACGATTGGAAGATGTGGGCGCGCTTTACCGATTATACAGGAACACTGCCCCCTACGCTTGCGGAGTTCAAAAAACACAAAATTTACGGTGATTACGAAACTTTGGATGTAGAAGGAGTTAATGACTGGTTTGCCGCGCACCCTGATGCAACATTAATAACCGATAAGGTTAACGATCCCATTGCCTTTGCCAAAGGCTTTGTTGATTCGAAAAGGCTGATTATGGAACTTTTCAGTCTACTTGCCATCGAGGAGGCTTCCCAAAACGGTATTAATACAATCATATCACAAGAACCTTTGTTAGCTATCAAAGGGGATAAATTAACTTATCTAGCGGTCAATAACATCAAATATGTAGCGGTTTCAAGACGAATCATTGCGAGCAATACCAAGTTGCTGCTTCAATTACGAGATCAAGGTATTAAAGTATACGTCTATAATGTCAATTTCGACTCCGGTAAGGACGAGAACTACGTACAGGAAAATGAAATTGGCTTGGTGTATGGTATGTATGCCGATAAATGGGTGTTTGACAAAAACCTAAAATCTCTTTCTAAATGAGGTATAGAGAAATAGTATTAATACGTAAATTGAAAAACGGCCGTGGTTGCTGTAAAGCTAGATTACCCTCCCATTAAAATACCAATCTCACAAGTGCATTGGTTAAGCTGTACGCTAGTATCCTGAAATTGCCGTGTTGGAGACTGGGTATAGATTAAAATTTCACTTGGTAGGTAAACCCTGCCGAAACCGACCAAAAGTAGTTGCCGGAATCGAAGGCCAGTTCTTGGCGAGTCAATCCCATATTGGCCCTGTAGATGTTAGGGTTTTCTTTTCCAGTAAATTGATACTCTAAACTCAGCCGTTGCGATTCAACATATAAAAGGGTTTCTGCCAAAAGCTCATCGCCAGAGGTCAATTGCCGTAATTCTGGGGAATATCCCATACCTACGGTAATACCCATATAATTTTCCGCATCCCTTCCATATTTTCGAACCAAAAGATTCCCGGATATCCGGGTAAGATTATCGGGCATCGGTGTAATATAAGAGCGAAGTGAAAAGTAATAGTTGCCCCGGTAATGGCCCAATGAATTTGTAACGACCGATACATTCTTCGAATCAAATTGTATATATCGACCACCTGCGGAGAATTCCATAGCACCTGGTAGATTCACGTACAGGTCTCCTCCTATTTTTTGATTTGGGAAAATCGAAGCTTTTGAAAAACCATAATTTAAATACGCATAGAAGCGTTTTGAAAATTTAGGATAGAAATCCAATTCATATTGTAGTCCGTTGATCTGTCTTCGGTTATTGTAATTTATACGTGGAATGATACTACCGGCCAGCGTCTGTCTTTTATATGATATACTGGATGCTATCACGGGATCATAACGCTGATCAAAAACGGTATAGGCGTTTCTTGTAGCTAAACGGTTGTTGAATACGTCCCTATCTACAGGGGTTTTAGGTACTATGGCGGTAGTGTCCGAAGCTTCGGGTTTCCGTATAGACACACCGGTTTCAGCACTTGCATCGAACCATCCTGAATTTGTGTATGCTTGTTCTTTAGTTTGTTGGATAGCGATAGCCCGAAGTCGCTCGATCTCACTGTCCGATTCGAGATAGCCTAAAGCTTTGTTCGAAAGCCCTAAAGCGGTAGCGGCGTTCTTTGCATAGAGTTCATTTTTGATGGTGGATATCCATATTGCCCTATTGGTTCTTACTTTGGATGTAATCTCATTAAAGGTTTCGCGGGCTTTATCATACTCCCCTTGCCAGCTATAGGTATTTCCCAAAAGTGCCTGCGCCTCAATATAATCAGGACGCTGCTCGACCATTTTAAGCAATGCAGTTTGTGCCGACGCATGTTTTCCCTCGTAGGCTTCGGCATAGGCTTCTTCGAATCTGGATGACGGCATATCCGTAGAGGCCACATCTTGACCCATACCCATAAAACAGGCTAAGCAGAGAAAAAACGTTATATATCGATGTCTGTGCCCCATGATGGATATTATAATCGAAGCGATATTTTTGATTGCGTTCTATTTGGTAAATTGAAATTCATAGTAGTGTCTTTTTTCCTGGTCGCTCTTCTCGCTCGAGCTATCTTATCGGCTATTTCGGCAACACCAGAACTGTTCTGTTCTACTTGATCGATAAGCTCCAAAGCTTCCTTATTTCTACCGGACCAGAAATACACATCGAACAAAGCGGCGTACGAATCAATGTAATTCGGATTCATTGAAATACAACTTTTTAATATTTCAATGCTTTTATCGTAGTTGCCTCTCCAAACATTAATGCGGCCCATCAAAATTTTGGTGTCGATATGGCTAGGCGCGTTAGATAGGTTGTAACGACAAAGCAATAATGCTTTGTCATATTGACTATCAAATGCTAGCTTACGCGCAACAAAATATCCTTTGTCAGAATCTTGTCCGTTATATACACTGTTGATCCACACGGTTTCACTATCCGTAAAACGTTCTTTGGGAACGGTAAAAATGGCAAGACTGTCCGGTATTATTTTATTGTTCGAGGTTACGTAGGCGTTCATGGATTTGAAGTTTTCCAATTTCGATTCTAATTTTGAGCTGCCAAATGAACTGCCTAAATCCATATATTTATCAATACTGAACACAGAACCGTCCGAATACACTTTTTCACCGCTAACGAATTCCTTTAGCTCGTTCTTGTTTCGCATCAAGGGTATATCCTTGATACAGCGAAATTCGGATTGCGTATCTAGGGCACTGCCCATCCAAGCGACTTTTTTCGGCATTTTTAGTTCATATGTACTCTGCAACATGGCGAGTAAACTGGGTGTGACATCGAAATGGGAATTTATCGCACTCATTTTTTTGGTAGAGTTCAGTAGAGGACTGAATATGATTAAAGGCACATGAAATCGGCTTAAATTGTTCCGTTGTGGAATGGGTATCAATCTATGGTCACCTGTAATAATGAATATCGTATTGTCATAGTCAGGCTGGCTTTTATAGGCCTCGAACACGTATTTCAAAGCATCATCGGTATACAACAAGGTTGCAAAAACATCTTCGTTCTTTTCGATTACCTTCCTAATTTTACCTTGATGTTGCCCTTTGGCCAAGATGTTATCTACCTCACGCCGGTAATATTCCTTTTTCGGTGGAATAAAAGGTTCATGTGTGCTGATGGTCATATAAACCTCCATCCGTGGTTGACCGGCTTTGCGAGGGAGACTCATACTTTTCTTGAAAAGTTCCCCATCGGGATAGCCCCATGTCGATCCTGCCGCGTCTTCGGCCTGCAGGGTGAACTTACTTCCGAATCCTGATTTATCGAGAACAAAATCAACATTCTCACTGAGCAGAAAGCGGTCAACATTATCAAAAGAACTATTGGTACCTTGATAAAAGGAAGTATAATAGCCGTTATTTTTGAGGATACTATACAGGGTCATTTTATTGGGATATTTATCCAATTCCATAAAGCCACTTTTACCAAATGGCAGTGAGCCCATCAACGATGGAAGGATGCCGAAAGTTCGACCCGTGTTGCTGAGACAATTCTCCCAATAGAGTGATTTTTCGCTGAGGGCATCCAAAAACGGGGTGAAGCCTTGGTACTCTGCACCTTCGCCCATAAAATCTCTTCCGAGACCCTCAACCATAATAAATACGAGGTTAGGTTTTTCGTCCTTCAAATTGAAAAACGCTCCCAACGTGTTCTCAATTTTTTTGGATTTAAGTAAAGGATATTCTACATCGGAAGTATAGGAAGTGTCTTCGGTCGAGGTCTCGTATAAATTAAGGGCTAAATATTGAGTCTTGTTCTGGTTAATCGGCTTGCCGTTGACAAACAGCGTCATCATAAATAGGCTGAACAAGATTATGGTAAAGGGATACATTCGACTAATATGATGGTAATATTTTGAGGTTATCCTATACAACCCTAAAAATAGTCCAATGATAAAAGCTATCCCGACAAGCAAGGAAACATACATCCAAGCACTGCTAGAATTTACGATAGTAGTCTTTATGTCCTCAAAGCTATAGCCTAAAAGATCCGAACCCAACGGCACCAATGCCGTGCAGTAATAACTAATAAGCATAGCCTCTACAATCAACAACATAGCCAACAGGGCGAAAACAAGATTGAAACCATAACGAGGCCTTAGATTTTCCCAAAAATTAAATGGAAACGTCAAAATGACCCCTACAATCGAGGCAAAGCCTATTTGATGTATTGCGGCAATAAAAAAACTTGAACCAAAAATGATATCGACCACTCCCTTGAAATATAGGGTGGCGTATTGGTATAGCGTAAGCAACATCAAACACCCGAAGAAAGATATAATCAGAAGGGTATATTGCTTTAAAGTGTATCTATCGTATTGGCTGGTGTTCACTTTAGGTTTGTTATAAAATCGAATTTGAACTATTGCTGTCTTGTAATTTCATTGAGTTGGCATCTATAATTTCAGGTTACTTTTGCAAATCCTTTTCGAACTTGTGAACCCCATCCGGATTTTATGCGGAATAATTTCTTATAATTCCCTCGAATGGCCGCGTATACTACTATAGGGTGAAAGAAAATTGGCTCTATGAGAGCGCAGAACATTAGGATAAGAATATCTTTTGTTCTTTTATATTCATTGTAACTATAGACATCCCAAAGAATGGCATAAAATGAGAACATGACCGAGAAAATATATACCGTGACCGTGATGGCGATAAAAAAGTCCCAGTTCAATATCCCCAAATAATAAAAGGCTACAATGGTAAAAAAACCGAAGAACTCCATAATAGGTGCCATCCATTCATAGAAAAACCAATAGGGGTAGCTCAATAAACCCAATCGGCCATATTTGGAGTTAAAGAACATGTCTTTATGCTTATAAAGCGTTTCCAAATTGCCCCTTGCCCACCGATCGCGTTGGTTAACTAAAATCTTAAGATCTTCCGGTACTTCGGTCCAGCACAGCGAATCGGGAATGTACTCGACGGTATAGGGTGTTTTGTTATCGTGCATGTAGCGCCTCATTTTGAAGACAATTTCCATGTCCTCCCCCACCGTATCCGTATCGTAGCCACCGACTGCTAAAGCAATCTCACGGTCAAAAAATCCAAACGCACCGGAAATGATGAGTAAGCTGTCGATACTTCCCCAAGCCATTCTACCTAAAATAAAAGAGCGGGTATATTCCAACAATTGAAACCGGGCCAGCCAATTGGTCGGAAGGCGTATCTCTTCAAGCTGCCCACCTTGTATAACACAGGAATTCGCCACTCTAATGACGCCGCCAACGGCAATTACCCGTTTTTCAGATCGTTGATAAAAGGCCTTTACTACATGTAATAATGCATCAGGGAGTAAAAGGCAATCAACATCGATGCAACCAACATAGCGGTTTTGTGATAGGGCCATACCTGTATTTAGCGCATCGGATTTTCCACCGTTATCCTTGTCTATTACCGTTAATTTTGAAAAGGCACGATGTGGGGACTTATAAATGCCCCTAATTGGTTTATTCGGCCAATTTGGATCAATTTCTTGATTCACTTTTTCCAAATCGTAAGCCTCTATCATCTTCTCAAGTGTATCGTCTTTACTGCCATCATTGACGACCATAACCTCATAGTTCACATACCGCAGCGACATTAGCGAACGAATGTTCTCTACTATGGTCAACCCCTCGTTGTAAGCTGGAGCTATTATGGTTATACTTGGCGCTAGCGGCGAAGCCATCACTTTTGAAAGGTCTCCGAAACTGTTTTTTTTGCGGTAATGAATTGAATTTCTGGTAGACAAATAGCCCATAATACTGAACAAAGTGAACAGGGTTACCGTAAATCCCATAAAAACGAGATTTATATATTCGAGAACGATATGGTAGAATTCGCTATCCACTTAGGGTTTTAAAATAGTTTAGTGAAATTGCGTAGCGAATTCAAGAAGGATCCGCCATTTGCATTAGGAGCTACCTCAATGGAGTTAACCTCAATATCCAATATGCTTTGTTCGTACTTTCTATCAAGTATTTCAGCCAGTTCAAAATCGATATGTAGGATTTCGGAATCCACACTCGGTGCAAGTTCCATTTCAGATAGTAAACTTTCATACGTTTTGGTAGCGCGCGCCGTTTCGATTTTGGTAGGCTCTAAATAATCTGAAACGATGGCAGAAATACCTCTTGTATTAAGTGTCTCCGGTTTTTCATGGGCCAGTTTGGCGACCAAATATTGTAGTACCTTCTGCGCCTTGTTTCGGATATCGGTATTGGGGTCTTCCAACAGCCCGTCTAAAAACTCGATTTCCTTTTCATCCCCGACATGTATGACCTCGTCTAAAAGAATAAGCTTTGACTCTGTATCGATATTCTTAAAAAGATCTGCAAATACGCTAAATACAGGAAGTTCCATATTTGCGGTTTCAACAGTTTTAGTTTTCGGCTGAAGGTTTGCTTGTCTCTTAAAGGTATCAATCATACTAATAATACGGTTTTTGATAAAGGATTTACTTTCTTGGGCCATTAGTTCACGAAGCAATGGTATTTCTCGTTGATCCCCCATCTCTTCCAAGTCGTCGAGTAGAGACATCATGTAGGTTTCATGATCATCGTAGTATATAGGTTGGGGAATTATACTTTCTGATATTTCGGCATCTGTAGCATAACTGACCGTTTCGTAAGTGCATTTTATATTTCTTAACTCATTGTTTTCTAATACCCAAGATATAGCGTCACTGCTTTCTACAGGGTCAATTTTAGAAATAGGAGCTTCTTCTAAATGAAAATCAGGTGTTTCTTCGGGTTCGTTTTGGGTTGGTGTATCTATTTTATCAAAACGGACTTCTAAATCCGAAAGCGAAAAGCCCTCAATTGTTTCTAGGGTATGATTGTTGGAATCATTACGGTCGGTCGACCTAATTTTTTCTACACTTTGATGGTCATCTATCACAATAGGTAAAAAGTCAAGTTCCCGTATTTCGTCTATAAGTGCCTTTAGCTCATCTTCCATCGGGTCAATATCTAGCGCTTCAACTGACCCTTCGGTTTGCGCTACGACATCATTTTGTTTTTCGCTTTCTAGGTCTGTGCTGATATCGTCGGTTTCCGAAATTGCTTCAACCACAAGGGGCAGAAAATGTATGTCTGAAATATCGAAATGGGAAGTATCGGGTAAGGTGTTTTCTTCAAATACATCGGCCTTTACCTCTTCGCTTGTGACCTCTATATTTTTTAGAGCCTCGTCGTTATGGATTTCTTCTGGCATCAAGTAGGAATTTTGGGGTAGGTGATTGATTTGATTTTTATCGTTTTCGCTGTAGGATTCGGGTTCTTCGGAATTTGGTGGTTTTTTTGGCTCAGTGGCTATACCATCTTTATGTTGCTGAGTCTCAATGTTCGAATCGTTAGGTACCCGCGTTTTCTTTTGCTTTTCAGAATTCCCAAGTTTTTCGGAATGTGCATCATCGCTGTGCTTTTGATTTTCGCTCGAAGAGGTTTTTACTATTCCACTTGTTGTAGTTTCATCGTTGACAACGTCACTTTCGGAGGTATCAGTGCTTATATTAGAATGCTCAGGTTCATAAATTTCATTCTCTAATTGGCTGGTGGGCGCGCTAGATCGGTAAGCCGGAACATGTTCGATATTCTCAGTAGGCATAACACTTTCGGGTGCAATTGCGTTTATTGCGCCGATCGCCTTACTTTTCACCGAAAAATTGCCCTCACGCTCAGAGACAGTTTCTAGAAACTCTATTTCCGGTTCACCGCCCAATTCTGCAATTGCTCCTAGAATAGCTATTTTGGTGTCTACTTTACATTTCCAAAAAACCCCTTTAAGAGTAGGCAAAGCCTCAATAACATAAAATTCTTTCAGGCATTCTACAGCTTGGCGCCTTACCTGTTGGTCATTGTGCTTTACCAATTCAATAAGAGAAGTATTGGCATCGTTTTGATTATAGAATTTGATAAGTCGAAGAGCAAAAAGTACAACGTGCTTATTGGTAGAAGTCAACCAAGCTCTAAACCGTGGAGGGTTGAAATCTTCCTTATTGCGAAGTACATCCAAAAGTTTTAATTGCTGCCATTCCGATATTTTATATTTGGTAGTGTCCAAGAAATAGTTGATGCCCTCATGTTTAAGGGCAACCGCTGCAATTTCCGCCTGTTTTCGGATAGTAGCCCTGCGACTGTTTATAAATTTGACAATAAACGTATAAGCCTCTTCCACTTCCATTAAGGTGAGCTCCAAGATTCCTTTGGAAATAATTTCCCATCTCCAGCTTTCAAGTTTTGCGAAGGCATCCTTCTCCAGGCCTAAAGCGCTATACAGCGTGAACAATCTCTTCTGTGTGTCACCGGAGACATCTTTTCGAAGATCAAGTAATACTTCCGAAAGTATTTTTCGATTGAAATCGTCTTTCAATAAATCCCGGATTTCAATTTTCAAGCGTATGTAATTTGACTTTTCGGCTACGTCTGCATCATCTTCATAGAATAAAAATTCACTGATCATCGGTGACAGCTCCATTTTTCGCTTCTTGGTAAGTGCTGATTTGGAAGATATGCTGTTGCGGAATATAAAAATCGATACGAAATAGACCAAAGCAAGGCACAAGAAGAAAATCGATAACCCCCAAAGCAAGTCAGTATCAATTTCAGGGGCGGTAACCAGTGTATGGAAGCGGTATGTCGGTATCGGTATCTGCAAATTAGCTTTTGTTCAATTCCCTTGCCACACGAACCAATAGTTCGGAAGGACTTACAGGTTTCGATATAAAATCGTTGGCCCCAAGTTCAAAGGCGTTCAGAACATTTTCTTCATTGCCTGCCGATGAGATAATTATAATTGGGATTTGTAAATTCAGTTCTTTACGCACGTATGCTATAAGTTCCATACCCGAGAAATAGGGCATCATAATATCGCTAACAATAATATCCGGCGTATTGTCAGTTAGATATTCTTTTACCTCTTTCCCGTCTCGACTCAGTTTCACCTCATAACCTCCCTTTTTCAGTCGGAAACTCAAAAGTGACGCCAGCAACTGGTCATCTTCTGCCAATAAAAGTTTATTTTTTACCATGCCTAGCCTTAGTTTTGATTAATACGGGCCAGGGCAGAATCAATTGAGGTTTTCACCTTCGGATATTCATCGGCAAAACAGTCGCAGAGAAATTGTACGTGTTTTAAATCCTGGCTGCCAGCGCATTCCTTTTGGACCAGTATGATAATGGCGTGTAGGCTATCCGTACGCATCATAGCTAAACCAGCCTTAATTTTGTGCGCTACCAGACCCATTGCCCTAAAATCGGAATTGGCTAGGTGTATTTTGGCCGATCCGATGAATTCAAGTGCATTTTGATGGTAAAGTAACACCAATTCGTTCAAGAGATCTACCTCACCCATGCATTCATCTAAAATGGGGACTAAATCAATAGTTAGTTCACCATTGGATGAAATATCGAAGAGTTGCTGAAGGTCAAGTAGGTTTTTTGTTTTCAATTTTAGGATATTAGAATGGATATAATTGGGATAGTAAAAATCCCCATAAATACAAGCCCTAACAATTAAATGTTACCTATGCTGGTATATATGTTGTCAAATGGCTTAATTTGTAGGTATAATCTTTACAATCTCTATCTAATATGAAGTCGTTCATCTATATTTTCGGATTTTTAACCTTGTTTTCTTGCGTAGAGTCGGAGAAAAAAACCGAAGAAAGTCAATCCGTAAAAGCCAAAAGAATTCATGAACAAACGATAACGATAGATACGCATAATGATATTAATATCAACAACTTTACTGATAGTATAAACTACACGCAACGTCTTGAAACCCAAGTAAACCTTCCTAAAATGGAAGAAGGTGGTTTAGACGTCACCTGGCTGATCGTGTATACGGGGCAAGACACTTTAACGACCGAGGGATATGCCAAAGCCGAGCAAAATGCCATAGCCAAGTTCGAGGCCATTCATAGGCTTTGTGAAGAGATTGCTCCCGATAAAATTGAATTAGCCTTAACTTCAAGTGATGTTCGACGTATTGATTCCATAGGTAAGAAAGTAGCGATGATCGGTGTGGAAAATGCATATCCGATGGGTGAGGACATTTCAAACTTCAAAAAATATTATGATTTAGGTGCCCGGTACATTTCCCTTTCGCATAACGGTCATAGTCAATTCAGTGATTCCAACACCGGGGAAGAAGATGGTATTTGGCTTCATAATGGTTTAAGTGAACTCGGTAAAAGTGCTGTTAAAGAGATGAATAGATTAGGAATAATGATTGATATTTCGCATCCATCAAAAGAATCCATGCTACAAACTATTTCGCTTTCTGAAGCGCCAATTATTGCTTCACATTCTTCGGCTAGGGCACTTTGCAATCACAGTAGAAATTTGGATGACGAGCAATTGAAGCTTATTAAGGAAAATGGCGGCGTAGTTCAGACCGTTGCTTTCCCATCCTACTTAAATACGGAAAAAGATTCCCTGAGAGGTGAGTATATGAAAAATATTTACGAAAAAGTGGCTGATTCAATGGGAATAGAATGGTTCGAACGTTCTAAATTCTCCACACTTACCGATGAACAACAGGAAAATTTTATTGAAAATTATCCTAAAGTTACCAAAGTGGGTGATGAAATTGCTAAAACTCGTCCCGATGCCCCAGCTATGGTGAATGTATCGGATTTCGTCGACCACATCGACTATATGGTCAAATTGATAGGTATCGACCATGTAGGTATCAGTTCCGATTTTGATGGTGGAGGCGGAATAGAAGGATGGTCAGATGCTTCGGAAACCTTTAACGTAACCAAGGAATTGGTTGAACGCAACTATTCAGAAGAGGATATTGCCAAACTTTGGGGAGAAAATCTATTACGGGTATTGGATGAGGTCGAGGCGGTAGCGGCTTCGAAAAAGGAATGATTCTATTCGGTGGTTGATTTTATTCCTGATCTGCCAAACGATCTTTTACAAATTCAATTTTTGTCTTACCATGGGGTTTCGGCTTTCCATTTTCACCCAAATTTACCATAATAATATTATCAACGGTAACTATCGTTTCGCGGGTCATTTTATTACGTACTTCGCAATTCAAGGTTAGGGACGATTTTCCGAATTTGACCACTTCGATTCCTATTTCAACAATGTCGCCTTTGGTTGCCGTACTCATAAAATTGATTTCGGACATGTACTTTGTGACAATACGCTTGTTTTCTAATTGAATTATGCTGTACAATGCCGCTTCTTCATCGATCCAGGCTAAAACACGGCCACCGAACAAGGTTTCATTTGCGTTTAAATCTCCTGGTTTCACCCATTTTCTAGTGTGGAATCTCATGGTAGGTAGCGATTTAAAAATTAATTTTTGACAGTAAAGTTACCAAAATTATTAGGGCTAATATAATGCTGAAGACTCATCCATCAAGGTTTTCGGAATATGAAGTTTTGTACCCAATTTTTTATTCAATTTCGTAATAAAGTATGCGGATAACAATGGGGAATCCAACTCCATGTTTTGGTGGACAAAAAAATTAATGTTCTTTAAGCCCATGCTTTTCCAATCCACAAGACGGTCGACCCAGTCATCAAGTCGGGCATAGTCCTTTATATGATTAGCGCCTACGAATCGAATAAAGGCTTCATTATTGGTCAAGCGCATATGCATAATATCACGTCTTCCGGCAGTATCCACTAAAATATTGGCGATATTATTCTCTTCAAAGAGATGATATAATTCTTGAGCTACTTTTGCATCGTTGAACCAGTCTGTATGTCTTAATTCAATAGCTAAAGGAAATTCCTTTGGCCAATATTCAACGAACCGCACTACTCTATCCCAGTTTTTGGGCGCAAAATTATCGTGCATCTGTAAAAAAAATGTCCCGAGTTTATCCTTTAGATTTGCTGTAGCGATTAGATACTCATCGATAATGGGATAAGTATGTTCATTTAAACGCCTTAAATGACTGATGTTCCGAACAAGTTTAGGGAAGAACTTAAAATTATCTGGAGTTGTGTCCCTCCATTTTGCGTACTGCTCCCTTTCAAACATCCTGTAAAAGGTTGCATTTAGTTCAATACTATTAAAATGTCTGCCATAAAATTCAAGTTCATTTTTTGTTCCCCTTGGGTAAAAATTTTTCAAATCCTTACGGTTCCATTTGGCACAACCCACATGAACAGTAAGCGATACATCTGTATTTTGTTCTGAAAGGATAACCTCCGTATCCGGATGATTTATTGGAATAGTAAAATCAATACATTCTGGCCGGTCTACCTTTCCAAATTTCATAAAGTATTAAATTTTAATCTTTTAAATAGGTACTACTAATTGGATTGATTAAAGACTCCGCAATATTTTACCATGCATTTGGAATTAAAAGGTAGCACTGTGAGCTAGCGAATCAAATTGCCTTAAATCTGATTTATTCTACCTATCCCATTTAGTTCTTCAGCGTGCAATATACACGGTTTTTCTATTCATAAACTCTTTAATACCGTGACCGGAGAGCTCCCTGCCATAACCGGAAATCTTTATGCCACCGAAGGGTAGCCGCGGATCACTTTTGACCAACTCATTTATAAATACCGCACCCTCGTCGAATTGTGGCACCAATTTCTTGACCCTTTTCATGTCTTTAGTAAAAAGGGATACGCCCAAACCAAAATCTGAGTCGTTTGAAAGTTTAACGGCCTCATCATCTGTCTTGAACGTAGTTATTCCTATAGCTGGTCCAAATGTTTCTTGCTTGAAAAGTGGCATTTTAGGGGTGACATTTGAAAGTACGGTAGGCTCAAAATATAAACCGGTTCTTTTCCCTCCAAGTTCTAGTTTTGCACCCATATTAATGGAATCATTGACCTGTTTTTCAATATCCTCGGCCAAATCTTTACGGGCGAGTACACCGACATACGTATCCGAATCCATAGGGTCACCACTTTTTAACTCCCTTACGTGGGTAATGAATTTTTTCATAAACTCGTCCAGGATACCTTCATGTACCAAAAGCCGTTTTCCGGCAATACAACTTTGACCCGTATTTTGAAATCGGGCTTTTACGCAAGTCTCCACAGTTTTATCGATATCGGCATCCTCAAAGACAATAAGTGCATTGCTCCCACCCAATTCCAATACTGATTTTTTTATACTTTCACCCGCAATGGAAGCGACCGAAGCTCCAGCGGGCTTACTTCCTGTCAGAGTAACTGCTTTTATAAATTTATTTTTAATGACAGATGGTATTTTATCGCTCCCAATAACGAGATTTTGAAAGCAACCTTCTGGAAAACCTGCCTTTTCAAAGATTTCCTGTATCATTTCGGCAGATTGCATAACGTTAGAAGCATGCTTCAAAACGCCAACATTACCAGCCATTAAATTTGGTGCGGCGAATCGAAATACCTGCCATAAGGGGTAGTTCCAAGGCATTACGGCAAGCACCACCCCTAAAGGTTCGTAACGTACATAACTGGTATCCGCATCGGTCTCGATGATTTCATCTTGAAGTTGTTTTTCCGCATTCTCTGCGTAATATTCACATACCCAAGCACATTTCTCTACTTCGGAAATGGATTGGGAAATTGGTTTGCCCATTTCTTGGGTCATTACTTTAGCATACGCATCGGTATTCGATTTTAGTACTTCGGCCGCCTTCCGCATGAGTATAGCGCGTTCGTCAAAACCGGTTTTTTTCCAAGTTTGAAAAGTTGCATGTGCAGCTTCGATTTTTTCAGTTATCTCTTTGTCCGACAATTCTTTAAACTCCCTTAATTTCTTCCCGTTATAGGGATTTATAGATTCCTTCATTATAATCGTATGTTTAAATTAAAGCTAGGGATATCAATCGGGAATTAAAAGTAGTTATGAGGAATTTAACGGGAAGTCCTGAGATTTTTAAAGGCTCCGTACCCGCACTGTATACGCATTTCTTGGGTTCTCAACGGTCAACTGGTGGATTTCCGCCTCTGAATAGCCCAGCTCTCGCAATTTGGGTAACAATATCTCGGCAATGGCATGATACTGTCTTATTGCAGCACCCCGAGGAAAAGAATTGCCATCGTGAGATAATAATACCTTATGCAGTAGGAAGTTTTTTTTGAAGAGTGCTATTCTATCTACATATTCGTCAATATTGTAAGGGTCTACACCATCTAGCGAAACCCATGCCCCGGACGAGGCCACGCTTAGCAACTGGCGGTCGTTGTCCGATTTATTGGCGTGAATCCAGATTAAGGCAGTGGGGCTGACGCCGTGCTTTTTTAAAAGTGCAAACTGCCGACGGACAGCTTTGAGATTATTTCCAGTATGCACGGCCAAGGTCAAACCCGTTTCAAGATGCGTAAGTACACCAGCCTCGAAAAGCTTTAAGTCGATTTTGGAGGGTCTACCTGCATCGAAGGCCAATTTTACAAATCCCGGGCGGATTTCCGTACTATCGATACCATTTTTAAATTCATCAACCCATACATTCGCAATGGAATCAACGGATGCTTTATAGGCAAAATTTGGAACGTATCGATCTTCGGCTGCACCATAAAATCCTGTATTTGTAATTATATGGATGCCCGTTTGAGTGGAGATGCTTTTTAATAACGCTGCATTTCTTCCAAAATAGGCCGCTGTACCATCAAATATCGACTTTACCCCTAACGATTTTAGCTTATTTAAATAAGGTACCACCTGTTTTAAAACGGCTCTATTATCGTACTGGGCCGAAATTTCAGGGTCCGCTCCGAAATTTGACATAACATGTTCGTGTGGTAAAGCAAAACCTAATTTCTCAACCTCGAGCTTTCCTTTTACTGTAAAAATGAAAGGGGCTTGGCACAGACTTATATGGGTAGATGAAACTAATAGTATACAAACTAGCAATTGTTTCATGTATTGAAAATTTTTATAGTGGAGCATCCTAAAAATAAGATAGAGAGCCAGTTCTTATTACGATGTTTATTAAAGATAGGGAATCTATCGCATTAAAATTTTGAAAAAAAGCTTGATTCATTTAAGCATGGACTGTTTATAAACCGGTTCAAAACTCAAAGTCAGTACCGCTTGTAAGAACAGATTAATCCGTTAATTTTACAAGAAAAGCAATCATGAACGATCGATCCGACTACCTTCTTAGCATACGTCCAGAAATTCCTTCGGCTAAGGTTACCGAAAATATGAGCGATGACGAGAAATTTCAGAACGGTGTATTAAGGCCGATTATAAAATTTCAAAATCCGCTTATTATAGCTATGTTCAGCAACTACATCACCAAATTTAAAAATGCTTTTTATCATTTGTCAGCACAAAAGCGCCTTGATTATATCGAAAATGCAGTGCAGAAAAACATGAAATTTCGAAATTCGCTGAAGGGAATAATAATTGGGCAATTTGCTTTAGAAGAATATGAAACCTACATCAAAAACTCATCGGCATTGAATAAACGAATGATGACTATGGTCATCGAGCGTTTAAAAGATCAGGTACAAGTGTTTGAGGAAAGTGCTTTGGTTTGAATCACCGCAAAGGCTTTTTTCATAATTATATCAAAAATCTTTAATCTATAGTTAACATTTATAAAATACCATTTGGTAGAGGTCAATTAGAATTTCTATTTGTTTGAATCCCTCACTGCTATTTTTTAGACCAATGAATCCCCATTTAGATTTGTATTCAATACTTCGCTCATAAAATCGAAATACGGTCTAACGGCCTTGAACGATTTATCAATTTCATCGATAAATAAAGGAGATACTACTTCTTCATCAGTAAAACTTCGAGAAAATGTAAACTGTTTATGTCGGATAAGATCTATGTTTTCATGCATTTTATCAAAACCCTTCGGTGCTGTCTTTACAGCATCACCCTGAAGTTCGCCCCAAATCTTTTTAAAGAATTTTTCATTGATGATATCCCTAAATTCAGACGCGTCCAATTCAAATTCTTTCCGTATCCGGTAGAGGTCTTCCTTTTCAGGGCCCCAAAATCCCGTGGCAATAAAAGTTTCGCCAGGTTTGATACGTATGTAATACCCGCCGCGCTTTTCTGCACCTAAACGGTGGTAGGAAACAGCAAAATGTGCTTTGTAAGGGGTTTTGTCCTTTGAAAATCGTACATCCCTATAAATTCGGAACATTTTCATCTTTTCTATCTGATCGTGAACTTTGAGATTGTCCATTGCCAAAGCATAGAAATCCTTCACCTCATTTTGATGTTCTGTGAATTCCGTTTTATGATCATTAAACCACTCCCTATCATTGTTTTTTTTAAGTTTTCCTAAAAAATAAAGGGCCTCTTTCGTAATTGCTGGATGTAACATTCGTCTAAAATCCTGTGATTAATTGATATTTGCGCTAAAGTTAACCATTGAACCTCATGAGCCTTTGAATTAATGGTTAATTTTGAGCAAGCAACTAAGACATATGACTCAAAAATCTATTATAGATCAGATTAATCAGCATAAAAAGCATCCGAATCTCAGGTATGTGCTGAAAGAAAAGACTGAGGACTTCACAAAAACCCTCTTTTATACCTTATTTGATATTGACACTCCCGTAGAACGAAACCTGGAAATTTTACAAACACAATTCGATGAACTTGTTGATTTGGCCTGTTGGGATGTAAATAAGTCTTGCAAGAAAATCTGGGAATCGTACGTTGCAAAGTTACCAAACATTTTATGTCGCTTGAACCTTGATGCCGAAGCTACGGTCAATTGTGACCCTGCATCGCTCTCCCTTGAAGAAGTCTATATGGCCTACCCCGGATTTTATGCGATTGCCATATATCGCTTAGCGCACGAACTATATATCGAAGGTTTTCCATTAGTGCCGCGACTGATGACCGAATGTGCGCATCGTCAAACGGGTATCGACATAAATCCCGGAGCGCAAATCGGCAATTCATTTCACATCGACCATGGCACGGGAGTGGTAATCGGCGAAACAGCTATTATTAAAAATCATGTGAAAATCTATCAGGGCGTTACTTTAGGTGGACTTTACGTGGCCAAACATCTTCAAAAAACCAAACGTCATCCTACTATAGAAGATAATGTTACTATATACGCCAATGCTACCATATTAGGTGGGAAGACGGTTATCGGAAAAAATTCCGTCATTGGAGGTAACGCTTGGTTGACCGCCTCGGTTCCTAAAAATTCCACTGTTTTTCATACCCCTGAAATCCAAATCAAAACCCTTCCGAATGTCTAGAACTATTCTTGATCTTATTGGCAATACGCCACTAGTTGAATCGCGTGTGCTGAATACCAATCCGAATGTAACTTTGTTGTTCAAGCTTGAAGGACACAACCCTGGTGGTAGCGTCAAAGATCGAGCTGCTTTAAACATTATTCAAAGGGGCCTGGAAAGAGGAGATTTTGATACAAACACGAAACTTATTGAAGCAACAAGTGGTAATACGGGTATAGCCCTAGCGATGATTGGTGGAACCTATGGTTTGAACATTGAATTGGTAATGCCAGAAAATAGTACAAAAGAAAGGGTTCAGACCATGAGAGCCTACGGCGCTAAAGTTACTTTGACCCCTGCAGACGTCGGTATAGAAGGTGCTAGGGATTATGCAGAAGATAAGGTTAACAATCATGGCTATGTGATGTTCAATCAATTCGGTAATGCTGATAATTGGAAGGCTCATTATCAAAGTACAGGTCCCGAAATTTGGGAAGATACCGATGGTAAAGTGACTCATTTCGTCTCATCAATGGGAACTACTGGCACTATAATGGGTACATCGACCTATCTAAAGGAACAAAATAAAGACATTCAAATCGTTGGGGTGCAACCTACGGATGGCGCTAGCATACCCGGTATTCGAAAATGGCCCGAAGAATATTTACCAAAAATATTTGACCCGAAAAAAGTCGATCAAATTTTCGAAGTCAGTCAAGAAGAGGCCATCGATATGGCTAAACGTTTGGCAAAGGAAGAAGCTATTTTCTCAGGTATGAGCAGTGGTGGTGCTACAGTTGCTGCCCTACGGTTGGCAGATACACTTGAAAGCGGCGTTATAGTTTCTATCATTTGCGACAGGGGAGATCGCTATCTTTCTTCGGATTTGTTTGATTGAATTACCGATTCTATATTTTTAAATAGTCAGAGTTGATTTCTATCAGTACGTTTCACTTTGCCTTTAGCTACCAATACTTGCTTTTGAAATTTTCTTCGCTATACCTATTCAAGAGATTGGCAGTTGCTATTTACGAAGTAGTCATACCCTTTTTACTTGGGTAGTGGGCTTACTTAAATGCTTTACAATTCGAGTTAGTCGGTTGTTTATTAAGGGTATGGTCTAGGATTTGCTACTGCAAAATTTCTCCTATACCGTCTTTATAAACTTGAAAATCTTGTAAATAATTATGTCCGCCACCGGGAATGGTGAACAGTATTTTATCTTTATTAGGAATTAGCTTATATAATCGTTCCGCAGATTCATATGGAATAACGGAATCTTCCGTCCCATGAAAGATGAAAATCGGACAGTTAATTTTTTGTACAAATTCATTTGAAGGAAAACGAAAATTTGACAACCAGTCAATTGGCAAAAATGGGAAACGATGCTGTCCAAGTGCGACCGCGCTGAAAAATGGAGATTCTAGAATTAACTTTTGGGGTGTATTTTGGGAAGCAAGCCAAGTAGCAATACCAGTGCCAAAGGAACGACCATAAAGAACGATATGTTTTTCTTCGTTTGTCTTCAGCAAATAATCATAAAATAGTTGGGCATCATCATAAAGAGCTTGTTCGCTCATCGCACCTTTACTTTTTCCGTAGGTTCGATAATCTACAAAGACGGATTCGTATCCTTTTTCTGAAAAAAGATTGGCGACATGAATAAGATGGGAGATGTTGCCAGAATTTCCATGAAAATATAAAATAACCCCCTTTGCACTGTCTTGTTTTATGTGAACCGCGTTCAGTCGGGCTCCATCATCAGCGGTGAGATAGAATTCGTTAAACTCCTGACAAAAGTCGTACTCATGGTTTAAAGGCAGTTCAGATGGAAAAAAAATTAGTCTTTCTTGATAGAAGTAGGCTGAAATGGCAATAAAACTATACAGAATAATAAGGACAATACTCCATATCTTAAGTCTACGCATAGGTCGCCTTCTATCGTATTCCCTAATTATTAGACTGATATTCTTCTAAAACGAGTTTAATAACGTTTCTATGTGTATCGGTAATAATAATCAAATCATTCAAGTTCTGCTCCGACAAATTCTTATTATCTGTGACATTTAAATACTTACTGTCTTCAAGGGCTTTAAAAATTTCCTTGTCATTTACCTCAAGAAGAAAGTCTTTACTCGCATCGGAAGTATAACTGAACTGTATCGTTTCGTCATAGTCTGGATCCGCATTATTATTTATATTGACAACTTTGGTGATTGACTTCGGCGTTCTGATGCGACTTGCATTAATGTCATTTCCAACTAGAGTGTCGAATACAACATCTTGACTTATGGTAGTTGAGATTTTTATGGACTTCTTTACCGGTTTTCCATCCTCATAGAAGGTGTAATTCTTTTCGGTAGTTTCTTCTGAAATTTCCCGATCGGGTACTTGTGCGTGGGTCGAAACAAAGTTTATAAGTAAAATGCTGAAGACTAGCGTTGATGTGAATTTCATTATAGTTGATTTTTGGTATCGTAATACAAAGTAATGAAAAATCATGTTGCCTTGGAAATTATACCTTAAAACAAAATCAAAATGGCCAACGTTCTTTTTTCAAATCCATTTTTTTCTTCTAAAGTACACTAACATTCCTAAGAAAAGGCTTATCATCACGCCCCAAACAACATAATACCCGTATTGATAATGTAATTCTGGCATATTATCGAAATTCATACCGTAGATTCCTGCAATAAAAGTTAAGGGAATGAAGATGGAAGCCATAATGGTCAGGACTTTCATAACCTCATTCATTTTATTGCTCATGTTGCTCATATACATTTCCATTAGGCTCATCGACATTTCGCGGTAGATTTGAATGCTATCGTTCACTTCGAGGGAATGATCGAGCACATCACGAAAAAAAATCTTGGTTTCTTTGGCAATTAACGGGTGATCGGTATCTATTAATCGATTGATTAATTCCTTGACAGGGTTTACCCAACGCCTAATCCGTAGCACTTCTTTTTTCAGTTCCTGTATTTTTTGGGCAACCTCGGGACTGGGATCAGCATAAACAGCTTCTTCTAAAACTTCTATTTTATCGTTCAGATATTCGAGTACGGCAAAATAATTATCTACGATTGAATCTAAAAGTGCGAAAAATAAGTAGTCGGACCCCCGAGAGCGAATTCTGCCGAATTTTTTGGTTACCCTATCACGTACACCCGTAAAGACATCATATTCCAGTTCCTGAAAGACAAGTACGCAATTATCTAGCAGCACCAAGGCAATATGCTCCCCTATCAATTCCTTATCTTGGTTTATGTACAGCATTTTAAAAACTCCAAATATGTAAGGGTCATACTCGTCTATTTTGGGTCGCTGGTTCGTATTTACGATATCTTCCATCACCAAGGGATTCAGCCCAAAACGCTCTCCAATCTTAGCTATGAAAGCTTCATCACTAAGGCCTACAATATCTATCCATGAAACTAAAGGCGGGCCTTTATGTGAGACTATGGCGTCAACATTGCCCGGTGCAGAAACATTGAATCCATTCTCATTGTAATCTAAGATATTAACAATACTTTTGAGATTTTCCCTACGTCCCATGTACGTTATCGTACCGGGCGCCTTACCCTTTTGTTTTGCAAACCGTGATGGCATCTTCGGGATAATCTTACCGATTTTTTTTCTTTTTCCCATACGCTGCTGATTTGTTTAATGGTATTTGGAATGCTAAAGTTAACGGAAATTGTTATGGTGTAGGTGTTTATTCTGGGATAAACGATTCTTCAAAACCCTTAAATTCTAGTTGGTTTAAATGCAGTCCACTTCCGGGTGCAATGTAGGTAAAACGAGAAATAGTTTTTTCATTGAGCGAAGCTGAAATCTGATTAAGCGTTATATCCCCTTTGCCCAACTGAATTAAAGCTCCCATTATCATGCGTATTTGATAGCGCAAAAACCCCGAAGCCTTTATATGAAGCGCATAGCTTTTTGCAGGAAAGAAACTGGCGGATAGTATTGAGTTTTCTTGTAAAACACAGGATAGTATCTCTCTATTTGTTTCGCTATTTCCTTTGTCTTTAACTGTATAATTTAAGAAATCATGACTTCCTTCAAATAATCTAGCTGCTTTTTTCATAAGCTCAATGTTCAATACTTCTTGGATATTAGCCAGAAAGGGTGCGCAAAATGGATGGTTTTTCGCCCCATACGAAAATAGATAAACGTATTCCTTAGTTTTTGCATCCTTAATAATATTGAATTTTTGGGTTATCGGCTCCAGGGTTAATGCGCGGATATCTGGTGGAAGATTTTGATTGAATAGATTGAGAAAGGCATTGAAATCGACTATTGGATTTTTCAAAAAGAGTTCGAAAGCCATATGTAAGGCTGAGACTTTTGAATCGGTTCTACCCGCACCCAAAATTTTGAAGGTTTCATCGGGCATTATAAACTTTAAGGTCTTTGACAGCATTCCTTCAATCGTACGATGTCCGGGTTGAATTTGCCACCCGCTGTAGCGAAATCCCAAATACTGTATACCTATTAAGTACGTGTGTTGTTTCTGCCGCATTCTACCTGTTTGTAATTATTTTTTGGATTAGTTTACTAGTGCGTATCCGACCAAAGATAGCTATACAAACGAAAAGCATTTATCGCAATTCTATAATAAGCATAATTACGTGTCACAGAAAACCATTCGGTATTTCAGAAATGAAATTTGTAAATTCTTCAGAGATTTTTAGTATTTTTTTGAAAGAAAATTCGGTAGTTTTATATGAGATTTTAGGAGCTTAACAGGGAAATCTGCTGTTTGTCGAAAATTTTAAATAAAGGAAAATGGAATTGCGTTTTTAGATTGACTTAAAACATTTCATCGACATCATACTCAATCTTTGAAACCTACAATTATGAACTCCATTATAAAACTTATGTCCTGGAAAACAACAATTCATCTTTCCGTCGTGGTATTGGCCCTGCTGATTGTTTTAGACTTTTATGGTATATACACCAATAATTTCTACTTTATCAAGCCAGAGAATTATCTATTTCCAGTGATTACTATAATTCACTTTACATTTTTATATGTACTTAACTTCAAAATTACCGAAGACGAATTGACCGATCCAATGATGAGAAATGTAGAATACTTGTTATATGGATCCTTTTTAATCTACGTTTATAAAACCTCAGAGAGTATATATACACTTACGACATATGGGGAATTTTTAAATTATGTCTTACCGACTACCTTCTTACCAGTTGGTATTACCTCTTTGGTCTTACATATACTTCTTTTGGTGCTAACCATTTTAGCAGTTCATCACCGAAGAGAACTAGTCGGCGAATATAAGTTCAATGATATGAACCAACACGTTGATACTTGGGAGTAAAATAAAATTTAAAACCAAACTCTCAAGCCCTGTTTAATCTTGTCGGGACATTATTTCTGCTTTAGGTTTATATGTGGCTTTCTATAAATAATTACTCTTTAATTTTTTAAATATTTAAGGTTATATCACTATCTCATTTTTTAGAGAATATCTAGATATTCTAGAGTCCAAACCCAATGGCCTAACGGAATAGGAAACTTCCAATTTCCTACAATTTACTAACACCAAATACCAATATAAATAGTTTATTAGCCCCAAAAAACCAATCTTTCAAATTGTCAGGATTGGAGATGGAGCAGGTGTCTTCAATTAAAGGGCTTATTTTTGTCCATTCTCTATCCAACACCGGAAGGTTATACAAACGCAGAGAGGACACTACAGCGTAACTTTTTGAAAAGATCTAACCTAAAAATGAATAGCTTGAATACTGCAAGGGTTAGCCTAGAGAGAAGAATTTTAGATTTTTTATTAGAATAAGCATATGAAAATGGCCAAAGAAATAATGGGTGATTTTATTGGAATCAACATCCTACAACATATTGGCATTATAAAAACTACTATTTTAAAGTTGAGCTAGACGTATTAGGTACATTTCTTATTTTCAAAGGGCACAATACCGGCAGATTTAACCATAGGTTTTAGTTTTAAATAAAAAAATCCCGAACACCAAGTTCGGGATTTTTTTATTATTTATCTGAATAGCTATACTCCAAATTATAATCCACTGATAAAACTGCCATAGAGATCTTTAAACTGATAGCCCTCTGCAAATCGGTTTTTACTCAATTTTTTATGCGCTACCAATCCCCAAAGAACCAACTCCTTCAAAAAATAAGCATCATTCTTCGGAAAATCGGGTTGATATTTCTTCAGCAGACTGTTCAATTGTGGAATACGGTCTAAAGCTCGTTTGTACTCCTCATCTGTAAAATCGTCAAGCAACTCGAAACCTTCGCCTTGAAAAAACCAATGTATTAGTTCGTCATAGGGAGTTTCAGCGTCTTTCTTCTGAAGTTTTTCAATTTTCGGGAAGTATTCGGGGAAAAGGGATTTAACGGCATCATCGATTAAAATCGCGGCAACACCGTCCGCGCCTTCTTGTTCTCCTTCATAAACCAATTCGATTTTACCCGTAATTGATGGAATTACACCTAAAAAGTCACTCAATCTGACCATAGTTTTCTCGGCTCCTGTCAATAAGGCTCTGCGTTCTGCTGTACTCAAAAGATTTTCGAAAGCTGTGATACTCGTACGGGCACTAACTCCACTTTTAGCATCTACATACTCGCTATTTCGAGCTTCGAAACTGATTTGCTCCAAAAGGTCTTTTGCAATATCCGGTACGTATACCGCATCGGACTGACGCGGATCCAAATGCGACTCTTGTTCCGTAATCTTACGTGCTGTTTCAATGTCGTCGGGATAATGGGTCAAAATTTGAGAACCTATCCTATCTTTCAAAGGGGTTACAATACTTCCACGGTTAGTGTAATCTTCAGGGTTCGCCGTAAATACGAATTGAATATCCAAAGGTAGCCGTAACTTAAATCCACGAATCTGTATATCGCCTTCCTCCAGAATGTTAAATAGAGAGACTTGAATACGGGCCTGTAAATCCGGAAGTTCATTAATGACGAAAATACAACGGTTAGCTCTTGGAATCATTCCAAAATGGATGACGCGGTCATCGGCGTACGATAATTTAAGGTTCGCCGCCTTTATAGGGTCAACATCTCCGATTAAATCGGCTACAGTTACATCGGGTGTGGCCAACTTTTCGTAAAAACGTTCGTTTCTATGCAACCAGGTAATCGGTGTATCGTCCCCTTTTTCCGCAATAAGTTCCTTAGCATACCGCGACATGGGTTTCAAAGGATCATCGTTGATTTCCGAACCGGAGATAACGGGAATCCACTCATCCAATAAATGCACCATAAGCCTAGCCAAACGGGTTTTTGCCTGTCCGCGAAGGCCTAGTAGATTAATATTGTGACGAGATAATATGGCTCGCTCCAATTCAGGTATCACAGAGTCTTCATATCCCCATACACCTTCAAAAGTTTCTTCGCCTTTTTTAATTTTATCCCTCAGATTATCCCTGAGTTCGTCTTTAATACTTTTGCTTTTATAGCCGGCAGACTTTAATTCGCCAAGGCTATTAATTTCTTTATTATTCAAATTCATAGTTTTTTTAATGAGACAGGGGTAAAAGGCCTAAATTCTTTGCCAAACTTTGCCCCAATCCAAATTTTTACTGTTCTAAAATCCCTACTTGTACTCGAGCTGAACT
>DRGL01000078.1 GCA_011050085.1 Pricia antarctica | reverse complement strand
CTATGTAACCTACCACACTGTTCTCCGTCACAGTGGTGTTGTCCAAGCTAATATCGGTCGGGACTTCGTTCCTGTCCGTAACGCCAATTATTAACGCCTTTTGGTACGTATTGCCATAGTTGTCGCTGACCTCGACCCTTATGGAATATTCGTTGCTTGATTCGAAATCGAAGACCTCGTTGGCCAACAGATTGCTTCCCGAGATTACGAAGGAACCGTTGTCGGCATCGCCCTTTCCTGCCACCAAGGCAAAGGAAAACGTGTCCGATGTATCGGGATCCGTTCCGGAAAACTGTCCTACTGCATCGTTCAGGGCATTGTTTTCCACCACTGAACTGGAGGAAAGCGTAATGTCCGTCGGGGGCACATTGAGGACGAAGCCGGACATACTGTCCGATCCTCCCGGATTGGTCACCGTTATAGCGCCCGAAGTTGCCCCTGAAGGAACGGTAGCGGTAATTTTCGAGGTGGAGTTTATCGTAAAGGATGTTGCATCTACCCCTCCGATCTGGACCTGTATCACGTTCTCCAGATTCGTGCCCGTAATCACTACCTCGTTGCCCTGAGCGGCAATTTTTGATTCAAAATCGGTTATGGTAGGCGTGAAAATGACTTCCACCTTGCCACTGGTACTATAGGAGGCACCACAACTACCGTTGGCAACCAAGGCCCTGAACAGGGTCTCCTCAGCTATATTGGTATAGCTCTGGGTACTGGCCGTATTGGTTATATCGATCCATACAAGGCCATCATCGGTGGATCGCTGCCATTTGCTGATGCTGCCCGTATAGTCCGATAATGTAAGGGTGCCACTATTGGTGGCGGAGAAATGGGTATTGGAACCTACCGTTCCCCCCTGGGGCGGCGTTCCTGTTACAACGCTTATGGATTTTGATGGGGTAACCACCGCCGCCCCGCAGCCCGGAACCTGAACGAACGCCCTGTAATAAAGGGTGCCCACAGTGTTTACGGTCTCGATCAGGGTAGGATTGGTACTGGCGATATCCGTCCAAGTACTGTTATCGCTAGAACGTTGCCATTTCTGCACCTCTCCTTCTTGCCCCGATAAATAGAGATCTACATCGGACCCGTCACAAATAGTGGTATTTACCGCAAACACATTACCCGATACCGCACTGCTTACAAGGACAGGAGCACTGGAAGTAACAAGTCCGTTGCAGGTAGATGGAGATGTAGAATTTACTACTGCCCTGTAGTAGGTGGTTGTGGAAATATTATTTACCGTAAGCGTAGTATTTGTATTTGGAATCGTGTTCCCTGCCGTGATGAAATTATCGACGGAACTTTCCCAACGCACTACGGAACCTGTAAAACCGCCCAAGGTCAAGGTGGTGGAATTAGTTCCCGCACATACTGTTACGTTACCTCCCGATATGGTGCCACTAGAGGAACCTTGAATATAGATTTCTTGGGTGAATTCTTGACTGCTATTGGATAAATCGCCTGGCATATCGCCATATTCCACAATTCCATAAATATTTTGGCTGTTTGCGAAATCATTCCATAATCCGTTGTTCGAATAAATATGTAAACAATGCTCTTCCCCAGCATTATTCGGTTCCCCACCTCCCCAATTTTGATAAACACTACCGATATTTACTCGGTTGGCGGTACTCATCTGTCTTCCTTTTTCAGGTCCTGTGACCCAATACCATTTGCCCTCCGATGCCGCTTGGTTGGCATACAATGTATATCCTAATGCCTCGTTGATTTGAAGGTAGTCATCAGATGCTCCCATCCAAGCATTCTGACCTATCAATCGTGAAACAAAGGTATTTTCGGCAGTACTTGTAAGGGTTACTAAATAGCCTTGATTACCATAATAAGAATCCGATGCAGCTGCCGCTTTTGCCGGTAACCAGTTTGAGGGAAAAGTAGTAATCTTATAAAAATGCCCGTTTAAAGGATTGTAGAAAGTCTCCCCCGCAATAAAGGAAACTTTTCGGGTTTCTGGCGAACAGACATTGGCCGTTGTAATGGTCAGGTTTCTTAAAAAAGCCTGCCATTCCTCGGCCGTTTTTGTGCCCTTAAATACAATGGCACGCTTAGTAGCGTTCCAACCCAATGTGGAAATGCCACTTGGCAGATTGCCCGAAAAGCCAACGGCATCGTTCGTAGAATAGGAATCCGTAACGGATACCGTAAAATCAGTTATATTCTCAGTAGAAGAAATAGTTAGCTCAGGTGCTATGGCGGTTGGACTGTTACTGGTAATGGTCGTCTGCGTATTGGGTCCGCTCACATATATCTGTCCTTGTGACCATACATTCGAGGTTACCGATACAAAAAGCAAAAGAATTATAATTAGGGTATAGTTTTTCATTATTTCTATGGGTTAGATAATTTGGATTGACTTGTATATGCGATTGAGATTACAATCCTAATCGCATAAAAAGTTCGTGCGTACCATTTTCCATTCCCCTTATGGAACTTTGAAGCGGGGTTTCGTAGGCATAGCCGATATCGAACTTATTCCCGATATTGAACAGTAAAAGACCGCTGATACTCTCGTCATATCGATAGGAGGCCCCTATGTTGAAACGCTTTCCAAAATCAAGAATGCCGGTGAACTCTATCGAGAGGGGCGCGGCATCCACATACCGCAACATCGTCATGGTCTGAAGATTGAACGTGCCGCCAAAATCAAAATTATAACCGCCACTTAGGTAGGTGTGCGCACGGTCTTCGCTCAGAAAGGCGTTACCGTTACTTTCCTGCAAGCGATCCGGTGTCAACAATTTGGGTACGGAAAGGGATATAAAGTAACGTTCGTGCTTCAAGTACAATCCTGCGCCAATGTTCGGGGTGAACCTACTCTTATAGTCCATCAGGGCCATGTCCTGTCCAACGCCATAGGTCACCAACCCTCGTGTATTGGCATTGTATGAATTCGTACTCCCCTTTATCCCGAAATAAAGCAGGTGGTTCTCGTCCAAACGGATATTGTAGGATACATCTACCCCGATCCATGTCTGGTTCTCGATAAATGTTCTATCATTGAGAACGGACACGCCCAGGCCGAGTCTTTTTCCCAAGGGAATTCCGAAAATGGCACTCTGGCTCTCCGGTGCGCCTTCGACACCCGCCCACTGGCTTCTCAGGCCAAGGGAAAGCTGGCCGGCTTCCGAACTGCCCGTAAAGGCCGGATTGTAAAGGCTCATGTTATATCTATAGAACGAGTAGTTTGGATCCTGTTGGGCAGAAAGGCCAATCGCTAGAAAAAGGAAAGAAATAGATGCAATCGTCGTTTTAAAAATGTTCATAGTTTTAGTCTTTGGTTGGAAGTTTTTTTGCAATTCGTAGGTTGTTTTTTAATATATTCGACTTGATGATACTTCTAAAAGGCTAGAAACTTGCCTAGAGAGAAATTATAATAGAAATAGAGGTAGCTGTAGTCTGGGTCGTAGAAGATAGCTAGTCTACCTCGACGCAATGGTTTCGTTAAGAATTGGTTTAAAAGGCGGTAAATAATCCACTTTACTTAATTGAAAAATGGACATATTGGAAAAAGAAATTGAAAATGACCCGATAATTATTTGATTGCCTGTAATCCACAACCCTATAAAAATGCTCGTAATATTTAGCAGGTAAAAAAATGCAAGCAGTTGATTAGCCTTGACTAAAATCATAGACTGGATTTTCATTAGTAAGATTTTTCCGTAATAATAATAGGTTCTAGAACGAACACAATTAGAAAGAACGTATACGGATTTTTCCCAATAATTCAATTTTTAGCATTTCAACGATCGTTTTTAATGATTAAACAATGGTTTATACTATAAAAACAGGAGTTGAGGATACAGTTCTCTATTTTTGAACATTGAATTTGTACGTTTTGATTCAAAATTGAATTAACTTTATACAGTATATTGGGTACGTTTTTTTAATCAAATTAATGTAAGATGCACTGACAATTTTGTGTTACTGAAATATGGAAATGTTCTTATTACTATTTACAGGCTGCGTTGGTCTAGTAACTACTTTAATTCTATTCTTTTACTACAGAACAAATAAAATGATCAACATCTACTTGATCATAATTCTTTTATACGTAGCCGTATATGCGCTCTTAAAGGCCTCTTACTCCTTGGAAATTCAGTCTTTTGCAAATGAAAAAACGTTTGGCTATAAGCAGCTTTCAGTTTTTACCTTTCCCTTGTTATATCTTTTTTTCACTGAAATATTAGGCCTATCCAATAAAAACAAGAATACCAAATGGGTCCATTTTATTTTACCCTTTCTATTTTTTATCTTCTTCCAGATATTAAAATACTTTGACTACTTGTCCGATGGAATTATTAGCAGTTTTTACATTGTCTACTTTCTCTTTAATGTTGGCTATTTATTGGCCTCTTTAAAGTTGTTTAAACCCTACCTCAACAAGAGGTCGTTGAAAATGATTGTAGGAAATCGTGGCTATCAAAAAGATAATTGGATTTTGTTTATTTTCTTTATTTGGACGCTGCTATGTTTAAGGCTTTTAATTCTTATCATAGTAGATCTTATAACAGATAAACTAACCGTATTCGAAAATGGCATTGGATTTTGGTCAATTCTGATCATAGCAATTTTTGTGAAGCTACTTATTTCACCTGAACTTTTATATGGGGAGAATATTCTTGAGAAAAGAATCAACATAAATACTGACAATGCCCATAAAACGATGGTTCTGGATATCTGGAAATTGGATATTTCAAATCAATTTAACAATAAACAGGATAAGCAATTGGCACTGAAAATATCAGAAAATTTAGTCGAGAATATTATTAAAATTGAACACTTGGTATTTACTGAAAAAATATTTAGAAATTCTGATTTTGATTTACATATGCTATCAAAAAAAGTTAACATACCCAAAAGTCACTTGACCTATATTTTCAAATACCATTGCACACTTTTCTTTTCTGATTTTAAAAAAATGTTACAAATAAAAGATGCCGAGAACTTGATTCAAGAAGGCTATTTGGCTGATAATACTTTGGACTCTCTTTCCAACAGAGTAGGTTTTTCATCCTATAGTCCGTTTTTTAGTGCTTTCAAGAAGTATACGGGACTTTCACCAAACAACTATAACAACCAATAAATGCGGCTGGAATTAATTCGTGTTTACTGTTATACATCCCAATTTCTTTAGCTTTGGTTTTTCATTTGCCGCCTAATACAACTTGAAATAAAGCGTCCATTTACTTTTGTTCTCGCAAAATTAATCTTCGGAAATTTTGAACCATCCATAGCACCAGATATCATTTAATCCAAATATGTACTGTCCATTTATTGCAGTTTTTGCATGTAGCAATATTGCCACAAATACAAAAAATGGAACGAATTCATTGATAGTATATCTTCCATCCGCTTTATAACCATCGAAATTCCCAGAGAAACTATACACTATGCCCTTTGTTCAATTAGACCACCCAAAGTAAAGTGTAAACATTATACGTAAAATAGGACATGGTCGATATGAAATTTAATACGTCTTGGGTTGTATTAAATATAATCTTATATATAAAATATAGACATATTAGTTTTAAAAACTATTTTTCGGTGTGGCAGAGCTAGTAATAAAGTCTTAACACAATCTCTGACCGTATTTTCACACTTGCTAATTTTAAACTGCACACCGCTTTAAGATTTTCAATGTAAATAAGCACTAGCAAACCATCTCTTTTTCCTTTAAATTTAGGAAATCTGATATGATACCAAAACTAATTGGCTAGTTATACCTGAAATCGATTTCCTCTTTTGAACGTTCATTTATCACAACAAATGAAACCTACAATTGCTTTCTACCAAAGCGTCAATCAATAAACTCAACTAACGAATAATTCCGAAATGGCAATGTCTAGGTAATTATTGTAGCCGTTCTTAAGCAAATCTTAAGAAAGCCCTAATAGTATTCTAAATTTAAAGCGTAACTTTTGTACAATGAGAATTCTAATCGTAGAAGATGAGCCAGGTATATATAACTTCCTTAAACAAGGTTTGGAAGAAGAGTCATATATAGTGGATATTGCTGAAGAAGGGAAGAAAGGTCTGCGTTTGGCCCTTACTGGGGAGTATGATTTGTTACTTCTGGATTGGATGGTTCCCGGCTTGAGTGGTATTGAAATATGCCGTCAATTCAGAAAAGATTTTAAAGAAACTCCTATCCTATTTTTAACCGCTAAAGACACCGTTGATGAAACCATCTTCGGACTTCAATCTGGCGCTAACGATTACATAAAGAAACCTTTCCATTTTGAAGAACTTTTAGAACGTATCAAAGTACAACTACGTCCAAAATCTGGAGAGCATTCTGTTTTTATATTAGGGAATATCACACTAAATACCGGTACACATCAGGTTATAAAAGGTGATGAAGAAGTTAACCTTACCCAAAAAGAATTTGCCTTACTAGAATATCTGATACGCAACAAAGGCATGGTTTGTAGACGTGCCCGTATTATCGAGAGTGTTTGGGATATTCATTTTGAATATAATACTAGCGTAATAGATTTATATATCAACGCCTTACGAAAAAAATTGAACTTGGGTGAAGATGAAAATTATATTCAAACCGTTAGGGGAATTGGATATATAGCAAAAGAATCATGAACTTGAGTTTTAGAAATAGAATTGCGTTGCATTATATGATTGCTACCGCCATTATTATGGCGGTAGCTTTTACTGTTGTCTATTTTGTGGTACAGGGTTCAGTTTATCAAAATTTAGATAATGACCTTTCTTTTGAAGCTGAAAAGCATACTGAAGAAATAAATATTGTTGGTGATAGTATCCGAATAATAAACAAAGAAGAGTGGGAAGAAAGAGAGCATAGAGAAGTTCAGGTAAATCCTGTTTTTCTTCAAATATTGGATAAGGATGGGAAATTCATGGATAAATCCCCAAACCTTAAAAACGACGTTCTAGCTTTTAATCCTGAACAAAACTATGGTGGTCATTTTAACGAAACGCTGAACGAAAGAACCATCAGACAGGTTCAAATTCCTATCGAGCAGAACGGAAAAATCAAAGGTTTTATATTGGCAGCGATGTCTTTGGAATCTTCCACGATGGTATTAGTGAATTTAAGGAATGTATTATTTTTTTCATACCTAGTGCTTTTGGCAGGCTTGTATTTCGTGTCAAGATACTTGGCAGGCAGAAGTATTATTCCAGTAAGTGTGATTACAGAAACTACGAATAGGATTACAAAGAACAATTTAAACGAAAGAGTTATTCTGCCTCAGAACAAAGATGAGCTTTATGATTTGTCTTCGGGTATCAACCAATTGCTCCAGCGTATAGAAAACGCTATTGAGCGTGAACGTCAATTTACTTCAGATGCTTCGCATGAATTGCGTACACCATTGTCAACTTTAAGGGGAACGTTAGAGGTATTAATACGCAAGCCAAGGGAACAAAAGGAATACGAGGATAAAATAAAATTCAGCCTAACCGAAATTGACCGATTGACGGCAACGCTTGAGCAACTTTTGCAGCTAGCAAGATTAGACGCTAATTCTAAACCATTAAATGAATCTGTTGCGTCGCTTCCCGCATTGATAGACGACATACTTTCACGTCAGAAAAAATCAATATGCGAAAAGGGGCTCTCCGTTGATTTTGATAATGAAGTTTCATTAGAAACCACTGTCCCCAAATATTATAGCAACCTAATATTAGAAAATATTATTGGTAACGCTATTAAATATGCTAAGGAGAAAAGTACACTGCAGATTACGATTACAGAATCCGATTCTAAAATTACGTGCAAGGTCAAAGATGAAGGTCTAGGGATTAAAAAAGAAGATTTGGACAATGTGTTCAATCACTTCTTTAGATCCGATGCACTTAACCATAAAAACATTCCGGGTAATGGTCTTGGATTATCGATAGCCAAGAAAGCCTCTGATGCTATCAATGCAAAAATTAGTGCTTCAAGTGAAATTGATTTAGGCACAACGCTCACGATTGAATTTTGAGTAAAACTTTAGAATCTCCGCAGGTAATCCTATGATTTCCATTTCACGTTTGAGATAGACTTAAAAAGTGAAGAACAATCTAGTTCTAAATAAATTCCCTCAAACCTATTTTTAGATTTTTAGGCTAGTGTTTATTGATGGTTTGATAAAGGCCCTGAACGATATTCAGGGCCTTTGTTTTTAGTTTTAACTAGAAACATAATTCTTAAGCCAATCTTAAGAAAGCACATAGATCGCCATAAGATACCTATTCTACATTTGACTATTGTTTCAATAAACCACCAGAAAATGTTAGAACGTATTATTCAGTACAGTATCCATCACAAACTTATAGTCCTGTTATTTACCGCAGGAATTATAGGATTCGGTTTGTATTCCCTTTCCAATATACCGATTGGCGCGGTACCGGATGTTACCAACAACCAGGTTCAGATTATTACGACTTCAAGAACCTTAGCCACTGAAGATGTAGAGAAGTTTTTGACCTATCCTGTCGAGCTAGAAATGGCGAATTTGCCTGGGGTCAAAGAAATCCGATCTATATCCAAGTTTGGACTATCGGTGGTTACGGTTGTGTTCGATGATAATTTAGGAACTTATTTACCACGCCAACTTATCGCAGAGAAAATTAAAAGCGCCGAGGAAAAAATTCCAGCAGGTTTTGGCAAACCTTTTATGGGACCGGTTTCAACAGGCTTGGGTGAAATTTATCAATACGTAATCGATGTTGATGCCGAACACAAAGCACAATATTCCTTGTCCGATGTCCGCACCATTCAAGACTGGGTGGTAAAACGTCAGCTTTCCGGAATCCCTGGAGTAGTTGAAGTAAATACTTGGGGAGGCTATTTGAAAACCTATGAAGTAGCCATTAACCCCGAGCGATTACGTGCTATGGAGGTTTCCATCTTTGATGTATTCAATTCATTAGAAAAAAACAACAGCGTTGCTGGCGGCGGTTATATCGAAAAAAATAATGAAAGCTACTTTATCAGGGGCGAAGGTCTTGTTGGTTCGGTACAGGATATAGAAGATATTGTAGTAACCACCAAAGACGGAGTACCCGTATATGTCAGGGATATCGCTTCGGTTGGTTTCGGACATGCTAATCGTTTTGGAGCGATTACAGGAAATGGAGAGGGCGAAAAAGTATTGGGTCAGGTAATGATGCTCAAAGATGCCAACTCCAATGCAGTAATCGAAGCCGTTAAACAACGAGTAATAGAGATACAATCATCACTCCCTCCGGGAATATCTATTAACCCATTTTTAGAGCGTAGTGAACTTATTGCCAAAACAACGTTCACAATTGCTGAAAACTTGATATTAGGATGTTTGATCGTGATTTTTGTAGTGGTGCTGCTATTGGGTAACTGGCGTTCAGGATTGGTCGTAGCCTCTGTAATACCCTTATGTTTATTATTTGCACTTTCGCTTATGTATATTTTCGGTGTTGATGCGAATTTGATGAGCCTTGGGGCGATAGATTTTGGTATCATTATCGACGGGGCAGTAATTATTGTTGAATTTATTGCCTTTAAGATTACCAGTCAGCGCAAAAAGTTAATGACACTTCCCAAAGAAGAAAGACAAGGGTTAATTGATACCATAACCTATCAAGGTGCTAGTAAAATGATGAATTCTGCCGTTTTTGGCCAACTGATCATCATCATAGTTTTCATTCCTATCCTATCCTTAGTGAACGTTGAAGGTAAGATGTTCCGACCCATGGCCTTGGTATTCTGTTTCGCACTTATTGGTGCCATGGTTTTTTGCTTTACCTATATTCCCGTAATGGCTTCTATGTTCATTAAACCGACGAACACTGAGAAAAAAACCATTTCATCTAGACTTATCGGGTTTTTAGAAAGAAAGTACCAACCCACTATATCTTGGGCTTTACGCAAGAAAAAATGGGTGCTGGGTATGGCAGTAGGGCTATTACTGTTTACAGGATTCTTATTCACTCAAATGGGTGGTGAATTTGTACCTACGTTAGATGAAGGTGATTTTGTAATTCAACCTATACTGAAAACCGGAACATCGCTAAGTAAGACCATAGAGGCAACTTCGCGTATGGAAAAAATACTTAAAAAGTTTCCTGAGGTAGAGCAAGTGGTAAGTCGCATTGGCGCAGCTGAAGTGCCTACGGACCCGATGTCGATGGAAGAAAGTGATGTCATTATCAAATTAAAGCCAAAGGAAGAATGGGTATCCGCCGAAACGAAAGATGAATTGGCCGATAAATTCAAGGAAGCCCTATCTGAAATTGCAGGTGTAGATTTTGAATTTACCCAACCTATAGAAATGCGATTCAATGAACTAATTACAGGAGTAAGAGCCGATCTGGCCATAAAGGTTTTTGGTGAGGATTTAGATGTACTCTACCAAAAGGCATTGGAAATAGAAAAAGCGATTCAGAATGTAGAAGGAGCCGCCGATATTTCTGTTGAAAAAACAGCAGGTTTGCCTCAAATGTCAGTAAAATATAACCGTCAAAAAATAGCCAAATACGATCTGAACATCGAGGATTTGAACAAAATCATTACGATGGGTTTTGCAGGAATGACCGCAGGAACTGTTTTTGAGGGAGAAAAACAGTTTGATCTGGTAATTCGGTATGATAGTAATCATAGAAAGGACATCGAAAATATAGAAACCGCTTCCATACCCTTACCCAATGGCACAAGATTGCCGCTTAGTGAATTCGCTAACATAAGCTATACTAAAGGCCCTGCAAAAATTTCCCGTGACAATACCAAACGGAGGATAGTGGTCGGTGTTAATGTTCGTAACCGGGATTTAGAATCGGTGGTAAAGGATGTACAGGCCATTATTGAAAGGGATGTGAAAATTCCAACGGGGTATTCCGTTAGTTATGGCGGTCAGTTTGAAAACTTACGTACTGCATCCGCTCGTTTAAAAGTTGCCGTTCCCATAGCACTTATCCTAATTTTTGTCTTGCTGTACTTCGCCTTTGATTCTGTTAAGGAAGCCTTGATGATATATAGTGCTATTCCGCTTTCTGCTATTGGTGGTGTAATGCTACTCTACCTTAGGGGGCTGCCTTTTAGTATCTCCGCCGGGGTTGGTTTTATTGCTCTTTTTGGTATTGCTGTCTTGAACGGTATAGTATTGATTGAAGAATTTAAGGAGCTTAAAGCACACGGAGTTTCCAATATTAACAAACGAATATTAATAGGGACAAAAAATAGATTACGCCCTGTATTGTTGACCGCTGCCGCCGCTGCTTTAGGCTTTTTGCCTATGGCAATCTCCACTTCTGCAGGAGCAGAAGTACAAAGACCTTTGGCTACGGTGGTGGTTGGCGGATTGATTACCGCTACGGTTTTGACATTAGTGGTACTGCCAATTCTATACGCTATGTTCGATAGAAAAGGGCATCATCCAAAAGTGAGGCATAAAGTGAATTTAAAGGCGCTAGGCATCCTTGCATTATTGATTTCACCCTTAATGGGAAATGCACAACAGAATCCTATTGCAGCGGAAAAAGCCGTAGCGATTGCTATCGAAAACAATAATGCACTAAAGGCCTCTGCCAAAAGAGTGGAACAATCACAGCAATTGGTAGGTAGTGCTTTCAATCTGGAGAAAACCCAAGCGTATTATAATTATGACCAAAACAACATTGCACAGAACGGCCTACCTATAAAGGTGTTTGGGATTAGCCAAAATTTACAATTTCCTACCATATATGGTGCGCAAAGCAAAGTGGAAAAACAGAAAGTATCGGTAAGCACTCAACAATACCGGCTAAATGAAAGGATGTTGACCAAGGAGGTGTATTTGGCCTATTACAATGTGGTTTATCGAAACAGTCTGGAGCGACAATATAGTTTTTTAGATAGTTTGTACGGTCGTTTCGCTTTGGCAGCGGACAAGAGGTACGAGGTTGGTGAAACCAATTTACTAGAGAAACTTACCGCCGAGGCAAAACAAAAGGAAATCTCTGTTTTACTCACACAAACCAAAGAAGATATAGCAAAAGCATATACCATGCTACATCAATGGTTACAATCGGATTCTTTGATCATTGTAGCCGAAAACGAATTGCCCAGATTGCCACTGATGAAAGTGAATTTGGCTGACCATCCCGGAATGCTCTATTATGAATCAGTACAAAAATTGACCAAATCATCCCTCTCGTTAGAAAGGCAAAAATTATTGCCTGATTTGCACATTGCGGTATTTCAAGGGACTAATAATGGTGTAGATGCAAAACGCTACAATGGTATTCAAGCGGGTGTCTCCGTACCATTGTGGTTTGGTGCAAATAAATCGAAAATTAATGCGGCCAAAACGGAAACTATGATTGTAGCCGACGAATCAGAAAATTACAGAATACAATTAGAAACAAAATATGAGGGCTTGCAATCTGATTTAAAAAAGTTTCGGGAAGCTGTGGATTACTATGAAAATTCCGGTAAAAAACTCTCCAAAGAACTGAGTACAAGCGCATCAAAAGCATTTCAAAATGGAGAAATCGATTTTCTGCAATTTGTTCAACTTTTAGAAAGCGCCAAAACCATAGAGATTACCTATTTACAAAACCTTAATGAGTATAACACTACTGTTTTAGAATTAAACTATTTAACCAATTAAACATGAAAAATATATCAAGTAAAAATGATAATCGTATGGTATTTAAAGGACTTCTATCGCTATTTATAATAGGATTGGTTTCCTGTAATTCCAAAGAAAAATCAGATACTGCCGCTACAGAAATCGCAATTGAAAATAGCGCCCCAGATGAAGTGGCCGTAACAGAAACCCAATTTACTTCAGGGGCTATGGAACTCGGCAAAGTATCGATGCAAGAGTTTACTACCGTGGTGAAAGCAAACGGAATGTTCGCCGTTACCCCTGAAAATCAAGCTGATGTAAGTGCTTATTTTGCTGGTTATGTAAAGAATATTCGTTTACTACCTGGCGATGTTGTAAAAAAAGGACAGGTATTATTTACCATTGAAAATCCGGAATATGTGCAAGTACAACAAGATTTTCTAGAAGCAAGCGGACGACTTAACTATTTAAAGTCAGACTATGAGCGCCAAAAGGAATTAATGGTGGATAACGTAACCTCTAAGAAAAGCTTTTTAAAGGCAGAGTCGGAGTACACCATTACTATGGCCCAGTATCAATCCCTTAAAAAGAGACTAAGCCTTATGAATATCGACCCAAATACATTGTCAGGGGAAAATATTGGGTCTGTTATAAGTGTACTTTCCCCATTATCGGGTTACGCTACTTCAATTAATGCCAAAAAGGGTATGTACATGAATCCCTCTGATGTCGCGGTTACCGTTACCAATACCGATAATTTACATATCGAATTGAAAATTTTTGAAAAGGACCTACCCATGGTCAAGGTAGGGCAAGAAATCAATGTCAGGCTTCAAAACGACATGAACCAGGTGTATAAGGGTAAGGTACATTTGGTGAACAAAACGATAAATACAGAAGAAAGAACCGTTGATGTTCACGGGGATTTGGTAAACGAAGAAGAAACGAAACAATTAACCCCCGGCATGTATATTGAAGCGGAAATACTGACCGCATCATCGCAGCACGCTGCCTTGCCTACAGAGGCGGTTGCCAATATCGATAACGACTATTTTGTTCTGGTCAAAAAGACCGATACTACTTTTAAAAGAGTATTGGTAAAAATCGGTAGCACTAGTAATGGATTTACACATATCCTTAATGCTGACGAATTTGACCAGAACGCTGAATTTTTGACTAAAGGTGCTTTTAACTTAATAACAGAATAGATGGCTGAAAAAAAAGAGGAATTGGATAGCTATTTAGACGGCCATTACATTCACAGAAGTGAATGGTTAAGGGCGGCAGTACTTGGAGCGGATGACGGTATTTTATAAACGGCAAGTCTTGCAATAGGGGTAGCAGTCGTAAGTGCAACACAGGAACCCATTATTTTAGCTGATGCTGCAGGCCTTGTCGCCGGTGGTTTATCTATGGCAGTGGGGGAATATGTTTCGGTAAGCTCTCAAACGGATGTCGAAAAATCTAATATTGGACGAGAAGTTCAAGAATTGCAGGATATGTCCGAAATCGAATTACAGCGATTAGCGGATATCTATGAAAAAAGGGGCCTGCAAAAAAAATACCCCAACCGTAGCCAAAGTATTAACGTAACATAATGCTTTAAACGCACATAGTAGGGATGAAATGGGAATCAATGAAATTAGTCAAGCTAAGCCAGTTCAAGCAGCAATCGCATCAACTGCAGCCTTCACGATTGGAGGCCTACTTCCATTTACAGTAGCACTTTTTCTATCACTATAAAATATGGAATATTCTCTTTAAGGTTTTGCGCTGTTCTTCTTTATCATTTTAGGAGGATTGGCAGCGAAAACTGGAGGTACAATTATTTTAAAAGCGATTGTCCGTATCACATTTTGGGGAACCGTGACAATAGGTTTAACTGCGTTAGTCGGGTATCTATTCGGGGTGAACAATTAAATAAAACATAAAATCATGAACGAAGCACATTTTCATCTCATAGTAAACCATCTTCCCATTGTTGGCGTATTGATTGGTCTTTTGGTTTTGTTCATTGGTTTTATCTTAAACAAACCCCAATTAAAAGTTACCGCATTGGGTATTTTTATTTTTAGCGCTGTTGCCTCGGTAGCGGCTTTTTATTCTGGAGAAGGCGCTGAGGATATTGTTGAGAACATAACAGGAATTAGTGAGACCTTAATACATACCCATGAAGCGTACGCAGAACGCTTCTTTACCTCTATTTTGGTTTTAGGTTTTGTCTCTGTAGTTACTATGTTTTTAAAGATAGAAAGTCCAAAATATGCCAAGTACGGGTTTATGTTGATTTTGGTGCTATCAGTTCTTTCAACGGTTCTTGCCAAGTATGTGGGAACTAGCGGAGGGGAAATCCGCCACACAGAAATAAGGACAGATACTACCTTGATTGAAATATATTCTCATGATGACAGCGAAGACTATTAGGAGCATTACGAAGTATTGTTCCGATATACTTCGTAATGACAAATGTAAAAACCTCCCCTTCCACAATTTTGCGCATACCCAAGAAGTGCTAAATAATGTACTATTGCTTTCCGATGCTATCGGTCTCAGCGCAAAAGAAAGAGATTGTATTGTCATAGCGGCCTGTTTTCATGATACGGGTTTCTCTGAAACCTATATAGGTCACGAGGAAGTAAGTAAAAAACTTGCCTCACAGTATATGGTAAAAGTGAATTGTACAAAAAGTGAGATTGATAGGGTCAGCTCCTATATCGATGCCACTAAAATGCCACAAAATCCGAGAGATATCTATTCAGGGGTTTTATGTGATGCCGATTTATTCCACTTGGGCACAACCAATTTTTTATATAGAAACCTCCTATTGCGCAAGGAATGGGAACTTTTCTGCGATTTAAAAATGTCAGATGAGGAATGGGAAATGTTGAACATAAAATTTTTAGAAAATCATAGGTTCAAAACTAACTATGGGAAAAAAGTTTTGGAGCAAGGAAAACAAGAGAATTTAATCAAACTAAAACAACTGATACGACTAAAATGAAAATAACCGTAACATCGCGATATGCGCTTTTAAAAGGGGATTTATTCTTTTATTTCAATTACTTTCTTTTATACTAAGAGTGCCATTTGTAATTTAGAATTTTTCAGAAACAGACAAGGCGCTTTCAATGTATTGAAAATTTATCATAAGCTTATGATTCGATATCGGCACAATTGATCTCTGCGGTTTTTTAGCCAACAAACCCTGTTGTACCTGATTTTGCGGAATTCATTTGGGTGTAGCGGAATTGAAGTAATATCGTAGATTCGTCGGGCGTTCAACGTCCTCAAGCAAACGTACCAAGCCGAATGACTTTTGGAAGACCTATTCACGCACCAACCCCAGATAATTTTGCATTTCCCAAATTTCGTCGACATTGTCAATTGGCTTGAAAAGGCTGGTCATTCTGCACAGGGAGTAGGACGTATCAGCGGAACTAAGCAGTAGATTACCTTTAGTGGAATCTACTCCAATTCCCTATCGTTGCTAGGGTATCAAGAGTTTCAAAATGCGAAATGTGATAAGCGCTTCCAGCATTTTGATTGCTTTCAAGATGGCATCCCTTTTTTAAGGTAAATCGCTACCAGCTACCGAGTATTTGCTTGCTTTTGTTTCGTTTTTCGCCTTTGTGCCAATGCCGTTACTAAGGCAAATCGCAATGTACCGAATACTCTGAAAATCCAAGTCATTTTATACTATTGTGAGAATTTGCTATACACCGACAGTACAAATTAGAAAAATGCCTTCACTGGTGCTACATGGGAAGCACCACAGTATTCTTTTGAAGAAACTGAATTTAGTTGACAATTAAGGCCGTAAAATAGTATGGTTATACCGTTAATCAGTATTGTACCGTAATCAGCTGTATAGTAGATGTGCTAATTTTTCGCTATCTGTAATGTACTCGGTAACAGTAAAAGGTTGCTTCCGATTTTACGGATTTTTACAACAAATCGGACAATATCGTCTTCAAGCATCTCATGTTTTTTTCTCAAGATTTGACCGTCGTACGTAAAGCTGTCATCGATACTATTTCCGAGATGGGATAGATGTTTTCGAACACGGACATTAATTCTTCGCAATCGGTATGATCTTTAAGAATCTCCTCCCCTATCTTGCGTACCTTTTCCAAATCATCCTTTTTAGTAATCCATATAAAATAGCGGTCTAACAAATGATAGAGAAATTTGAGGTCGTCATGATAGAACAATAGGTCAGATTGTCAATGTTCCGTCGAGGAATACAGGGCTTGCCAGTTTGTGTTTTTGATATAATCTCCCTCTTGCCTACTTCTGAAATTTGCCATTCGTCTACCTCTTAAAATAAAGAAACCCCTTGATTACAAGGGGTTCTTTTGAGTGTTCTAGAAAGTATCGTAACCGAATTTTTGTCCGCCCACGGAAACTTCGGCCATAAGACCCGATTTGGGAAGGGTGAAGACGGCCACTCCGTTCCTATATTTGGCGTTGGCAGATACACCGGATTTTAAGGCTACGGCAGAAATATCGGCAGAAAACTGAAATTTCTCCTCCTTAAATTGGAGCATATCGTCTTTGGTCTCAAAAAATATAGCCTCGATCACCGCTTGTCCACCGGCCTGAAAGCCGACGTCAAGTTTTTTAAGATCAGCCATGCCCTGTGGTATTCCACCTTCGTAAAGTACGCCATTGCCCGAAGCCGCCCCGACAATAAATCCGCCTTTGCCTACATTTGGAAAGATGACATAACCTGCGGAGTTAGTAAAAAATTTCTCGATACCGGAATCAGTCCTGATCAATTCCTTTTTTGCCTTTAAGGCATCTTTCATAATCTTTTTTTCCTTTTTGGTCTGGGCGGTCGCACATACGCTTACCGAAAGCAGCAGCACCATTGCTATAGTTTTAAATGTTCCCATTTTATATAATTTAATGGATTAATATACTTTAAAGATATAATAAAAACAGTTTTGCCATTGCTACTTAGGTAGCAGAAGCATACATTTTTTAGGGATTGATAAGCTCCGTTCTCTTCAAAAACTCGCCAAGCCCAGTATCGGCATACGTACCATAGGCATCTATCACGGTACCTTTAGTACCGTCATCAGTTTCAACAGCGTAAAGTATGGACATATCCTCTGGATCGGATGCCCCTTCAAAACGGTGGTATTCAATTATAGATACCGCTTCAGGCTCGTAGAATCTTTTGGTCTGAAGACAATGAAGTCTGTTTGTAATAAAATCAAAAGAATCGGAATACCCTTTTTCCCGCAAATGGGCAAGGGCTTCCATAATTTCTGTGTATTGATTATTCATTTTACTATTATTTTGGCGATGCTTTATTTAGTTATTTAACGCACTATGTTTTCGGCTATAGATAAAATAAATGGCAAGTCCGATGGCCATCCAAAGGATAAACCGCACCCAAGTAATCCAAGGAAGGGACAACATTAGGTAGCTACACACCAAGATGGCACCTGAACAAATCCATTTATAGGCGGGTACCTTAAAACCTCGGTTTCTGTCCGGTTGCTGTATGCGTAGAATCCAGACCCCGATTGCTACCAGTACGAAAGCGAACAAAGTACCAATATTGGTCAGCTCGGCGACGGCCCCAATATCCATACATGCGGCCAAAAGTCCGACTACCAATCCGACCACTACCGTTGAATAGGCAGGGGTTCTGAACCTCTTACTTACCTCTGCAAACTTGGCGGGCAACAGGCCATCGCGGCTCATGGAATAAAAAATGCGCACTTGCCCCAATTGCATGACCAATAGCACGGTGGGCATGGTCAGGGTGATGCCCAGCGAAATCAAAAAGGATACTTTATTTTCCCCGACTGCAGTTAATGCCGCAGAAACGGGATGTTCGTTCGCCAATACATCCAATGGAACCATTCCAGTGAGAACGGCTGCCACTACGATGTACAAAATGGTACAGATAATCAAAGCGGCAATCATTCCTATGGGCAGGTCACGTTTCGGATTTTTTGCCTCTTCGGCCGTGGTGCTTACGGCATCGAAACCGATATAGGCAAAAAAGACCAAGGCAGCCCCCGTCATAATACCGTGCCATCCGTTCGGCGCAAAATTTTGCCAATGCTCACTGGGCTCAAAATGTGGAAATCCGAAATAGAGGAACAGCCCCACCAACACCAGTTTGACGCATACCAAAAAAGCGTTGGTACGCGCGGATTCCTTGATGCCAATAATCAAAAGTACCGTTACCACAAATGTGATGAACAAAGCGGGAAGGTTCAATAGCGAGGTTACTTGTGGAAGTCCCTGCAACTGATCGCCCAACTTTTCCGTTAGGGAAGCTGTTAAAGGCTGCCATTCCCCCGAAGCCAACTGTACCATTTGGGTTCCGGTAGCTTCGGAAAGTATACCGGGCAAATGCCAGCCCAAACCGTCCAAGAAACTTTTAAAATAACCGGCCCAACCGATGGCCACGGCCACATTGCCTATAGCGTATTCCAGAATCAGGTCCCACCCGATGATCCAAGCCAATATTTCGCCGAAGGAAGCATAGGCATAGGTATAGGCACTGCCCGAAATCGGAATCATCGAAGCAAATTCCGCATAACAAAGAGCTGCAAAACCACAGGCCAAGCCGGTGATAACAAAACTAATGGTAATGGCAGGGCCTGCGCCCAAAGCATATTCTGTTCCGGCAGCGGCCTCACCGGTCAATACGAAGATACCGGTACCGATAATGGCCCCTATGCCGAGCATGGTAAGGTCGAAAGCGGTAAGAACTCTTTTTAAGGATGAAGTTTCGGCTTCCTCCTGAAGCAATGCTTCGCTCTTTCTACGGAAAAGCGATTTACTTAAGTATTTCATACATACCAGTGATTATATGGGGAATCCGTGCCTTTGTTTTGGATGTTTGGTTACCAAAAATTGGTATACTTCCTTTTTTGAAACTAGTACATGCTCATCCAACTTTATAATCCGTCGGGCTAATTGACCATGTTTTTCCCTAAAATTTGGATGCTTGGCATCATTCTCATCCTTTATGACAATGGAAAGGTATTTTTCATGTGCCGTTATGTCTTTCGTAAGTCTAAGTAGGCGATCTATCGTAGTGTTCATTTTAAGATCGATATCTTGGTGTACCTGTTCTTGAATAATACTATTGTTCTTTTTATGGTCGGTCAAGTCCTGGAAAAAACGAAATTCCTCCGTATAAAAAAGGACTTTCTTCATCCAGTCCATGGTATCGAAATGTAAGGTCGCCAAATCGGCGGTAAGCATATGTTTTACCTTTATATCCATATTTTTTTATAGATTTTTTTATACTCCATGATCTGATTCCAGATTAGCTTCCCTGTCTCATCGCAATTGATGCATTGTAAAATGCCCGTTCGTAAATTGTGAGTTTGAACATTGAAAGTCCATTCGAAGTTTCAAAATTTTCATTAAATGTATTCTGATATGAAATTAAAAAGTGCTACCTAAGTAGCATTCCATTGCAATTTTAAAATTTTAACTAAAATCCATTATCCCGAGCTTTGGTACAAAAAAAGGAAAATCCCGAACTGTAGTATTTGAGTCAATTCGTCAAAAAATTTGGTTATTGGAAAGGAGGAAAATATTTAATCGAAATCAGCTTCCAGTCGAATAATTTGGCGCGTTTCTTCCTATATTGTTTTTGAGAACACAATTCAAGGCTTATGTCAATCGGAACGAATAGTACATTGAACTTTAAGCACATCTTTCAGGCCAGTCCAAACCCCATTTTGATTGTGAACGAAACGGGTGTACTTATCGAAAACAATCCCGCCGCAGAACGTCTTTTTGGCTATGGCAAGGGAGCTATGACCGCTTTGACCTCACAATCCCTATTCCGCGATTACCATGGCCATCCTTACAACTTCCTTGAAACACAGAAAAATGGGGAAACGAAGAATTTCAAAGTTGATCATGTATGGGGAATTAAAAAGGAAGGTTCCACTTTTCCGTTGGGTATTGATATCCATCCAATCGAGGAAAACGGGTATATCCTATTTATAAAAGACACTTCAGGATTAATAAAAAGTAAAGAGCGCAATGCACCACTAGCTGGAAGTCCAAACCTGATAACTAAAAACAAGGATAATCATTCCAATGCTATTGATGCTACAATCGAATCATTAGCGACCACATCCCGTTCAGGAAATCAGCATAGCAATGCGGAAACCATTGAAAATCGCGCTATTGTCAACGAGGCCCTATTCTCTGCCATCGCAGAAAATTTTCCGACAGGCCTTATCATGGTTTTTGACCGGCAATTGAAATCCATCTACTTTGAAGGTGCGGAAATAGAAGAACTCGGACTCGATAAAAGTGATTTTGAAGGTAAACACATCGATGACATCAAGTTGTACGATGACGAGAATATACTACAGCTAAAACACAACATCAAAAGAACCATAGAGGGTGAAAAATTAAATTATGCAACTACATTTGGGAGCCGCATCTATACCATCAATTCCGCTGCCTTGACTATTGACGAAAATACGGTTTGGGCTTTGTTCGTGGCCCATAACATCACGGAACAGACAAGGGTACAGAAGGAATTGCAAATCGTGCTCAAAAAAGTAAATGAACGAACCAAAGAGCTTGATGAGACCGTACAGCGTTTGGTAGAAACCAACCTTGAGCTGGAAGACCAGATACAGCTGACCAAACGCGCCGAAGCCGAGGCTAAGGAGAACCAAGCTCTCTTCGTGGCCATTGCGGAAAATTTTCCACAGGGGATTATTGCCGTCGTTAACCAAAAATGTGCATACGAGTATATCGATGGTGAAATCATAAGCCAATTCGGCGTAGATCCCAACGTATTAAAGGGAAGAAAAGTCGATAGTTTGTCTTGGGTTTACGAGAACCGAAAAAATAGCATGATGAACGATGTAAAACGAACTTTAAAGGGAGAACACCTGAACTTTGAAGTAGGTTTCAATACTGAAATTTTTTCAGTGCACACGACTCCTTTGGTCGATAATCATGGAGAAATAATTCGTGCCCTGTTTGTCTATAACAACATTACGGAGCAAAAACTCATCGAAAAAAAAGTACGGAAAGCCTTAAAAAAAGAGCACCAGTTGAACCTGCTGAAATCCCGTTTTATCGCTACCGCATCCCATGAGTTCAGAACCCCCCTTAGTGCAATTCTAAGCTCCACAGACTTGATAAAAGTTCAAAACGGGGAAGGCAAGGAAGATACCCGAATCCGACATCTAGATCGTATTCAAGCCAACGTCGGGCGGCTGGTCGAAATCCTCGACGAATTTCTCTCGATAAGTAAGCTAGAAGAAGGCAAGGTCGAGCCAAAACCACAAAGCTTTGAGTTGCTTGACTATATCCGATACCTGTTGAATGAACTTAGGCCCAATTTGAAGATAGGGCAATCGTTCAAGACGGATTTTAATAATAAAAAAATCAATGTGCGACACGATGCCAAACTATTGGACCATATTCTTCGCAACCTTTTAATCAATGCCATAAAATACAGCGATGAAGATACCCCAATCCTGATTGCGGCAGAATCAAAAAATGATAACGTAGTGATGGAAATTACCGACCATGGTATCGGCATACCCAAACACGAACAAAAAAATATGTTCAAACGATTTTTTCGTGCCCAGAACGCGACGCATATTCAGGGCACGGGCCTCGGCCTTAATTTAGTCAAGGATTACGTAAAGCTGATGGGCGGCAGCATTACCTTTGACAGCGAATTGGGTAAGGGCACCATCTTCTATCTTCAGCTTCCCTTAAAATCATAGTAGTATGAAAAGAATACTCGTCATCGAAGACAACACCGACGTTCGTGAGAATACGGTCGAAATACTTGAAATTTCGGGTTTTGAAACGGACTCTGCCGAGCATGGAAAATTAGGTGTCGAAAAGGCTTTGACATTCAAACCCGATATTATTCTTTGCGATGTGATGATGCCAATTATGGATGGATATGGGGTGTTGCGCGAATTGGCCAAGCATAGCGGTACAGCGACCATACCCTTCATTTTTTTGACCGCCAAGGCCGAACGCGCCGATATGCGTTTGGGTATGGATATGGGGGCGGACGATTACCTCACCAAACCTTTTAAAAAACAAGAACTGCTCGACGCCATCAATTCCCGCCTGAAAAAAAACGATTTCCTAAGGAGCGAAATTGCCAATACCTATCAAGGCCTAAACACTTTTTTACAGGAAGCCTCCAAGCAAACTGATGTTAGGGATATTTCCAAGGGTCGTGAGCTAAGGCGCTATAAAAAAAAGGACTGTATTTTCGAGGAAGGTAAAAAAGCGAACACCCTTTTCTTTATCGAAACTGGAACGGTAAAAACCTACAAACTGATAGAATCCGGTAAGGAATTTGTGACCGGGATCTGGGGTCCGGGTGATTTTATAGGGCAGCTTTCTCTTCTAAACGTGAACGGACACTATCTTGAAAATGCCGCCGTAATGGAATCCGCTGAAATCTGCGAGATACCCAAAGCGGATTTCACAGGTTTGCTTTATGGCAACCCAACGGTATCCAGAAAATTTATCGATATGATCTCGAACAGCCTTACCGAAATTCAAGAGCAATTGATAGCGATGGCTTTCGCCCCTGTTCGACAACGCACTGCCAAAGCTCTATTACAAATGGTAAAAAAGGGGATGATACAGAACAACTTCGAGGGTGGTATCGCCATACCCAGGGATGATTTGGCGGGTATTGTAGGAACTACAAAAGAGAGCGCTGTACGTACCCTTACCGATTTCAAAAACGAGGGTCTTATTGCTATGGATTCAGGACGTCGTATCATTCTCCTAAATCCCGAAGGCTTGAAAATGGAGGCTGATTTTTGATGAAATTGATTCAAAATTATTTCTTACATGGATAAGCCTGTCATGAGACCGTTCTATTTCATAGCGCAACATTTTCGAAAAATTCCATCATTGCAACAAACCTTGTTCGAAATACATATACCTTTGATTTACATCAATGGTTTTAGCAACACCTAGAAATTATCTTTGATTAGAGCTTTCATAAACCGGAATACATAATGCCGTTTTTCGAATCTTATCCATGAACTCAGAATCATCGTCTAGCATACCCAAAAAGGTATACATAACATCAGTGCCGCATACGGAGCAGCTGGCGATAGCCTTGGAAATTCTGAAAAAGTATCCTGATTTAAATCTGACTCCGACCATTGTCCTCAACCTAAACGCGAATAGGTCGGATACTCCAAGAGATTCGAAGAACTTTGAAAAACAGGCCATTGAGTATTGGAAGCGGTTCTGGAAAGTTTTGCCACCTAGCGCTATTTTTGAACATGAGCTCATCGGAACTTTTTTGGTAATGGGTGCCTTGGCGCCTATTTTCAATACAAAAATCGACGGCCGACCCCTTGCCAAAATGGCTAATGGTCCGCGTAATATTTTAAGGGGACTTGGTATAGGTGAAGTCCAAACTACAAAATATGTAAATTCCTTGGCCGAGGGTAGGCATATGCTAATCGTAAGAGTGTTTCAAAACAAGCTGAAATTGCTTGAAAAGGCGTTGGAAGTGCTGAAGCGTTAGCCTTTAAGTTATTTTAAATTTGACAATTGAAAATATCAAAAGGATGGCTTTCTCAAGGCATCCTTCGTAAAAATTTCAAGCAAGTACTCTTACAATTTCCTTTTTCTTCCTTTTTTTACTTAAGCAGCAAAGGTTTGTTTAGCGATAGATTGTAGAACTGCTATATCTTCAACATGAATGTATTTTCTACTTACCGAGATGGCACCATAATTTTTCAATTCCTGAATATGCCGGTTCACCACGGCTCTTGTCGTACCGATCAAACTTGCAATCTCATTGTTAGGTAGGTTATCGATGACCTCTAATTCATGTGATTTTGCGTTAGTGTTCTTCAACAAAAGATTGCTTAGGCGCACTAACGTGCTATTTAGGCATATATCGGCGGCAACCTCTTCCAATTGGCGTACCCTTTTTCCCATATAGGCAAAAATGGACCGGTTCATACCTGGATTTTCGGACAACCATCGCTGCATATCGTCAACTGGCAAATACAAAACTTCCATTTCATCTATTGCATCATAATACATATCATGGGCATCGGAATCCATCATACACATAATGTCAAAAACATCGCCCTTAGTCAAAATCATAATGGTATGCTCTCGGCCCGATTTTGGGTTCATCTGATATACCTTTAACCTACCCGATACAATAAAATGTAAGTGTGAAGCCATCTCGCTGCCGCTTTTGAACGTATTTGCATCCCAATTGTTACGAGTCATTGTTGACAAAAGACTTTTCAAGGCGTTGGTATCAGTATCATAAAAAAACGGTGCATCCTTTAAGGCCTCCAAACATCTTAGAAAGTGCGTATTATTGGCATCCATGATTAACAGATTTAAGAATAGTGTGTTTTACGTAAAACCGATACGTTTACGTCTTATATCAATTTCTACACTAAAGTATCATGGGTGCCCCCTAAAAACGATGATATATATCAATGTTGTGAATAGAAACGAGAAAGTTTTGTTAAAAGACTAGCTATGCTATCACCTAGACAATTGGTGTATTCGGTATCTGGCAAGTGACACAATGAATCCAATTTAAATAGAAAGCAATCGCATTATTTACTTTAAATTAAAAAACTTCACCTGTTAGTTAGGCTTTAATTGGTATCACCAATAAGGGAATTTTGGTATGCTTGACCACATTTACTGCCTCATTGCCCATCAAAACATTTTCCAGAATACCATGGCTATGGGTCCCAATAACCAAAAGATCGATATTGTTCTCTGTACAATACTCCAAAATAGCTTCAGCGGTCTCCCCTTCCAATACTTGGGTCTTTATATCCCTACTGCCCAGATGCTCGGCCGATGCCGATAAAAAGTTTTCCGCACCTTTCACCAATTCCTTTACAACGTTTACGTTTCCCATATGAAAAGGGCTTTGATACCCCATGAAAGGTTCGTAATCCATGGCATAAAATGCCGCATCTGAAATAACATGGACCAAAGTCGTTTCGGCGCCTAAGGCCTGAGCGTATGCATAGCCTGTTTTTGCCACTTTTTCAGCAGATGGATTATAGTCTAACGCGATACATATTTTTTTCATTTTCTTTTATTTTTAATTTATACTTCCCTCCTAACCCATCGTATTCGGTAACTTCAGTTCCGAACAAGTTTTCTTTTAAAAAACTAAATGTACCCCTTTTTATTCCAGCACAGTTTCTTTGCCTACGTTAGACTTCCCCTATACTGCATTGTACGTACCATATTATTACTCTATTATGCTCAACTTCTTAATTCCAACCTTGGGATTCTTTGATAAGAATACCAAAGGAGCTTTGTTATCAAACAGCAGTTCAATTTTTTGGACCCATAAAGTCCTAAACATTTTTAATCCCTTAGCAGATGATAATTTCAAATTATAGGATAAGGTCATTTTAGAAAATCACTTGATGTTAAAGCAAAAAGACGATGCCATTTGGGGAGCTCCAAAACCAAGGTAAACCATACTAAAATGAATACACCCCATCCTTTTACCTAAAAGACTATACACTATGAAATACCATTACTTTACGAAATACTAAGCACCTCTTAAATTTAAATACAAAATACTATTGTGGTTTTTTTGAATGTGCCCAACCCAAATTTGCACGGCATGAGTACCCGATTCTAAGTCTATTGTGGAATTATTCTTAGTGTTATAAAATACTGTTCTCGATTCTTTTGCCCTGTGCATCGTAACCCATTTTTAGGGGATCCTGCCCTTTGTATATTTGAAATTCATAGTACGTTCCCTGGGGCGTTTTCAATTGAAAAACTTTAACGAGCGCTTCTGGAGTATTTTCATTTCTAAAACTTTCCCGTACAGCTATGGGAACATTGCCCAAAGGCATATAGGTATGCGTCTCCAACCACAATCCACTTTCATCAAAAAGTGCGGTGTGTTCCTTATCCTGCCAAAGAAAAGCAGCCTCCCAAACCGTACCTGCCATGCGTTGCCAACTGGTATATTTTGCCTTTGGAAATTTTTTGTTGAACGACTTTATGACCGCACGACAAGGTAGTTTCTGTTTCCAGCTCACCGCTTTGTAAAGCATCGAGGCAAGACCGTATTTAAGCATTGTTCTGGCATTCATTATAAATAAATTACTAGTTGGGTTCAATTCATTTTGCCTTTCCCCAATTTAAAAATCAGCCCGAAAGCTTTAGTGCTCCGGACTACTACCCATTGTCAAGAATACCGAGTATTTTCATATTGTATATTCGGTGAGAATTATACATCTACATACCGTTTAGGCTTATGCGTCCTGTTTATTTCCCTCAAGCAATACACGCTTATCCTACACCATTCTTTTTAAATCAAATCCTATTATATTCTAAACTTTATTACCCGATTTGTTATGTACTCATCAGAGCGTTTTGATCACTTAAACCCTCGGTAATTAATTACCTGAACATACCTCCGGACATTGTATATGAAATCGTAAGCATTGTTGTAAAAACCATAAAACTCATGTCAATCTGCGTTCATAGCTTATTGGATTGTTGTATTTCCAGAAAAGGGGTCTTGGCAACAAATGTAATCGGGCCAGCATTTTAGTATGACCCCTTTTACGATACTGTTCGTTAAATACTGAAATAGTTTCCGCACGGTTCATTTTACCTCGCATGGCACATACTTGAATAATAGCGCCTAGCGATAGTTGTATTATTTCTTATAAAAATTTTGAAATTTATAGGATAAAAGTAAAAGAAAGCCAAGTCTTATTCTGCTACTTAGGTAGCAAAGCGAATGCTATTTTCACAGGGGTATATCACAGAAAATTGGATGGCATGCATTTACAAAAAAACCGCTTTGGTATAATCACCAAGCGGTTCAATTTTAATTTAAAGAATAGTCAGCAACTAGTTTATTTGCTGAGCAGTTTTACCTTTAAGTCCTCTAACTCCTTTGCAGCCTCTTTCATTTCTTGATGGGCTTTCTCCATTTTCTCTTCCTCGTTGGCACTCAAATGATCATATACCATTAGGGAAAGTCGTTTGTGTCGATCGTGCAAACGTGCCAGTTGATCGCGGTGATTGATATCATGTTCTATCATAATTATAAAATTTAAGATTGCTAATTAGTAACATCTAAACCACCTAAGCATTCAAAACTTCTTGCTGAGTTCAATTAAACATTCCCAATAGGATACAAACGAAACGGATAGAATGGACCAAGTTCATTTTAAAAAAATGCTTTTACCACCACCGTGGCACTGTTTAAAATCGACTTTATGGCTAGAACGGCGAATGGACATCCCGAATTTTGACGGATTACTTTTTGTAATGGCCTTTAAATTGAAAGGACAACGCCTCAAATGATTTCCATCTAATTAAAATATCCTAAAAGAGGATGTCAACTTTTTCTCCATTCAAATACATCTGCGATGTGCCAAAGTCACAAACACCTGTAGTGTTCAGTATTTCGAATATCCAAATAAAGAACAAAAAGGAACTGAAAATAGTAATTGAATCTAGGTTTGTATTCCAAAATAGGTCCCATCACATTTTATCCTAAGCAATTTTGCATCCGCCTAAAAAATAAATCAATATTGGGCCGTTTCTTCATCGATATCTTCGGATATATCAATTTACTTGCATCAAATTTTCTAAACATTTCTTCCAAAAAAGCCCTCAAGGCCTAGCCCAATTAGTGTTACGTTAGTAAAAGGAGTAGATTTCCATGAATATCACCACTAATTCTTCGGACTACTATTCCAGATACCGAAACTCTCTAATGCGAGTGGTATTACTATGGATTACTAGGCCGAAACTGCTTTTGAATCCGATTTCTTTTTGCTAAAATTAGCGGTAAATGCCACGGTCATAGCGGCAATGGCGATAGTGGCAACAGTCTCCAAATAGGTAGAAAAAACTAGCTGTATCACCGGAAAGTCAGAAGTGAAGGTTTCTTTTTCCCTAACAATTTGCAGTTCATCACTAAAGGTACCAATAAAAATTAAGAGGATAGGAAGAAACAATAAGCAGAAATACAATCCGGTTCTAACCAGTAATAAGAAAGCCTGAAGATAGGTCAACGCATTTTTAGTACTGCTTTTATAATCCCAAATCAATACGATAAACCCTAAGAGGATAAAAAGAAAATTTACATTACGAAGCGCCATGCCCTCGTAAATACCGGCACTCTTTAATATAATGGCAAACCCTATAGCAAGTATGGCGATAAGTACCGCGTACATCCACGCGAATCTGTTTTTGGACCAGTGATTTCGGTTAAAAAAGTTAGTATTTGTTTCCATGGCTTAGACTAGTTTTTGTTCAAAAAAAATAATATATCGACAAGCTGGGTTTGTTTTAAAATAGTGGTGGCCGCCCCTTTTCCAATATGGGGCGAAATCATTTTTAGAGTCTTGATAGATCACTCGGTGTTTCAACGAACATGGCTTTTTTACCACGAATGGCAATTGGCTCCCGTATCAATTCAGGATTTTTTCGAAGTATTTTAATCCAATCGTTGTCATCAAAATCCACATTTTTATAGTGCTCCTCATAGTCCGGATGATTTTTGTTAACCAACCCCTCTATCTTAACCTGCAGTAGATCGGCAAGTTCCTCGAGCTGTATGCCCGTAAATCCGTTCTTTAATATATCGACATCGCGTACAGGAAATCCTTCGCCTTTGGCATAACCTAAGGTCTGTTTGGCACTATCCCGATTAGGGTTATAAAAAAGGATAATCTCGCGCGTTGAAGTAGCTAATTCTGACATGACTTTTAGTTTGATTTTCAATGTAATTCAAATGTAAGGCGTGTGCGTTTGGAACACTGCTACTTTAGTAGCATTCATATCGTATTGGTTGTGAACCTGTATGGACAGGATTTCAAAACATAACATTTGATTTTATATACAACAGAAAATCCATTTTTCTTTTAGGGACGAACAAAGCCGGTAGAAAATCAAATATCGTATCACGGGATGCCTAAACGTTTAAATACAGCCTAAGGCGTATCGGAAGTTAAGAGTCCGATAAAGGGATATGACCCTATACGGCAAAACTTAAAAGTAGAATACACAGTCTATTACTATCTCGCTCTTCGCCATTGAACAGCGTATTTTAATAAATACAAATACGTATACTCATCTGAAATCCTTTTGAACTTTCACTGCATGTCTACTTTACATAGAATTTTTCGTTTTCCTTAAAGCCTCCTAATAGTACGGCCCGCATTTCTAGGAACCAAATTTCTTGTCCGGTCATCCAATTATGACGTGACTATGTTTGAAGGATTTTACGTTGTTAGTCATTTGTAAACGTATAGTATGTGTATTAAATACTTCTTAATCAATCCTACTTCGCTATAATTGCTAGATGAGCACGCGCAGATTTTTTTAGCTCTGGTAACGGAGGATTAATGCTAAAAGGATGATAGGAATCAGATTTTTACAGGACATGCTTTTATAAGGGATAATTAAAAGTTTGACCTCGTCCAACCGCAGGAGAATCGCATAACAGGGCTCATATCCTAAAAACCGAGAAGAAACCGAGTAAGATGAACAAAATTTAATGGGTAAGTTATTGTTTACCTACAATCGGTTCCTGACGAACCGACCTACGACTTCTATGAGCGAAACCCTTATTTTGGATGTTTTAGTACAGGATATACTTAGCCTTGGGCAAGTTTTCGAACAAAACATTCGAATAATACACCCATGTGTCGATACATACTTTCGAGTCAATCAAAAATCCCTTAGATTAGTACTACGGACATAAAAGGTATATAGGTACTAGTACGTTTATACAATTGTTATGTGCAAGCGGAAAAATGAAAACGGATAAGTCAATTAGAAATATAACAATCGCTGCGATTAATCGGAGTGCAATGGATATTGATTCTTGGAATCATTCTCGAATTGCGGATGAAAATGATACGGAATTAATTGAGAAATTTGAGTTATCAGAAAACGAATTGCCAGTGTTTGAAATTAAAAGTGAATTCGCTCATACTCTAATTTCAACTCGTCAGATTATTGAGCGGAATAAGGAAAAACTTCATAGTCTAAACTTCGACTTTTTAGATGGTGTTGTTTATGGCAATTTCAAAGGACAACCGAACAAACCTAAATTATCTATTTTTAGAGTTGTGGATATTCACGGAGATGAACTTGACTTTCAAATGGAAACTGGAAAAGCATCAATCGGACTGATTTACTCTGTAGATACTATTAGACAATTAAGAGCTGATGATTGACAATGCAGATTTCATTGCGGAACTGAAATACACAAGGACTGAACAAGGTGGACGGAAAAACCCCGCGCAATCTGGTTATCGACCACACCTGAAGTTTGATTTTACCGAAATGCTGACTTCAGGAAACCAATTTTTTATCGGAACTGATTCAGTTTATCCTGGAGAAAAAGTGATTGCCCAAATCGGTATGGGTTCAACTTACCATTATGAAGGTAAATTAGAAGTAGGAATGGAGTTTGAATTTTGCGAAGGAAGTATAATAATCGGAATTGGAAAAATAACCGAAATAATTAATCAAACGCTGGAAAAGAAAAAAGCCAGCACATAACAGCGTGTATAAGCTATGGCTTGTCCTCGCTCATCTGGAAAATCCTGCGGATTTTCCTCTGGCAAGTATCGGTTTGGAATGTTCCGTAACGAACCCACGCCACAGCTCATACACAAAACGTTACCCTCAATTGCTCAAAAAACTGCTAATGAGAATAAAACCTAAACATATGCTAATGTAACATATCAAAAAGAAAGGTGTCTTTATTATAAAACTAGAAGAAATGAAAATAATCTTTCTTACCCTTTCACTATTATTGTTAAGTAATTTAAATTTTGCCCAAATTGCGGTAGATACTTTACAACTAACATATGAACATTTCAAACTAAAAAACGGGTTAGAAGTTATTTTACAACCTGACGACAAATTTGGCGAAGTATCTATCGAATTTTGGATACGAACAGGTTCAAAAGACGAACTTTCAGAAAAATATGGCCTTGCTCATTTTTTTGAACACGTTACACCTTATGGCTTAAGAAATAATGAAGAAAAGTTAAAGCTTTTAAATGAAGATTTCTACAATGGGAGTAATGCACAGACAAAAAAGGATTACACGCGGTATAATTTAAAAGTAAAACCAATGGGAATTGATTTAGCTCTACAGTATACCGCCGAGCGTATAAAAGCTAAATCTTATGACATCAAAGAAAAGAAGATTGAACAAGAACGAGTACGTGTTTTCAAGGAAATAAAGAGAAATTCCGTAAATCCTTTTTGGAGTGCAGATGGAGGAATGGCTTTAGAAAAAGCAACTTATGGAAAAGACCATCCCTATGGACACAGCGGTTATGGTACCATAGAGAACAACAAAAAATTTGAGATAAACGACTTTAGAAAATGGTTTTCGGATTATGTTTATCCCGAAAACATAATATTAATTGTAGTTGGAAAATTCGACCCAGTAAAAACCGAAGAATTAATAAAATTTCATTTTGATGATATTCCAGCTTCGGCAGGAAAAGGAAATAAAGAAATATCCTTCCCCAAAAAAATAAATGAATATGTAAAGGTAAAAACGAAATCAGATGAGAATTATTTAAATTTAGTTTGGGTAATTCCGGGATGGGGTTCACCAGAGGATGCTGGTTTTAGACTTCTATCTAACATTTTAGATGAGAGATTAGAAAATAAAATAAAGAATTCCCCATTCATCAAAGATGCCAATTCCTCAAAACTATTAAATATTCATAAAGCGGCCGGGCAATTTGGAGTGTACGCATCTTTTTCATCCTTAAAAGATAGCATTTCAACAGAAGAATTTTTGGCAGATACAGTTGATGAATTAGTAAATAATGGTGTAACTGATGCAGAACTTTCTCGAGCCAAACAAAAAGAAATTTTTAAAATCACCACAATAGAGCGAAATATAGGGTTTCAAAACAGTAGAACGGAACTTTTAGGAGAGAGTTTAATTTTTAAAAATGACCCAGATTTCTACTTTTTAAGATTAAATAAGCAGATAAATTTGGACGTATACGATATTAATGAATTATCCAAGAAGTGGTTGAGTGAATTAAATTCTAAAGTTTTATTCATTGTAAAATAGTGAAAAAGCTATTTTGAAAACTTCTTCCTCGAACGTGTCGCAAAAGAGGGTAACAATGTATAAAAACAATGCTAAAACCTGTCCCGAATCGAAACTCTTTGCGTACTTGCTTAGCGGTTTGTCCTGCGGACAATCACGCTCGCCCGCTCGCACAGTTTTTATACGAGACGTTAGGTGCAATTAGAAAAAATGAAAAATCTAGATAAAATTAAACTTATAGATATGATTGCTTCTGAACTACAGGAGCAAATGACTTTTTCTGAGATTGATTCATATTTTGAGACATATAAAATACCTACAGACCACACACCAAGTTATAATAGCAAAAAGGTTTACGTTAAAGAGGTATTACCACAAGTACTAGACGAAATAATCCTTGAAATTGCAGAGGAATTAGAACTTAAACATTCATATGGTAAAGTTGTACCAAAAGAAAAAATAATTGTACGCGAAAATTCTAGCCTCTGGAAATCTGGTCATTACAAACTTTTTTTAAGCCATTTAGCTTCATTTAAAGTTACAATAAGTCAACTAAAGAATGAACTTGAAAAATATGGGATATCTTCATTTGTTGCACATGAAGATATCGAACCAGCAAAAGAATGGCAAGTTGAAATTGAAAAAGGATTGATCTCGATGGACGCTTTATGTGCAATACTAATGCCTGGCTTCAACGACAGTAAATGGACTGACCAAGAGATAGGCTTTGCACTTGGTAGAGAGTTACTAATAATACCTGTAAGAAGAGATTTAGACCCTTATGGTTTTATTGGAAAATATCAAGGAATACAGGCAAAAGGAAAAAACATTGGACAAGTTGCAGAAGCAATTTTTAATATAATTTCTACACATGACAAAACAAAATCCATTTATATATCTAACATTGTTGATTTACTATTATTATCAAATGACATAACTGAAATAAAAAATAGAATCAATTCTATCAATAAAATAAATGACTTCCCAATTGAGAAGGCAAAACAAATTCATGAGCGAATAATAGAAAACAAGAATTTTAATAAACCTGAAGCTTTAAAGCTAATTAATGCTTTTTTTATAAAAAATGATTTAGAAAAAATATTTAAAAGCAATTTTGACAATAATGATTCACAAGTTTACGATGACTTACCTTTTTAACAAAATAAAAGCACCTAACACCGTATATAAGCTATGCCTTGGTCAGTCCTCACTTGGAAAATCCTGCGGATTTTCCAAAGCCAGTTTTTATCAAGAAAGGTCTGTGCCGAGACACGCCACAGCCCATATACATAACGTTATCTGCAAGCTGAAAAATTCACCAAATCAACAGATGAATAGAAAGACTTACCTGATTATATCTTTGTTTCTTACAATACTCTTAATTGGATTTTATTTTGCTTCTGAAATAAGGGACTTTTGGATTAAGCATATAGCCCATCTTGGAGTAATGTTTATTGCTGGACTTACAATTGTTGGACTAAACAAAAATCAGCTTCCGATAAAGGAAAAGGCTAAATTCATACTTAATCACATAATAGCAATTTTAATTGGGGTTATTGGACTTTTGGGAGTTAGTAATTTCATTCCCGTACTTGCAACAAAGATTGCAGGAATCGATATTAACGGACTATTGAACAGAACATCTGAAATCAACAGGGTTTTTGCAGTCATAATATCACTAGCAATATTTGAAGAAATCTTGTTTCGCAGAATCCTGGCTCAAAAATTATACAATCGTTTCGGACTAAAAAAAGCTGTGTGGACTTCTGCACTAATTTTTGGCTTAGCACATGTTTATACTGAAACAGGTATTTTAAGCGCCTTTATCGCAGGAGCTAGTTTTGCATTTATTTACCTTAAAACGAATAATATTTACTTAAGTATTACCGCTCATTTACTGTATAACATAACCACTTATCTATTGATACCTTACTTTGCTAACAACTATGCAACGATAAATCAATATCCAATTATTATATACGTACTTATAGTTGGTTCAGGACTTATATATGCGATGTTCTGGATTTTAAATATGGATAATATTGAAAAGAAGCCAGCAGATAACAGTACCTATAATTAATTGCGGGCTGTTTTTACCTTCGGAAAATCCATACATATTTAGTATGTTTAATCTACGGGCCGAAGTCCTATAGATGTTACATCGCAACTAATCATAGCTGGAACGTTGTGTGCAATTTGAGAAATGGAACAAACGAATAAAATTTTAGAAAAAATATTAGAATTACTCGCCAAAAACGAAGCAAGAATTTCTGTAAATGAATTTAGTTCTGAAGGAGATAAATTAATTGAAAGAGCGGAAAAAGAAAGAGAAGAAGCAAGTAAAAAAATTCAATCTACTTTCGACAGAATTCACGATAAATTATTTACAGTAAATGGAATTTTAGTTGCATCATTTTTTGGTCTCGGAAAATTCCCTACTGACAATCCAATTGTTAGTCTTTGGTTAGTTCTTTTTCCAATTTTCGTTTTGTGCTATTTAATATATCTGGAACAACAACAAATGGAAATATATCGTCACGCATCACAACGAATGAATTGGAATTTTGATAAGGATGTTGAGAAATATGGAAAAATGATTAGTCTACAAAATTTGAAATCCTTATTTGCAATAATTGTAACATTTGGGTTATTTGTTTATTTAGCAATAAAAGTAATTACTTATTAAAAATGGAAACTAAAGATATATTTTACATAGTTGGTATTAGCTCAACAATAATATTAAGTTTAATTACACTTAATGTAAATTTAAAAAATAGAAGAAATGCTCTACGTGAACATTTATATAAAGAACAGGTTTCATTTTTACAGGAACTTTTTAAAGAGCTGACCAAAATGAATGTTGAATTTGATAAGATTTTTAACAATTCAGATAATAGAAAAAATAATAATTATCAAGAAACTTTAGAAAGGATAGCTTTAATTGTTTACGACAACGAGTTTTTACTACCTAATGATTTAACAATTCTACTAAAAAAGTTAATAGAAGAAAGTCAAGAATTCTATTTAATACAAATTGGAACGAACAATGAAAAAATCGGAAAAGCATATAGAGAATATTATGAAAGATATTATGCTCTATTAGAATATATAAAAGATTTTATAGGAACAAACAGCCTTTCAATTGAAAACAAAAAATTACACGATAAAAGCAATTCAACGGAAAGTAAATTATTGAGAGATATTTTAACAAAAGCAGTTGAAACAACAATTGCAATTTAAAAAAACTGCACACAACAACTGTAACCGTTGCACAAGCCCCTGATCGGCCAAATAACGGATTAGTATAAGCCCTTTTATGGGGCCTTTTTCTTGTCGGTCTCGAAGTTGTAGGCCAATCTCCGATGCATTATGTAGGCGCCAAATAGCAATCGAAATGTTCTTTTCACCAAGGCCGCCAGAGCACGTACCCCCGCCCCGCTTTTAACCAGTTTTTGTTGGAATTTCAGGTACTTCCTCAGGTTGTAGGCAATCGCCGATAGGTGCATCCTTGTTCGCCTGTGCGAGCCCGATGGTATTGATCTTCCTCAGGCCCATGAACTGGGTCAGCGTACCGAACACGGGTTCCACCGTACTCTGGCGCTTGCCCTTCATGTACCTGCCCTGTGGACTCTCCACCCTTTGGATGTTGCGTTCATATTCATCCCTGTAATAGGTGACCGAGAACTGTTTCTCGTTGACCTTGCCCAGGCAGCCGGCACGCAGCGGGCATCCCTTGCAGATCTTGCTGGATGCCCGGTACGCTTTCTTCTTGGTCCTGGTGCGGCTGTCCAGGAACACCTTCCGGGACGGTATTGCCTTGCCCTGTGGACATAGATAATGGTCTTCTTCCTTGATGTACGTAAACCCTTCGGGATGCTACGTTTCATATAAATAAAGTTACCCACAAGCTGAACCAGCCGCACAAACAGCACATTTATTTTTTCCTACACTCATTACCCACGCGCGAGAAAAACTTTATGCATCAACATATTAATCGTAATATTGCAATGAAATAATAAAGAATAAAAAAATGGGCTTAGCAAAAACAGAAATGTTTACCGACCAGCAAAATGAAATTTCTCTTTTCGCTAAAGTATTCGGCCATCCTGCAAGAGTGGCAATTTTACAGCATTTGTTTAAAATCAACTCTTGTGTTTGCGGAGATTTGGTAAACGAAATTGGATTAGCACAACCAACAATCTCACAACATTTAAAAGAACTAAAACATTTAGGCTTAATTAAAGGAAATGTAGAAGGAACAAGTGTTTGCTACTGTATTCATAGAGAAAATTGGACAGCAATGAAAACTGTTATGACTGAATTTCTAAACCAAGACGTAATCGAAAACCAAGATTGCTGTTAAAAAAATTTAAACCTATTAATCGTATAATCGCAATAAACAAATAGTTGAAATGACAACAATAAAACCAACCGTATTTTCAGAAATAGAAAATCTAATCAAATCATTACATCCTGAAACTATTTCAAACGAACGTAAAACAGTTTTGCAACCGCTAACCGATTTTATTCAATCAAAGATTTCCGAATGCAAAGAAATCCGTATGAATTTCATTTGTACACATAATTCAAGAAGAAGTCATTTATTGCAAGTTTGGGCACAAACAATGTCAAACTACTTCAATATTAAAAATGTGTTTTGTTATTCAGGAGGCACAGAGGCAACAGCACTTTTTCGAATGGTTGCCGAAACATTACAAAATTCAGGTTTCCAGATAAACAAAATTTCAAAAAATGAAAATCCTGTTTACAGCATTACATATTCTGACAACGAGCATCCAATCATTGGATTTTCTAAAAAGTTGGATGATGATTTTAATCCAAAATCTGAATTTGCTGCAATTATGACTTGCGATTCGGCAAATGAAGCGTGCCCATTTGTTCCTGGAGCAGTAAAACGTATCCCAATAACGTTTGAAGACCCAAAAGCATTTGATAATACACCACAGCAAGCAGAAATGTACAACGAAAGAAGTTTACAAATTGCAACTGAAATGTTTTACGTTTTTTCTCAAATTAAATCTTATTAATATTTTAAAATAACAATTATGGAATATCAAATTAAGGCATCTTCCATTTCAAATAAAGACGCTACGATACAGATAAAACATAGTGATATCGCTTTTGGAACAACTTCAAAATCGGCTGAACTTTTACCTAATCCTGCTGAACTTTTTTTAGGTGCTTTTGCTTCGTGTATGCTTAAAAATGTAGAGCGTTTTTCTACAATGATGAAGTTTACTTATTTAAAAGCCATAGTTACTATTTCTGCTACGAGAGTGGAAAAACCTTTGAAAATGGATGATATAAATTACAAACTAATCATTTACAGTTCTGATGAAAATTTAAACATTCCATTGCTAAAAAAGAATATTGAAAAATATGGTACAATCTATAATACTGTAAAGTTATCGTGCACTATAAATGGATTAATTGAACAGAATAAGACATTTTAAATAATTGAATACAAATTACACATGAAAAAATTAAGTTTTCTTGACAGAAATCTAACGCTTTGGATATTTGTCGCAATGGCTTTTGGTGTTGGACTTGGCTATTATATTCCAACGTTTCCAAACATCATAAACTCATTTAGTAGCGGAACGACAAATATTCCAATTGCAATCGATTTAATTTTAATGATGTATCCACCTTTGGCAAAAGTCAACTATGCACTATTGCCAAAAGTATTTAGAAACACAAAAATTCTTTCTATCTCACTTATTCTAAATTGGATAATTGGTCCCGTTTTAATGTTTGTTTTGGCAATTACATTTTTACGAGATTATCCAGAATATATGGTTGGTCTAATTTTAATTGGTTTGGCTCGTTGTATTGCAATGGTT
>DRGL01000077.1 GCA_011050085.1 Pricia antarctica | reverse complement strand
GAAAATGCAATTATACTTTGAGTTAAATCGGTATGACCCATGCCTTGTGGCAAACGGATTGGGAAGGATGATAGGAATACTGCTCTCAGATAATATTAGTCCGACTCCCTAGGAATTTGTAAATTATATTTACGGAAAGCTTACAAATCTATAATTTCAAGTTGATCTTTTCGAAGTGATATCTCTACACAAGCGCCATATGAAAGACTTTCAATTTGTGGAAGGATCAATTCCAGAATGGTCGGGTTTTGCATATGATCTTTTTTAGTTTCCGGATCGGGCATATAGACCAATCCGTTATAGACTTTATTTTTATATTGAAGGGATACATCAAAAAAATAAAAGTTCTCTGGAGGGATGTATTCCGACCAGTCAATGTTCTCGAAAAAATACTTTGGCTTTATTATTTGATAGGAGTAAGGAGAAATATCTAAGTTGATAGTACCCATGTAATAGGGACTCAAATCAAGACCTCGCTCTAAAAAATGCGGGAATTGTAAATGTAAAGTCCCTTCGGGATATCGCTCATCCTTACATTTTCCAGATGCGACACCATGACCTGGCATGATTTCACCGCGAACTAAAGTGTATTCCATAGAAGCATTTATATTTCTTTCCGTAGCAAAGCTTTGATTTAGCTTGATTTCCATTTCAGGGGATATAAGCTAAAACTAAGTTCGTCAATGAAATTTTAAGTTTCACCAATATTCTTTCAATACTGTGACAAATTGAAAAATGGATAGCGTAGCTATTACGGCTTTCACTTACCTAAGCAATGTTTCATGCTTTTAAAAGTGGATTACGGCGTTTTTAATTCCATCTTAGTCATTCAAATGAAAAGGAAATACGTGAGTGTTATCGTAAATGGGCAATGTATGGGAAGAAATAATAGACGGTTTTTGTTTTTGTGCCTTCCGCTGTCCCAATTTCTTTTCAGCGTTAAGTTTAGCATGGGCTAAGAGCGTTTTCTCAATAATTTTTGTTGGGACTTCTTGGGTGAATTTGATTTATACGGTTCCTTTACCCGTTTTATATTCCTTATCCTCAAATGATTTCCGCTCTTCATCACGTAAGCCTCCTTCGCTGAATCCAGGGCTTACGTGCTTTGCATAAACAGCAAACCGGTTAGCACTTCATTTAATATAGTTCGTAACCTTCCAAGCAATTCTTTCTTCCGCCTCCGGAACCGTTGCAGTTATGATTCCTCGCAATGCTTCCATAATGTGACGAGATTCCTCGGCTGATTTAGCAATATATTTATGAACGGTTTTCGCTTTTTTACACTACGGATGTTTGAAGTATCCGTTTATATTTGCCCCTTAAATTTTGGGTCATAATCTACCATCCATTCAATTCCGTATTTGTCCCTGAACATTCCAAAATAGGAATTCCAAGGGCTGTCACCAATGGGCATTTCAATAGTTCCATCCGATGAAAGTCCGGTAAATAGTTTATCGGCTTCTTCACGGCTTTCGGCACCAATTGCTATTTTAGACCTATTTTCATTTTCACTAACGCGTCCCATACTTTCTGGCACATCATTTCCCATTAAAATATTTTTTCCAATAGGTAGCGCAATATGCATAATTTTGTTGGCTTCATCTTCCGAAAATGGGTTTTCAGGATTTGAAAAATCTTTGAAACGCATAATCGTAACGAACTCTCCGCCGAATACTGATTTGTAAAAATTGAATGCCTCTTCAGCATTTCCGTTAAAGTTGATATACGGATTGATAAGTGCCATAAGTTAAAATTTAGAGGGTTTATGATGTTCGAAGGACATTCTTAATACAGCAAATAGGGTGCTAATCGTAATTGTAAATAAATGGAGAATATGATTTTATAGTTCACAATACATTTGGCTTTATGTGCTGGTCACCAATTATATACAGTATCTCGATAGCTCAAAATTAATTGAATCATTTGTATTGTAGAGTGGTTGATTACGACATTAGAAAGGGTCTATTGCGTCACACTATTTTACATATGTATGCCTTAAATGTGCCTTTAAAGTTACTAGCTAAGGCAAGTGCCGCCTATTGATATCGCTTCCTATCTCACCTAGCTTACATCCTAATAATTAAGATAAATTCATTCCAGGGCATATAAGATGCATTTCACACCCTATGTATATGATAAACAAGTTAAGAAAAAATTCCGATGGTTATTATGGTCAATTGGGTGGTAAATCGTAATATTTAATACAAATGGTAGAAGGTTAACAAGCAAAGCTTTTAGAATATTTCAGAACTAAGGAATAACCTCAACTATTTGTTTATGGAATATACAAGGTATTTAAAAGTAACTTTCCCTATGAAGATTTTGAAGATGAAAGCTTCGCTTAGAAAGTTGAAAGGATTTTTTTTCAGTAAAGTATACGCCTTACTATTGGTTTAAAGATATCCCTTACGTTACTTTTTGAACACCAAGACTTAAACCTTGGGCTTATGAAACGGTTAATCCTTCATATGCTAACTCTAAAATATCTACAGCAACATCAGTGACATCAAATCGCAAATCAAGACCTGAAATTTTAGTAGGCCATGCATTTAGTAGTGTCCAGGCCATTGCTAGTTCACCTTTCTCGTTTACTAATTGAAGAGTTAGTATTTCTCTTTGAATGATATTCGTTTTAAAGGTATCGTACCACTTTAAAAAATGATTGCTTTTAACAAAAACACCTCTTTTTAGAGTTATCCTACCTACCTGACCAATTTCAGGTATTTTAAAAGTCTTAAATGCTTGGTTATTGTCTTTTTGGGATTCAGATACCGGTATTTCTGTTTCTAAACCTGAAACTTCTTGAAAGGAGCCCATATCGTCATGTGAACTAAATTTTACTATAAAATAAAACTGTGGTAGCGGCCATAAATTATCGTGTACTTCTTCCATCTTCAAAAAGTAATCTAATTTTTTCTATTTTAATTTTACTAGCCTTTCTTTTTATCATACTCTAATTTTCAGTTAGATAGGCCTGAAATTTTTGTAGTTCCGCATTGAACAATTCGAGCTTTATGGGTTCTATTATTCTTCCATCATTGAAGAAGTGGTTGAAAGACGGAAGATGAAAGCTGGCTATAATTTTCGCGCCGAAGGACGGAAAAAGTTCCTGTGAAATTCTCATTACGTTCGACGCATCGCGTTTACTCGGACTCGCACCAAGTAGAAACATGGCTTTATCATACCAAATTTCGCGTGTATGTATGCGCGACATCCAATCCCAAAGATTTTTAAAGACACTGGTGTAAAGTCCATTGTATTCGGCTAGGGATATGATGATACCATCAGATTCCTGAATTAACTCTGAAAATCGAATCGCATTTGCCGGCACACCGGTTTCTTTTTCTATATCAATCGAATATATAGGGAGCTCAAAATTGTTAAGGTCGAGTATGCTTATTTCGACTCCTGTTAATTTATCGGCAGCAAACGATGCAAATTTTTTGTTGATAGATTGGCTGTTGTTTGAAGCGCCGAAGGCAATTATTTTTTTACTCATTCTGCTCTATTTTTAGGGTCTTAAAATTAGGTAAAACTATAGACTCTTTTTGTTGAGTTATGACTTTTATAAAATCACCTATTATAATAGGACAAAGCATTTTTCATAAATATCGAATTGTCAAAAGGAGTTGATACCTGTATGAAAATGTATTTTAGCATTGCCGCAATTTAGGTTTTGACCAATTTCTATACTTGGCAGTAGGTAAATCAGAATGGATAATTAAAAAGGGGAAGGCGGCAGTACAGAAAACTGGCCTTATCTTTACGTAATCTAGAGAAGCACTGAAAATGTCAAAAATATTTATTACCGGTTCCACAGACGGCCTTGGTTTGCTGGCTGCGGAAAGACTGATTGCAAAAGGACACGAGGTGGTGTTACACGCCCGGAATGCAGCAAAAGCCAAGGCCGTTTTACAAAAACTGCCAAAAGCCTTTCAGGTAGTTGCCGGCGATTTGTCAAGTATGGCCGAAACCAAGAAACTGGCGCAACAGGTAAATGAAATTGGCCGAATGGACAGTGTCATTTACAACGCTGGTATAGGGTTTCAGGAAACCGAACGTGGCGAGACCAAAGACGGTCTGCCCCGAGTTTTCGCTATCAATAGTTTGGCGCCCTATATCCTTACCTGTTTGCTCCAAAAACCGAAACGCTTGATCTATACCAGTTCGGGAATGCACAATGGGGGTGATGCCACACTAAACGATATGCTATGGGAGCGGAAGCGCTGGAACGGGTCGCAAGCCTACTCCGATAGTAAGCTACAGAACATCTTGCTTGCCTTTGCCGTTGGTAGAAAGTGGAACGATGTATTTGCTAACGCGGTATCGCCAGGTTGGGTCGCCACAAAGATGGGCGGTAGCCATGCACCGGACAGTTTGGAGAAGGCACCGGAGACACAAGTATGGCTAGCGGTAAGCGACACGCCAGAAGCACAGGTTTCCGGAAATTATTTTTACCATCAAGAAAGAGAAAAGTACCGAACGGAATGCGATGATGTTGCTACTCAGGAAAAATACCTAGCGCAATGTCAACAGATTTCCGGATTGAGCTTGCCGTAATAATTGTATTTCAGCACTCTTAGCTCAACTTGCCTTCAAAAACTCTTCTTTCGCCGCTTCCTTTTCGAGGGCAGTTATTTTTTGATTTGTTGGTCGATATTCAAAAATTCCATGACCAACCAGGCCAAAAGCATAAAGCCTACAAAAATAAGAAAGGAGATTTCCCAACTGAAATTTTCCTTGATTGGTCCGATTAGAGAGGCACCGGCTATGGAGCCTTTGGTCATGTAAATGTTGAATTGACTGGCCGAAACGTTTCTTGAACAGCATTGCATTACAATGGCGAACACCCCGATTTTTGCAAAGGTATTGAAGAGACGATACATAATAATAAAACCATCCATAAAAAGGGTTTGTTCCCAAAGGGGTTCTGAAAACGCCAAGAGTATCGCCATCCCCATAATGACAAAAAAACATTTACCATCAGTTTCTTTCCAAATGTTTCGATCAACCATCCTCCCGCCAAAATGCCACCGATGCCACCAATAATATCCGCGGCAGCGTAAATTTGGGAATAGTCCACATTACTCCATCCAGCAATGTTCTCGGTAAAAATTGGCAATAGGTGTTCGAAGAAGTTATTGGCGCAAATGGTTATAAACAACAAGGGCACCACCAACAGGGGATTCCGGAGCCTAAAGACTTTATACTACTCGGAAAGTATGGCCCTCAAATTTGACATTTGCATGTTTAGCAAGATGACCGATGCTTCCCAAGATCTAAAAGGCAAAAGTTTCTCGCCCTGCCTTTCCCTAAACTTTTCGATGAAGATGAACCCTTGAAAACCATTTGCTACTTAAAGGCAAGCTTATGATCCAGCTTATTGCAGAGAAAGTAGGATGGGGACAGTATCTGGAGCAAGGCATCAAATAAATCAATTCCTGAAATAAGTAGGAAAAATCCGATTAATTAAATATCTTGTCGATGCTATGTGCATTTTAGCGATGTTTTAGCAAAGTTCACTATTTCTCTTAGCCTTTTTGAAAGCGTTTTATATTTACATTTTACCCTATAAGATTTACAGGTTGAATACAAGCCTTTAAGCCTTTGAATTTCTTTTTTATAGTCCTATATCGGTGGTTTAGAATAATCAATCAAGTATAATCTTATAACCCACCATTTTTAGTTATCACGAAAGTTCCCTTGGGGCATTTCAGGAGAAATCTTGGGTGTCCCTTTTTTAGTCCATCGATACCTACAGGAAATCTAACTGACCACTTTAATTTTCGATTTATTTTAAATTATTGGGTTTTTCTATTGTATGTAGCAATTTTACCACTGCTTCTTGAATGATTTAGTATAAAAATTCTTAAACTTTTACATACTTCGCTTGTTTAATTGAAGGCGGAAAGTTACATTCGTTAAATAATTAACATTTTTGAGCTTGCTGAAAAGCGAATCCTTCAATTTTTAAGTATAATAAAAATGTAATTATTGGTCTTTTTCAAAAGGTTTTTATGAAAATCCTTTTGAGCGATTCTTAAGTATGTAGAAAAATTCAACTCAATATTCTCGATTGTGCTTAAAGTATAACTAACCTTTCAAACTAACTCAAAAATGAAAAAGCTAAAATGCCAAGGCAGTTCTGGGCATGCCGTGCTCAAAACTAATTTTTCTCTCTCATTACTTCTTGTATTACTATTTTATCCTAATTTTTCAGGTATTGCAGGCTTACGGGAAAGCAATCCAATCCCTACCTATTTTGCTTCTATAGTGCCTGACCAATCCACAGTAACGGGAACTATTACCGATGTGGAGGGCATACCTTTGCCTGGGGCTACTGTAGTCGTAAAAGGTAGTACGACCGGTACTACCGCTGATTTTGACGGAAATTATTCTATCGCTGCAGGGTCTGACGCTACTTTGGTTTTCAGTTATATCGGTTATAAGAGAACCGAAGTACGTATTGACGGAAAATCTACGGTAAATGTTGCTATGGAAGAAGATTCGGCTTTGCTCGACGAAGTGGTTGTGGTCGGTTATGGAACCCAGAAAAAAGGCGAGGTTACAGCTGCGATTTCCTCGGTGCAGGCCGAACAATTAAGCATCGTACAGACCTCAAGTGCGATTGATGCCGTAAAAGGACAAGTATCAGGGGTCGATATTCAATCTTCTGGAGGAAGGCCTGGGCAGACATCCACCGTTAGAATTCGGGGTAGGCGTTCTATAACCGCTTCCAATGACCCTTTGTATGTAGTCGACGGTATACCTTTGATAGATGGGTCTGAATCGATGTCGGATATCAATCCCCAAGATATCGATAATCTCCAAATATTAAAAGATGCCGCTGCAACTGCGGTATATGGATCGAGAGGTGCGAATGGGGTTATTCTTGTTACCACGAATCGGGGTAAAGAAGGTAAGACACAGGTGCGGTACAGTAGCCAGATGGGCTTGACTTCCGCATCGAGTACGGTAGATATGATGAACGGTCAAGAATATGCCGACTTAAAGCGGGAAGCAAGGCGCACATCTTGGGACGGAACCATACCTGCAGACAATCAAGTATTTTTTGATCCAATAGAATTAGAATCCATCGCCCAAGGGCGCTCCACAGATTATCTTGACTTGGTCTTAGGGTCTGGTTATCAGACAAATCATCAGCTCGGAGTAAGTGGGGGGTCTGATAAGACCACATTTAACACTTCAATTGGTTATTTCAAGGAACGTGGTATTATTAGCAATCAAGATTACGAACGTTTTTCTGGTCGTTTGAACGTCGATCATCGCATTAATGATATTTTTAAAATCGGTGCTTCGTTTTTGATTTCCAATTCGGTACAAAATTGGGGCTCGAATGCCACAATTGGGGAAGCTTTAGCAAATAACCCGTTGGGCGTACCCTACGATGCGGAAGGTAATATAATCTTTTTGCCCACAAACGATGGTATTCGTACCAACCCCCTCAGCGAGCTGGTTCCTGATGCTTACATTGATGAGCGAAAATGGACCCGTATTTTTGCTCCAATCTTTTTAGATATTGGCATAACAGAAAATCTTAAGTTTAGAACATTGTTCGGTCCGGATATTCGTTTGGGAAGAAGAGGGCAGTTCAGGGGAAGCCTTACCAATGATAATCGTGGTGGCCCAGGAGATGCCGCTGTAACCCATTCAGATAACTTTGCCTATACTCTAGAGAATCTCCTAACATTCGATAAGGATATTACGGATAAACAAAATCTCAAGGTGACCCTGTTACAAAGTGTTCAAAGCTCTCGAACCGAAATTACCGATGCCTCGGTTACCGGTATACCTTACGAATCCCAATCGTTTTATAATTTACGGTCAGCCGATAATAGCATTGCATCTTCCAGATTGACAGAATGGACCTTGAGTTCTTTTATGGGCCGCCTTAATTATGATATCAGTGGCAAATATCTGTTTCAGGCCTCATTGAGAGCCGATGGGTCTTCTAGATTGGCGGAAGGGAACAAGTGGAATTATTTCCCTGGATTTTCTGCAGGATGGAGAATTTCCGAAGAATCCTTTTTACAGGATACTTCAATCTATCAATTAATGTTAAGAGCATCGTACGGGGAGGTTGGAAATACCTCAGTAAATCCATATCAAACCGCTGGGAGGCTAGAACCAAGACCTTTTGCATACGGAGAGAACAATGCCCTTGGTTTTGCCTTATCCGAAATCCCCAATCCTGCTTTAGGCTGGGAAGTTTCGAAAACCTTGGATATAGGGGTTGATTTTGGACTATTCAACGGCCGCATCAATGGTACTGTTGATTGGTTTCGCACCAATACGGAGAATATATTGTTAAATAGGAGCCTTCCACCTACCGCAGGATATGGCAGCATATTACAGAATATCGGATCTACACAAACGCAAGGACTAGAAGTTGCCCTTAGTGCCAATATATTGGATAATCCAGAAGGATTTACTTGGAAGATGGACTTCAATATCGCGGGATACCGCGAACAAATTACAGAATTGGCCCTAACCGACGAAAACGGAAATCCGGCAGATGATATTGGAAACGGATGGTTTATTGGTGAACCTATTCAAGTATTCTTTGATTATGAGAAAGTAGGCATATATCAAGCAGATGAGGTCGATTTGGCCACTGCTCAAGAACAAAAAGTACCTGGGGAGATTCGGTTAAACGATTTAGATGGTGATGGACTGATCACACCTGACGACCGGAAGATTTTAGGTGTTGATACCCCAGATTACTATGGGGGCCTTAACAATCGATTTTCTTATAAAGGCCTAGAACTTGGTGTTTTCTTTTATTATCGACAGGGCCAAACTATCCAGTCTGACTTTCATGCAGGTAACAATTCCCTTTTTGCCAGGTACAATAACTTAGATGTGGATTACTGGACCATAGATAACCCTAGCAATGCAAACCCAAGGCCCAATCAGAATCAGGAAAGCCCCAGAAATGGTTCCACACTTACCTACTTTGATGGTAGCTTTATCAAATTGAGAAACGTATCCTTGGCGTATAGCTTACCACAATCAATTACGGAGAAGTTGGGCATGCAGAGTCTAAAATTTACGCTGTCAGGTCAGAATCTATGGTTTATATCAGATTACGAAACCTTCGACCCAGAGATTGGTGAGACAGATGACGGGGCCGGCGCTTTCAGCCTTCAAGTTCCTGGCGAAGCTAATGGCGCTGGTTCATTAGGGTCGGGAATCGTGCCTAGCAGCAAAATGTATTCATTGACTTTGAGCGCAACATTTTAACATTCGACTCAGTAAAAAATTGTAATCTAAACATTATGAAAAAGAGAATATTTTATATTTCAATTCTGGTCTTTGGTCTATTGGCCAATTCCTGTAACGATTATCTGGATGAAGAATTGGTGACCGATGTTTCGGCAGATACCTACTATAATACGGAAGGAGGTTTTCAAGATGCCGTCAATGCAACTTACTCGCTTTTGAAGCCATTTTATGGCCAGGAAGCAGGGTTTGCCATGACTACTTTCGGCACTGATATCTGGACCAATGGTTCAGATGGAGGGCATAAATTTTTTAATTTTTATGACACCAGCCTCAATGCATCGTCAGCATATGTGACTCTTGCTTGGGAGACTTGGTATAGGGGAATCAATCAGGCGAACGGCGTCATCAATCGTTCTGCTGATGTTACAATGGATGAGGCCGAGAAAAATGTTCGAATTGCCGAAGCACGTTTTTTACGGGCCTTGTACTATTTTCAGATTGTTACCACCTATGGCGACGCCCATCTCAGTCTTGATGAAACGCTTGATGTTGAGGTGACCGCGAATAAAACGCCCCAGGCCGAGATTTACGCTCAGGCTATTGTGCCCGATTTGGAATTCGCTATTGCCAATCTTCCCGAAGAGCAGTCCGACTACGGTAGGGCAACTAAGCCTGCGGCAGAATTTCTGTTGGGCAAGGCCCTTTTGACCCGAGGTTATACCGGGTTTTCTGAAAGTAACGACGCTTCTAGGGCAGAAACTCTTTTCAGTAATGTCATCAATGATTACGGTTTTTCATTACTACCAAATTTCGCGAGTTTGTTCGACATTAGCAATCAAATAAACAATGAAGTAATCTTCGTTATTTCTAATTCTAAGGAGCAGGTCGATAGCGGTATCGACACCTATGGTCATCGAGGTCACTTGTATTTTCTTATGGAATATGACGTTCGTCGCGGCATGACCCGTGATATCGCCAACGGAAGACCATGGAGAAGACACCGTCCAACCGAATTTATGCTAACATTATGGGATAGGACCATAGATTCGAGATATGATTCTTCCTTTAAGCATGTCTGGTATGCAAATAAAGAAGAACCTGCAACGGAGGCCGATCCTTCAACGGGAGAACCTGCTAGGGCAGCGTTGGCCATAGGTGACACGGCGATTTATATTCCCGGTCCAATGCGTAACGATTTATGGCCACAATCTAGACAAGACAGTAAACCGTATATCGTAATCACTGACGATGAATACACCGAAGTTTTATTTCCTTCCTTGAACAAATGGATCGATCCCACTCGGCCTGATCGACAAAAAGAGCAGGGTCAACGTGATTTTATCCTGATGCGCCTTGCCGATGCCTACTTATTGAGGGCAGAGGCGAAACTGCAGCAAAACAATCCTGCAGGAGCCGCCGATGATATCAATGTAATCAGGGAAAGGGCAGCAGTTCCGGGACAAGAAGCCGCTATTCAAATTGCCGCCGCAGATGTGAACCTCGATTTCTTATTGGATGAACGGGCGAGGGAACTTGCTGGAGAAGGTTGGAGATGGTGGGATTTGGCCCGTACGGGTAAATTGGTGGAAAGGGTTACCCAGTACAATCCTCAAGGTGCACCGAACATTAAGGAGTACCATACGGTACGTCCGATTCCTCAAAATCAAATCGATAGAACCGTGGGCGGTTATCCTCAAAATCCTGGATATCCCCAATAATAAAAACAAAGTCTCTGCAAAAGCCAGTACGATCGTACTGGCTTTCGTCATTACACAAAATGAACAAAAATCCGTATAAAATAAGGTAGCCGTTTCAATCCTACCTTAAAATTCATATATTAGATTTAAATCGATATATCCTATGAAAATTACCGAATTTAAAAGTAAAAGAATACAGCAAGTAGCCCTATTGTTTGCATTAATTGTTATGGCTGCATGCGATCAAACCCCTAAAGACGAAACTCCGTGGATTGCGCTGTTCGACGGTGAAACCCTAAACGGTTTTTCCCAAAAAGGTGGTGAGGCAGATTATGAAGTCCGTGATGGAATGATAGTTGGCAGTACCGTTCACGATACACCCAATTCATTTATGACCACCGATAAGATGTATGGTGACTTTATTCTGGAACTGGATTATAAGGTCGATTCTACCATGAACTCCGGGATACAGATTCGGAGTAACAGCTACCCGTATTATCAAGACGGTAGGGTACACGGGTATCAAATCGAAATCGACCCATCAGAAAGGGCTTGGAGTGCGGGAATCTATGACGAGGGAAGAAGAGGCTGGTTGAATCCGTTGCCCGATAATAAAGAGGCGCAAAGCGCTTTTAAGCAGAACGACTGGAATCACTATCGTATCGAGGCAATTGGTGATACCATACAAACCTGGATCAATGGCGTGCCTGCGGCAAACCTTGTCGACGATAAGACCGCCGAAGGTTTTATTGCGTTGCAGGTACATAGTATCCCAGAAGAGAATGAGGCAGGTACCGAGATTATGTGGAAGAATATCAAAGTACTTACCGATAGCATTTCCAAATACAATAAGCCTTCACCGATATCACCAATTACTACAAAGAATACCCTTACCCAATCTGAAAAGGAAAATGGCTGGAAATTACTTTGGGACGGAAAAACAACTGACGGCTGGCGCGGGGCACGTTTAGACGAGTTTCCTGACAAAGGCTGGAAAATGGAGGATGGTATCCTAAGCGTACTTTCGTCAGGCGGCGAAGAATCCGCAGCCGGTGGCGATATTGTTACTAAAGACCTATATGGAAATTTTGAGTTGATGGTAGATTTTAAACTTACCGAAGGAGGTAATAGTGGCATCAAATACTTCGTAGATACGGATATAAATAAAGGTGCCGGATCATCCATTGGTCTTGAATACCAAATTTTGGATGATGAACGCCACCCCGATGCCAAACTTGGTAATCATGATGGAAGCCGCACAGTTGCATCACTTTATGATTTAATCCAGGCCGATCCAGACAAACCTATCAATGCCATTGGAGAATGGAATACTGCACACATCGTTTCAAAGGGTTCGCATGTAGAGCACTGGTTGAACGGCGTAAAGGTTTTGGAATATGAGCGTAAAAGTCCCGAATACAAGAAACTCGTATCCGAAAGCAAGTACGACAAATGGCCTAATTTCGGAGAGTCTGACGAAGGTCATATCCTTTTACAGGACCATGGTGATATGGTTTCGTTCCGTAATGTAAAGATTCGAGAGATTTCGGAAGAGGAAAAATAGATCTTGCATAGCATAGGAAGACTTCTCGCCCTTGGCTTCAATTAAAGGTTCGACTGAGATTCGCTCAGAGCGAAATATGAAAGTAATTGAAGTTGGAGGTAACATGAAATGTTATAGAGTATTAGCTCGGAAGTAAAATAATGACCATGTCGGATACTAGAAGAAATTTCATTAAAAATACGTCCAAAGGCGTTTTAGGTATTGCTGCATTGGGTACAACTGAAATAACAAGAGCATCTAGCCTATTTAATTTTGCCGATTTCAATCAAACTAAGGATGTAAAGCTAGGTGTGGCATCCTACACGTTACGTGAATTTTCCACGGAACAAGCTTTGGATATGATACTTCGTTGCGGTTTACATCGCGTTACGCTCAAAAGTATGCACCTCCCTTTAGATTCTGATGCAACAACCATTAAAAATACGGTGGCTCTTTGCAAACAGAAGGGGATTGATTTTTATGGAGCCGGGGTAATCTATATGAAGACAAAAGAAGAGGTTGACCAAGCCTTCAATTATGCAAAGGCCGCCGAATTGCAAATGATAGTAGGTGTGCCAAACCATGAACTTTTGGATTATGTAGAGGATAAAGTAAAAGAGCATGATATCAAACTCGCTATTCATAACCATGGTCCGGGCGACGATGTGTACCCCAGTGCAGAAAGTGCTTATGAAAGAATCAAGAACAGAGACCAGCGCATGGGACTTTGTGTCGATATAGGTCATACAAAACGTATCGGTCGAGACCCCATTGCAGACGTCACCAATTATTTCGATAGGGTCTATGACATCCATTTGAAAGATGTTAACGTTGCCGAGGCCGATGGTCAAACGTGTATCATCGGAAGGGGTGTCATTGATTTTCCGGGATTTTTAAAAGCGGTATGCGATTTGAAGTATCAAGGTACTTTAGCTTTGGAATACGAAGCCGAGGGGAATGATCCGCTACCTGGGATGATGGAATCGATTGGGTACGTAAAAGGTATTTTAGCAACATTATAAACTAAGAAAAATGAGCCAAAACAGAAGAAACTTTATTAAAAAAGCCTCCGTGGGAGCGGCAGGTATCGCTTTTGGCGGTAGTATCAACGCGATGTCAGTACCCAGCTATCGCAACATCTTCGGTGCCAACGACAAGATCAATTGCGCCGTAATCGGAGTTCGAAGTAGGGCCAAGGCCCATTTTAATGCCATAAAAACTGACCCTAATGCCAAAGTACTATACAGTTGTGACGTAGATGACAAGATAATCGAAGAGCACAATATTTGGTGTCAAGAAAATATCGGGTATGTACCGAAAGTAGAGAAAGATTTTAGAAAGGTATTGGAGGATAAGGATGTAGATGCCGTTTTTATTGCCACACCAGAACACTGGCACGCTCCCATGGCCATCATGGCTCTGCAGGCCGGTAAACATGTCTATGTCGAAAAACCCTGTAGCCATAATCCTCATGAAAATCAATTGTTGGTCGAGGCCCAAAAAAAATATGGGAAGAAAGTGCAGATGGGCAATCAACAACGATCTGCAAAAACTTCGATATTAGCGGTAAAGGAAATCAAAGAAGGTATCATCGGTGATGTGTATAAAGGTGAAGCCTACTATTCGAACAATAGGGGAAGTATAGGCACCGGAAAGAAAATCGAGGTACCGCCAACGTTAGATTGGGAAATGTGGCAAGGCCCAGCGGTACGGGAAGACTTTCGCGATAATATTCATCCCTACAACTGGCACTGGTTTCGAAATTGGGGAACGGGCGAAGTTCACAATAACGGCACGCACGAAATCGATATTTGTAGATGGGCCTTAGGTGTAGGGCTGCCGGAAAGCGTCACTTCTTTTGGTGGTAAATACACCTTTGATGATGATTGGGAATTTGTCGATAACCAACAGCTCACCTATAAATATCCCGATAATAAGTTTATTACCTGGACAGGCCATAGCCGAGGCGTGATTATGCCGGACCAACCGGGCAGGGGCGCTACAATTTATGGTAGTAAAGGGATAATTACGCTAGGCCGTGACGGATATCAACAGTACGACCTTGGCGGTAAGCTGATCAAGGAAGAAAAGGAAGATGGCGGTCAAAGCGCTGGCACCAATACCCGAGGCGAAGGTGGACTTGATGTCAATCATATCACTAATTTCTTCGCGGCCATCAGGGAGGATAAATCCCTTCATTCCGATATTAACGATGCCAGTGTTACCACTATGCTCTGCCATTTGGGAAATATGGCCCAAGATGCGGGAGAAACTATCAAGATAGACCCTGCCACAGGCAAGGTGACCAATAATGAAAAGGTAATGAAAGATTGGTGGAAAAGGGAGTATGCCGACGGATGGGAGCCCTCAGTTTAACACTGTGGTAATTTTATTAGTAGCGAATTACAAATACATGTTTTGAGAAAGCAAAAAAAAGAACCCTTGATATCAAAGGTTCTTTTTTTTTAACAGCTAAACCTTCAAATAAGGTAAAGAGTACTTTTAATTGTGCTTAATAGGCTGCTTAAAAGATGCCAATTAAATCTAACAGGAGAGCGACTGGTATCGCTACTAAAATAAAAACCAAACAGGCCACCATTATTTTAAGAAAGCCATTTAATATTTTCACACCTGGGCTGAGTTCTTGTTCCATATTCATTAGTATTGTTTCTACTAAGATAAGTAAAAAGGAAACCGGCTTTACGGCTCACGATAGTTTTTTCGACTAACTGTCTAATATATAGTATGTTTTACCGTTGTATGCAATGTTATTTCGCTATACTACGTGCATGCGTCTATTGATTTTTATCGCAATATGAACCTGGCGTACATTAGAAAGCGAACCTAAATTCCCTTATTCCGAAACGATTTGCTCAGATCTTCAAGCGACACGCCTTTGGTCTCAGGCATAAAATACCGTACAAATAGTAATTGCAAGACCATCATGAAGGCAAAAAAAGCGAATACCGGGCCGGGACCAATTTCAGTAAATAATATGGGAACCAACGACGGAATGATAGCTGCCAATACCCAATGGGTTGAACTGCCGAACGCTTGTCCCGAACCCCTTAGATGGTTCGGAAAGACCTCTGAAATAAAAACCCAAATTACAGCGCCCTGACCAATGGCATGTGAAGCGATAAAAAGAAAGAGAAAAATTGGAACGGACATTCCTTTCCATTCCAAAATAAAAGCTGCCGCCACTAAGGATAGTGAAATAATGTATCCAAAAGAACCTATGTACATGAGTTGCCTTCGCCCTAATTTATCAATTAAGAAAATACCGGCAAACGTAAAGATGATGTTGGTGATACCGATACCTATACTGCTTAAAAGCGCCGTACTTTCACCTAGTCCTGCGGCCTCAAAAATTCTGGGAGCGAAGTATAGAAAAGCATTGATGCCGGAAAATTGATTGAAAAATGCAATGAAGAAAGCCAGCATTAACGGAAACCGGTATTTTTTCATAAAGATATTTTCCGAAGCACTATGTTCATCCATTCCCTCGTTCATATCGGCCTGAAGTTTTTCGATGGTCAGTTCAGGGTTGATGGTGGCGAGTACGGTTCGAGCCTCTTCCGTTCGGTTTTTCGTCAATAGCCACCGCGGGCTTTTAGGCACGGTGATAACGAACAGCGTGTAGATAATTGCGGGTACGGCTTCAATTCCGACCATCCAACGCCAATCGTTATCGCCTATGTTGCTAAAAAGGGCGTTGGAGACAAAGGCCATCAGAATGCCAAAAACCAGCATGAACTGGTAAAAGCCTACCAAACGCCCTCGGTCTTTGGCCGGTGCGATTTCCGAAATGTACGCAGGGGCCGCAACGGTAGAGGCACCAACTCCAAGACCACCGATAAAGCGAGCTGCAGCAAAAACAATCGGGTCGTTAGCAAAGGCAGATCCAATGGCAGATACTGAATAGAGTACTCCAATCCATATTAACGTATTTCTTCTACCGATTTTATCTGTAGGTATGCCACCGAAAATAGCACCGACCACTGTCCCCCATAACGCCATACCAATGACGATGGTGCCGTGAAACCAATCTGAGGAATTCCATAAAAGTTGCAGTTTTTTCTCCGCCCCTGAAATTACTACGGTATCAAAACCGAACAAAAATCCCGCTAATGCGGCTATCAGTGAAATTCTTAAAATCTTTGAATTCATTAGTGGTGATTTGGTTGTATATAGCTTGTGAGTGGTCTATGAAAGCAATTTACGAATATATGCCATAATTTGAGTACTGGCCCCTTTGTTCTTAGCAATATACCCTGCATTTATCGCCCCGGTCTTCTTTCTGAATTCGGGGTTATCGAGTATTTTTTTCATCAGCTCCCCGAAAGACCACTGATCTGTAATCGGCAGAATGCCTTTCTGCGCTACAAGATCTTCCGCTTCTTTAAAACCTTCATAATCCGGACCAATAATAACGGGAATTCCGAAAACGGCAGGCTCAAGAGTATTGTGGAGCCCCGTTGCAAAACCGCCACCCACATAAGCGATATCGGCATAGCTATAAATTTTGGTCAACAACCCGATGGTATCGACAATTAGAACTTCACAGTCGCCGATGGTGCTGGCATCCATATTTGAGTAGAGTACCTTTTTCTTTGTTATGGCGCCCGCAATGCCTAATATTTTATCCTTTTTTATGGTGTGTGGTGCAAGAATATATTTTAGGTTTCTCGGTGCGTTATTAATATAATCGATCAAAATCGACTCATCTTCCGGCCAAGTGCTTCCGGCCACAAAACAGAGCCTGTCCTTTTTAAATTCGCGCAGAAAGTCGAGCTGATTGTCTCTATCCAAAATTTCGGATACCCTATCGAGGCGAGTATCCCCACTGACGGAAGTATTTTCTATCTTGATAGAGGTCAGTAGCACTTGCGATGGGACATCCTGTATAAAATAATGATCAAAACGGCGAAGGGCTTTTCGCATAAAGTTGCCATACCCCTTAAAGTAAATTTGATCTTTTCTGAATTTCGCCGATATCAGTATAGCGGGAATTTTTCGTTTTTGAAGTTCCCGAAGGTAATTGGGCCAAATTTCGTACTTGACAAAAATGGCCGCTTCAGGATGTACACTGTCCAAAAAACGGGAAGCATTTTTTTGGGTATCCATTGGAAGATAGACAACAAGGTCTGCAGCCGAAGTGTTCTTTTTGACCTCGAAACCGGAAGGCGAGAAAAAAGTCACCAGAATTTTATGGGAAGTATACTCGATTTTTAGCCTTTCGATTATCGGAAGACCCTGCTCAAACTCTCCTAATGAGGCAACATGAATCCATACAACTTTATCCGTTTTGGAGATATGTTGTGATAAGACCGTAAAGCTTTCCTTTCTTCCCGAAACAAAGAGTTTAAGCTTGGGACTAAAAGGCGATAGAATTTTTAGGAATAACCATGAAATTTTGACAATCAGGTTGTAGATAGCGTACACATTCGTTTGGTTAGGCCCGCTAAATTACGGTTCTTTACTCTAATTTTTTAGTCTTCGTTTCGTATTTTTGTTTTATGAAGAAAATTCAAATGGTCGATTTGGGCGGTCAATATGAGGGGATAAAAGAGCAGGTAAATTTGGCCATCAGCGAGGTAATGGAAACTTCTGCATTTATCAATGGCCCTGAGGTACAAACGTTTCAGAAAGACTTGGAGGCATACCTTGGCGTCAAGCATGTAATTCCCTGCGCAAACGGTACTGACGCCCTTCAAATTGCCATGATGGGTTTGGGTCTAAAGCCCGGTGATGAGGTTATTACCGCCGATTTTACTTTTGCGGCTACCGTTGAGGTTATCGCCCTTTTGCAACTTACTCCCGTTTTGGTAGATGTGAACCCCGATACTTTCAACATCGATATCGAAGCCGTTGAAAAAGCTATTACGACAAAAACGAAAGCTATCGTTCCAGTGCATCTATTCGGACAATGTTCTGACATGGAGGCCCTTATGGCATTGGCGAAAAAACACGACCTCTATATCATTGAGGATAATGCCCAAGCGATAGGTGCCAATTATACTTTCAAAGATGGCAGCAAACAAAAAGCCGGAACTATCGGTCACGTAGGGGCGACCTCTTTTTTTCCGTCCAAAAACTTGGGAGCTTACGGTGATGGGGGTGCTATTTTTACTAACGACGATGCCTTGGCACATACCTTACGCGGTATCGTAAACCATGGTATGTACGAGCGTTACCATCATGATGTGGTCGGTGTGAACTCTCGATTAGATTCCATTCAGGCCGCAGTGCTACGGGCTAAATTACCTAAGTTGGATACTTATTGTAACGCTAGAAGAGAGGCTGCCCGGAAATATTCAGAAGCGTTTAATGGCCAAGAGCATATCCTGATACCCAAAACTGTAAATTATTGCTCCGATATTTGTAATCAAAATATTTGTGATACTTGCGATTGCCATGTCTTTCATCAATACACCTTACGCATTACCAATGGTAAGCGGGATGGACTTGTAACCTATTTGGGGGAACAGGGCGTTCCCAGCGGTGTGTATTACCCTATACCATTACATAAACAAAAAGCATATACTGACGATAGATATAATGAGACTGATTTGCCGGTCACCAACCAGTTGGTTAAAGAAGTGATTTCTTTGCCTATGCATACAGAACTCGATACTGAGCAAATCGAATATATTACCAAAGCCGTTATTGGGTTCGTAAATGGATAGCTAATACTTGTTAACCTTTGGAATTTCGCAAGCGTCTTTACAATAAAATTCAATTTGAATCCCCCTTTCATTAGGGTGGTTAGTACAAAAATCTTTTTTTATGAAAATACTGGTAACGGGTGGTCTTGGTTTTATCGGATCGCATACTGTAGTCGAATTACAGAGCGAAGGTTTCGAAGTAGTTATAATTGACGATTGTTCGAATGCCTCCGAAGAGGTTTTGAAAGGTATCAATGCCATTACCGGAAAAATGCCTCTTTACGAAAAAATCGATCTAAAGGATAAGGAAAAAGTCATCGATTTTTTCAAACGGCACGACGACGTTGAAGGCGTGATTCATTTCGCAGCTTCCAAGGCGGTCGGGGAGAGTGTAGAAAAACCCCTGTTGTATTACGAGAATAATATTGCCACTTTGGTCTACATCCTTAAAGAACTTTCGCAAAAAAAGAAGTCCAGTTTTATCTTTAGTTCCTCTTGTACGGTATACGGGCAGGCCGATAAAATGCCCATCACGGAAAGTGCCCCGATAAAACCGGCGGAATCTCCCTATGGCAATACGAAACAAATGGGGGAAGAAATTATTCGTGATACCTGTTTGGTTACACCGAATCTGAACGCAATCGCTTTACGGTACTTTAATCCTATGGGTGCCCACCCCAGTGCTGAAATTGGTGAACTTCCTATCGGAGTGCCGCAAAATTTAATTCCTTTTATTACGCAAACGGGTGTAGGTATGCGAAAGGAACTATCCGTTTTTGGGGATGACTACCCAACCAAAGATGGAACCTGTGTGCGTGACTATATCTATGTAGTCGATTTGGCCAAGGCCCACGTTCAGGCGTTAAAGCGATTGCTTGAACACGAAAACGGGGAAAACTACGAAGTGTTCAACCTCGGTACCGGTACGGGAAGTTCGGTACTTGAGGTCATTCAGAGTTTCGAAAGGGTTTCAGGAGAAAAATTAAATTATAAAATTGTGGACAGAAGGCCCGGCGATGTTATTTCTGCATTTGCCGATACTACAAAGGCCAATGAAGTTTTGGGATGGAAAGCCCAATATACACTAGATGAAGCGATGAAGTCGGCTTGGGATTGGGAACAGAAAATCCGGAACTGATATAACGCAGGTGATATCAAATTACGGACGCTAGTTTATCTTAACGATTAGCCAATTAAGCTGTAAAATTTGGCAATGGCCGAAACGGGTTTGGTTGATAAAGCAAATTAGCTTTAATTGTCCATTATATTTTGTATCAAATATAAATTATTCAGTTGTAGTTGTGTCCCATCGTCAGTCTTAAATCTAAATTACACACTGTAAACCAATTGTTTATCTTTCAATTTGAAACCTTGAATACAGTGCAGATCAAAATTGACCAACAGTAATTAATTCCTAAAACAACCTATCCGCGATGAAAAATTTACTGCTGTTTCTCTCACTATTTTCTGTTCTAATTTTATCCGCTCAAAATACATATCTCCAATGCGGCCATATCGTAGATATTGCATCTGGTAAGACCTTATCTGAAAAAACGATTATAGTTTCCGGAAATAGGATAGAACGTATAGCGGACGGTTATATCAAAGGCGCAAAAACGGATTCCATTATCGATTTGAAGAACATGACCGTGCTTCCAGGTTTCATAGATATGCATGTACATATAGAAAGCGAATCCGGACCAAATTCCTATCTCAACCGGTTTACGGAAAACGAGGCTGACATTGCTTTCAATTCCACAGTGTTTGCCAAACGGACCTTGATGGCCGGGTTTACCACAGTACGTGACCTCGGGGGGACTGGCGTTAATATTGCACTTCGAAATGCGGTAGATAACGGACTTGTACCTGGTCCGCGGATTTTTACGGCGGGTAAATCCATAGCGACCACGGGCGGTCATGCAGATCCTTCAAACGGAATGCGCAAAGACCTGATGGGCGACCCCGGACCTAAAGAGGGTGTGGTCAATTCCCCGGAAGATGGCAAAAAGGCCGTTCGTCAACGGTATAAAGATGGTGCCGATGTTATCAAGATTACGGCAACCGGAGGTGTGCTTAGTGTAGCCAAAAGCGGACAGAATCCGCAGTTTACCATCGAAGAAATAAAAGCCATCACCGAAACGGCAAAACATTATGGTATGTTGACCGCTGCCCATGCCCACGGTGACGAAGGCATGCAGCGTGCGATATTGGGAGGCATCAAAACTATCGAGCACGGCACCATGATGAGCGACGAAACCATGGAAATGATGATAAAGTATAACGCCTATTTGGTACCGACAATTACCGCTGGAAAACAGGTAGCCGAAAAAGCGAAAATCGAAGGCTATTTCCCTCCCGTTGTAGCGAAAAAAGCGGCCGAAATCGGACCGATGATTCAAGACATGTTTAAAAGGGCCTATAAAAAAGGCGTTCCCATTGCTTTTGGAACCGACGCCGGAGTTTTTCCGCATGGGCTTAATGGTAAAGAATTCGGATATATGGTCGAGGTGGGAATGCCAGTTATGGAAGCTTTAAAATCCGCAACCATTACCGGAGCTGAGCTTCTGGGTAAAAGTGATGAATTGGGACAGTTAAAAGCAGGTTTTTTAGCCGATATCATTGCTGTTGAAGAAAACCCTGAAGAAAATGTGGCTACGTTGGAAAATGTGGTCTTTGTGATGAAAGATGGCGTGGTGTATCAGAAATAGACCCTTACGAACGGCATCCACGCGTTGAAATAGATGCTTTTATTTTCATCGTACAAAACATCGTAACGAATGCCTACCGTAAAATTCTGCTGCGTGTAGCCAACCCCTAGAAATAAGGCGGGAGACCAATAATTTTCTTCGATGCGAACCAATAGATTGTCAAAACTGTTATTGACCCGAAGCTGTTCTAGTTCTGCCGACAACTGTAAGAACGGAAAGGGGTTGTACAGCGATAAAATACTTGCCCCGTAGGCGATTCGCTTGGCATCTTGATATTTGGCGTAGTTGAAATTTAGGGCAGTACCTGCCGCGAACTTCTCATTGAAACGGTAGATAGCACTCGGCGAAACCGATGTGTTGAATCCACCGTTATTTAGACCGAGACTGATGCCGCCACCAAATTGAATCTGGTTCCAAAAATTGTTATTTGCATTTTGATATTGCGCCGAACAGATGTGTAGTGTACCGATCAAAAACAGGCTTAAAAAAATACGTTTACGGCACATTCGGTGTTTTTTAATCATTATCTTTCCTTTTTAACAATAATGGCGGCTAAGATACTCCCAGAAATGGGAAATTATGTATTTTTGTGTCCATTTGGATAATCGCCAAGACAGAGAACTTTTTATGGATAAGTATTCTTTTTTAAATTCCGCACACACATCTTTTTTTTCGGAATTATACGACAAATATCTTCAAAATCCCGATAGCGTAGAACCTAGTTGGCGTGCTTTTTTTCAAGGTTTCGATTTCGGAACCGAAAGTGCCATGGATGAGCTTGATTTGGAAGGCTACATGGGTACGAACACACCGAGTACGGTTGATAAACAGACCAAAACCAGCGCTGCCGCTATCAATAATGGTCAGCAGTTGGAGATGCCAGAATCACTGCAAAAAGAGTTTCAGGTTATCCGACTGATTGACGGCTATCGTAGTAGGGGGCATCTATTTACGAAGACCAATCCGGTGCGCGACCGAAGAAAATATGAACCTACGCTCGACATAGAAAATTTTGGACTCTCTGAAAGCGATTTGGACACCATTTTCAATGCCGGCGAGATTATCGGAATCGGTGCCAGCACCCTGAACGATATTCTCAAGCATTTGAAAAGTATTTATTGTGATGCTATCGGGGTCGAATATATGTATATAAGAAGCCCGGAACGTATTGAATGGATTCAGAATTACCTGAACGTCAACGATAACCATCCGAAATTTGACAGCAACCATAAAAAACGTATCCTAAAAAAACTGAATCAAGCGGTTTCCTTTGAAAGCTTTTTACATACAAAGTATGTGGGTCAGAAGCGTTTTTCGCTAGAAGGTAATGAGTCTTTGATTCCTGCTTTAGATTCCATAATTGAACGCGCTGCGGAAATGGGCGTTGAAGAATTTGTTATGGGAATGGCCCACCGGGGCAGGCTTAGTGTGCTTACCAATATTTTCGGGAAGGCCGCCAAAGATATCTTTAGCGAATTCGATGGTAAGGATTATGAACAGGAAATTTTTGACGGAGACGTTAAATACCATTTGGGATGGACCTCTGAGCGTAAAACGGATAACGGTAACCTCATAAAAATGAACATTGCACCGAATCCTTCGCATTTAGAGACGGTAGGTGCCGTGGTAGAAGGGATAAGCCGTGCCAAACAGGATGACCGATATCCTAATGATTTTTCGAAAGTGCTGCCGATTATTGTGCACGGTGATGCCGCCATTGCGGGTCAAGGTGTGGTTTACGAAGTAATACAAATGGAAAAATTAGATGGTTATCGTACTAACGGAACGGTACACATCGTAGTTAATAATCAGATCGGATTCACCACCAACTACCTTGATGCCCGTAGTTCGACCTACTGTACTGACATCGGTAAAGTCACATTGAGTCCCGTTTTGCACGTTAATGCCGATGATGCAGAGGCTGTGGTACATGCTTCACTATTGGCACTGGAATACCGTATGCGATTCGATCGTGATATTTTTCTAGATTTATTGGGATATCGTAAGTACGGTCACAATGAAGGCGACGAACCTCGTTTTACCCAGCCCAAACTGTATAAGGCGATTTCAAACCATGATAATGGGAGGGATATCTATGCTGCCAAGTTGCTTAAGGAAGGTATCATAGAAGAAGGATATGTCAAACAGCTTGAGGAAGAATACAAAGCATCCCTTGAAGAAGAGTTGGAAGACTCCCGAAAGGAGGACAAGACCGAGATTACACCCTTTATGGCCGATGAGTGGAAGGGATTTGAAAATGTGAGGGAGTGGGAAATGATGGAGTCCGTCGATACCACTTACGACAAAGAAAAATTGAGTAAAATTGCCAAGGTTATAACCGAGCTTCCCAAAGACAAAAAATTTCTTAGGAAGGTAGATAAATTAATAACTGATCGTAACAAGCGGTTCTTTGAGACCGATAATTTAGATTGGGCCATGGGGGAGCTTTTGGCGTATGGTACTCTCTTGGAAGAAGGTTTTGGGGTGCGTATGTCAGGACAGGATGTTGAGCGTGGTACCTTTTCACATCGCCATGCGGTCTTGAAAGTTGAGGAAAGTGAAGAAGAGGTCATGCTGTTGAACCATTTGTCGGATGATCAGGGGCGTTTTCAGATTTACAATTCGTTATTGTCTGAATATGCAGTGGTCGGTTTTGATTATGGATATGCCATGGCGAGTCCGAATACGTTGACTATTTGGGAAGCACAGTTTGGCGATTTTAGCAACGGAGCCCAGATTATGATAGATCAGTACATCTCGGCAGCAGAAGATAAATGGAAGCTTCAGAACGGTTTGGTTATGCTATTGCCCCATGGCTACGAAGGCCAAGGTGCAGAGCATTCTTCAGCACGTATGGAGCGTTACCTGCAGTTATGCGCCCGTGACAACATGTATATGGCCGATGTAACCACCCCTGCCCAGATGTTCCATATTCTGCGTAGGCAGATGAAGGTTAACTTTAGGAAGCCGTTGGTAATTTTCACACCGAAGAGCCTGCTACGACATCCTAAAGCCGTTTCTACAGTCGATGATTTAGTAAACGGAAGTTTTCAAGAGGTTATCGATGATGCTATCGCCGATGTTAAGAAGATTAAAAGCCTGGTTTTCTGTACCGGTAAATTTTATTATGACCTATTAGCTGCGCAAGAAGAGCATGATAGAGATGATGTAGCTCTGGTCAGGATTGAACAATTGTTTCCGTTGCCCTTCGAAAGGATGAAGGAAATTATCAAGAAATATAAGAATGCCGACGATTTAGTTTGGGCACAGGAAGAGCCTCGAAATATGGGCGCTTGGAGCCATTTGATGATGCATTTTAGCGACGCCCATAAACTTAGGGTCGCCTCGCGAAGATTTTATGCTTCACCAGCTGCCGGTAGTGCAGTACGTTCGAAAATGAGGCATCAGCAGGTTATCGATTATGTATTCGATAAAAACAAGGATAACATGTCGAAACCCCAGCCGAAGCCTAAAGAAAAGGAGGAAAATGTTTAGAACAACTACCATCAGATGATAGTCTAATGTTTAAAACATTCGCTCAGAGTGAATAAAAAACTTAAAATAACACAGCAAATTATAATAGCATGATTTTAGAAATGAAAGTCCCGTCCCCGGGCGAATCCATAACCGAAGTAGAGATAGCGGAATGGCTGGTAGAAGACGGCGATTACGTGGAGAAAGATCAGGCCATTGCCGAGGTCGATTCCGATAAGGCTACATTAGAATTGCCTGCGGAAGAAAGTGGTATCATTACCCTAAAAGCAGAAGTTGGAGATGCCGTAAATGTTGGGGAAGTTGTTTGCCTTATCGATACCGATGGCGAAAAACCAGGGGGAGCCAGTAAAGGTGCTGATACCGCTTCAGAAGGAGGGGACGAAGGTTCAGGAAGTGATGCAGAAAAAGACTTGGACAAGCAACGTGAAAAGACTCCGGATAAAGCCGAAAGTGAAAAAGCTCCTCAACCTAAACAGGCCAAAGAAAGCTACGCTTCAGGGGCAACTTCGCCTGCTGCCAAGAAAATATTGGCTGAAAAGAATATCGATGCAACATCGGTAAAGGGTGGTGGTCGAGATGGTCGTATAATGAAAGAGGATGCAGTAAACGCTGTGCCATCCATGGGAACTCCCACTGGTGGTAATCGTGGTGAATCCCGTTCAAAATTATCGATGCTTCGCAGAAAAGTGGCGGAGCGCTTGGTAGACGTCAAGAACGAAACTGCTATGTTGACTACCTTCAATGAAGTCAATATGTCTTCAATTTTCGAGCTTCGTAATAAATACAAAGATGACTTCAAGGAAAAACATGGGGTAGGTTTAGGCTTTATGTCTTTCTTTACCAAAGCGGTGGTTAGGGCACTTCAGGAATTTCCTTCTGTGAATTCGATGATCGATGGCAAAGAAATGATTTCGTTTGATTTCTGCGACATCAGTATCGCGGTATCAGGTCCTAAAGGATTGATGGTTCCCGTCATTCGCAATGCCGAAAACTTAACTTTTCGAGGGATTGAGGCTGAAGTAAAAAGATTGGCGCTGCGTGCGCGCGAGGGTGAGATCACGGTCGATGAGATGACAGGGGGAACTTTCACGATAACAAATGGAGGTATATTCGGTTCGATGCTATCGACCCCAATAATCAACCCTCCACAAAGTGCCATTTTGGGCATGCATAATATTGTTGAACGTCCGATTGCCATTGATGGTGCCATTGCAGTTGCTCCCATAATGTACGTTGCGGTTTCCTATGATCATCGAATTATCGATGGTAAGGAATCTGTCGGATTTTTGGTCGCTATTAAGGAAGCCTTGGAAAATCCCGAGGAATTGCTGATGGATGGTAATGTTAAAAAAGCATTGGAAATGTAGTTCAGAAGTGTACTGATGAGGTTAGATAAGTAATCTAATTTTGTTTCCACCCTGTTTGGGTTTTCATTTAATCGGTAGGTAAAGTTTAAAGTATAGATTTTAGACCTAAAGATTTTTGTCCGCAATGGACAGGAAACTTTGGGTTTTTTTCAATATAGTAGTATTGCTTCATTTTCTTAAGAAGACACAATTGTCACTATAATCAATAATTGCTTTCCCTTTAATCAACACGTCAGCTCCAATGATACCGTCAACGGTTTTCGCCTTGTGGGAAGCTAGTGCCTCATTCACATGAACCAGGTCGAACAGTACAATCTGTAATTTCTTGTGTTTCCATTTTCCGATTTCAACACGGTTTTTAGTAGCCACCAGGGTTTCCATATTGGTAGCTCCGGCACCGGCAGCCTTTATCTCCGAAGCTTCGGAAGTCAGTTTAAAAAGATCGATTTTATCAAAGCTGACACAAGTGTTCGAGGCGCCGGTATCTAAAATGAACCTACCTTTTACCCCATTGATTTTTGCCGTTATCGCAAAATGGTTGGTTTCTGTTAATATCAAGGGGATTTTGACGTACGACTTCTTTTTTAATAACTTTCTAAGGGATTTCATTCTGAAGTTTTACAATTATGGATGGTGAGTGGGGCAGGGCATATCCTGTTATTTAGGGGCATGGGTTTAATCCTAATTTTTCACCTGAATAACTTATATCTAGGATTTCAAATCAACATTCTTTTACAATACACAAAGATACCCCTATTTTTGCAGTATGATATTGACAGATACCCACACTCATTTATACAGTGAAGCCTTTGATAAAGATCAATCCGAAGTCATTAAAAATGCCATGGACCGAGGAATTGAACGCTTTTTTATTCCCGCTATCGATTCTACCTATACGGAAGCGATGTTTCGGCTAAGGGATGCCTATCCAACAAATATTTTTTTGATGATGGGGCTGCATCCCACCCATGTTAAAGAGAACTATGAGGTAGAATTGCGTCATGTCGAAGAAATGTTAACAGAGCATAAGTTCTATGCGGTAGGGGAAATCGGCATTGACCTTTATTGGGACAAGAGTTTTTTAAAGCAACAACAAGAAGCCTTCCGCCTACAAATCGGATGGGCCAAAAAATACAAGCTACCTATTGTCATTCACTGTCGCGACGCCTTCGATGAGGTCTTCGAGGTATTGGAAAGCGAGAAAAGTGATGACCTATACGGTATCTTTCATTGCTTTACAGGAACCTCAGAACAAGCGCAGCAAGCAATATCCTATAACATGAAATTAGGAATCGGCGGCGTAGTCACCTTTAAAAATGGAAAGATCGACACATTTTTAAAGGAGATTCCACTACATCACATCGTACTGGAAACTGATTCCCCATATCTGGCGCCGGTACCCTTTCGCGGAAAACGAAACGAAAGCGCATACCTTATAAAGGTGTTGGAGAAACTAAGCGAGATTTATGGGACATCCAAAGAAAAAATAGCTGAAATTACTACCGCAAATTCAAAGGAGGTATTTGGTATTTAAGAATTACGGTTTATTAGCAACATTCCTTTATATAGAATTACATGACCAACATCCTATTGATATATACCGGTGGTACCATAGGCATGGTCAAAGAGTACGATTCGGGAATCTTGAAGGCATTCAATTTTAATAAGTTGCTCAAACATATTCCTGAGCTCAATCAGTTGGATTGCCACATCGATTCTATCTCTTTCGAACATCCTATTGATTCATCGAACATGAATCCGACACACTGGATCGAAATTGCCAATATAATCGAAGAGCACTATGAAAGCCACGACGGTTTTGTGGTATTGCATGGTAGCGATACCATGAGTTACACTGCTTCCGCTTTAAGTTTTATGTTAGAAAATTTGGCAAAGCCGGTCATTTTTACAGGAAGTCAACTGCCCATTGGAGATTTGCGAACCGATGCCAAAGAGAACCTGATTACCTCGATCCAAATTGCTGCATTGCGAACAGGGGGAAAACCAGTGGTTCGAGAAGTAGGGCTTTATTTTGAATATAAACTATATCGAGCCAACCGAACGACCAAAATTAATGCCGAACATTTCCAAGCTTTTGCCTCATTGAACTACCCGCAATTGATAGAGTCTGGCGTTCATCTTACCGTATTCAAGGAATATTTGTTGAAGGTGCATCCACGCAAAAAATTCAAAGTACATAAGATTATGGACAGAAACGTAGCTATACTCAAACTTTTTCCTGGTCTAGCTGCGGTCGTATTAGAAAGTATATTAAATATTCCGAACCTAAGAGGTCTTATATTGGAGACTTATGGGGCCGGAAATGCGCCGAACGAACCATGGTTGGTCGATATTTTAAGAAAAGGAATTTCGCAGGGTATACATATAGTAAACGTAACCCAGTGTTCAGGAGGCAGTGTTCAAATGGGGCATTACGAGACCAGTGAACAGCTTAAGAACTTACAAGTTATTAATGGTAAAGACATTACGACCGAGGCGGCGATGGCAAAGCTGATGTACCTACTGGGAAGTAATATTAGCGAAAGCTTATTCAAGACGGTTTTTGAAACACCTTTACGTGGGGAGATGCAATAAAATAACGCTTTAAATTTTACCGAGTGGTATTTTTTTTGTTATTTGCCCCTCCCTTAGCCTAAGCTTTGGGGTGTTAATTAGAGAGGTGGCCGAGTGGTCGAAGGCGCACGCTTGGAAAGCGTGTAAACGGCAACGTTTCGAGGGTTCGAATCCCTTCCTCTCTGCTAAAACGAAAAGATTTTAGGATAGAAATTAGTTTTTTCTTAAATTCTTCGTAGTTTAGTTTGAATTGTTAGATTGAAGTTTGGTACAAACCGAATAGATGGTTGAGCATCAAATGCTTTTGTTTTTAGATTCGGTGGGTTCTCAGGACATGGACTTCCACTTTCTCTAGCAACGAAGTTTTACTTTTATTATTGCGTTTTTTTTTTATCTTTAACCCTAATAAATAACTAATTTAAGTTTAGAAAAATGAAAAAATTATTCTCTATCCTAGCTGCTGGTGGTATGTTTGTATTGGCTTCGAACACTGTTAATGCAATGGCAACCACTGCAACCATGCTTCAAGACGCTGCTCCGGCAGAAGCTGAAAAAGGTTTTACCCAGGTTCTTAAGGAAATGTTCATTCAAGGGGGTGCCGGCTTCATGGGCATCGTTCTTCTTTGTTTGATTTTAGGTCTTGCCGTTGCCATAGAGCGGATTATTTATTTGAATATGGCGACTACCAATACAAGTAAATTGAAACAACAAGTTGAAGATGCACTGGCCTCTGGTGGTGTTGAAGCAGCCAAGGAAGTGTGCAGAAATACTAAAGGTCCAGTTGCCTCCATTTACTATCAAGGTTTGGATAGAGCTGGCGAAGGAATTGACAATGCGGAGAAAGCTGTTGTTGCTTATGGCGGTGTGCAAATGGGTCAATTAGAGAAAAACGTATCTTGGTTGTCTCTTTTTATCGCTGTTGCTCCGATGCTTGGATTTATGGGTACTGTAATCGGTATGATTCAGGCTTTCCAAAAGATTAGTGCTGTAGGTAACTTGAGTGCATCGTTAATTGCAGGTGATATTCAGGTGGCGTTATTAACCACGGTATTTGGACTTATTACTGCTATTATTTTACAGATTTTTTATAACTACATCATTGCAAAAATTGACAGTATCGTAAACGACATGGAAGACTCTTCTATTGTATTGATAGATATGTTAGTTGACCATACCAAAGATGTCGTTGTTGTAAAGAAGTAAGAAACCTATAAACATATTAAATCATGAATAAAATTGTAAAGATTGCTTTAATAGTGATAGGTTTAATAGCTGCCGTATTATGGTATTTGCTTCCACCTGCGGATATGCCAGCGGCGGAAGCAGCCAATAACGGAGCGCTTAACGCTATGTTTTGGATGACCTTCATCCTATTGGGTATCGCGGTAGTGGCCAGTTTGGCATTCTCATTGATTAATTTATTTTCGAATCCAGCAAATCTAAAGAAAACATTGTTTGTTGTAGTTGGTTTTCTGATAGTCTGTGGTATCGCTTATGTATTGGCTGATGGAACCGATGTCAGCGTACCTGAAATGGCAGATCGCGGTATTGAAACTTCCGAGACTACCATTAAAAGAATTGGAATGGGTATCAATATCTTTTTCATTCTTACCGTAATTGCTTTAGGAGCGATGCTTTGGGGCGGAGTGAGAAAAGCAACAAAATAATTTAAATATAAAACTATGCCTAGAAGAGGAGCACCACCAGAGGTAAATGCAGGGTCAATGGCCGATATTGCGTTCTTACTACTGATTTTTTTCCTGGTCACAACGACCATTGAAACAGATGCAGGGTTAGACAGGATGTTACCACCAATTGAACCCCCTACCGAAGAGCCACCAGTTATTAAACAAAAGAATATCTTCACTGTTAATATTAACCGGAACGGACAATTATTGGTAGAGGAAGAAATTACCGATATCAAGCAACTTCGCGAAAAAGCTATAGCTTTCTTGGATAACGGTGGGGCACCATCCGGGTCACCTGAGTTTTGTAGTTATTGCAAAGGTAAACGTAATGCCGAATCTTCGGATAATCCTGACAAAGCTATTATTTCATTGAAAAATGATAGGGAAACGAAGTACAGCACTTACATTACCGTACAAAACGAGTTGGTTGGCGCTTACAACGATTTACGGAATCGAGAGGCACAGCGCTTATACGGTCGTGATTTTACGGGAATTGAAGCGGATTACCTAGATCCAGAAACATCTTCGAGTCTTAAGGATGATTTGAAGGAAAAAGTGAGGCGTATTCAAGAATTATTTCCGCAAAAGCTCTCTGAAGCAGAAGCCGATACAAGCAATTAATAACAGGTTAAACTATAGGATATGTCAAAGTTTGCAAAGAAAAAGGATAGTGGTTTACCAGCGGTGAATACGGCGTCTTTACCTGATATCGTCTTTATGTTGTTGTTCTTTTTCATGACGGTAACGGTAATGAAAGATAGTTCGCTTAAAGTGGAAAATACCTTGCCTAACGCAAGTGAGACCAAGAAATTAGAGAAAAAAGACCGTGTCATTTATATTTATGTGGGTGAGCCAACTTCTCAGTATTCGAGTAAGTATGGTACCGAAGCAAGAATTCAATTGAACGATAAGTTTTCTGTTCCTTCAGATGTTGGTAACTATATTTTAGAGGAGCGTGCTAAAAAGGCACAAGAGCTACAGAACGTTCTTACTATTGCCTTAAAGGTAGATAAAGAAGCGAATATGGGTCTGATATCCGATATTAAGCAAGAGTTGCGTAAGGTTAACGCACTTAAAGTAAATTACACTACATATGACGGCGATGCATTCAATAATTTGCAATAGCCTTAATATCGTATAAAATAAAAAACGCTCCGAACATCTTGTTCGGAGCGTTTTTTATTTACCTATTTTTATACGTATGATGCGGACATTTTTCGGTATGTTTTTTTTGTACTCCCTTGCTACTTTTGCGCAAAACCAAACGGATTCCGTAGTAGGCGATAGTCGGTATTTAGAGGATCAATTCTACATTGGGCTCACCTACAATATATTGCTGAATAGCCCCGAGAACGTCAATCAGCGCAATCTTTCTTATGGACTTCAAGGAGGGTTCATCAAAGATATCCCAATTAATAAAAGCCGTACTTCGGCTATAGGTATAGGTCTGGGCTATGGCGTGTATTCGTATTACACCAACCTTCGAGCCTTAGAAACTGTCGATGGATTCGATTATACTATCATTACTGAAATTGATAGTTTAAAGCGTAATAAAGTAGAGACCCATATGCTCGAACTTCCATTAGAGTTTCGTTGGCGTAATTCAACAGCTACTGAATATAAATTTTGGAGGGTGTACGCCGGGGTTAAATTAGGATACGCGGTAGGCGCACGCTCAAAGTATATCTCCAATAAGACTAATAATGAAAGGGAGTCTTTCTACAATGCGGATATTCGTCGATTTCAGTACGGTCTAACTTTTAATTTTGGATATAATACTTTTAATCTACATGCGTATTATGCCCTTAATGGTCTATTCAATGATGGAGTTATGGTCGATGGTGAAACTATTGCAATAAAACCCTTACGAATAGGGCTTATCTTTTACATTCTATAAAAAGCCTAGAGCCAAAATTTAACCAGCATTAACTGTGATAACAGACCGACAAGAAACCCGACAAACACTTCGACTTTGGAGTGTGCCCTGAGGTATAGTCTCGATGTAGCTACTAGTCCCGTTATCAAGGTCAATACACTAACGGCTAAAGTAATATTGATTTCAAAGTGTATGCTTAAGCAGACCAAGAACATGAATAAGCTACCTAAGCCCATTACATGCATACTTGCCTTAACCCTAAGAAAAAGAAGAAGTAATGTAGTTAGGGCCGACGCTATGAGGCCTATGAAATAATAATGGAGTTCAAAGGTATATTGACCTGGTATTACCTTGTATACAACGATGAGCAAAAGTATTATGTGAATGTAGAGCGGGTATTTTCGTTCTTCCATCGAAGGGGTAAGGGCACTAGATACGATACCAATATTCTTTAATATAAAAAAAGCTATAACTGGAATGATAACCGTCAAAATCAAAACGGGTAGAAAAATATGAGTCTGTAGTGTTGCAGGACTGTATTTAGGAGTAACCGTGAAATAGGCCACGGTACCCGCTAACGGTATGAACAGAGGATGGAAAAGGTAGGATATAGCCTGATAAAATGCGCGCATTAAATTCGTTTTCGCAAACGCGCTACTGGTATATCTAGCTGTTCCCGGTATTTGGCAACCGTACGTCGGGCAATAGGATAGCCTTTCTCTTTCAATATAGCAGCTAATTTATCGTCAGTCAAAGGTTTCTTTTTAGCCTCTTCCTTAATAACCGTTTCCAGAATTTTCTTAATTTCTTTGGTCGAAACATCTTCCCCCTGATCGTTTTTCATGGATTCCGAAAAATATTCCTTTATCAATTTGGTACCATAGGGAGTGTCTACGTACTTGCTGTTGGCTACCCTTGAAATCGTAGAAACATCCATATCGATTTCGTCGGCAATATCCTTCAATATCATGGGACGCAAATTACGTTCATCTCCGGTCAGAAAATATTCCTGCTGATAGTTCATGATGGAGCTCATTGTGACGAATAGCGTTTGCTGTCTTTGGCGAATGGCATCGATGAACCACTTGGCAGCATCGAGTTTTTGTTTGATGAACTGCACAGTGTCTTTCTGCGATTTCGTTTTGTTCTTGGCGTCTTTATACCCCTTCAGCATATTATTGTATTCGCTAGAAACATGAAGTTCGGGAGCATTTCTTCCATTTAATGTCAATTCGAGCTCCCCTTCTACGATACGTATCGAAAAATCGGGTACAACATGTTCGACCATTCGATTATTACCTGCATAAGATCCACCCGGTTTTGGGTTCAGTCTTTCTATTTCAGAGATAGCGGCCTTTAATTGATCCTCGGTTATATTGTGCTTTTGAAGTAATTTTTTATAATGCTTCTTGGTAAATTGGTCGAATGATTTCTCTAAAATGGCAGTAGCAAGTTCTACGCTCTGTGTAGATTCTTTGCGGTTTAATTGTATGACTAGGCATTCCTTTAAGGATCTAGCGGCCACTCCCGGTGGATCTAATTTCTGAACTATTTTGAGTACTTTTTCTATCGTGGCCTCTTCCGTATAGATATTTTGTGTAAAGGCTAAATCATCGAGAATATCGGATAAGGGTCGGCGAATGTAACCGCTCTCGTCCACGCTGCCGACCAAAAATTCGGCAATATTCCATTCCTCATCATTGAGATAAGCTGTATTTAATTGATTGAGAAGAAATTGATTAAACGAGATTCCCGCGGCATAAGGTATATTTCTCTCCTCATCGTCGGCACTATAATTGTTTGCCTTGGTGCGATACTCGGGTATCTCATCATCGCTGAGATACTCATCGATATTAATATCTTCAGTATCTATGGTCTCACTATCAGACGCTTCGTTATCATAAACATCGTCATAGTCATCTTCCGAATCAGATTCCTCTTTACCGGTTTCTAGCGCGGGGTTTTCCCCAAGTTCCTGTTTTAGTCGCTGCTCAAATGCTTGTGTCGGCAGTTGAATCAGTTTCATCAACTGAATCTGCTGCGGCGACAGCTTTTGAGAAAGTTTGAACGATAAGTGTTGTTTTAGCATTGGGGTTATTCTTGCTTCATAAAGTTAACCTTTTCAGATTAGAACTCGGCATTCTGCGGAGTTCGTGGAAATGGAATGACATCCCTTATATTACCCATTCCCGTTGCAAAGAGAACAAGGCGCTCGAAACCGAGTCCGAATCCACTGTGAACCGCTGTTCCGAATTTGCGAAGGTCTAGATACCACCAGAGTTCTTCTTCGGGAATGTTTAAGGCGGCCATTTTCTCCTTTAAGACGTCTAAACGCTCTTCACGTTGCGAACCTCCCACAATTTCCCCGATACCAGGAAAAAGGATGTCCATGGCCCTAACTGTTTTTCCATCCTCATTTAAACGCATATAAAAGGCTTTTATTTTTGTGGGATAGTCAAATAGGATAACCGGGCATTGGAAATGTTTCTCCACCAAATATCGTTCGTGCTCACTCTGTAAATCGGCACCCCATGCATCTATAGGATATTGAAATTTTTTCTTTTTGTTTGGCTTACTGTTCTTGAGAATCTCTATCGCTTCAGTGTAGGTTACCCTTTGAAAGGTATTTTCGGTAACGAATTTTAACTTTTCTATCAAAGGCATGGCACTGCGTTCGGCCACGGGCTTTGATTTCTCTTCATCAAGAAGCCTTTTTTCAAGAAACTCTAAATCCTCCGAACAATTCTTGAGGATATACCGAAGTACACTTTTGATAAAATCTTCGGAAAGATCCATGTTATCGTCGAGATCGTTAAAGGCGACTTCGGGTTCAATCATCCAAAACTCGGCAAGATGTCTTGAAGTGTTCGAGTTTTCAGCCCTAAATGTAGGTCCGAATGTATATACTTTACCTAAAGCCATGGCGTAGGCTTCCGCTTCAAGCTGTCCTGATACAGTAAGGTTAGTTTCCTTTCCGAAGAAGTCTTCTTTGTAGTTGATAGAGCCATCTTCGTTTAGGGGAGGTTGTTTTCCATCCAAGGTAGTTACCCTAAACATTTCCCCGGCACCCTCGGCATCCGAACCTGTGACGATTGGGGCGTGAAAATAGTAAAATCCGTTTTCGGTAAAATATTGATGTATAGCGAAAGACAGGGCCGAGCGCACCCTCATTATGGCGGCAAATGTATTGGTGCGTATGCGCAAATGGGCTTTTTCCCTCAAAAATTCCAAAGAATGTTTCTTAGGTTGTATGGGATAGGTTTCGGGATTTGCCGAACCGTGAACAAAAATATCGGAGACTTGAATTTCGACACTTTGCCCCTTACCTTGACTTTCTACCAGAGATCCGGAAATTCTTACAGCGGCTCCGGTACTAATTTGTTTTAAAATTGCCTCGTCAAGCTTCTCAAAATCGACCACACATTGAATATTGGCCAAAGTAGACCCATCGTTAAGGGCTATAAAGCGATTACTACGAAAGGCTTTGACCCATCCATTTACCGTAACTTCCTGTAACAACAGGTTTTTTGAGAGTAATTCTTTTACGCTGTGCGTTTTCATGCTGATATTTTGAAGCGCAAAGATAGGATTTTTGCCCTATTTAGCATCCTCACCTTTTGGTAGAATGTCAATTTGCGGTTCCTTCAAAAATTCCTGACTAGCAATGTTTCGCTCTAAGGATAGTAAGAGGGAAGGAAGTAGAATCAAGTTTGATAGCATGGCGAACAATAAAGTAGCCGACACTAAAGATCCCAAAGCCACCGTACCCCCAAAATCGGATATAATGAAGACCGAGAAACCGAAGAATAGTACAATGGAGGTGTAGAACATACTGACACCAGTTTCCCTTAGAGCCGCATATACCGACTTTTTAATTTGCCAATTGTTAATAATAAGTTCTTGACGATACTTTGCCAAAAAGTGGATGGTGTCATCTACCGAAATACCAAAGGCAATACTAAATACCAAAATTGTTGAAGGTTTAATAGGTACGCCTATAAAACCCATTATTCCTGCCGTGATAATTAATGGAAGAAGATTCGGAATCAACGATATGATAATCATTCGAAAAGATCGGAATAGATACGCCATAAATAGGGCGATTAGAAATATGGCAAATGCAAGTGACATGACCAGGTTTTTGACTAAGTATTTTGTCCCCTCCAAAAATTGAAGGGCACTTCCGGTCATATAAGTCTCGAAACGGTCGGGTGGGAAAAGTTTATTTAAATTCTCTGAAAGCCTACCTATGATTTCTTCCATACGATCGGTCTTAACATCGCGAATGAACGTCGTCATACGTGCTGTTTGGCCCGTACTATCCACAAAGTTTTTCAATAAGTTGCCATCGCCGGCGGATTTTTGGGCAACACTCAAAATAAAGTTAGTTTCTTGTTTGGTAGGTAATTGGTAATATTTCGGCATCCCGTTATAAAAAGCTTGCTTTGAATATTTTACAAGGTCAACAACAGAAAGCGGTTTGGATAGCTCGGGAACTTCAGTCACCACCTCGTCCATTTGGTCAAGCTTCTTTAAAATATTAGCGTTCATGACCCCTTTAGGACGTTTGGTATTAACGACAATTTCTATAGGCATAATACCATCGAATTCTGCCTCAAAAAAGCGGATATCTTCAAAAAATTGGGCATTCTTGGGCATGTCTTCAATAGGGCTCCCTGAAATATTGATCTGGTACATGCCTATGATACTGATAACCATAAGGCTTAAGGAAACGATGTAAACCGTAATTCTTTTGTTTCGAACAAGATGTTCCATCTTGTTTACAAAAGCATCGATCCATTTTTTATTCAAATGTTTTAGGTGTCGCGTCTTAGGTAGGGATAAGTAGCTATAAATTATGGGGATGATGAGTAGCGAGAGAATAAAAATGCCGATAATGTTCAATGAAGCTACGATACCGAATTCGGTTAATAATTTGCTATCGGTAATAATAAACGTGGCAAAACCGGATGCCGTAGTCATGTTGGTCATGAGCGTAGCATTACCGATTTTTACGATGACACGTTGCAACGAGAGGGCTTGATTACCATGTTTTTTGACCTCTTGCTGATATTTGTTGATTAAAAAGATGCAGTTGGGAATACCGATAACGATGATAAGCGGTGGAATCAATGCGGTCAACACCGTAATTTCATACCGCAGCAAACCAAGAATACCAAAGGCCCACATCACACCGATGATGACTACGCACATCGAGATGAGAGTAGCCCGAAAACTTCTGAAAAAGAAAAAGAAGATTAAGGAGGTAACCAGTAGTGCCCCGCCTATAAACTTTCCAATTTCGTTAATAATACTCTGGGAGTTCATGGTACGTATATACGGCATGCCCGATACGTGCACGTCAAGACCTGTCTCTGCCTCGAAATCGGCGACCAATTCGTTGACTTCTTGTAAAATAAAATCTTTTCTGACCGAAGTATTTACAATTTCTTTGTCAAGGTTGGCAATCGTTCTAATAGTTCTTGTTTCCTTATTGAAAAGCAGGTTGTTATAAAAGGGTAGGTCGTTAAACAGATGCTCGGTGAGGGAATCTATTTGAGATTGGCTTCTGATTTCTGAAGTTATCAGGGGTTTCAAAACAAATTTTTGGTCTGTAGTATCCCGTTTTAATTCCTTAAGGTTATCAAGGGAAATCACAAAGTCGATTTCCGGAAAAGCCGCCAGCTGCTTGCTAAGCTTGTTCCATCGATTGAGTTTTGAAGGCGTGAACAACGCGGAGTCCCGAATCCCAAATACGATCGCATTGCCCTCTTCACCGAAGGTTTTTAGAAAGTCTTGATATTCAACATTTACGGGATGATCATCGGGCAATAGATTAGCCGATGAATTGCTAAAACGCATATTTTTCCATTGCAAGCCCAAAAAGATTGTAAAGGCGACAATTAGAACCAGAATCAAGATACGGTTACGGAGAATGATATTCGCCGTTTTTTCCCAAAAGCCTTTTGTGAATTTTGACACTATGCTGTAGATTTTTGCCGGTCAAAGGTAATGAACCTGTGCTTGTGTTCCTATGAGGCCTGCATAATAAAATGTGGGAAGCTCGTTTTGTTTTTAACTTGGTTCAGTTATTCATACGTAGTGCAAAAGCTTTACTGTGATAGGGACTCTATGGGTAAAGAAATGGAGAAGTTTTTCTTTATTAGATTCAGGTATATAACCCCTTTAAGACCTACAGCTATGGATTCAATTTCCATTTTACCAAGATTTACGTCTGCACTATTGGATGTGGTATTCGGATAAGTGCGGAAAACACATTCAGTTTAGGAAATAAAAATTCAGATGGAATAGTATTGAACTTGATAGTGTTGACATTACTGATTCCGTCGCAAAATATCTTTCGGGAATCGGTTCCAGTTCTTAAAGCCGCTTTGATTCGATGTAAAATCTAGGTTATAGGATGTTTTTAGTAAAGTAGCAAAGCTGTGTCAGAAATCAATTGCACCCTATCCTAGTTCACTAATGTAGCATTTGAAAAGTTAGAACTTCAATTTGTAGAACTAAACACTAAAAGCGTTGTGTAGACCGATTTCCCTAGTCGTTTGGCAATTACTCCCGCAACAAAAGGTAGTAAGGCTAATACAATTTTTTATTTGCCATAACGCCACTGTTAAGCATCTCAGCGAATTTAGGATGAATAGAGGTAGGTTGTTTTAGTTTATTAGATGTAAATAAGTGAAATAGGCACTCTTACTATTGTAAGTACATTGACCCCTATGTATTTATCATATGTTCAAAAGATTTTTCAAGCTATTCGTTCTGGCCATTTTTTGAAAAGCTCGATAGTTTTCAAGATGAAAAATAGCGTTAATCGGAAACATTCTCATTTTTTCAACCGCTTTGAAGAGGTCAAAAATTTATTGACCTTCCAAAAGTTGAGCCTTTCGAATTTGGATATTGAAAACAAAAAAGACGACCATGAAGGTCGTCTTTTATAAATTAGGGTATTTAGGAAAGTTATACCTTCATAATTTCTGCTTCCTTTACTTCTAAAAAAGCATCTATTTTTTTACTGTAGACATTCGTAAGTTCTTGCACATCGACTTCAGCGTTTTTCTGTAGGTCTTCCGAAACATCTAATTCGCGTATTTCTTTGTTGGCATCTTGCCGCGCGTTTCGTACACCGACCTTAGCATCTTCCGCCTCTGCCTTCGCCTGTTTGGTCAATTGAATACGTCTTTCTTCCGTCAAGGGGGGCACATTAATAATAACGAAGTCCCCATTGTTCATAGGGTTGAAGCCCAAATTAGCATTCATAATAGCCGTTTCAATGGGCTGTAGCATATTCTTTTCCCAAGGTTGCACCGAAATGGTACGACCGTCGGGGGTATTTATGTTGGCGACTTGAGTGAGGGGAGTGTCCGAACCATAATAGTCCACCATTACTGAAGATAGCATTGACGGATTAGCTTTACCGGCACGAATCTTCATAAATTCTTTTTCAAGATGTTTAATGGCATCTACCATACCTTCCTTTGCGGAATCCAATATAAATTGTACGTCTTCGTTCATAATTCAAATATAAATAACAATCATCAAAAATTAAACCAATCCTACAGATTTACGACCGTTCCGATATTTTCACCTTCAATCAGTTTTAAAAGATTACCTCTCTTGTTCATATCGAAAACTACGATTGGCAATTCATTTTCCTGACTTAGGGTAAAAGCAGTTGTGTCCATTACTTTCAGGCCTTTTAATAGTACATCTGCGAAGGAGATGGTATCAAATTTTGTAGCGTCTTTGTCTTTTTCGGGATCGGAAGTATAAATACCGTCGACACGTGTTCCCTTTAATATGACATCCGCCTCGATTTCTATCGCACGTAAAACTGCGGCTGAATCGGTCGTAAAATATGGGTTGCCGGTTCCTCCTCCAAAAATAACTACACGACCTTTTTCCAGATGCCTCATGGCGCGTCTGCGTATAAAGGGTTCGGCGACTTCGTTGATTTGAATTGCAGATTGCAATCGGGTTTGCACTCCGATATTTTCGAGAGCGCTTTGTAAGGCCAAACCGTTGATTACGGTAGCTAACATACCCATATGATCGCCTTGTACACGATCCATGCCGGTAGCTGCACCAGCAACCCCCCTGAATATATTTCCACCACCGATTACAATGGCGATTTCTATACCTTTTTCCGAAACTTTCTTGATTTCTTCAGCGTATTCCGCTAGGCGATTGGAGTCTATACCATACTGTTTTTCACCCATCAATGCCTCTCCGCTGAGTTTTAGAAGTATCCTTTTATAGTGCATTTTTATAATTTGTGTTCCCGCAAAAATAATCAAAAATTACAAGCGGAATGGAACAAATAGTAAGTAGCATGCGATGACGCAAGACTTAATTATTTATTAATGTTAAGGCAGAATGCTGTTAAAATTTATAACCTTGCAGTATTAAGAACGGCGGATATCCGCATTAATTTTTAGAACATGAACAGGATTAAAAAATGGTTGCTACTGACTGCATCGGGTTTTTCCCTTTACAGCTGTGGTACGACAAAAGGACTTGTCACTGCCGAGAAATCGGTAATACGCACGACCCTCGATTTAGTGAACGTTGTAGATGATAAGGTGATGGTGGCGGTCGACCCTGGAACTTTTACTTCAGATGTAGTATCCTTCTATATTCCTAAAACGGTTCCAGGAACCTACAGTACTGATAATTATGGTAAGTATGTTGAAAATTTCAAGGCGCTGGATTATGATGGCAAGGAGCTCGAGTTTTCAAAAACGGATGATAATACGTGGAATATATCCAACGGAAAATCGCTTGATAAAGTAACATATCAAGTAAACGATACCTATGATTCTGAGTCTACCACTGAAAACGCCGTTTTTTCACCGGCTGGCACCAACATTTTAAAGGACGAAAACTTCATGTTGAATTTACATGGTTTCATCGGCTATTTTAAAGATTTGAAAGAAGTACCTTATGAAATCGTCATTACTGTGCCCGAAAATCTGAAGCCTACAACCACCTTGACGATGAAACCCTCAACTCCTGAAACTGCAGGTACCGATACTTTTTTGGCCAGTCGATATTTCGAGGTGATAGACAATCCTATACTGTATGCCGAGCCCAACACAGAATCGTTTCAACTGAACGATATTTTGGTTAGGCTTAGCGTGTACTCTCCAAACGATGTATATAATGCAGCAGACTTGAAACCCGAAATGGAAAAAATGATGACTGCTCAAAAGGCATTTTTAGGAGATGTCAACAGTACAAAAAATTATGATATTTTACTTTATCTATCAAAATTGGATTCTACCGATGCCGGTGGTTTTGGTGCTTTGGAACATCATACCTCTACCGTTGTCGTTTTGCCGGAGGCGATGCCCAAAGACCGCTTGGAGCAATCTATGATGGATGTTGTGTCGCACGAGTTCTTCCATACCGTTACACCACTTAGTGTGCATTCGAAAGAAGTTCAGTACTTTGATTTTAACAACCCAAAAATGTCTCGGCATTTGTGGATGTATGAAGGTACTACCGAATATTTCGCAAATCTTTTTCAAGTTCAGCAGGGCCTTATTGACGAGACAGAATTTTATCAACGTATGATGGATAAAATTACAAATGCAAAATCGTATGATGACGCCATGTCATTTACTGTTATGAGCGAAAAAATTCTAGAAGAACCCTATGAAAAAAATTATGCCAATGTTTATGAAAAAGGGGCTTTGATCAATATGGCGCTTGATATCGAGTTACGCCAATTGAGTAATGGAGAACGAGGCGTTTTATGGTTAATGAAGGAACTTTCAAAAAAATACGGTAAAGATGTACCTTTCGAAGATGATCAGCTTATCGATGAGATTGTGGCCATGACCTACCCGGAAATCAGAACATTTTTTGACCAACATGTTATTGGCGATGTCCCGATTTCCTACGAAACGTATTTGGCCAAGGTTGGTCTTACGCTAAAGGAAGGTGAAAAAGAGACAGGCTATTTTCTAGATGGCGATGTGCCCTTTATCGATGTTGATCCGAAAAACAATAATGCCATCTTTATTAGAAAGGGCATAGCATTGAGTAGTTTTTTTACTGGCATAGGGGCAGAGGGTGGTGATGTACTACAAAGCATTAACGGCACACCGATTACGCTGGAGGCCATTCGACCGATTATTGGGGAGAGTTTTACTTGGTCTCCTGACAAAGAGATTACCATGACCGTTAAGCGTAATGGTAAAGAGGTTGAGCTAAAGGGTACAGCAGGAACACCGGTTTTAAATGTAGAGACCATTGAACCCGTCAATAGCCTAAGTGCTGAACAAACAGCACTTCGCGATGCATGGTTAAAATCATAGTCGCAAAAGATGGTTTCTCCAGGATTTTGGTAAAATCTCAACATACTTTTATTAACGAAAAACGCCCGACTCAACAAGTCGGGCGTTTTTCGTTATAGTATACTCTTAATTAGTGGTTTAATTCTTCTTCCTCTTCTTGCAGCGGTACGGTCTGCGGTACATAATCCTGACCGGCTATGATGTATTCACCATTTTCATCAACCTTACTGTAATCGTAGGCCCAACGGTGAACTTCCGGAATATCGCCTTCCCAGTTACCGTGAATATGTTTTGTTTCGGTAGTCCACTCCAATGTTGTTGCTTTCCAAGGATTTTTACCTCCCTGCTTTCCATAAAATATGCTATGAACGAAATTGTATACGAATACCAATTGTACAAGACCTGCAGTTAGTGCAAACACGGTCATTAATACCTGTACATCGGTCAATTCGTCGAACATGGGGAAAGCTGTATTTTGATAATACCGTCTAGGTACACCTGCCATGCCCACAAAGTGCATGGGGAAAAATACGCCATAGGCACAGACAGCGGTTACCCAAAAATGTACATAGCCCAAATTTTTATTCAACATCTTGCCTTCGAACATTTTTGGGAACCAATGATAAACTCCTGCAAAAAGACCATATAAAGCTGATATACCCATTACTAAGTGAAAGTGGGCCACAACGAAATAAGTGTCATGAACGTTAATATCCAAGGTGCTGTCACCGAGAATGATTCCGGTGAGTCCTCCAGTAATAAAGGTTGATACGAAGCCTATCGAGAATAACATTGCGGGGTTCAACTGCAAATTTCCTTTCCACAACGTGGTAATCCAGTTAAAAGCTTTTACCGCTGATGGAATAGCAATCAATAGCGTCGTAAAGGTAAATACCGATCCCAAAAATGGGTTCATTCCTGAAATGAACATATGGTGCCCCCAAACGATGGTCGATAGGAAAGCAATCGCCAATATCGATGCCACCATGGCGCGATATCCAAAAATAGGCTTACGGGCATTGACCGCTAGAACTTCCGAAACAATACCCATTGCCGGTAAGATTACTATGTACACCTCTGGGTGTCCCAAGAACCAGAATAAATGCTCGTATAGCACGGGTGACCCACCTTGATAATGCAGCACCTCTCCCTGGATAAATATGTCCGAAAGAAAGAATGAGGTTCCGAAGCTTCGATCCATTATCAGCAATAAGGCCGCGGATAATAGTACAGGAAACGAAACAACACCGATAATGGCGGTAACGAAAAAGGCCCAGATACTCAAAGGAAGCCGGGTCATGGACATACCCTTCGTTCTAAGATTGATTACCGTAACGATATAGTTCAGCGATCCCATCAACGATGAGGCTATAAATATGGCCATCGATACCAACCAAAGGGTCATTCCCATTCCCGAACCTGATTGGGCCATAGGCAATGCGCTTAATGGTGGATATACGGTCCAACCTGCGGCAGCAGGACCTGCTTCAACGAACAAAGAACTGATCATAACTACGGACGAAATAAAAAACAACCAATAGGAAATCATGTTCAAAAAGCCCGAAGCCATATCGCGAGCACCAATTTGTAGTGGAATTAGAAGGTTACTGAAAGTTCCACTTAAGCCGGCCGTCAGAACGAAAAATACCATTATAGTTCCGTGAATCGTTACCAAAGCCAAATAGACATCGGCATCCATCACACCTTCCGGAGCCCATTTTCCCAAAAACGTTTCAAATAAAATGTTAGATTCTCCGGGCCAGGCTAATTGAATACGGAAAAGCAATGACATAGCGATACCTACGAAACCCATAATCAGTCCCGTAATCAGGTACTGTTTGGAGATCATTTTATGATCTTGGCTGAATATGTATTTGGTTATGAAGGTTTGTTTATGGTGATGAGCATGGTCGTCGTGGGCATGTTCATCTACGTGTGCGTGAGCTGTAACGGACATAAGTTTCGATTTTATTAATTTTCTTTTATAGCTATTTTTATGTGCCTAATCTCTCATAAACCCGCGCTAGCGCCCTCGGTTGTATTGAAAGCAGGCTGTGCCTCTCCCTCTGACGGAGTGACCGTCTCTGCGAAGGTCTTTTGACCAGCAATCCAAGCATCATATTCTTCTTGGCTTTCCACAATAATCCTCATCTGCATGTTGTAATGTGATTTGCCGCATATTTTGTTACAAAGTAATATGTAATCAAATTCCCAAGGATCTGAATTGTCTTCCCCATTAGCAGCGCGTTCAGCCCTAATTTCATTGGTACGCTTCACTTTATCAACAACATCAGGGTTTTGACGCATTTCTTCCGTAGTCGTAATAGGGGTATAAGAAAATTCGGTTATCATACCTGGAACGGCGTTCATCTGTGCCCTAAAATGAGGCATATAAGCGGAATGTAATACGTCTTGCGAACGAATTTTGAAATTCACTTTTCGTCCAACCGGTAAATGCAATTCTTTTACAATAATATCGTCGGCGGCGTACGTATCGGATTCATCAAGGCCTAAAACATTAGCATTATTGATATCAATCATACGCACATTGGCCTGACCGAGTACATTATCTTCCCCACCATATCTGGCGGTCCATCCAAATTGTTGGCCATACAGCTCGACGATAAGCGGATCGTCATCATCGTTCACATCCATAATATTGGTCCAAGTATAAAGACCCCATAAAATCAGTCCCGCCAATACAATTACAGGTATAATGGTCCAAATAAATTCCAATCTATCATTGTCGGCATAGAAAAGGGCCTTTTTGCCTTTCTCACCCCTATACTTATAACCAAAGTAATGGAGTAGGGCCTGTGTCAACGTTTGTGTGATAAAGATAATAACCATCGAAACCACCATTAAGCTATCATATTCGGAACCATGCTCTGAAGCTGCATCCGGCAATAATACTTTAGAATACTTCCAAAAGCTGAATATGGTTATGCCATATATAAAAATCAGAAAGGCGAACAACAGATAACCTTGGGTTTTATTGTCCGAATCGTTTGCGACCTGTGCATTTTCGGTCTTTAATTGCGATAATTCAAAAATTTTGGTCATTTGCCAAATAGCAATTGCCACAAGAATCAAAACCGCTAATATTAAAATTGTAGTCATCGTATGTTCTACTATTACACGTTAAAATTACTAATGAACTTATAAATCGAAGTTCTTAATAATGGAAATGTTTACTCTCTTCAATGAACGGATTCCGCTTGGGTTGAAGCGGTGCACTGGTAAGTGCTTTAAAGACCCAAAAAATAAAAGCTCCGGCAAAGAAAAGGATTGCTCCGATTTCTGGTATGCCTATATACCACTGGTCACCTACCGTTGCCGGCATGACCATATTGAATATATCCATATAATGTCCCGCAAGAATAACTATCCCTGTCATTAGTACGAACCAATTGATTCTTTTATAATCACTGTTCATCAATAGCAGCACAGGAAACAAAAAGTTTAGGGCCACCATACCAAAGAACGGTAATCTATAATCCGCAATTCGAGTTACATAATAGGTCACTTCTTCAGGAATATTCGAGTACCAAATCAACATGAACTGTGAGAACCAAAGATACGTCCAAAAAATACTGAAACCGAACATGAACTTTGCTAAATCATGAATATGGCTATCGTTAACATCTGGTAAATATCCTCTCGATTTCAAGTATATGGCCACCATGGCAATAACTGTCACTGCAGAAACCATCATACTCGCAAAAACATACCATCCGAACAAAGTGCTGAACCAATGTGGGTCGACACTCATAATCCAATCCCAAGACATCATAGACTCAGATATCAAATAGAATACCAAGAAGGCTGCTGAAATCCTAAAATTCAACTTAAATTTAGAATTGTCATCAGAATCATCCTGCGCAAGTGAAAGCTTTCTGGAATACTCACGATAGGCAATCCATCCCCCTAAATAAACGGCAGCCCGGATCAAAAAGAAAGTAGGGTCTAGATAGCCTGATTTGTTTTGGATAATTTCATCGTGGGCAACAACATCGGCATCCATCCAAACAAAAAGGTGGTTCATATGCAACACCGATAAAAGTAGGATTACAAAAACGATTATCCCACCGGGTACGAGATAAGCTGTAATACCTTCCATAACCCTAAACAATAAAGGTGACCAACCGGCCTGTGCGGCACGTTGAATTGCATAAAAGGCCAAAACCCCTAGTGCAATCATGAAGAAAAAGAATGCAGCAACATACAGGGCCGCCCATGGCTTATTCTGTAACTGATGCAGCAGGTGTTCATCGTGTGAGGCATCGTGCTCCCCACCATGTGCTTGTGCAGCATTACCATCGTGCTCGGTCAGTGCACCATGATCTTCTTCAGCTCGCATCGACGTTGTGCCATCTTCTGGCATAGCGGGCGTGCCTTCAGACATTGATTCAGTACCTTCTTCGCCGTGCGCAACATCATTACTTGCTACCATAGCTTTGGCCTCCTCGACTGTGCCGGGGGCTGAGATAAAGCCAATGGCAATACCCAAAATACCGACCGCCATCAAAATGAAGGAACCGATTTTTAATCTATTTGTAAACGTGTACATATCTCTGTCTATGTATTATTTTTATAACTCGCTTTTCAGTTTCATGACATACTGCGAAACCTGCCACATTTCTTTTGTGTTCATTTGGGAGGCATATGAACCCATTGAGTTCAAACCGTACTCCATGGTGTGAAATGCAGTGCCAACAGTTATGTTTCGTGCGGCATCATCATAGCTTGGTACACCTAAAATCTTCTCTCTTTCTACAAGATACCCTTGACCATTTCCCTTGTCACCATGACAAATGGCACAATATATGGTGTACAACTGAGAACCGTTGGCTTCATTTTCCGCGATTGTCAAAGAATCGTTGGCAACTAACGGACTGCTGAGCAAACGTGCCTGTTCCTTCCCCTCGGGCGTATTTTCGATACCGTAAGGCATCCAGCCGCGCATTATTGTGTTTTCAACCGGCTTTTGGGCTTCTGTTCCTTCAGGAAGAAAATCAACCTCTTCATAGGTTTCGTATCCTACTGGCTGGTACATATTGGGCATATACTGATAATTGGGGCTGTTCTTATCCGCGCAGGCAGTAAGCAAGGCGAATATCCCGATCAGCCATCCTAGTTTTTTGAAATTATCCATCATTAATGACTTTCTTTTTCTACAATATTAATTTCTACAGCACCTGTATCGATCAACAAATCCCTCAATTCATTTTCATCTCCGTGGATGTCAATTTCCATCAAAAAATGATCATCGGTAGTTCTCAGATCAGGATTTTCAGCCGCTTTAAACGGCCACAACCTACTTCTCAGATAAAAGGTTATTACCATAAGGTGTGCAGCAAAAAAAACGGTCAACTCAAACATAATCGGTACGAAGGCCGGCATGTTTTCAATGTAGCTAAAACTTGGTTTTCCGCCGATATCTTGCGGCCAGTCTTCAATCATAATGTAATTCATCATAATTGTGGCAACGGCTAAGCCTACACATCCGTAAATGAAGGATGTAATAGCCAATCGTGTTGGAGCCAATCCCATAGCCTTATCCAATCCGTGAACCGGAAATGGACAATAGACCTCTTCGATGTGATGTTTGGCTGCTTTTACCCTTTTTACGGCAAGCATTAAGACATCGTCGTCGTCGTAAAATGCATGAATCGTTTTAGATGCCATTTTTTTATTCCTATTAGTTAAAACCTTTTTCGGCCTACTTATTTCTGTTTTTACTGCTCAACAACTGTGCTTGTCCGGCCCAATCATCACGTTGCGCCCTTCCAGGGAAAGACTCGGTAATCGAATCCAACAAATCATAGTCCCTTGATGTCATTCTTCCTACTTGGGCAAACGTGAAAATGCCTATTTCATTTAAGGTAGCTTCCATTTGGGGCCCGATACCTTTTATCTTTTTAAGATCATCCGGTTTTTGTGTTGCCGGATCGAATGTTCCAATACTACTTAAAAGGTCGGAAACTCCATCTTTACTTCCCTTGGCCGGAACTACTTCGCCCATGAGCACATCTTGTGTAATTATTTCTCTTTCCGGCTCTCTTCCAGATACAGGTACCTTCATTTTTTCAATTGTATATAAAGGTTTACCGGCATCCCTCAGTTTCTTGTACTTACTGCCCGAGGCTTTTAAAATTGATTTCACTTCCGCTTGGGCAATTACCGGGAAGGTTCTTGCATAAAGTAGAAACAATACGAAGAAGAATCCAATTGTGCCTATGAAAATTCCGATATCAACGAAAGTCGGAGAAAACATTGTCCATGAAGAAGGTAAGTAATCACGGTGAAGTGAGGTTACGATAATAACGAAACGTTCGAACCACATACCGATGTTCACAACAATTGAAATAAAGAATGAGAACATAATGCTAGTCCGTAATTTTTTGAACCACATAAATTGTGGGGAGAAAACGTTACAGGTCATCATACTCCAATAAGCCCACCAGTAGGGTCCCGTAGCCCTGTTCAAAAAGGCATATTGTTCATATTCCACTCCCGAATACCAGGCCATGAAAAGCTCGGTGATATAGGCACATCCAACGATGGTACCCGTAATCATAATAACGATATTCATTAATTCAATATGCTGTACGGTAATATAGGCCTCAAGATGACATACTTTACGCATGATAATCAAAAGCGTATTCACCATGGCAAAGCCCGAGAAAATAGCGCCTGCTACGAAATACGGTGGAAAAATTGTGGTGTGCCATCCAGGAATGACCGAAGTAGCAAAGTCAAAAGATACAATGGTATGTACAGATAATACCAATGGTGTAGCTAAACCAGCCAGAACAAGGGAAACCTCTTCAAATCGTTGCCAATCCTTAGCACGGCCCGACCATCCAAAACTTAAAAGACCGTAAATTTTCTTTTGAAAAGGCAATACGGCACGATCACGTATCATGGCAAAATCAGGTAACAATCCCGTCCACCAGAAAACCAAGGATACGGATAGATAGGTCGAAATTGCAAATACGTCCCAGAGTAGGGGAGAGTTGAAATTCACCCATAACGAACCGAACTGGTTGGGAATCGGTAATACCCAATAGGCTAACCATGGCCGGCCCATGTGAATGATAGGGAAAAGTCCGGCTTGAATTACCGAAAAAATAGTCATCGCCTCCGCAGAACGGTTGATAGCCATTCTCCACTTTTGACGGAACAATAATAGTACCGCGGAAATCAGCGTACCTGCGTGACCAATACCTACCCACCATACGAAGTTGGTAATATCCCATGCCCAGTTTACGGTCTTATTGAGACCCCAGGTTCCAATACCTGTCGAAACTGTATAGATGATACAACCCACGCCCCAAAGAAAGGCTAATAAGGCAATGGAAAACACAATCCACCAATGTTTGTTGGCCCTTCCCTCAACTGGAGCGGCAATATCCACGCTTACATCGTGGTAGCCTTTATCCCCAATAACCAAGGGCCTTCGAATAGGTGCTTCGTAATGCGACGCCATAAAATTCTGTTATAGTTGTTTACTTAAATACGGTTTATGCTTCAGTCGTATTTCTAACTTTTACGTGATAGAAAACATTCGGTTTTGTACCTACATATTCCAACATATGGTACATTCTGTCGCTTTCGACCAATTCGGAAACTTTACTCTCCTTATCATTTACATCCCCAAAAACAATAGCTCCGGGTCCACAGGCCAAAGAACAAGCAGTTTGGAATTCACCATCTTCAATGACACGGCCATCCCTCTTCGCATCTAAAATAGTCTTTTGCGTTTTTTGAATGCACATTGAACATTTTTCGATGACACCGCGCGAGCGTACGTTTACATCTGGGTTCAATACCATTTTCCCCAAATCGTTGTTCATGTGGTAATCGAACTCCTCATTATTATTATACAGAAACCAGTTAAAACGACGCACTTTATACGGACAGTTGTTTGCGCAATATCTAGTTCCAACACATCGGTTATAGGCCATCTGATTTTGACCCTGACGACTGTGAGAGGTTGCGGCTACAGGGCATACCGTTTCGCATGGCGCGTGATTACAATGCTGACACATAACAGGCTGAAAAACAACCTGCGGATTACGTGCAGGATCTTCCAGTTCGCCAAAACCGCTTAGAGAGCCGTTATCACCGAACAGGCCGTCCATATTTTCCTTTTTGGTGATATCACCCTCGAAAGTTTCTTCCGAAGAATAGTATCTATCGATACGCAACCAATGCATGTCCCTACTTTTACGAACCTCTTGCTTACCTACAACGGGAACATTGTTCTCCGCGTGACAGGCGATAACACAGGCACCGCAGCCTGTACAGGCGTTCAAGTCTATAGACATATTGAAATGGTGCCCAATAGAGCGGTCGAAACTATCCCAAAGGTCTACCGAGGTGGCAGGTACCTCTTGATGATCAAGGGATACTTCGGGAAGATGGTTCCATTCCCCAGAGTCTTTGGTGTTGAATATTTCCAAAGTAGTTTCCTTAATGATATCGTTTCTCCCCATTAAAGTTTTATGCAGTTGTATACACGCAAATTCGTGGTTACCTGCTGCTTTTTCAATAGTGGCGGACTGCGTACTTTTAAAATTCTCATAAAGTACATAGGCATTGACCCCGGTCTGCATTTCGGTTTTCATACCGACTTTTTTGCCATAACCAAAGGATAGCCCCATAGAGCCGTTCGCCTGACCGGGCTGAATAATTACCGGTATGTTTTTAACGGTCGTTCCATTAACGGTGATATTGGCATAACTACCATCTAATCCGCCATTGGCAACGTGAGTATTCTCAAAGCCCAACCTTTCGGCATCGGCTTTGGAAATGGTTACGTAGTTGTCCCACGAAACCCGTGTTATTGGATCTGGAAATTCTTGCAACCAAGGGTTGTTCGCTTGTTGTCCATCACCCATTCCCGTTTTCGAATAGAGTATCAATTCCATATCCCCACCACTAGTGGAGTTGGTCAAGCCATTAACAGCGGTGGCAATCGGAATAGCGCTGGAAACAGTTTCCGGTGCTACGGACGCTGCTGTATTTTCTTTATCGTCCTCTTGTGATGCTGTTGCCGATGTCGTGTTCTCAGGGTCCGAGGCTCCAGAATCTAAAGCATCGTCTTGCGGAATATTAAGTTCCTGTTTGAGTTCACCGGTCATGGTCGAAAGAATGGGTACCATTAAAGCTCCGGTATCTTCAGAATAAGGAAATACACCATCGTGCAAAGCCCTGTTCCAATCGTTTCCTTTTAAAATTGACGATGTCCAGGTTTCCTTGATGTAATCATAATAACTGGTACTATTACCCAACCAGCTAAGTACGGCAGATTGAAACTGACGCGTATCGAACAGCTCACGGATAGTGGGCTGCATCAAGCTGAAATGTCCCTTTTTAATCTGTACGTCACCCCAAGATTCCAAATAATGGTTAGATGCCGCAGTATATTGGGCTACTTCAGTAGTTTCGTTCCAATTGGTAGAAAAAACGACCGAGAGGCCTACTTTTTCGATACCTTCTTTAAAGTCGGCAGAATTCGGTAAGGTATACATGGGGTTGACACCATCCATAATCAAAGCACCGATCTTGCCAGCTTTCATATCGGTAATTAATGTATTTACCGCAGTAACATTGCCCTGTCTAACATAACGGGGGGCTTGCGGGTCAAAAGCTTTGCTTGCCAACATTTCGTTGATGGCTAACACTACAGTTTGTGCATTTACGTCATCGAGTCCGGTTACAACAACAGCGCCACTTCGATTTTGACGTATCTGATTTGCTATATTGTCGATGGAACGTTGTACGTTTTCATCAAGTTCCCCACCTACACTTGTACCGTTCAGTTTTGCATATAACTGAGCCAAGGCTACCTTTTGAAGCATAGGGGTAAGAGGAATTCGTTTATCGGCATTCGCACCGGATAACGACATATTTGCCTCGAGCTGTATGTGTCGTGACATTTTCCCTTCTTTGGGTATTCTTCCTTTGGCATATCCGGCATCATAGCCACCACCTTGCCAATCGCCAAGAAAATCGGCCCCGAAGGAAACGATCAGTTCGGCATTTTCGAAATTATAATCCGCAAGAGCACGTTCTCCATATTTACCCTCGTAAGCGGTCAGTGCCGCATCTTCGGAAATGGCATCGTACGTAACATGATTTACATTGCTATATGCAGTCTTCAAATCCCCCATCAACCTTTGGGTAGAGGGACTAGCATAGGTTTGGGTCAAGATGGCTACCTGTTGTCCGGAGTTTCCAAGACTACTTAGTTTTGATTTAACCGCAGCATCCAAAGCGCTCCATTCTATAGGTTCACCGTTGGCTAAAGGGCCTTGTAGACGTGTACTGTCATAAAGGGATAGTACTGAGGCGTGAACACGGGCATTAGCACTTGAACCCACTTTAGCTTCCGTGTTATTTTCTACTTTAATGGGTCGACCTTCCCTAGTTTTAATAAGGATGCTTGAGAAATCATACCCATTGGCAATGGTAGTAGCAAAATAATTAGCTACTCCGGGAACTATATTCTCTGGTTGTACGACGTAGGGTATGGATTTTATTACCGGACCTTCGCAAGCGGCCATGGCTGCTGCAGCAGTACTAAAACCGATATACTTCAAGAAGTCCCTTCGGTTGGTAGATGAGTCCGAAAGATTGTCCTTGTCCCCTAAAAAGTCATCCACAGGAATAACTTCCGTGAATTCGTTATGTTTGAGGGCTTCGACCATAGAATCGTTCGGGTTTAATTCCGCCTCGCTCTTCCAATATTTTTTATAGGATGCCATATATTCTATTTGCAATTTTCTGATTCGCGACTGATTTTTGACGCTAATTCACACTAATGGACACTCAGGATTACTAGATTAATAGTGGCACTTGCCACATTCTATACCTCCCATTTGGGCCGCAGTAAAAGATTCAACCCCATATTTTTTTTGGAGCTCTTCATGAATTTTCTCGTAATAGGCGTTGCCCTCGACTTTGACTTCGGTCTCTCGGTGACAGTTGATACACCAACCCATAGTCAATGAGGAATATTGATACATAATTTCCATTTCTTCGACTGGGCCGTGACATTCCTGACACTGAATACCACCAACAATATGATGCTGTGAGTGGTTGAAATAAGCGAAATCGGGCAAATTGTGAATTCTAATCCATTCCACTGGTTGGCTCTCGCCAGTATATTTTTGATTCTGTTCGTCCCAGCCTACCGCAGCGTATAGTTTTTTGATTTCCTTATTGTAGTCAACCCCGTATTCCTGTTTGCCTTCTGTCAAGGTTTCTTCGGATACTTGATAAATGGATTTATGACAATTCATACAGACATTCAATGAAGGAATTCCTGAATGTTTTGAAACACGGGCAGATGAATGACAATACTTACATTCTATTTTGTTCTCGCCAGCATGGATTCGGTGGGAATAATGTATAGGTTGTATAGGAGCATATCCTTGGTCAACACCTATCTGCATCATCCAACCGTAAGCGAAATAGGCACCGCCCAATAATAATAAAACAACCGATACCAACACCAAAAACTGGTTGTTGGCGAATGCTTTCCAAATTGGCATTCTTTTTTCCGCTTTCTCCCTTTCAACAACGATACCATTGGCCGCTGCAATCCTTTTCAAAGTATTGTTCACCAAAAAAAGCATCACGACTAGAAGACCGAATACCAATACCAGTGCCCCTAGAATTAACTCGTTGGAGATGCCAGATCCAGAGCCACCTGAACCACCGGCAGCTACAGCTGCATCCGCTGCCTGCGCGGGAGCTTTTGGAGGTGCGGCGGTATATGCCAAAACATTATCGATATCCTCATTGGTAAGTGTCGGGAAAGCGGTCATTGCCGCTTGGTTGAACTCATTGTAGATTTGATTGGCATAGGCATCACCCGATGCTATAAAGCCAGGACTATTTTTGATCCACTTGTAAAGCCATTCCTTTCCAAGACCTTGCTCGTCTTGCAATCGGGTCTGAACGTTTGCGAGTGCCGGACCGGTCATTTTGCGATTCAAAGCGTGGCAGGCCGCACAGTTCTGGTTGAAAATCTGCTTTCCGGCAACTGGGTCACCTTCTATATCGGCAGCCGCTACCTCTGCAACGTTGGCAGCCTGATCCGTGTTTGCAACTTGGGTAGCAGCTTCATCAGAAACAACTTCCTCTTGTGAGAAAACAGATGCAGATAAGAGTAGGAAAATAAATAAGCTTACACTCAAAACCTTCGAAATGTGAATGCGGCAAGGAGTCTTTTTCATAGGGAATTTATTTCTATATGATTTGCGGCACCGTAATCACTGGATATCGCTAATGCGCTTCGTTAAATAAGTGCTAAAATCGATAGCAAAAATACGACATAGACTTTGTTTGATAAATGATGGCGGATTGATAATACCTAATTTATAATTGTTCTAAATAAATTAAATTCGTTTTGTTTGATCTGTAAAAAATTACTTTTGTAGACAATATCACTTCGCATAATATATATTCATGAAAAGACTTATATGCCTAACTTTGTCAATGGTTTCTCTAGCCTACGGGCAATCACAACAGGGAAAGATCAACATTGAACAAGACCAAAAGATCAGCGAACTGTTGGCTATTTACAAAACAGCTAACGAAAGTGCGGCATATTATCGTATTCAGGTTGGTTTTGGCGACTATTCAAAGGCACAGGAAATAAAGCAGAAGGTTGAACAAGATTTCCCGGAACTTTATTCTAACATAGATTTTGATTCCCCTACCTATAGAGTCAGGGTCGGAAGGTTTAAGGACAAACTTGATGCCGAGCGTAAATTTAGGGAGGTACGGCAAAAGTATCCGGATGCAATGTTATTACAGCCTATAAAATGACAAAAAAAAACGACCCAGTTGGGTCGTTTTTTTTTAATATAGTTCTGATTTTCAAATTTTATTTATTTACTCTTCAACTTCTTTTTAACAGCCACTTCCTGAAAAGCTTCGACTATATCTCCTTCTTCAATATCATTGTAGTTTTTGATCTGTAGTCCACAATCATAGCCTTTGGCTACTTCTTTGGCATCGTCTTTAAAACGTTTTAAACTAGAGAGGTTGCCGGTATGAACAACTACACCATCCCGTATAAGACGTATATTAGAATTACGGAATATTTTGCCGTTGGTTACCATACATCCTGCAATCGTACCGATTTTCGATATTTTGAAGGTCTCGCGAATTTCAGCAGTTCCGGTAATCTCTTCCTTGATTTCGGGGGAGAGCATTCCTTCCATAGCATCTTTCAAGTCGTTAATCGCATCGTAGATAATTGAATACATACGAATATCGATTTCCTCTTTCTCGGCTACATCCCTGGCATTGCCCATTGGTCTTACATTAAATCCGATGATAATAGCATCAGATGCAGAGGCTAATAACACGTCAGATTCTGTAATGGCACCCACACCTTTGTGAATTATATTTACTTGGATTTCTTCAGTGGATAGTTTTTGGAACGAATCGGTCAAGGCTTCTACGGAACCATCAACATCACCTTTCAAAATAATGTTGAGTTCTTTAAAGTCACCAAGCGCAATTCGTCTTCCGATTTCATCTAAAGTAATATGGCGTTGCGTACGTACGGATTGTTCGCGCTGTAACTGAGAACGCTTTGTAGCGATCTGTTTCGCTTCACGTTCGTCTTGCAAGACATGAAACTTATCACCGGCCTGTGGTGCGCCATCTAAGCCTAAAATGGAGATAGGTGTAGCAGGTCCTGCGACTTTAACCTCGTTTCCGCGTTCGTCTTGCATGGCTTTTACTTTACCACTATGCGTACCCGCCAAAACATAGTCTCCTATATTCAAGGTTCCTCCTTGAACTAAAATTGTGGATACATACCCACGACCTTTGTCCAAGAACGCTTCTACTACCGTTCCGTTTGCGATTTTGTCCGGGTTGGCCTTCAATTCTAAAAGCTCAGCCTCGAGCAAAACCTTTTCAAGTAGTTCCGCGACTCCTTCGCCCGTTTTCGCGGATATATCCTGTGATTGAATCTTTCCGCCCCAATCTTCTACCAATAGATTCATTTGCGAAAGGCCTTCTTTAATCCTATCGGGATTGGCCGCAGATCTATCAATCTTATTGATGGCGAATACAATCGGCACACTGGCCGCTTGGGCATGGCTGATCGCTTCTTTCGTTTGGGGCATGATGTCATCATCTGCCGCAATTACGATAACTGCAATATCGGTAACCTGAGCACCCCTTGCCCGCATCGCGGTAAAGGCTTCGTGACCTGGTGTATCGAGAAATGTTATTTTTTGTCCGTCTTTTAAGGTAACGCCGTAAGCACCGATATGCTGGGTGATTCCCCCGCTTTCACCGGCAATGACATTGGCCTCACGAACATAATCCAGCAAGGATGTTTTACCATGATCGACATGACCCATTACGGTAACAATGGGTGCACGTGGTTTTAAATCCTCCTCTGCATCGGCGACAATTTTAATCGATTCCTCAAGGTCAGCCGTTACGAACTCTACCTCGTAGCCAAATTCATCGGCAACGATAGATAAGGTTTCCGCATCTAGACGTTGGTTCATGGTTACCATGATACCTAGTGACATACAGGCCGAGATAATTTCAGTGGTCGACACGTCCATCATCGTCGCGATTTCACCAGCAGTAACGAACTCCGTAACTTTTAGGGTCTTGTTTTCAAGCTCTTGTTGCTCAAAATCCTTTTCGGTTTGTTCCCTGTGCTGGTCACGTTTGCTTCTTCGATATTTAGCGCCTTTGCCTTTTTTGGATTTCCCCTGAAGTTTTTCAAGGGTTTCGGCTATTTTCTTTTGTACATCTTCTTCGGTGGGCTCTACTTTGGCGGCAATAGTTCTACGCCCTCCTTTTTTAACGTTTCTTGCGCCTGGACCTGATGCAGGGGCACCTGGTTTGCTAATGATACGTCTTCTTCGTTTTTTTCTTCCGCTGGTATCCGATGTTTTGGGCTCCTCTTTCTTTTTCTTCGTCTTTTTAAACTGAGAAAGATCAATTTTTGCTGTAATCGTAGGGCCTGAAAGTTTTTTATAATTGGTTTTTAGAACATCATCATCCTTTTGAGATTCAGCTTCCTTATTCTTTTCTTCAATTTTTTCTTCGGACTTAACCTCGGGTACCGTATCTAATTTAGCTGCAACTTTTTCTTCTTTTTCTACGGTCTTTTCTTCGGACTTAACCTCGGGTACCGAATCTAATTTAGCTGTAACTTTTTCTTGCTTTTCTTCGACTACGGGAGCTTTGACCTCTTCAACTTTCGGCTTTTCCGGTTCGACCGGTGCTACCACTTTTTCTTCCTTGGCAGGTGCCGGTTTTTTCTTATGGGCGTCGAGATCTATCTTACCTACAGTCTTAGGACCGGCCAATTCGACTTTCCCTACCATGTGTTTATCAGAAGAAGCTGCAGAACGTCGTTCGCGGGCTAATCTTCTTTCTTCTTGCTCCTGCTCTAGTTGAACGCGTAGGGCTTCTTTCTCCTTTCGCTTTTCCTCGCCAACTTCCTTTGAAGCAACTTTTTTGCTCTTATCGGTCTGAAACTCGCCTTGGAGCACTCCGTATACCTCTTCGGAAATTTTAGTGGTCGGCCTTGATTCGATTTCATGCCCCTTTGAGGCAAGAAAATCCACCGCCCTATCCAAAGAAATATTAAATTCTTTGAGGACTTTATTAAGCCTAATTTTTGCACTGTCTGCCATAAATACTATTGTCCTAAATTCCTTATAATCGCTGCTAATATACAGAACTCGCCACGAGTTTCGCTAAAATACCAAAACCCAAGCCCAGTTCATAGCTAATCTTCCAATTCTTCCTTAAGTATACGCACTACTTCCGCAACCGTTTCCTCTTCAAGGTCGGTTCTTTTTACAAGATCCTTAATATCTTGCTCAATAATACTTCGGGCCGTATCAAGTCCGATTTTTTTGAACTCCTCGATAATCCATGCATCTATTTCATCCCTAAATTCAGTAAGCTCAACATCTTCTTCGACACCTTCACGGAAGACATCGATTTCATAGCCTGTCAATTGGCCGGCTAAACGAATGTTGTGGCCACCGCGCCCTATAGCCTTCGATACCTCTTCAGGACGCAAATACACCTGTGCCGTCATATTTTCATCGTTCAGTTTTACACTGGTAACCCGGGCAGGACTCAAAGAACGGGTAACCATAAGCTGTGGGTTGGCCGTCCAGTTGATAACATCAATATTTTCATTGCCAAGTTCACGAACGATACCGTGAATTCGAGAACCTTTCATACCTACGCAGGCTCCAACGGGATCGATACGGTCGTCATACGTATCAACGGCTACTTTCGCCTTTTCACCTGGTATACGCACAACTTTTTTAACGGTTATCAGACCATCGAACACCTCAGGTATTTCTTGAAAGAAAAGTGCTTCCAGAAATTTAGGTGAAGCTCTAGACATGATAATAGTCGGTTTGGTACCTTTTAATTCAACGCTTTCTATAATACCGCGAACATTATCCCCTTTTCTAAAGAAATCGGAAGGAATCTGCCTGTCTTTCGGTAAAATAAGCTCATTGCCTTCATCGTCCAATAAAATAATCGCCTTATGCCGAATATGGTGTACCTCAGCGGTATAAATTTCACCTTCAAGTTCTTTGAAGTGCTTGTATATCGTGGTATTGTCGTGTTCGTGAATTTTTGAGATTAGGTTTTGACGTAACGCTAATATGGCGCGTCTTCCCAAATCAATAAGTTTCACCTCCTCGGAAACATCTTCATCTACTTCAAAATCCGGTTCGATTTTACGGGCTTCGGAGAGCGAAATTTCTTCGTTAGGTTCCTCTACTTCGCCGTCAGGGACGACTACTCGGTTCCTCCAGATTTCAAGATCGCCCTTATCCGGGTTGATAATGATATCGAAGTTGTCATCGGAGCCGAACTTCTTTTTAAGGGCGTTACGGAACACATCCTCTAAAATCGCCATCAGCGTTACCCTATCTATATATTTATCGTCTTTGAATTCCGAAAAAGATTCAATAAGTGCAATATTTTCCATTTCGTTCTTGCGGTTAAATTGTTACTATCACTTTAGCTTCGTTGATGTCGCCGTATTTAATCTCCACTTTTTTCTGTACGGTTACTTTTCCTTTTCCTATGGGTTTTGGTTCCCTGGCCTTCCATTCCAAAACAATACCCGTATCGTTGGTAGCGGTCAATTGGCCTTCAAAGGTATTCGTTTCTGTTTTGACCTTCAATTTTCTACCAATATTTTTTGGATACTGACGGGGTGTAATTAATGGTGACGACGCGCCTGCCGAGGTCACTTCAAGTGAAAAATCGTATACATCGCGGTCGAGATTATGTTCAATGGCCCTGCTGACCTTCATACAATCTTCTAAAGACACCCCTTCATCACCATCTAGAACCACTTTTATCGAATTATCGGCAGCTACCGTGAAATCGATTAAGAATAAGGATGTATCCTCATCAAGAGCTGCTTCTAAAAGTGCTTTTACCTCGTTCTTGAACATACCTGTCATTTTTTGGGGACAAATTGCATAGGTCAAAATGGATAAACTTTATGCTTCGAATGCCTTTCGGTATTCTAACAAAGAAAAGTTTTGGCAATAAAAAAGAGGACTATAATGTCCCCTCATGAATATTAGCGATATTCTTTCAGGGTGCAAATATACATTTTTTTTGGATTATACAAATATCCTGCAACAATAACCTAATAGGTATATTAAATTGAATGGTGTGGAGGTTGCCGGGCGATGAAAAGGTAATGGTAAGTATTTAGGATATATTCGCAGGCAGAAATAGTCGTAAAGATGCATTAAGAAAAATGGATTAGAATAATAAAAGTAATAGGTATAGTCCTAAAATATCTTTATTGGAATAAAAAGCACAACATTTCACTCAAAGAAAACCTTGCGGTGAGAAGAGAACATATTTCACTAGGAAACGGAAAGCTTAAAATAGTATTTTTATGATGTCTATTCTGAGGTTAATAAAGTCCGTTTTCAGCCAATTTGGAATGGCATTACAATTCATCTTCTATATAATTTATTTAAATGCTAGTTCCTAAACCCTTAAAAAATATGAAGAATGGGAGCATCGGTTTCTTACTTATGTAATTGGGTTTGGTTGGAATCAAATTTAAATTAGTGTTAAATAATCTTCCAGACCTTAAAAATGGTTTTTAGCTGATAAGGAGTAATATAAGCTACCAAAAAATAAGCTTTAGTGTCTCGGTCTAGTTTCGATACAAGCGAAGAAGTGCAACGCCTGGTCTTAATAGATACCTTCTATTGAAGATGAAGTTCATGGTTCGGTATCTTGGCATAATAAAATCCTTAATTTTATAAAGCGAATTCATGGGGTAGAGTCCCATTGATTTGAATTTCTTTAATTTCTCGTTTAGGTAGGTGAAGGGTAAATCTGTTTGAATAAAACGCATAATCAGGATAGTGATATATCGTTGTTGCTTTACCTTCAATCGCAAAAGAGCAGCATCGTTTTTTACGCCATCTTCGATTAGACCATTTCTCATGAAATGACATTTTGTTATAGCTAAGTCGAGACTTTCCATATGCATCATTAAATGCGCTTGTGTTTTTCTATTGACAATAGAATTGGGAGTCTTGCGGTATCTGTAGACATCATAGTCGATATGGCCAACTTTCTTTGCTAAGGTTAGAAGTTTGGATGTTATATATTGATCTTGGGAAAATTTTCGTTCATCGTAGTACCTAACGCCTGAACTTAAAAGGAAATTTCGATTTATAAAATAAGACCAGACCTCGTCTCTATAAAATCGCTGACCTATAAATGATATTCCATCGCTTAAAGTTAATTGCGATTTCTTTTCTTCGAAATTATCAGTGGAAAGTTTCTTCGTGGAATCTTTAACGTTACGCATCGAAAAAAATACTAACTCCAAGTCGTTGGCTAGTGCAAGGTGAAGAATATTATGCAAACTATCTTTGGCAACATAGTCGTCGGCATCCATAAAATATATATACTCACCTGATGCCTTTTCGATACCCACATTTCGCGCTGCGCCATTCCCACGATTTAATTCACTCGTAAAAAATTTGAAATTACCATGCTTTTCACAAATGGATTTTACGGTTGTTAGCGTAGCGTCGGTAGAAGCGTCGTCTATAATCAACACTTCAAATTCATTTTCATCCAATTTTTGATCTAAAAGACTTTCTAAACAATCTTTAATATATAGATCTGCATTATAGGCTGGTATGATTATACTTAATTTCACAATGAAATGGTTATCGGGTTAACATAATTGAAATTGACATAGTTCGGAGATAATCCATATTTACACTTACTAGTTTGGAACAACAACCGCTAACGCACTTAATATTTCGATTGAAAGTTTTATCGCCTTTGCTCTAATCGGACTTATCTTTGATAGCCGATTACCTCTAAAAATGGCATAAATATAACCGCTAAGTCCTTAGAATTATTGTACTTTCTGTCAAATATTACCCAATGTCAGATTCCCTACTAAGTAATTTATTAAAATAAAAGAGATTATATTTCTAAAAAAAGGTAAGCTTTAAAATAATACTTCTTTTTAATACACAATAACCGATTACATATCGATGGCTAATTTTAGGTGGTTGATGTAATCCATTTTTATATAAGTAATTTAAATTGACTCATCGATTCGTTAATCAATCAACTTTTTAGACCAAAAATAAAAAAGCTCTTAATTTCAAAGAAATCAAGAGCTTTTAACGTTGGCCTACTAGGACTCGAACCTAGAACGACTGGACCAAAACCAGCTGTGTTACCAATTACACCATAGGCCACTATGGTTAACACTGCACAAGCTTGTTCAGCATTAGAGCGTGCAAATTTAAAACAAAGTTTGGTTTGTACAAATATTTGGGGGTACAATAATCTGAAATATAATCTAGGCATACGTATATAAAGAGCTAATCAATGCCCTAAATACCGCTGAACAATACTACTAAATAACGGGTTAGTTATGCCATTAGCAGAGTCTAAAGGTACTAGTACCTCGATGATTTTAGTACTAGTACTTTTTCAAAATATAGACCGAAAAGCTGGATTTAGGCGCTTTAATACTATGTAGTAAAGAGCAGTTAGCTCGCTGTTAAACCTTTATCAAAAATCGGACGGCATATCTATTAAAATTAGTAATTTCGCCGCATTATGAGGTGCTATGACCGATTTAGGTAGCATCTGGCCATATTGATTAAATAGGTTGCCCCGCTAAAAGGGGAAAACACAACACATATACATGTTTTCAAAGAACTTCGAAAAATGGGACACCCTCACCGGATGGGGTGTTTTTTTCATCGCACTTATCGTTTATGCCATCACCGTAGAGCCGACCAACAGCTTTTGGGATGCTGGAGAATATATCGCCACTTCCTCCAAACTGCAAGTAGGCCATCCACCGGGGGCACCTCTTTTGCAGATGATTGGTGCCTTTTTCGCCATGTTCGCCCTCGATAATACAGAGGTTGCGCGTATGGTAAATTATGTTTCTGGAGTATCGAGCGCCTTTACCATTCTCTTTATGTTTTGGACGATTACCAACCTCGCCCAAAAATTAGTTTATAAGAAAAATGAGGTAATGACCAACAGTAAGGCTATCGCCGTTTTAGGTAGTGGTCTTGTAGGTGCGCTGGCTTTCACTTTTTCCGATAGCTTCTGGTTCAATGCCGTAGAAACGGAAGTTTATGCAAGTGCCAGCTTGATTATGGCATTATTACTTTGGTTGGGTCTGCGATGGACCGATGATCTTGAAAACCCACGAGGTAATCGTTGGCTCATTCTAATTTCATTTGTGGTAGGTCTTACTTTTGGTATTCAGTTTATGGGCTTTTTAGCTATTCCGTCCATAGGTTTGCTCTACTACTTTAAAACCTATAAAAAAACAACGGTAAAAAATTTCCTTATTGCAAACGTCGCGGTCATTGCCGTGCTAATGCTAGTCTATAAATTTTCGTTGACCTATGTGCTAAACCTGTTCGGTTGGAGCGAAGTTTTCTTTATCAACACCATCGGGCTTCCCTTCAATTCGGGAACGATTATTATGGGCCTTGTCTTTGCCGCCGCATTTTATTTTGGCCTCACATATACCCGTAAGAACAATTACAAAACCGCGAATACCATCGTGCTGTGTATGATGTTTCTCTTTTTGGGCTTTTCGTCTTGGATGATGCTTCCCATTCGTGCCAATGCCCAAGTAGTAATTAATGAGAACAATCCCGAAGATGCCCGTGCGCTTCTGGCATATTACAATAGAGAGCAGTATCCTGGGGTCGACAGTCCCGTATACGGAGCCTAT